>CAVIUA010000027.1:0-35037 GCA_963645945.1 bacterium
TAAATAAGTATTTATTATTTCCACCAAAATCAAACAACCCTAAAAAACATAAATTAAAAAATTCAAACAAAGCATTATTTAGTATTAAATAAACAAATAATACCAAACAAGGAATTATCCAACCAATAAATCTTTTTAATATTTTTTTGGGAGTTTTAAAATAATATAAAATTGTTGGTAAAAACAATAATCCACCAATAGTTTGTTTAGAAAGAAAGGCAAGTCCTAAAAACAAACCAATTAAATAATCTTTATCATTATATTCTCTTTCTAAATAAATAACAATTGAAAACATTGCTAAACAGCATAAATTATATGTAGCACTAAATCCCTTAAACTTCAAAACTATCATTGCTAAAAGAACTATCCAAGCTTTATTACCATATGTTTTAAAAAGAAAATAAAACATAACCGTAACTAAGATTGTTTGAGCAATTACAAACATTAAAAAATCATCATATATCAAAAGAAATATTGAACAATAAAATACATACAAAGGAGTTGAAATAATATTAAAATCACGATATGGAATTTCTCCAGATTTAATAGCGTGACTAAATCCATAATTATTAATAGGATCACCATTATTAATATAAAAGCCTAAATACATATAAATTAAAAATGTAAAAATAGAAATAAAAATGATATTTTTATTACACCAGAAAAAAGAAAGTATTTTATTATTTTTAATATTATCCATAAATAGCATATTCACCCTTCGTAGTTATTAATTTATAATTATCTAAAACATACTTAATAACATCTTTATTAATTTGTTTTCTCTCCCTATAATTATCTTCATATTCACTAATATTAATAACAAAAATAGGATTCTGTTCAGTTTTGATTTTATCAATAAGTTTGCTAGTTCCATTATAACCATGATTACCATAATTAAGCAAATCATAAAAGTTAATATAGCTATCAACAACAATCTTAAAAAAATAAGCATTATCTGATAATATAATAATATTCTTATCCTTATTATTACTAATGTATTCAATAATACTTTTAGTATTTTTTGCATCCTTCTTACTCATTATTTTATACTCAAAACCATTAAAATACGATATATTAGGAAATTTAAAATTATAAAAAAAGGAAAACCAAGTCAAACAAAGTATTGTTGCTAAAGTAAAACTGCAAAACTCCATTTTTTTTACTTCTTTAAATTTAATTTTTTCAATTAACAAAAAGAAACAAGCATATGTAAATAAAGTAACATGATAATAATCAAATAATGGAATAGAAATCATAGAAAATGCCAAAACATAATAATTATTAATATTTTTTTTATCCTTGATTATAAATATAAAAATAAAAATAATTTCGATTAAAAATATAATAAAATTAACATCAAAGATAGTACCATTTTGTTTAGTAAAGTCAAATATTCCTAAAAAACATAAATCAATAAATTGACCAAAACTTTTAGTTACTAATAAATATATAACAAAAACAATATTTATAGACAAAAACGCTCCCACTCTTTTAAAAACCTTCTTATAATTCTTATCTTTAAATATATAATAAAGACTTGGCAATGCTAAAGCAAAACCAACGGTTTGTTTTGTAAGAAAACAAAGACCAATAATAAAACCAATTAAATAATCATTAGCTTTTGTTTTTTCTAAATAAATCAAAAGTATAACTCCAAACAACAAAAAAAAGTTATATCCTTGAAACATCAATGTAGGAAAAGGTATTGGATAAGTAAAAAACAATAAAACAAATAACAACCAAGTCTTTTGGCCATATAATTTAAATAAAAAATAAAACATCAAGCATAACATAAAAGCTTGAAAAAGATTAAAAACAACTATATGGGTTCCAAAAAGTAAAATAGGAATTGCATAAAGAAAGGCACTAAATGGTGTAACAATCATATTAAAGTCTTTATAAGGAACTTCTCCTTTATTAATCGCATAACTAAAGCCAAAATTATATATCTGATCACCATTAAAACAACCATAAAAAAACTGTAAACACAAAAAGAAAAGTAAAAACATTATTCCATATTTTAACATTTCTTTACAATTTTTTGTTTTCATAACTTACTCCTTAATTTGAAAATGATTACCAGAGTCCAAATATAATATACCCTTTCTACCTTCCAACTGTTCCAAAACATCATTGTAATAATTAATCTGTTTAAACTTAGTCAAAGTAAGATAAACCATATTACCATCATCCATATATAAAAGAAATCTATCTTTGTCATAATCATTTGGTGTATATTCAATATCCGAAACTTTACCTAATATACCTTTATCAATTAATGACATCTTAGAAATAAAAGTATCATATTTATCATCAGGTACATAATTTATTAACCTAGGAACCCTAAATAAATCAATAGCCTCATCAACAGGAACAGTACCTTTATTTTCAAAAACAACAGTACTTGAAGAGTTATTAATAAATAATGGATTATTAACTGTTAAATCTATTTCTAAAACATGATAAAATTTTCTCTTTACCTTAGCAGAAATAATATAAGGACTCTTTTTCAAATTCTTTTCTATCTTTGTACTACTAGTCAAATAAAAACTAGGATAATCTTTAATACCTGCTAAATCAATAACATAGTCATCATTTAAATAAGAAGTATTCTTAATAACAATATTCCTAATATGAACTTTCAAAACTTGATACACACCAAAAGATAGTCCCGCTAATATTAAAAGCACTATTAAAAAAGGTATTAATTTAAGTTTTTTCTTTTTTACTATCTTTTTAGCCATCAATTACTCCCAATTTACAAATTCTTGTTCTATTTTTAAATCAATATTATACTCATCTTTTACCCTATCATGAACATAATCTATTAAATTTTTAATATCAGCACTCGTAGCGTTATCATAATTAATAATAAAATTAGCATGTTTTTCACTAACCATGGCACCACCTATACGATATCCTTTTAGTCCTAAATCTTCAATAAGTTTACCCGCAAAGTTACCTTCTGGATTACGAAAAACTGATCCAGCAGAAGGATATTCTAAAGGTTGAGACTCGATTCTTCTAGCTCTTCTTTCTTTAATAACCTCATCAAGCAATTCCTTATCACCCTTCTTCAATTTAATAACAGTGTCTAAACAAATATATTCAGGGTGCTTCTGTAAAAAAGAACTACGATAATGAAAATCCATTTCTTTATTTTCATAAGTAATAATCTTACAGTCTGGAGTCAACACTCTAACACTTTGAACTATATAACCCATATCACTTTTATAAGCCCCTGCATTCATAAAAATTGCGCCACCCACAGTACCAGGAATACCAGAAGCAAATTCTAATCCAGCAAGACCCTTTTTCGCAACAAGAAGTGAAAGTTTAGGTAAAAAATATCCTGCTTCAACCCTAATTTTATTATAACTCAAAAATTCAATATCAGTTAATTCTGTAAGTTTAATAATTATTCCATTAAAATTCTTATCAGAAAAAAGAAGATTAGAACCATTACCAATTACTTTATATTTTATTTTAGAACCAGTAAGAAACTTTATTAAACTAACAAGCTTTTTTACACTTTTAGGATAAACCAATGCTAAAGCAGTACCACCAACTTTATAAGTCGTATACTTACTTAAACTAACATTTGCCTCTACTCGTCCTATATCTAATTTTTCTATTTCACTAATTACATTCATCATGCTCACCTATAATAACTTTCTAATTTCTCCATAAATCCTAGTTGCTGAATCATCAATACCAAACTTTTTACTCTCACTATGCATTTTATCATATAATTCTTTATTATTTAATATTTCATCTATCATTTTAATTAAATTTTCTTTAGAAAAATCTTCTTCTAAAAGAATTTTACAAGCTGAACCTTCTTCTAATTCTTTAGCGTTCATATATTGATGATTATGCGCAACATATGGTGAAGGAACAAATATAGCAGGAAGTCCAATAGCGGTAACTTCCGCAATAGTAGATGCCCCTGCTCTAGATACAATTAAATCTGTATCTTTCATAACACCAATTAAATTATCCATAAAAGGTACAACTTTTATATTAGAACTCAACTTAATATCTTTATACTTATCATAATAATTTTTTCCAGTAATAACTAATACTTGATAATTTTTATTACTAAAACCAGGAATAATCTCCCTTAATCTATTAGTAATTGTAGTTGAACCTAAAGAACCCATCACAATAACAACTAACTTCTTATTCTTTTCAAATCCTAATTCTTCCTTATTAACCTTCTTAGTAGAAATAATTTCTTCACTTCTAGGATTACCAGTATAAACAACTTTATCTTTAGAAAAATAATTTACACTGCCAGGTAAAGACACAAAAACTTTATCTACAAATCTAGATAAGAATTTATTAGAAAGACCAGGAATAGAATTTTGTTCATGAATAGCAGTCTTATACTTTAATTTATGAGCCGCATACAAAACAGGTGCAGTAATATATCCACCTACGCCAATGACAATATCAGGATTAAATTCTTTTATAACATTTTTAGCTCTACTAACAGCTTTTCTATACATACCCAAAACTTTAAAATTACTTAATAAATTACTTCTATTTATTCCAGACATTTCAATGCCAACGTATTTAATACCAAGTTTAGGAACAATATCCTTTTCCATTCTATCTGTTGTTCCAATATATAAAATATCACTACCCGGCTCCATTTTTTTAATTTTATTTATAATAGAAATAGCCGGATATATATGACCACCAGTACCTCCCGCAACCATAATAACTTTCATACAATCACCCAATCATTTATTTTTAACAAAAACTCTCTTTAATTTTAACTTATCATTTAATTTTATTCAAATAAATTATACATCATACTATTAAATATGTAAATAAAAGAACTCTTCTCTAAATTGTATTTTACTATTATTTATGTTAAAATATTAAACAAGAAATGAGGTATAAAAATGGAAAGTATCGGTATTATTGCGGAATATAATCCATTTCACAATGGTCACTTATATCATATAAATAAAATAAAAGAAAAATATAAAGATCACATAATAGTATTAGTAATGACAGGAAATTTTACAGAACGTGGTGATGTTTCTATAATTGATAAATGGAAACGTACTGAAATAGCTCTAAAAGCAGGCTGTGACTTAGTAATTGAACTACCCTTTCCTTTCGCAACTCAAAGTGCTGACTATTTTAGCTATGGCGCTATAACTTTACTAGAAAAATTAAAAGTTAAAAAACTTGTCTTTGGTAGTGAATCAGATAATATTGATACACTAAATTTAATTGCTAAAACTCAAATAGATAATCCTGATTTTGACAAATTAGTAAAAATATATTCTAAGTTCGGAGAAAATTATCCAACTGCTATCTCAAAAGCCATTGAAGATCTAACAAATGAAAGTATAAAAACACCAAACGACCTACTAGGAGTTAGCTACATAAAAACAATTTTAAAAAATAACTATAACATAGTTCCAGAAACAATAAAAAGGACTACTAACTACCATGATGAAGATATAAATGGTACTATCTCAGCCGCAACAGCTATTAGAAAAGCTTTAAAAGAAAATGAAAATATCTCAAATCAAGTACCAAAATATTCTATTGAATACTTAAATAATCTTCATTATATAGATGATTATTTCCCATATCTAAAATATAAAATAATTACTGAAAATGACCTATCTATTTATAACATGGTAGATGAAGGAATAGACAAATTATTAAAGAAAAACATTATAAAAACAACATCATATGAAGAATTAATTAATAGTATAAAAAGTAAAAGATACACTTACAACAAATTGTCAAGAATGTTACTACATATATTATGTAACTTTACGAAAGAAAAAAAGAATCAGTTCGAAAAAATATCTTACATTAGAATTCTAGGTTTAAATAAAAAAGGAAGCTCTTATCTAAATAGTATCAAAAAAGAAATAGATATTCCTTTAATAAGTAAAATAAGTAAAGAAAAAGATTCAATGTTAGAGTTTGAAATTGAAACAACTAAAATATATTCTTTAACAGAAGATAATCAAGAAAAATTAGTAAACCAAGAATATCAAAGAATAATAAAAGGAGAAGGAAATGATTAAGAGTAAAAAAACAGGACAAGTAATAGTTATATCATCACCATCTGGTGGCGGAAAAGGAACGGTAATTGCTGAATTGTTAAAAAGAGAAAAAAATCTTTGGCTTTCAGTTTCAACTACCTCAAGACCAAAAAGAGCTAATGACATTCCCGGTGTAACATACAATTTTGTAACTAAAGAAGATTTTGAAGAAAAAATAAAAGAAGACTATTTTTTGGAATATACTGAATACGTTGGTAACTATTATGGAACTCCAAAAAAAGCTATAAAAGAAAAACTTGATCAAGGAATAGATGTAATTCTAGAAATTGAAATTGAAGGTGCAAGTAACATCAAAAAATTATTACCAGAATCTATATTTATATTTATTATGCCTCCATCAATAAAAACATTAGTAAAAAGATTAAAAAAACGTAATACTGACAGTAATGATAAATTGATAGAACGTTTCCATAAAACATATAAAGAAATAAATGAAGTAACTAAATATAACTATGTAGTCATAAATGATGATCTAGAAGAAACAGTAGATAAAGTTGCTTCTATAATTAAAGCCGAAAAATGCAGTGTAAATCGTATTGAAGAAGTATATCTAGATACAAAAGAAGAAGAAATTCACGAATTATTAATGGAAGAAGATTTTGAAAATGAATCTCTTACAAATAAAATTTAAGGAGTAAATATGAAAGATAATTTAAAAGAATATTTAAATGATATAAACAACATAATTTCTAATGAAAAAAGTACAAACTTAAGTCAAACTATTAATAATCATCTAACTCAAATAAAATTCTTTCAACATGAAAGATTAGTACACTTAATAGTAACAGTATTTGTAGGAAGTATGACTATTCTATTTCTACTATTTGGACTACTAATTAATAATATTTATTTATATTTATTATTTGCAGCTACTTTTATACTTTTTATACCATACATATTTTATTATTACTTCTTAGAAAATGGTGTTCAAAAACTATATAAACAATACTGGCTATTGTTAGATAAAGAAAAAAAATAACACAAAAAAAAGGTTCACTATGAACCTATTTTTTTATATTTTTTTAGCTGCTACTATTAAATATGAGCCTACAGGATTATAGTAACACGTTTGTAAAATTAAAATGTCTTCATCATTTACTTCTACAGTTGTATCATATATAGATTGATTCTTTAACCAAGATAAATGATCAACATACTTATCACCAGCTAATTTTAAATTAACATGTCTATAATCTGTAATTGCTATATAAACAGAAAATATTTTATAATGATATTCATCATCAACAGTCTTTAAATAAATATCACTATGACTATCATAATAATCTTTATTTATATATTTTTCTAACAATTGAAATTCTGTCACAACATTTTGTGAATTATGACCATAGATAATAATTTTTTTATCCGTAATATTATTTCTATAATCCAAGAATATACTACCTAATGTATTATAACTCTTATCAAGTAAATGATTTAAATAATATTCATTATCAGTACTATGAGCAACAGGTACTTTTAAAGTTGTATTAGAAATAGATAATTCACCTAATATATCATCATTATTAAATTGCTTTTGATATTCTAAAATAACATTAGTCTCTTCAACATTATTAGCTATTTTTTCATACTTTACCGTAATTTTTTTCTTATTATATTCTTCTTTTTTTTCCTTAAAAGAATTAGTATTAAAGAATATTAATCCAGTTAATACAAAAATAAATAAGCATATTCCAATTCCAAATATTTTCTTTTTCATTTAAAACCCTCTATTCTTTAAAGACAAAGAGAATTCCATAAGGAATTCTTTTGTTTACTAAAAATCTATCTTAGTTATCATTTCCTAATATTGCCAAAACACCAAGTGTATTAATAACAAGTAAGCAAAGTATTAAAAGACTTGAATTAGTAGTTGAAACTCCTGTATTAGGTGGAGTAATTTCACCAGTTTCTTCACTACTTACTTTATCATAAACATAAATTACTGTAATTGTTCCGTCAATGTATTTACCAGATTCTTCTCCTTCAATATCAAATAACTTATAGTTCTTAATATCTTCTGGATTAGTTAAATATTCTTTACCAACTAATTCAGTACTAGTAACATCACTTAATAATTCGTTACCTTCTCTATCAACATATTTTACAATTAAATTACCAGTCTTAGCTTTATATTTAAGTTGTAAATCAACCATAAAGTTATACCCAATATAAGCATTAGGAGTATAAACACCTACATTTTGTAATACTCCAGATAAAGTGCTTTCTGAACCTGATTTTAAAATACCAGCACGTTCAAGAATTTCTTTATCACCTTTAGTCTCATCTCTCATATATGATCCTATTGAATAATTAGTACCCGTATAATCAGCATTATTTATTTCAGAGTTATTAACATACTCGCCAGCATCATTTTTTTCATCAAAATAGAATGATAAACATTCATTATTAAAGAAATTATATGCAAGCACTAATACTGTTTTATTTGATTCTATAGAATATCCACTAGTTTCATTACCAGCAAATGAATAAAGTTCATTAATCATATCATCAGTTAATTCCGAAATATTAGAAACATTATAATAATCTAAAATATATTTTAATGGATCATTATATCCTTTTTTTTCTAATGCAGCATCTATAGATTCTTTTGCACGAACAGGATTTGATGAAACAAAGTTAAGTCCTAATCCTTTTCTATAAGGTACATTTAACACATATAATGGATCAACATCAGAAAGAATTTCTCTAATTATACCTTTATTGAATTGATCCAATCTTGTATAAGATGTACTATACTTTTTATTATAAAAATCCAATAAATATTTATCATATTCTTCTATACCAGCATAACCAGCATTTTTTAATGCAACATCTATATTCTCATCTGTCATTTTTTTAGCAGAAGAATTAGGAATTAAAGCCTTTAATGCAGTATTATAAGTTCTTCTAAACATAAATCCTTCAGGTAATTCCATTCCATTAAATAAATATTCACCAGTTCCCTCAGCACTAGAGTCTTTCTCTACATAAACAATAGGTTCTGTAGGAAATATTTCAAAAGATGTTTCTTCGTAATAATAATCAAATTTTGACAAGTTATTAATTACTAAAGTAATCTTAAAATTATCACCAGCTTGAAAAGCATTTTGAAATTGAAAATAATTTTCATCAAAATAATCTTCATAACCATATTCTTTGATGTTTTCATAAATTAATTTTGAAATTTCTTCAAAAGCTTCTGGGGCAATAACAATTTCTTCCTTATCATAATCTGTTGGAATTGTAACATCTAATACAAGTTCACCAGAAAAATCTCCCCAACCATAGTCAATTTCTAAATTAGACTTTTCCATATTAGGAACAATAGTAAGTCCATCACTCGTTGTTAATTTTTCTATAGGAGCTGTTTTCCATTTAGATGTATCAATTTCTTCTGCATATACATCTAAATTTCCAAACACAAATCCTAATGCAAGTAATAATATCAACAAAACGTTTTTAAATAATTTTTTCATATTTTCCTCCCAATAATATTGTTTAGATATTAGTAAAAATTTATACATAATATCCAACGTTTTTTATCAAGAGAATCAAATAAATAAAATCAACCGAACCCGAACTGGCTAATATATAAATACTAAACCCTCCTGAATTAGCTCATTATAATAAAGCTAAATTAACATTTTGTCAATAAATTTCAACAGAAAAAACAAGTTTCAAGAAAAAAACAAGCAAAAAAAAGACATTTCAATTGAAATGTCTTCTCAAATATTATTTTTGACATTTAGGACAATAATAAGTACCACGTCCAGCAATTCTACAAATTTCTATTGGAGATGAACAATTTAGACAAACTTCTTTCTTCTTACCATGAACTAATAATTCATTTTGAAATAAACCATGAACACCTTCGCTAGAAGTAAAACTCTTAATTGTTGTCCCACCTTTTTTTATAGCCTCACTTAAAACAAGTCTAGTATTTTTTATTAAATCATCACATTCATCTACAGAAATATCACAAGATTTTCTATATGGACTAATCTTACTTCTAAAGAGTATCTCATCATCATAAATGTTACCAATACCTGCAATAATACCTTGGTCAAGTAAAGCTGTTTTTATTGGCAACTTCTTATTATGAAGTTTTTCATATAAATATTCTTTAGTCAAATTATCATCATCAAATTCATATCCAAGTTCTGATAAAGGTTTAACATCATTAACTTTATCCTTATCAATCAAATACATCTTTCCAAACTTTCTAACATCATGATATCTAAAACTAATATCATTATCTAATATAAATTCAACATGTTCATGTTTAACAATTGGATCATTTTTCTTTCTAAAGAAAAACTTTCCCTCCATTCTCAAATGAATTAATAATATATCTTTATCCAATATAATTTTAATAAATTTTCCCCGTGTAGTAACATCTAAAATTTTTTGATTAATAATTTCTTTTTTAAATTCTTCAGTTATAGGATATGCAATAATATTATCCCAGTAAACATTACATCCAGTAATCTTCTTTCCTACTAATCTTGGCTTTAAACTATTGCTAACTGTAATTACCTCTGGCTTTTCAGGCATAACACCACCTCCAAAATAATCTAAATATCTAAATTACTTTCAAGATACTTAAATTTAAAAGCTACTAGTTTACAACCATTAAAATCATCCTTAAATATTTTATGTAATATTTTAACTAAGTCTTCTTTAGAACTTCCCGGAAGAATCATTTCAATATCATTATCTAATAATAATTCTTCTACATCCTTATAAATAGTCTTTTTTATAACTTTTGTCTTAATATATAATCCTTTTTTCTCAAGATTATTAAATGTTATAAAATCACCATTTAAAATTTTTTCTGACTTTTCATTTAATAGTCTAACTTCAATATTTTTCTTCCCAGATAATATTAATTGATAAATATTATCATAAACGTTATATGTATACTCCATAACATTCTAGCTCCTACTTAGCTTCATACCAATTGTTACCAATTTCAATATCAACTTTTAAAGGTACATCTATTTTAAAAGTATTTTCCATTATTTCTCTAACAATTGCACTAACTTCATTTAACTCAGTGTCTAAAACATTAAACACAAGTTCATCGTGTACTTGAATTAACATTTTACTCTTTAAATTACGTTTATTAAATTCCCTATATATTTCAACCATTGCCTTTTTCAATATATCAGCAGCCGTTCCTTGAATAGGAGTATTTAAAGCCATTCTTTCTCCAGATGAACGTATCATATAATTTTTATTTTTCAATTCTTCTATTACTCTTTTTCTATTCATTAATGTTCTAACATATCCATTAGTATAAGCATCCGCTATCTCTTTAGCTTGGAAATCTCTAATACCAGGATAAGTTTCTAAATAATCATCAATAAATTTCTTTGCTGTTTTTAAATCAATACCTAAATCCTCTGAAAGTCCAAAACTACTAATACCATATAAAATACCAAAATTAACTGCTTTAGCAGTTCTTCTCATATCTTTAGTAACAGAAGACATATCTACTTTAAATATATCAGCAGCCGTTCTTGTATGAATATCCTCATCATTCTTAAAAGCATTGATTAGATTAGTAGCCTTAGACATAGAAGCAAAAACTCTAAGTTCAACCTGTGAGTAGTCACTAGAAAGTATTTTTGAATTTAGATCAGGAACAAAAGCTTTTCTAATTAAAGCTGAATACTCTGCTCTAGCTGGAATATTCTGTAAATTAGGACTAATACTAGAGAGTCTACCAGTTCTAGTTAGAGTCTGTGTAAATATTGTATGAATTCTTCCATCTTCTCTTACTTCTGTCTTTAATCCAACAGCATAGTTTGTATAAAGCTTAGCTAAAGTACGATATTCAAGTATCTTAGAAACTACTGGATGAAAATCTATAATCTTATCTAATATATCCTTACTAGTAGAATACTTATTATCTTTAACTTTCTTAGGATAAACAATAGCCAAATCTTCAAACAATACTTTAGAAAGTTGCGAAGGAGACATAATATTAAACTGAGTACCAGTTAATTCATAAATTTCTTTTTCTTTTTTTTCTAACTTTTCCTTCAATTCAAGTTCTACATTAGTTAAATAGTCTACATCAACCTTAATACCTGTAATTTCCATATCAGCCAAAACTTCAGCTAATGGCATCTCAATATTATTAAATAAATCAAGTTCTCCATCATCGCTTAATTCCTTTAATAATCTATCTCTCGTCTCATAAATAAATTGTGCCTTTTGGCAACAAATTTCTTTTAACCTTTCTTCTTCTACCTCTATAGGTCTCTTATCAGTTCCATAAGTATCTTCATATATTGGCAACTGATAATCAAAATTTCTTGCTACAAAACTAATATCATCTTTTACAACATAGTCAAGTAAATAAGCTGCTATCATTGTATCAAATGAAACATTTTTAAATTTAACATCTAAAGAATTTAATACTACTAAAGACTTTTTATAGTCATATGTAAATTTCCATACATCAGAAGAAAATATATCTTTGTATTTTTCTATATTATCTTTATTTATAAAATATCCTTTTTCTCCATCATAAATACCAATTCCGAGTATTTCGCTCTTACTATAAATAGACCCTCTAGTTTCTAGATAATATGCAAAATCTTTATTTTTAAATTGTTCTATATCATCTATAAATAATTCTTTAGTTTCTTCTTTTTCTTTCCTTTTTTCTTCAACTGAATCATCTAAATCCAATTTTCTTAATAATGAATGAAACTCTAATTCTTCCAAAACATTAGTCAACTGACTCTTATCTGTAATTCCATATTTACAGTCTTCCAAAGTAAAGTCTAATGGTACTTCTTTATATATAGTAGCAAGATCATAACTCATATAAGCGTTATCTTTATCAGCCAATAACTTTTCTTTTGTTTTTCCCGTAACACTATCTATATTTGCATATAAATTATCTAAAGTACCATACTTAGCCAATAAATTAATAGCTGTTTTCTCACCTATTCCTTTTACACCTGGAATATGATCACTGGCATCACCCATTAAAGCCTTTAAATCAACCATTCTAGCTGGCTCAACCTGATAAGTTTTCATAAACTCATCTCTATCCATCATAATATGACCAGACTGTTTCAAAAGCTTAACAACAACCTCATCACTAATTAATTGTAATAAATCTTTATCGCTACTAACAATAGTCGCAATAAACTCATCTTCTTCATCTACAATTCTTGCCAAAGTACCTATAATGTCATCAGCCTCATAATTATCAATTTCAAAATGCTTAATTCCAAAAGCATCTAATACTTCTTTAGCCTTAGGAAATTGTAATTTTAACTCATCAGGCATCTCAATACGACCAGCTTTATAAGAATCATACTTATCATGTCTAAAGGTTTTTCCTTTATCAAATGCCACAAGTATATAATTAGGCTCTTCTTCCTTAATAATTTTATTCATCATATTAATAAAGCCATACAAAGCATTAGTAGGAAAACCTTTAGAATTCTTCATAATAACACCTTGATAAGCAGTAGCGTAAAAACTTCTAAATAAAAGATTATTACCATCTACTAAAATAATTTTTTTCATAATTGTATCACCTATTAACTAGTATAACACAAACAATCATTATTTTTCTAACTACTTATCAACATTTACGTAAGTATTACTACTATTATAATTATTTTCAAGTCGTCTCAAATGATCAGAAGCCATAAACAAGCACAAAGTCATAAAACTATAAATTACTAATATAAATAATCCTTTCTTTAAATTAATTTTCATTGTCATAATCATCACTCCTTTTCAATTACAATTTAATTATATCTCGTACACTTGTTCGTGTCAATGATAAATTTAAACATTTGTTTGACATTTTACAAATATGATGTTAAACTAGATACATAAAGGAGAGATTATAATTATGGAAAAACTTACTGCTCGTCAAGAATATATATTACAAGTAATTAAAAAGTTAGTTGCCAAAAACGGTTATCCACCTACAGTCAGAGAAATAGGAGCTCAAGCTCACCTAAACTCTCCAGCAACTATTCACTTTCATTTAACTAAACTAGAAGAAAAAGGATACATAAAAAAAGGTAATAGTAAAAATAGAACTATTGAAATACTAGTACCAAATGAATTTATTGAAAAAGATGAAAAAATATCCGAAGTACCATTACTAGGGAAAGTAACTGCTGGTACACCTATTGAAGCAATTGAAACACCCGATGAATATTTCGCTATTCCCACAAACTTAATAAATCCTAAAAAAGAAATATTCACTTTAAAAGTATCAGGTGAGTCAATGATAAATGTAGGAATATATGATGGTGACATTTTAATTGTTGAACGTCAAAATACAGCTAATAATGGAGACACCGTTGTTGCTATGAATTCTGATAATGAGGCAACCGTAAAAACTTTCTATAAAGAAGCTGGCTATTTTAGACTACAACCAGAAAATGATACAATGGAACCAATAATTTTAAAAGAAGTAACAATTCTAGGAAAAGCCGTTGGTCTATATAGAAAATTTTAAAATACAAGAAAACTCAAGAAAAAATCTTGAGTTTTTAATTGTTTTCATTTATAAAAGTTCTAATAATATAACTAGCTATTAACAATCCAGCCGAACTAGGTACAAAAGAAGTTGAGCCAGGTATTCTATCTCCTGTTTTAATAGGTAACTCTCTTGATGATAAAACTAAAACTTTATCGTTTATTCTTTTATTCTTAATATGTTTTCGAACGATTCTTGCCAAAGGATCATTAACAGTTTTTCTAACATCAACAATTTCTAACATACTAGGATCCAATTTATTACCAGTACCCATACTTGAAATAAATTTTCTTTTTTCTAAAATACATCTATCAATAATCGCCAATTTAGTAGAAACAGTATCACAAGCATCAACTAAATAATCAAATTCATAATCAAATAAAATATCCATATTAGAAGCATCAATAAACTTATTAATTTTAACAACTTCACACTTTTCATTAATATCTTTTATTCGTCTTTCAAATACATCCACCTTATACTGTCCCACAGTAGAATTTAAAGCAATTATTTGCCTATTGATATTAGTCTCATCAACGATATCTCCATCAACAATAATAATTTTGCCTATACCAGAGCGAACCAATGCTTCAACAACATAGCCTCCTACTCCACCAATGCCAACAACCAAAACAGTTTTACAAGAAATATTTTTAAAAGAAGCATCACTAATCAATTTTTTAAATCTATCAAACTTATGCACTTTTTCTACTCTCCCAAGAAGAAGTATCAGTCTTAACAAATTGTTTATTCTTTTGACTAGATGACTGAATTAAATCAAATGGTCTATCATAAATAAGTTTATTTACATATGACATTTTTGCGTAAATATCTCTATTTTCTAATGCCATATTATAATACTTTTTAAGACTTTTAGTATCTTTAGAATGAAGTTTATCAAAAGACTCTAATACTTGTTGAAGAGTATCTTCCATAACAGAAGCTTGTCCAATCACAGTACAGTCAAACATTCTAATAAAATCAAGTGTTCCAACTAAATCCAAAACACCATTCTCTCTAAATAACTGCGTCCAAGTATCAGGATTAGGATTATTTGAAACTATTCTTTTAACTATAGATAAATTATCATCAGAAAAAACCTCATTCAACCCGACCTTATTTAAGGATAAATACTTACCCTTTGTAACACCAGGAGTTTCTTTCTGCATATCTAATATAGTATCAACATACAAATTATCCATAGCTTCATTAACTTTTCTTAAAGGTAATGGTACTTCATACACATCATAAGTATCTTCACCAGTACCAGACTTTGTAGTTACTACAACATCTCTTTTATATAAAATAGAATTTGCTCTAATAAAATCAATAATAGATTTATTGTCACTAGATTCACTAAATGAAGAGGCTAAAAAACTTCTACCATTAACTAAAATATCACTAGGCATAGTATCTTCCAATTTAACACCAGTTCTAACTTTAGAAGCATCTTTAATAGACACACAAACATTAAGTATTCTATTTCTATTAACAATTGGTAACACTAACATCTTACTTCACCTCGCATGCCTTATTATATCACGTTTTAACAGTCATATCAAGAATTCCTTGTAAACAAAAAAGTCAGAACAGAGCGTCCTAACAAACGATAAAACCTGTACTTTATTCCAGGTGGGTGTCCCTACACTATTTTTAGGATTCTTATATAAATATAAGTTTTCAACACCAATAGTAGATCAGAACTCCCGTATCGTTACTTTAGTCGGTTTTAAAAGTGCCGGTGTCGCATCCATCTGACAAATATATTATATCATATCTAAAAAAATTATTACAAGCCTTTTCACCTAAGTAGACACAAAAACATACATTACTATAGGTGAATTATATGTATTTTAATAATAAAGAAGTGTCAATCTATTATGAAAAATATGGTGATAACAAAAAAACTATTTTAATACTACCCGGTTGGGGAAATACCAGAACAACATTTACAAATATCATCAACTTTTTCAAAGATAACAACACTATTTATATTATAGATTATCCAGGTTTTGGAAATAGTCCTATTCCTGAAAAAGAACTTACAATATATGATTATACAAATTTAGTTCGCGACTTTTTAGATGAAATGCAAATAAAAAATCCTATAATAATAGCCCATTCCTTTGGTGGAAGAATTGCTACTTTATTGACAGGATATTATAAAGAAAAAATTGATAAAATTATCATGATAGATGCTGCTTCCATAAAGCCAAGGAAAAACTTAAAAGCTCTTACAAAACAAACAACTTACAAAATCCTAAAAAAATTAACCTGTCTTTTACCAAAGTTAAAACAAGAATATTATCGTCAAAAAATACTCAAAATTTTTGGCTCTACAGACTATCAAAATCTTCCAAAAAATATGCATAAAACATTTAAAAACATAATTAATGAAAACCTTATATATTACTTAAAAAGTATTGAAAGCGAAACACTATTACTCTGGGGCAATTTAGACAAAGATACGCCATTAAAAGATGGCTATAAAATGAATAACCTAATTAAAAATTCTGCTCTTATAATCTTCCCAAAAGGAAATCATTTTTCATACTTACAATATCCATATTTAACAAACAAAATAATTTTTGAATTTATAAAAGAGTGAAGCTAATAACATTAAGTTTCACTCTTTTTTTCCATTTTTCTCCTTGATAACTATTCTTCCATGATAATGTATTTTTTTATTTAAATTATATTCTTCGCCTACAAAAACATGTAAATTAAAACTAAGCTCTTCATTAGGTTTTATTATATCTTCAATAACAGGCAAATCTTTCTCATCTAAATAAAAAGCCTCTTCCCTATTAATACTATATTTAACATATTTTCTATCAGTAAGTCTATTACTACATTCATCATATTTAATCATTTCTTCATCATCCGAAATAAATATTTGAAATGTCTTTTCTACGTCAGACTTATTATATATTTTCACTGTATATTTTTTTGTCTTTAATCCTTCTTTATCTGATAATGGTAAGGTATCAACTAAATTAATAGTATCACCCAAACCAGTAGTATTCTTTCCAAATTCATAGTATAAACTACCAGTTCTAAATACTGCATCAGACTTAGTTTTTTGTATCTTCGAAAAAACAAAGTAAGAACTAATTAGAAAGACAACTAAAATAACACTAACAGTAATAATTGTATACTTTCTTTCATTAGCTTTTATCTTTAAAATAACATGATCAATTTGATTAGAGGAATACTTTTTTATATCAGACTGTTTAAGTTTCTTTTTCTTCTTAACTTTTTTTTCTTTGTTCTGTTTCTTTTCATCTTTTTTCTTTTTTTCGTCTTTATCACTATTTTTTTTTGACTCAAGTTTAGAACTAGAAACTTTTTCTTCCTTCATTTCTGTAGCTTTCATAATAATCACCATATTTTCTTTACAAAACAAGTATATCATAATTTAAATAAAAACAATATATATAGAAAATAAAAAGTTACGTATTTTACGCAACTTCTTTAATCTGAATATTTAATTCATCTAATTGTTTTTTATCTACTGTATTTGGACATTCACTCATTAAACATGATGCACTTGCTGTTTTAGGAAAAGCAATAACATCTCGAATATTTTCTGTTCCAGTAAGTAACATTGTTAATCTATCAAGGCCAATAGCTAAACCACCATGTGGAGGTGTACCATATTTTAAAGCTTCTACGAAGAAACCAAATTTATTTTTAATATCATCTTCAGTTAATTCTAAAGCTCTAAACATCTTCTCCTGAACTTTTTCATCATGGATACGAATAGAACCACCACCAGCTTCATAACCATTGATAACAATATCATAAGCTTTTGAATAACAATGTGCCTTATCATCAATAAGTTTATCTACATCACTATCTAAAGGGGAAGTAAATGGATGGTGACAAGCTACATATCTTCCCTCTTCTTCACTATATTCAAATGAAGGGAATTCAACTACCC
Organism: bacterium; assembly: GCA_963645945.1. Lineage (GTDB taxonomy): Bacteria > Bacillota_I > Bacilli_A > RF39 > UBA660 > CAG-877. Next base: position 18,575 of record CAVIUA010000027.1, read on the forward strand.
AAAGTAATTTAAAGTCATCCTTCTTAATTAAATCAAGTTCACGAGCTAATTTACATCTTAAAGCACCAAGAGAAGTCTTTACAACATTATACTTTTTATCAGCAATAATAAGTACTAAGTCATTTTTTTCAATACTCAATAAATCTCTTAATCTACTAATTTCTTCTCCAGAAACAACTTTCGCAATACTACCAGTAACTTCATCTTCAAATTTTAAATATGCTAAGCCCGATGCCTTATAATTTTTAACAAATTCAGTTAACTGATCTAGTCCCTTACGAGAATATTTACTAGCAGCATCTTTAACTACCAAACAATTTATAATACCATTTTCTTCTACTATATTTTTAAATACAGAAAAATTAGTATTTTTAAAAATTTCAGTAATATCACAAATAGGCATATCAAATCTTAAATCAGGCTTATCAGAACCATATTTACTAATCGCATCATCATATTTCATTTTCATTAAAGGCAACTTAATATCTATTCCTTTAATTTCTTTAAATACATGAGCAATTAATTTTTCCATAAGGTCCATAACATCATCTTGATCAACAAAACTCATTTCCATATCTACCTGTGTAAATTCAGGTTGTCTATCACTTCTTAAATCTTCATCTCTAAAACACTTAGCTATTTGAAAGTATCTTTCAATTCCGCCAACCATTAGTAATTGTTTAAATATCTGTGGTGACTGAGGAAGTGCATAGAATTTTCCTTTATTAACACGACTAGGAACTAAATAATCTCTAGCACCCTCTGGTGTAGATTTACAAAGTACTGGTGTTTCAATTTCTAAAAAATTATTTTTATCTAAAAAGTTTCTGATTGCCATAGTAATCTTATGTCTTGTAATTAAATTATTAGTAACATTTCTTCTTCTAATATCTAAATATCTATACTTTAATCTTGTATCTTCTAAAGCAGTAGTATCATCACTAATTTCAAACGGTAAATCATTACTAGAATTTAATAATTCAATTTCGGATAATTCAATTTCAATATCTCCAGTTGGAATATTTTTATTCTTAGATTCCCTTTCACTAACAATACCTTTTACTTTTATAACTGATTCACTCTTTAAAGAAGAAGCAATATCATAACATTTTCCTCCTCTCGCAACTAATTGAACTATTCCAGAACGATCTCTTAAATCTATAAAACAAACTCCGCCCAAGTCACGTTTCTTTTGTACCCAACCAAATAAAGTGACTTTTCTATCTTTATCACTAAGTCTTAAACTATTGTTTTCAATTTCTTTCATAAATTTTTACCTCCTTAATGCTTGCAAGAACATCCATCGCCACAAGAACAATCATCGCCACAAGAACAATCATCGCCACAAGAACAATCATCGCCACAAGAACATCCATCGCCACAAGAACAATCATCGCCACAAGAACAATCATCGCCACAAGAACAATCATCGCCACAAGAACATCCATCGCCACAAGAACAATCATCGCCACAAGAACAATCATCGCCACAAGAACAATCATCGCCACAAGAACATCCATCGCCACAAGAACAATCATCGCCACAAGAACAATCATCGCCACAAGAACAATCATCGCCACAAGAACATCCATCGCCACAAGAACAATCATCGCCACAAGAACAATCATCGCCACAAGAACACTCATCACCATAAGAACAATCATCAACAGATGTTATCTTTTCATCTAAATAATATAATAAAACATCCAAACTAATTATTTCTTCTTCTTTTGTTTTATTATTTTTAATTTTAACTTCATTATTATCTAAATCTTCACTATTTAAAACACATGTAAATTTAGCATTTAATCTATCAGCTTGTTTAAATTGTGCTTTTAATCCTCTACCAGTATACTCAGTATCAACAATAAATCCAGCCATTCTTAATTCTTGTGCTAAATAAGTTGCATACTTCTTTTCATCATCATTAACATACATTAAAAATAAATCTATATCTTCAACTATCGGCAATTTTACTTTTTCAAGTTCTAAAGCCATAACAAGTCTACCAATTCCTGATGCAAATCCTACACATGCCGTTTCAGGTCCATCCAATTGACTAACCAAACCATTATATCTTCCACCTGCACCAATGACATTATTAGATCCAAATCCTTCAACTTTAGCCTCTATTTCAAAAACAGTATGATTATAATAATCAAGTCCACGAACAATTCTAGGATTAATATCATACTTAATTTGCATAATATCTAAGTATTCTTGAACCTTTTCAAATCTATCTCTACTCTCATCATTTAAATAATCTAAAGTAGTAGGAGCATTTTTTAATATCTCGTTAAGAGCATCAACTTTACAGTCTAATATTCTTAATGGATTCTTTAAAAGACGTTCTTGACAATCTTCACAAAGATTTTTTACTTGAGGCTTAAAATATTTTATTAAAGCTTCACGATAAGCATTACGACTTTCATTATCGCCTAAACTGTTAATATTAACTTTAATTTCTTTTAGTCCTAACATTTTATATAAATTTACTGCAGCGCTAATAATTTCAGCATCAGACATTGGATCATCAGTTCCAAGTATTTCCATACCAAATTGTGTAAGTTCTCTATCTCTACCAGCTTGAGGTCTTTCATAACGATACATTGTACCATTATAATAAACTTTTACAGGTTGATTAGCATCACCATACATTTTATTTTCAATATAAGCTCTAACCACACCAGCAGTACCTTCTGGTCTTAAAGTAATTTTTCTACCAGACTTATCTTCAAAATCATAACTTTCTTTAGAAACAATATCTGTAGTTTCTCCAACACCTCTATGAAATAATTCTGTAGATTCAAATAATGGTGTTCTAATATAAGTATAATTATACTTCTCCATTAATGCATCAATAACACCATCAACATATTTCCAAATCTTAGCCTCACGTCCATAAATATCGTTACAGCCCTTTTGTCTTTGTATCATAAATTCCCTCCTAAAATAAAAAGATGCCACCGCCAAAGGATGAATTAAACATTCATGGTGCCACCTTATTTTATACTCTTAATACTTTATAACGAAGTAACCCGCTTCTTTTTTTATGAGATGTCTTCAATTTCTAAATATAAGTATTTTCACCAGCCATACTCTCTCTAAAAATATTTATAAAATCTACTCTTTCCCAAGAAGATATACCTATTATAGCACACTTTTAAAAAAATGTTACTTATTTTTTCATAAAAGTATCCATTCTTTTAACTAAACATTTATTAGCTTTATCTTTGGAAAAACCAATAGACGTTAAACTACTACTATCAAATTCTTTAGCTCGTAAATTAAACCAGTCATCTTTTGAAATACTACCATCAATTAACATATTTGAAAGAAGTATCCCATAACTATAACCAATTTCTTTAGTACCAGACATAACAGTCCAAGCACAATTATCATCAAAATCATAATCTTCTGTCAAAGAACTTTCTTTTAAGAGACTAATAACTTCTCTCTTTTTAAAATCATTACCTACTATTAATCTATATTCATCATCTGAAACAAGTGACAATAACAAAGCATTATCCAAATTATGAAAGAAAGCTGAATACAATTCAAAAAATGCTACAGTAGCCTCTTCTACTCTAATATCATTATTAATTAAATAATCTAAAAATAACTGTTGATAATAACAAGACATAACCTCAATATAAGGCCCAAAAGCATATCTTGCCTTCTCTTCATCTGTAAAAGTTCTAACACTATCAGAAAAATCATAAACATGTCCAAGTTCATGTACTAAAGTTACTAAAGAAGAAAGAGAACAAACATCATCTTTTAAAAATACATTTGCGGCATTATCACATCTATTAAATGTCATAAATCCATCAGAAAGTCCATCATCTTCACCAAAAAATTTATATAAATGGCCTCGTTCTAATAACTCTCCTAATATATCTGAACCTTCTGGAAATTTTTCTTTAAAAAATGCTTCAAGTATTTCTTTATCTTCACCCGTTTTTAGTTTTGCTTTTTCACTATTTCTCATCTTCTCCAAGTAACTACTACGAGAAGGTTTAAGAAAACTACTACTAGGACCAAAATAGGTTTCACAAAATGTATCTTTATGAAATTGTTTATTTCTTAAGAAAACTGACTTTTCATTTTCCAATATTTCCTGATAAAGTTCCATACTTTTTCTTGCTATATTATCAGCTACTTCTCCTGATAAAAATTCATATCCGTATCTCAAACAATATAAATAATTAAGCATTTCAAAAGAAGAAGAAACAGAATAATATCGACTTTTATTAGTACAAGTTTCCAAAAACTGACTTAAATCTTTTATTTGTCTTTCAATATCACTATAATCTTCATTTATTCTCATACCAAACCACCCGAAAAGAAAAAACCTAAATACTACCCTTTACTTTATCAAGACCTTTTTCTAAGTCTTCTTCAAAAAATCTATATGTAGTTCTTAATAATAAGTAACAAGGAAGTGCCACAACTATACCAACCATTCCAGCTAAAGTTCCCCCAACTGAAACAACCATAATAGTTATTAAAGGATTAACACCATTTGTTTTACCATATACTTTAGGTGATGTAAAATAGCCATCGATTTGAGGAAATATCAAACATATAACAATAGTCGCAATAACTAAAGGCTTAGAAACAACACTCGCCATAATAATCGCAATAACATTAGTAATTAAACCACCGAAATAAGGAATAACAGTAGTTAAACAAGCAAGAATACCAAGTATTAACCAGTTTGGATGTCCAATTATAAAAAACAAAAAGCTATATTCAATTAACTGAATTAACATAAATATTCCAAGTCCTTTTAAATAATTACTAATTTCATTATCTAAACATTTAAAATATTTATATGTTTTCTTTCCAAAAGACAAAACTAAGTTTTTAAACCAATGTCTAATTTTCTCCATATCTGCTAAGAAATAAATAAATCCAACAAATCCAACAATAAATTTACTAACAAAATTAATAGATTTTGAAACAAAACCAATAGTAGTAGATGAAATCATACTACCAATATCTTTTAAAGTATCATTTAAATAATCAGTTATCTGTATTTCAAAATTACCAAGGTTAATATCAAACTTCAATCCTATATTCTCAATTACCTCACCAGTCATTTTTATTAATAATGACAATTGATCATAAAGTAAAGGTAATACAATCGCAATAAGTCCAACTAATAAAAATAATATTAAAATAATAGTAGTCGTAACCGCAAATCCTTTATGTAAACCTTTTTTCTCTAGCCAAGTAATCAAAGGTGTAAGTGCATATGCAAAAATAAATCCTACAATAAATGGAGCCATTACTGAAATAATTTTCATTAGAACACCCCACCAAACACCTACATTAGTAATTGCTATATAAAGTAAACCTAAAAAAAATGTCAAATTAATAATTTTATAATTTAGTTTATTGGAAAACACGCCATATCACCTCTCTAAAAGAATAGTTGTTGGACCAATATTAGTAATATTAACTTCCATATCAGCACCAAAGATACCAGTTTCAACCTCTACATATTTTTCTAGTTCTTTATTAAATAAGTTATATAACTCTACTGCCTCATCATTTTTCATAGCTTTAATATAACTAGGCCTATTTCCTTTTTCACAACTTGCATATAAAGTAAATTGTGAAACAGATAAAATCTTACCAGAATAATCTAAAATACTTTTATTCATAACACCATTATCATCTGGGAAAATTCTAAGATTAACAACCTTTTTAGCTATGTATTCAATTTTGCCAATATCATCTCCATCAGTAAATCCAACTAAAAGCACTAATCCATGATCTATTTTACCAACGACTTTATTAGAAACTTTAACACTAGCTTTACCAGTTCTTTGTACCAAAACTCTCATCGCATCACTCTTTCTACTTTATCTATATAATTAGCTTTATTAAGAGTCATAATAGCCTTATTTAATTGTTCAAGTCCAGTTACATAACAGCCAACCTCATATAAAATATTATCAACTCTACTAATTGTTTTTATCTCATCAACACTAATATTAAGCATAGAAATACTTTGCATTAAATCGAGCATATGACTATCACTAGTATTAGTATAAACAATTAAAGATGTATAATATCTTTTATTAGAATTAGAGCCCCAAATAACTTCTAAAGTTCTATCTTCTAACATCTCCAAGTTATGGCAATTAATTCTATGAACAGAAATACCATTACCTTTAGTAATATAGCCAATGATTTCATCACCATAAACCGGATTACAACAATTAGCTAAATTAACTTTAACTTTATCAATCCCTGTAACAATAATATCAGCATCAGTATTACTAGAAGTAATTTTAATGTTTTTAGGAGTAACAACTTCTTCACTCTTATCAATAATATTAATAATAGCGTTTACTGGTACTCTACCATTACCAGCCATTAAATATATTTCATCTAAATCTAAACAATTAATATCTTCACATATCTTCTTAATATTCTCATCAGTAAAGAAACTAGCAAAGGCAATTTTTCTTTTTCTTAATTCTTTTTCAAGACTATCTTTTCCACGTTCAATATAAACTTCACGTTCATTTTTAGTAAAAAAACTTTTAATTTTATTTCTAGCCTGAGTAGTTTTAACCATGTTGATCCATTCTTTAGATGGATTTGAACTCTTATTTGTATTGATCTTAACAATATCATTATTCTTAAGTTCATAGTCTAAAGGAACTATATTATTATTTACAATTGCTCCAACTGTAGTTTCTCCAACACGAGTATGTATTTTATAAGCAAAATCTAAAGGAGTAGCTCCTACTGGTAATTCAATAACATCACCTTTAGGTGTAAAACAATAAATATTATTATTTAACAATTCATCTTTTACACTATTAACAAATTCTTCACTACTCATCTTATCTCTTGATAAGTCTATTATTGATTTAAAGAATTGTAATTTCTGTTCTGTTTTATTTAAAATATCTGCTTTAACTGCTCCAGAACCTTCTTTATATGCCCAATGAGACGCTATACCATTTTCAGCAACCTCATCCATATCATAAGTTCTAATCTGAATTTCAAATAAATATCCATCAATTCCAAAAACTGTTGTATGTAATGACTGATACATATTAGGTTTAGGCATCGCAATATAATCTTTAAATCTCTTTGGCAATGGTCTAAACTTAGAATGAATAATACCTAAAGCCAAGTAACATTCTTGTTCAGTATGTACTAGAATTCTTAATGCTAATAAATCATAGATATCACTAAACTTTTTGCCCTTATCAAGTTTATTATAAATACTGTAAATACTCTTCGCTCTACCTTTAATCTCATGATTAATATGATGAGCATCTAATAATTCAGAAACTTCTTTCTGCATATCAAAAACAGTCTTATCACGTTCTAGTTTTGTCTTGTTAAGTTTCTCTGCTATATCATAAAAAACATCTGGTTTTAAATAACGTAAAGATAAATCTTCTAACTCACTTTTAATTTTATGAATACCTAAATGATGTGCAATAGGAGCAAAAATATCTAAAGTTTCATGAGCTTTAGCCTTTTGTCTATCTTCAGGAAGAGCCCAAAGAGTTCTCATATTATGAAGACAGTCAGATAATTTTATAATAATAACCCTAACATCTTCACTCATACCTACTATAATCTTCTTATAATAATCAATTAAGTATTCATTTTCTGTAGAAAAATTAATTCTACTAAGTCTCGTAACACCTGTAACAAGTCTTGTTATGTTAACACCAAATTCATCTTCCATTTCTTCAACAGAACAATCGCAATCTTCTAATACATCATGCATTAATCCAGCTGAAATAGTCTCATAATCAGCATATATTTTAGCTAATATTAAAGCCACATTCAATGGATGTATAATATATGGTTCTCCAGATTTTCTAACTTGTCCAGAATGTTTCAAACGAGCAAACTCATAAGCTTTATTTATAACAGAAAGCTGTTGTTCATCATTAATATATGCACAAACAGCTTCCCTTACTTCTTCAAATGTAATTTTATCACTTTTTACTGACGTAGGAATCAACTCCTCTCTAACAGTTTACACCTTTTACCTTTTTTTCTTCAAATTCATCTGTATATATTTTTTTTACTTTTTTAGGTTTACCTAAATTTTTCTTTTCCAATTTCATAAATAATGCTGTTGCTATAAAGATAGAAGAATAAGTTCCAGCAATAAGGCCAAATAACATAGCCAAATTAAATGTTAATATCTCTTTAGATCCAAGTATTATTAATGTAATAACAGGAATTAATGTAGTAATTGAAGTATAAATAGTACGACTAAATGTTTCTTGAATACTAGTATTACATAAATTATAAAATTTTTCTTCTTTTAATTTACTCTCATCAACTTCATTAACTCTTTCTCTTATTCTATCAAATGTAACAATAGTATCGTTAATTGAATAACCAATGATAGCTAAAAGTGCAGCTATAAACATTGAAGTAACTTCAAAATTAAATATTGCAAATAACGCTACCATAATCAAAACATCATGTACTAAAGCAACAACACCAGACACAGCATAACTAAACTTAAATCTAAATGATACATAAATAATTATACCTAGTAAAGCCAAAATAACTGATATGAAAGCATTTTTAACTAATTCTTTTTGTACAATATTAGATACAACACCTATATTAACTTTAGCTTCATACTTATCTTCAAAATAAGCATTAACGTCCTTAACTTTTTCACCAGATAAAGCATCATCTATTCTAATAACAGTCTCATCAGTCCCAATTGTTATATCAGAACTCTTTAATTTTAATTCTTTTAAATCTTTATTTAATTGTTTCTTAGTTAACTTATCTTCAGTAGAAATAGTTATATCAGTACCAGATCTATAATCAATACCTAAATTCATACCACAAAAAGATATTGTAACAACACCAATAATTATAATAATAACAGATATACTAGCAAATAATTTTCTATTTTTTAAGAAATCAAATTTACCAAATGGTACTTTCTTAACTTTTTCATTTTTAGAAAGATTTGGAATATCCTCTTTATTAACTGAAATAAATAATTTAGTTTTATCATTAAAGTAATTAGTCTTAACAAATAATCCTAATAACCAACGAGTTAAGAATACCATTGTAAACATTGTAACTATAATTGTAATAATTAACATAGTAGCAAATCCTTTAATACTAGATTCACCAAAGACAAACATAATTATCGCAACTATTAAAGTAGTTAAATTAGAATCAAGTATAGCACTAAGACTACTCTTAACTCCTTCTTTATATGCTAATGGTAAACTTTTACCTTTATATAATTCTTCTTTAATACGTGCAAATGTAATAACATTTGAATCAACTGACATACCAATACCAAGTACTAAAGCAGCAATTCCTGGAAGTGTTAATACTCCACCAACTAGCCAGAATATTAAGAATACTAAGAATGTATATAGAAGCATTGCTATTGTTGATATAGCACCAGCAAAATGATATACAACTACTAATAACACACCGATTAAAGCAACACCAATAATACCAGCTACTAATGTTTTTTGAAGCGTGTCATCGCCAAATGAAGCACCTACTGTTTTAGAAGAAATTTCAGATAATTTGCTTGGCAAAGAACCAGAGTTAATTAAGTCAACTAAATTACTAACTTCATCTTCTGTAAAATCACCTTGAATAATAACATCACTAGCAAATCCCTGTGATACAGTAGCGGCACTTAAACAATTAGATTCACTAGTACCACATAAACTACCTTCTTTTTCAAAACTATCAGTCATACCATTATAATCTAGCCAAATAACTATCATATTTTGATCATAATCTTTAACAGCATTAGTAACTTCATAAAATTTATCTTTATCTTTAACTGTTAATAGTACAGCTGGATTTCCAGATGAATCTTGACTAACTTTAGCTCCACCAGCTTTTAAAACTTCACTAGTCATTAATAAATTATCATCAGTATCTCTAAATGATAATGTCGCAACAGTTGATAACTGTGTACGTGCTTGTTCAGGATCAGAAACGCCTGCTAATTTTACTCTTATTTTATCATTACCCTCTAAAATAATTTCAGGTTCACTAACACCTAAACTATCAATTCTTTTACTTAAAGTTTTATAAGTAGCAGTTAACTTACTACTGTTCATTTTAGAACCATCAATAGATTCAACTTTATAAAGAATTTCAAAACCACCTTGTAAATCCAAACCAAATTTTAATCCTTTAAATAATGGAATAAATAACAAGCAAATCGCTACTGCTAATACAAATAAGCAAGAAGCAGTAATAATAACCTTCTTTTTACCCTTGTTCTTATTTTTCATGTAAATTCACCTCATAAAATTTCTAAATTTTTATCAAAATATTGTGTCCTACTGTTTCCTAATTTTTCTTTCAAATATTTATCAATTTGATTATTATCAGCTTTCAATATATCATCAACAATATCTGAAAGCATTAAATCGTGAGCCTTGCACCATCTAGTTTCAATTAAAAAGTTCCATACATCAGACTCTTTTATATATGAGTAACCAAATCTTTTTAATTCCATAACTTTACTTCTAAGTGCCGGTCCAACTCTATGATAAAGTTCCTCTTTACTAGAAAATTCAAAATCCATAAAGACACCACATCCTCACCAACATCATTATTATAACTAAAATAACTAAAAAATTAAAGTAAAATCAACAAATTTCTATATTTTATTATCATCTTTAATAGCCCTAGGAAAACTATTATAATACACTTCTTTAAGTCTATCTGTTGTAACATGAGTATAAATTTGTGTCGCACTAATACTTTCATGGCCAAGAAGTTTTTGCACAGTCAATAAATCGCACCCTTCATTAAGTAAATGCGTCGCAAAACTATGTCTTAACACATGAGGAGAAATAGATTTATTTAAACTAGTTTCTTTAATTATCTGATCAAGAACATATCTAATTCCTCTTTCAGTAATACAAGAACCAGTATTATTTAAAAACAAATATTGACTATTCTTAACATTAAGTCTTAAATAACCATCATTAAGATATAATTTTAATATTTCATCACAATAGTCACCATATGTAACTTTTCTTTCTTTATTACCTTTACCTAAAATAATTATCGTTCTACTTCCCAAATCAATATCAGAAACACTAATCGAAACAAGTTCTCCAACTCTAACTCCTGTACCATAAAGCATTTCCAAAATAAGTCTATTTCTTTGTCCTAAAGGTGTCCTTAAATCCGGAACTTTAAATAGTTCTTCTAATTCATTGTATTCAAAATATCTAGGTAACTTCTTTTCTTTTTTTAATCCAGATATCAATGAAAAAACATTATTTTTAATAACTCCTTCATTAGCCAAAAATTTATAAAATCCTCGTAAAGCACTAAGTTTCCTATCAATAGAAGAATTATTTTCTCCCTTTTTATCTTTTAAAAACATTAAGTAAAATCTTAAATCACTATACTGAAGATTTTTAAAATTAATATTTTCACTATTTAAATAATCTAAAAATTGTACTATGTCACTACAATAATTTTCTATAGTATACAAAGAATAATTTTTTTGATATTGTAAATAGTCTCTATAATCTTCTAATTCTTTAATCATTTTTTCTTCACCAAGGAATTACCAGTCTCATCACTAGCAGAAAACCCAGAAGGATTAACAGTACCATCAACATCAAAGAAACCTATTCTATGTAAGTCATCAAAATTACTAGGCCTATAAATATCATCTGCACTATTTTCACTCCATACACGATCCCAATCAATATTACCTTCTTTATCTCTAGTTTCATAAATACCAGCAACAAAGTCAGTTGTTAAAGCTTCCTTTTTGTTTTTTTCACGTTTACCAAATGACATTAAAGTCTCTTTTTTTAAATTTTTAGTCTCCACTCCTTTTTTAGAAGATAAAGTTCTCTTTTCTTTTTGATTAGCTAAGTGTTTCTGCTCCCATACAATAAGCTTACGTAGATTACTATATTTTAAACATCCAGAATAAATTATATTAAAATTACTTTTTTCTCTTTTAGTTACATGTTTATTATAATCATCACGATATCTAGAAATGCCTAACATTAATTTCGGAGATAAACTTAATTTCAAAATTTCTTGTGCTGAACGTTCTTTTTTTATGTATTCAGTAAGTCTTTTAATAAAATCCAATAGTTCATCACTTCTCGTAAGCCAAATCTCATTATCAGTATATCCTATTTTTTTCTTACTTTTAACTTCAAACGCACATTTTCGTAATAAAGGATTATCATAAATAATACTATCCTCTTTTAAGCCAGTATAAACATGTGTCATCAAAATATGATTATCCGAAAATGAAAAGCCATCAAAATCAAAATCTAAACTAGACATAAAATCCGCTTCATTTTTAAATCCAGATGTAATATAGTCAACATCTTCAATAGGAAATTCATCATTTCCATCTACATATAAAGGAATAACGTTAACCAAATTTTCTCCTTCAAACAAATTAAACTGTCCAAACATTGGACTATCACTACTATAGTAATTACTTAAAACACCATCATAAGTACCATACCATAATCTATATCCCATAAATACCTCCCATAAAGCATACTCTTCTAAAAGAAGTATATCAAATAATAAAAAAAAAGTCACTCTTCATGAGTAACTTAATTATTTTTGATAACTACATTCACTACATTTAACAATGTTATTCTTTTCAACTAACAACTTACCACATTCTGGGCAAACTTCTCCTATAGGTTTATCCCAACAAGCAGTCTTACATTTAGGATAATTACTACATCCATAAAATATTTTTCCTTTACGTGTTTTCTTTTCTACTATTTTTCCATCTTTACAAAAAGGACAATCCATAATTTCAACTACTTCTTTTTCTTCTTTTTTTACATACTTACATTCTGGGTAATTACTACAAGCAACAAATTCTCCATAACGTCCTTTTCTCTTAACTAATGGACTTCCACATTCTGGACAAACTTCACCAGTTTCTTCTGGCGCTTTCTTTTCCATATCAGAAAAAGCATCCTTTACTCTAGGTTCAAACAAATCATAAAACTTCTTTAATACTTCATTCCAAACTAAACAACCCTCAGCTATATCATCAAGTTCTTCTTCCATATCTCTAGTATATTCAACATTAATTAAATCACTAAAAAACTCTTGTAATTTATCAGTAGTCTCAATTCCAATTTCTGTAGGTTTAAACTTCTTATCTTCCATTTCTACATAATTACGCTCTTTAATAGTATCAATTGTTTTAGCATAAGTAGAAGGTCTACCTATTCCTAAATCTTCCATTTCTTTAATTAATTTAGCTTCAGTATATCGAGCCGGTGGCTTAGTAAAATGTTGTAAAGAAGAAACATCAGTACTAATACATTTCTCTTCTTTACCTAATTCTGGTAATATCTTATCCTCACTAGATTCATAGTCTTTATAAACCTTTAAATAACCATCAAATATCAATATTTGACCAGAGGTTTTAAATTTATAATCATTATTATCAAATACAATAGTAGTTTGATTAACTTTAGCATCACTCATTAATGAAGCCAAAGTTCTTTTATATATCAAACTATATAATTTAAACTCATCATTACTTAAATACTGTTTAATTTTCACAGGTTCTCTTAAAATACTAGTTGGTCTAATAGCTTCATGTGCATCTTGAACATTTTCTGTTTTATTAGATTTCTTTATATATCCAATATATTCTTTTCCATAATTATCTTCTATATATTTCATAGCTGGCTTAGTAAATTCATCAGACAAACGAATTGAATCAGTTCTCATATATGAAATAAGACCAACAGTTTCACTTCCTAAATCAATTCCTTCGTATAACTTTTGAGCAATACTCATTGTTTTTTTAGCTGGAAAGCCTAATTTAGTAGAAGCTTCTTGTTGTAAAGTCGAAGTAATAAAAGGAGCCTTACTCTTTTTAGCCTTTTCTTTTTTTTCAATTGACTCAACCGTATAAGTATCACCAAGTTCACCAAGTACTTTATCAGTTTCATCTTTAGTTTTTAACTCAATATCATCATCTTTAAATTTAAATAAATCAGCCTCATAATCCTTAAATTTAGCTGTAATTGTCCAATACTCTTCCGGCACAAATGCTTCTATTTCTCTTTCTCTATCAACAATTAATTTTAAAGCAACGCTTTGTACTCTCCCAGCACTTTTAGCGCCTATTTTACTTTGTAATAATTTAGAAAGTCTAAATCCAATAATACGATCAAGTATTCTTCTTGTCTCTTGACTCTTAACTAAATCCTCATTAATAACTGTAGGATTTTTAATCGCATCAACTACTTTATCATGAGTAATCTCATTAAATAAAACTCTTTTATAATTCTTATCTTTAATACCAAGAGCGTCTTTTAAATGCCAAGCAATAGCTTCTCCTTCACGGTCCGGATCGCTTGCTAGATATACCATTTCTGCATCTTTCACATCTTTTTTTAGCTCTTTAATAACACCGTTTTTACCCTTAATAGGTACATAACTAGGTTTAAAACCATCATCAACATCTACTCCAAGTCCATACTTACCAGATGTTGCTAAATCACGAATATGTCCTTTAGATGAAACAACTTTATAATTGCCACCTAAATACTTTTCAATTGTCTTACTTTTACTAGGACTTTCCACTATAACTAAATTTTTAGGCATAAAACCACTCCCTTATTAACTTATAACGATTAAACAATAATTTGTCAATCACTTCTATATTTATTATACGAATAATTTTAAAGATATTCTAAAAAAATTATAAATTATGTTTTTTTACATAATCTGCCACTGGTCCATAACTTCTTCTATGTTCATTTAATATTCCATATTCTGCAATTGCTTCTAGGTGTTTTTTAGTAGGATATCCTTTATTATGTTTAAAATCATACATTGGATATTTTAAGTCTAATTCATATAACATTCTATCTCTTGTAACTTTCGCAATAACAGAAGCAGCACTAATTGTAATACTTTTTAAATCACCCTTAATAATAGAAGTAGTTGGAATATCTAACTCTAATGGCATAGCATCTATCAATATATGTTCAATTTTAATTTGCTTATTACACTCATCAATTGCCTTTTTCATCGCAAGTTTTGTAGCTTCGTATATATTAACTTCATCTATTTTTTTCTCATCAATTATTCCAATACCAATACCAAGTGCTTGTCTTTTTATTTCTTCAAAAAAGAAATCACGTTTCTTTTCAGATAACTTCTTAGAGTCAGTTAATCCATCCAAATTAAACTCCTCAGGTAAAACAACACAAGCAGCAACAACAGGTCCAACTAAAGGTCCTCTTCCTACTTCATCAACTCCAGCTATAAACTTAATGCCCTTTTCTCTTAATTCTCTTTCATACATATAATTATCATTCATATACTTCACCAAGGAATATTTTAACATACTAGTATTTTATTAAGAAAGAAAAAAAGTAGTTTTTCTACTTCTTTACATCTAACCTATCAAAAGTAATATTACCAAAATATCCATTTTTTAAATCTCTAATAATAATATTAGATACCTTATCATAATCAGCAACACCACCCTTAGATAAAGCCCCTCTTTTTTTAGCTATCATATCATAAGACTCTATTAAATCTTCATCTAATTCTACTATTCCATATCTATCTTCTAATCTATCTGGATATAATTCATAAAGTTTTTTCAAAATAAATGCCGCAATTGCATCTGGATTTAGTATTTCTTCCTTTATAGAAGATAAACATGCAAGTACATGAGCCGCCTCTTGATCTTCCATCTTAGGCCATAAAATACCAGGTGAATCTAATAATTCAACATCTTTATTAATTCTAATCCAACTAAGACTTTTAGTAAATCCTGGAGTATTACCAACTCCTGCTGATTTCTTGCCAACAAGTCTATTTATTAAGGTACTTTTACCAGCATTAGGAACACCAACTATTAAAGCACGAGCTGCCCTAGGATTCATTCCTTTGCTTTCACGTTTCTTATTTTCTATATTCATGATTTCTTTTGTATAGTCAAGAATCCTCTTAACATTTAAACCGCTCATTAAATCAACTGGTACAACTTTATATCCCATATCTCCATAGTATTTAATAATTTTATCAGTTTCAACTTTATCACACAAATCGTACTTAGTCATAACTAATATTCTTGGTTTATCTTTAATTAATTCATCTATATCAACTATTTTAGAAGATAATGGCATTCTAGCGTCAATTACTTCATAAACAACATCTATTAAATTAAGTTTCTCTATAATTTCACGCTTAGTCTTAGCCATATGACCTGGATACCACGAAATGAGGACTTTTGAAAAACTTTTTTGACTATCATTATTTTTCTTTTCTGCTCTGATTTTTCTTTTTTGGTACATATCCATTTTAATCACTTCCTTATTAATTATCACTATTTTCATTTAAATATTTATTATAGAATTCATCCATTGAAGAAATGTATTTTTGATCTTGTATAACTCTAAATTTTTCAT
>CAVIUA010000028.1:0-35427 GCA_963645945.1 bacterium
AAAAAGTGGAGCCTTTCGGCTCCTTCAGGGGGTTCGGTTGAATATACTCTCACACATAACCGTGAGAGATATCGGCGTGACATGCATCACGCATCTTAATAATAAATTAATTTCCATGAATTGTCAATTAATTCAAAATAAATATTTTTACTTTACACTAGAAAGAATCAATCTCAAAAATTTTAGTAAGTACTCTAGAGCTAAATTTTTCAATGAATTTAGCCGTTTTTTTATCAAAATACCATGCACAAAATTCTACTCTTTTGACACGTCTCTTTTTTGCCAAAGAAACCACATAATTAACAAGTTCCGTACCAATCCCTCTTTCTCTATAGCTTTCTTTAACATAAATATTTTCAATTTCAATATAGGAAAAACCAGTAAATTTACTATAACCAACAAGCATATTATAATTAATTCGTATAAATCCAACAATTTTATCATTAATAGTATAAACAAAACACGTATTTAATGTTCTCTTATCACAATAACTTTTAAATCGAGACTTAGAAAGTTCCGGTCCAGCAGTAAAAATATCTTTTCTATTTTTATTCATAAACTTATGATACTCAGAAATAATTTCATAAACCTCTCTATAATCGCTATCAATAACTCTTCTAATTCCATCTTTAAAAGGTTTCTTTTTTACAACAATCAATGGAACTAACATTTCCTTTTCCGTTAAACCAGAACAACTAGCCATACATATAGAATCATCTTCCTCATTTACCAAATAATATTTATAAATAGAAACAGCTATAAAGTCATAAAGTGAATCCTTTAAATGATTATGTTCTATCCCATCACCAAACATTTTATTATCAATAGCCTCACTATAATTCATAAGTAAAAAATACTCACCTAATTCTCTATCAAAAATTGTTTTAAATTTTTCTTTATACCCTTCCCTAACTTTAATACCAACACATCTATTTTCAATATAGAAAGTTTTATCAATAAGTTCATATATTGAACTATATTTCTTTAAAACAATAGGACTACAATTTATATTACCATGATCAGCTGTAATAAAAATAATAGAATCATGCAATTCACTACATAGTTTTCTAGTTTCTTCATCTATTTTTACTATCTCATCATGAGCTTTATCTTTAATAATACCATTGTCACGTATTGAACAATTAGGTTCTTCAAAATAAGCATATATTAACTTTTTTCCAGAATTTTTACTTAAATTAATAATTCTATTATATGCCTCTTCTCTACCTTCATAAGCACCAATACCAAAAGGAAAAATACCATACGCCTTATTCTCACCAGTTGCATTAATCCTATCAATTATACTCTCATATTCCAAATTCTCTTTTAAAAATTCTTTACTAACACCATCATCAGTTCCATTAACACACCCAGTCATAACATTAACAGTCTTATCTAAATCCTTAAAATAAATATTCTCACCAAGAATACCATGTTCATAAGGAGACTTAGCACTTAAAAAAGAAGTAGTCGCCGCAATTGACGTAGAAGGAAATACCGAAGTAAGATCAGACATTTTATTAGTAAGTAAAAAACTATCCTCTTCCAAATTCTTATCTAATATTTTAGTACCTAGACCTGAATAAAATAAAATAACAATGTTCTTATATTTTTCCTCTCTAAACAACTTATCAACTCTTCGCAAAGTTCCATATCGACATTCTATACCAAATTCTTTTAATATAGAAGAAGACAAATTAATTAAACATTTTTCATAATTAGGATACAACGTTGCCATAAAAAACACACTCCAGTCTACAAAAATTATAACACAAAAAAAGATAGAGTAACCCTATCCTTCTGTAATATCAGCTATTAATTTTTTCTTTAAATCATATTCATCAGTACTTTTATCTAATAAATATTCTTTAGAATCTTTTTTTGCTTGTAACAAAATCTTATAATCATCTCTTATATTAGCAATTTTAAAAGACATATCACCAGATTGTTTAGTACCAAATAAATCACCATGTCCCCTTAATTTGAAGTCAGCTTCACTAATAACAAATCCATCATCAACAGTTTCCATTATCTTTAATCTTTCAGCGTCACTATCACTAATTAAAATACATTGTGATTTAAAACTACCTCTTCCTACTCTACCTCTTAATTGGTGTAATGTAGAAAGTCCAAATCTATCGGCATCAAATATAACCATAGTAGTAGCGTTAGAAACATCAACACCAACTTCAACTACAGTTGTAGATATAAGTATTTGAATTTTATTTTCCTTAAATTGTTCCATTATAGCATCTTTTGCTCCAGTTGCCATTTTCCCATGAACAATATCAATTTTATATTTATCACCAAAGGCCAATTTCATTTGATCTTTTAAATTACAAACTGTTGCTAGATCAGAATTTTCACTATCTTCAATTAAAGGCGCAATAACATATACTTGATGTCCTTCTTTTAACTCTTTATACATAAGTTCTAAAACATCTTTAATTTCACTATTCTTCTTAACAAAAGTATCGATTTTTTGCCTACCTTTAGGTCTCATTTTAATAGTAGATACATCCATATCTCCAAAAATAGTTAATGCATAAGTTCTAGGTATAGGTGTAGCACTCATATATAAAACATCTGGCTTTACACCCTTATTTTGTAAATTAGCTCTTTGATGAACACCAAATCTATGTTGTTCATCAGTTATAACTAAACCTAAATTATTATAAACAACATCATCCTGAATTAAAGCATGAGTACCAACTACCATTGAAATACTTCCATCCTTTAAACCAGAATATATTCTTAATTTATCTTTTTTAGAAGTAGAACCAGTAAGAAGCTCTATTTTTATATCACTATCATTTATAAAATCAACTAAATTTTTGTAATGTTGTGTTGCTAGTATTTCTGTAGGAGCCATTAAAGCACTCTGATATCCAGAAAAATAATTAGCAAGCATCGCAATAAAAGACACAATTGTCTTACCGGAACCAACATCACCTTGTAATAATCTATTCATTCTACTAGGAGATTCTAAGTCACTAAAAATTTCATCAATTGCCTTCATTTGATCATCAGTTAACTCAAAAGATAATTTTTTAATAAACTTATCGATTTTACTTCTATCAATTTCCCTAGTCAAACCATTATTCTTCTTTTTATTTTGAACCTTTAAATAATTAATCTTAAACATAAAAGCAAATAATTCTTCATATTTAAGTCTAATTGTTACTTCCTTTAACTTATCCATAGTTGAAGGATTATGAACAATATTTAAAGATGTCTTCTTATTTAAAAAATTATATTTTTCCAAATAACTACTTGGTATATAATCAGGTATTTCTTTTCCAAACATCAATAAAGCCATATTAATATATGTAGACATATTTTTATTTGTAAGACCAGATGTACAATGATATACTGGCTCTATTTTTACTTTATTCATCAATGTCTCTAATTTTATATCTGATGCTGTTATAACATTTTTACTTTTATCTAATTTACCAATGACAGTAACTCCAGTACCAACTAAAAGTTGTGACTTTAAAAAAGCTCTATTAAATATAGAAACTCCAACAACACCAGATGCTGTTACTAATCTAAAATTCATTTTATTAAGCCCAGCTTTAAAGTGCATTAAAATAGGAACACTTTCAATTTTTCCATCTATTATTATTTTTCCCCCATCTTCCACTTCATTAAGATTACATCTTTCAAGAATTTCATAACGAAATGGATAATGTGTAACTAAGTCTTCAACAGTATAAATATTAATTTTATTTAATAAAGAAAGAGATTTAGGACCAATGCCTTTTACATCTTTTAACTGCATGATAGTATCACTTCCTTCTTGGCATATTATAGCATAACAAGATTTTTTTTTAAAGAAATAAACGTAAAATTTACACGATTTTCGACATTTCCCAATTTTCTTCTAAATGTTAAATCAAAAAAAGATGTAAACAATCAAGTCTACATCATCTAACTTATATTAATATTTTATTTTTTCTTATCAGTAATACCAGCAGCAGCTTGACTAGCAGTAGCTGTCCCAGTCGCAACTTTAGATGCCAAATCTATTGAGTCCATCATAGCGTTATATTCATTAATACTTTCTTGAACTACATCTAATTTAGATTGCATGGCATTTCCAATTGCCTGATATACTTCTGTTGTTTTATCTATATCTGGAGAAATATTATAATAATATGCTAAATCAAGTAACTGGTCTTCTGGAAGGTCATTAACAGCGGCGTTTATTCTTTCTATATCGGGAATAAATTCAGTCTCACCTTTATATCCTTAGTCACTTCTTTAGTATTATTATAAAGATTATTCAAATGTTCAGTTAAAGGTGTATCAAAGAATTCTTTAATATCAGACCCTGCTCTTTCCATCCAATTCCAAACTGTTTCACCAAACCATGAACCTTCGATATCATATTCACCTGAAACTTGATCCTGGTGTCCAGCTTCACTATCAGCTTCAATAGGATTAACCTCCTTCTGCATTCCCTCCAATACCTGATAATTTTCTTTTGCCTGTGTAACATTTTCTATCATACCATAGTCATCAGTTCTTTCAGTTAACTCTCCATTATAATCAATTTTATTAATTTCAGGTTTTTCTGGAATCACTAAATAAATATTATTTGGAACATCTTTAAATAATTTACGACTTATTTCTGGTAACAATGTACCATCTTTTAATATATCTAATGCACTAAGTCCAGCAAGTCCCACAGTAGCAACAGTTTTAGCCGCATGACCAATTTTTACCATTGTATTTGCAAAATCACTTCTATCATTATTACATTCGCGTAATTTACCAACAAAAGAATGAATTTTTGCTTTCTGTTTTTTATCACATGACTCAATACACTGAGTTAATTGTTGCAAAGTAGTTAGGGTTTCCTTAAACTCTACATTCATTTCATCAGTCATATATTCATAAACCAAATTGAATAATATTTGTTCTTCTGGAGTATTACTTTTTAAAGTAATATCACGCATTTTATCAAACTCAGTTTTATTATCATCCTCATATTTCAAAGAATCAAATTCTAATAATTTTTTTTGTTCTTTCATACCAGAAAATTGACTATGCATATTTTTTACAGTCTTAACAGCTTGAGCACCTAAAATACTCGCAACACCAACTCCAGCACCAATAAGAGTCCCAGTAATAGATCCTGCAATTAAATTTTCTACAGCAAAAATATTTTCAAAAGTGTCCCCAATAACAGGAATTCGTTCTAATATCGCTGTACCTACGCCTCCAGCACCAGCACTTGCCAAACCAGCATACTTACTATTTGTTAATTCATATAAAACTGTACCTAAAGCAGTACCATTGATTGGTGCTGCCATAATAGCTGGATCTACAGAATTAATAGCAGTTGCAATTCCAGTACCAGTTACAAGACCAGCACCAGCAACAGCTGTAGTTTTCTTTATAGATTTAAATATTGAATTTTTCTTCTTGCTCTCAATTCTATCATTTACATCAATACCTTTTCCTAACTTAGTATTAATAGTATTACACAACATTTTCTTTTTTTCAAAGTCCAGACCATAAATAGCTTGTCTTAACGATAAATAACCTGTATCCAAATAGTTAACATTATTATTTTTCAAAAAATCTCGTATAGTAGTCTGAACGTCTTCTGAGAATCTAGTATCAGTAACAACACCAGAAGCATCCGTAGTTATTTCCAATTCATTTAAAATTTTATTACATTCAGACTCTTGAGAAATAACATTACCAGCTTTTCTGTTCTTTGCAAGTTTATAAACAGAATTAGCCATTAAAGTGCCAGACACTACCAACTTAGAAACTACTGTCGGTGCTAATATTACAGCAGCTCTACTAGCAAGACCAAACGTAGTAGCTTTAGCAATTGGCTTAAAAAACTTTTCTGATTTCTTAAAAAATTTTTGCACACTATTAGCACTACTATTTTCTAAATTTTCCAACAGCTCATCAAGATTCTAAGATATTCCATCTATTTTAAGTAAAGCATTATCATATAAGACTTCCGGCAACTTATCTTTAAGTTCCTTTTTTACAGAAGAAACATCAATACAATCAGCACTAATCTCAATATTATCATTTTTTAAGGCCTCTCTAATTAAATTAACTTTTTCCCTCTGAGCTTTTTTAGTTAATTCACTTTGTGTTTTTTGCTTAGCCGCCTGTAACTTATCCTCAAAAACACCACTCATCTAAAACACCATCCTTTGAAACATTATTAGTTGGTGTATTAACATTTTTTCTTTCTAAGGAAGTTTTATATATTTTTTCAACATCGTTAAGTTGATCCATATATATAGCAAGTTCCCAAAATGATAAAGTACTTAATTCTTCATCACTTAAAAATTTAAAGTTTTCAATCGAACTTTCCATCTTATCACTCCTATAATAACATCATACCATAAAGACTACCAACAAATAATTAAGTTTACATATCAAAAACACAAAACTTTTTCAATTTTTTTCCACTTTTTTGTTGACAAATATCAAACTTTCGATTAGTATAAGAACTACCAATTCGGAATTAGGCGAATTGGTCGCTAGTATCACACTAGCCAACCCCTTTTTATTCTTTTTGGAAGCTGTCCAATAGGATGGCTTCTTATATAGAAAACTAAAAAAGATGTTTGCCGACGTCTTTTTTTTATTTAAAAATATTGTTTCAATCATACATTAAAATAATATTAACTAAATATTAAATTAAATTTTTTTCAAGCAATAGGACCAATGAAAAAAATTTGTAATGAATATGCCAATATATTTTTTTTCACTAAATAACAATATAATTACTTATAATATGACTACTTATTAAATGTTGAACAAATAAAGCATATATACTCATTAATCCTACCATAAGTAAAACCGTAAAAGTCTAAATACAAACAATACCAAAAATTTTACTATTTTTTTTAAAATCAACAACTTTAAATGCTAATTTTCTAGAAACTGGACCAGCAAGAAAAGAAGCTAATATGAAAACAATCAATACTTCTATTGAAAATTTTTTAAAGCAACAAAAAAAAGGATCATTAATTAATCAAGTAAAAAAATTAACTGCCAATGTATAAACTAACATAAAGTATGTCATCAAAGAAGCAACAATTAAAGTAAATATAATACTTTGAAATTACGTTTTAAACATTATATTTCCTCCTTTCATAATAATGCAACAGGTATTTTTCAAAAAAAAATACCATTTGATCGCAGCCAATGACCAAACAGCATTTAATGTCTAAATAATTGTAATACAAAAATCATTCTTTTTCCAATACTTTTTTAGAACCTTTTTTCTTATAAATTTTAATACCTATAAAAACAAAACTACCAATCAATAAAATAACCAATATAATTATTAAATAAAGTGAAAATGATGAAGAATTACATACTACAACTTCATTAGATAACTGAGTCATACTTACTAAATAATCATTACTAGTATTCTTATCAAATTCAATATATCCATCGTTTACCTTAAGTTTACTTTCATATAACTTATATTTATTTTTTTCATAAGAATATAAATTAACTACATCACCTGTCTTAAATTTATCTCCTACATATAATTTAATTTTCAAATTATTTAAAGATGAATTGAACTCAAGATATATTCCATCAGCATAATTAGAATTTTTCATCATAGTACTTTTATTTTTAGGATTATATGAAACAGTTGTATCTAAATTACTATTTACTTTTAACTTTGTTCCATCAACTACAAAACTATATACTAATTTTTTTTCATCATTATAATAATTTAAATTAACAGTTTTACTAGCTGTTTTTATTTTATCTAAATCACTTTTAGAAATAACAGTATCCTTCTCAATATTTATATTAACATCTTTAATTTTATTATTTTTTAAAACATAATCTAAATCTTCTAAATAAAAAGCATCTTTTCTAGTAACTTTAACATTGATTTTATTTTGACTTCCAGCTTCAGATGTAACTACAACTTCTATATTATTTTCACCAATATTTAAATTATGTTTTCCAGTACCAGTTACACTAGCTTTGCTATCTTCTAAAGTAGCTTTTAAATCAATACTTGAAACATCATTAGTTACAGTTAAAGTATAATTATTATTATCAACTTTTATTAAAGAATAATCTTCTACAGTTAATTTTTTTACATTATTATTTTGAGATTTGCTATTTTGATTATTATTGTTACCATTATTATTACTATTATTACTATTATTGTTATTATTATTAGGAGCAGGAGTAGGACTTGGTGTTGGCGTTGGAGCTGGTGCTGGCTTAGCAACTACATTTACTGTAATTGTTTTTGTTAAGCCAGTTAAATATTCTTCTTCCATTGTAGCGAAGTGTTCTGATGCTACAACAGAAATTATTGCAGTACCAACACTATTACTTGTTATGGTAAAATTTCCTGTTGAACCAGAATCTTGTATAAATAATTTATCTGAACTAACAGATGCAACGCCTGAGTTTGATGAGGAGATATTTAATCTACCTACGGCGTTATTTGAAGTAATTGTAATTGTTTTTGTTTCTCCCGGATACATACTGACACTGCTACCAGAAACACTAAATCCTCCAGCTGCACATACTTTAAAAGGAATTAAGGCTATGGCTAGTAGTAAAACTAGCAAATATTTTCTTTTCATTAATTTTCCTCCATAATCATTTTCATAATTCTTATATAATCAATTATGTCTATAGAACCATTTTGATTAACATCAGCAGCTTTTAAATAAGGTCCTGATAGTTTTTGTGTTTCCATTATATCTTTCATGATTCTTATATAATCTATTATATCGATAATAGCATTACCATTAACATCCCCAATAACAATATTAGTATACTCGACATATAATTCATTATCTTTATAAATTTTTGTTTTTCCACCAGTATATATTATCTTTTTACCATCAATTTCCTTTGTATCAACCTTAACTGTATAATTACTATTTAATTTAATATGAGAAACAAATTCATCTAAAGTTGTCCCAACATTAATAGAACTAATATATTTATTTTCTTCATCATTTTTATAATCATTTATTTTATAACTAAAATCCTCTTGCCATTGTGCATATAACTTAACAATATCATTTTCACTTTTTGCTAAATTAATAACACTTTCTTCATCTTTATATGAAGTACCAGTTCCATCTGCTTTTGTATTCCATTCTTTAAATGTATATCCCTCTCGTGTAAATGTATTTTTTGTAAGATTTAATGCTAGATCATAAGTTAAATCTTCGTTATTCATTGTACCAGTTCCACCATTTGCATTAAATGATATTTTATAATTAATTGGTAAAATTATTGCATAAAACTTAATAGTAGAGTTATTTACATTTGTTAAATTTTTAAATTTTTCATCTAGTTTTAATGATTTTCCAGTTCCGTCATATTCAGTATTCCATTCTTTAAATTTATATCCATCTTTTAAAGTCCATTTATACTCAAAAGCAATATATTCAACATCATACTTATTTGTACCAGTTTCAAATTTTGTTTGATCCTCATTATACCAATAAACATTATAGCTTATTGGTTTCCAAATTGCATATAATTTTATATTCGCAACAGGAGAAATTTGTTCTGAACCTTTATATGAAATACCAGTTCCATCTGCTTTTGTATTCCATTCAACAAAAACATAACCTTCTCTTTTAAACATATTGCTAGGAATAGTAATTACATCTCCATAACTTAATTGAATATCATCAATAGTACCAGTTCCACCATTAGAATCAAAAGAAACAGTATATTTTAATCCATCAACAATAGGAATAAATAATTTTTCATATTTAGAACTAACAACTAAATAGGTAATACCTTCCTTATTACGAGTAATCACTCCATCTTTAATAGAAACAATATCAGAATCTAAAACATCATACTTTAAATCATACGAACTAGATATAACATCGTCCAATTCAATACTTTTTGACATACCAAGATCAATAGCATAATCTGTAGAATTTATATAGTCAAATGACATATTTTTTAATCTAGGAACTCTATTAATATTATCAACAGTTTGTAAAACCCAGTAACTACTAAATGAATCCCAAGAACTATAAAGAGAATTTTTACCCAAATTATTAACATTAATTTGTTTAACATTAGTAGCAGTTGTACTAGTATTCGACTTATCATATCCTGTATTATCAATATAATAAGCATTCTTTAAAGTATATGTACCATTAGAATCTTCAGCCAAACTACAAGTAATACCAGAAGAACAGTTTTTACCTTTAACAGTACCAATGTTTAAAATATTTTCTAAATAAGTTATATTTTTATTTTTAAGTTTAAGACTACCTATAATTCCTGAAGCATTACCATTATTAGCTGTAACATTTCCAATATTAATTACATTTTTAATAGCAACATCCATATACAATGCAGAATGCGTATTTTCTACATAACCAAATAATCCACCAGCATAATCATTCGCAACAATACTAGCAGAATTAAATAAAGAACTAATCCTATCATAATAATATTCAGAATATACACCTGCTCTTAATATACCAATGATACCAGCAACATAATTATTTCCTGTAATACTTCCACCCAAGGTATAAATATTTTGCAAATAAACAGTATAAATATTAGACCTACTATCAACTCTGCCTGCTAAAGCACCAACATAATTATTACCAGTAATATTAGCATCTTCTATAATCAAATTAGTTATATATACAGAATTACTTCCACCATCATAATAACTATATAAGTTTTTAAACAAACCAACATAATCCTCTGAAGGTCTATTAATATAAAGTCCTTTAATTTTATATCCTTTACCATCTAAATAAATAGATAGTTTTTCATCAGAACTTGAATCATTATATTCAATTGGATCCCAACCAAGTCCATTATTATAAAATTTACCATTTTCATTTTGTGTATCATACGTTAAATCTATATCATTACCCAAAACATAATATTTATTAGTATTATTTCTAATTAAATTTAATTGACTACTATTAGTAATTACATAAGGATTTTCTTTTGTACCATCACCAGAAATTAAAGTTGAACCCGCATTTATAATAAGTTTACTACTACATAAAACATTACCAGAATATATAGTTTCAATAGTATATTCTCCGTTTTCCAAACCATTTTCAACAACAATTTTAGGATATATATTATTTGCATATACAGTATTATTCGTATAAACATAATTAGAAGTTATTTCGTTATTATTACTATCTAAAATCCTATAATCTATTAAACTATCTTCTTCAATACCTCTAGTAGTTTGATTTAATCTAAAAGTAAAATTATTATCATTTGTATATCCACCATTATAAGTATAATCATCAGTTTCAATATATTCTTTATCATCTATATTACTTGTATAAACTCTAACTGTACCATTGTCAAATAACAAATACTTGCTGCCATATTTAACAGCTATTTCAACATCCCTATTAAAATTATAATTTTTACTACTTAAATCAATTGTATAATAACCAGCATAATCAGTTTTAATAGTATCAATTAAAACATTTTCACCAGAATCAATTTTAACATAAACGTCCATATTTTCATTTTTTAATTGATAAGGACTAACAAATAATTTAATCTTTTCAATTTTTTCAGTATTATCAAAATCATTAGTAATAACACTCATAACACCCTGTCTAGTAGAATGATAAAAATTGTCCCATGATTTATTGTCTACTTTAACAACAGCTGAAAAATATGAATCATCACTATCATAAGCAAGTAATGGATACTGATTACTACTACCCCAGGAATTTTTTAAAATCCATACTCCCTTTCCTTTAACAATAGTACCATTACTGCAATCATAATAATTTTCAACTACAGCATTGCTTAACTTACAATATTCATATTCATAATCATCATCCCAACCAATGATCTGCATAGCATGACCAGCAGTATTCTTACAAACATCATTATCAAACTCAATTAACTGTGTATCACCAACATCTAATGTACAATTAGCTAACGGGTCAATTGTACCAACGACTGCTCCACCATAATTTTTAATTAAATTTTTAATAGAATTAATATATTCATCTTTTTTAGCTAAATCATCTTCATTTGTTAAATCTAAATCTTTTATATTTAAAGTTGAAAGATATACAGTATTATCTACTTCATATAACGAATTTTTAAACTTAAATACTTCACTAGGTTCTACAACATTTTTACTTTTTTCTTTTCCTTGTTGCCAACTTATATCAACTAAACTTAATGAATCTACATAAATATCCCAAGCTGTAGTATAAACACCACCATCATCATATAATTTTCTACTAAAGGAACTATAATAAGGTTCATACAAAGATTTATTATCAACTATTCCATTACCACTGGTAGCGTAATCTAATTGTCTTTCTGAAAATAATTTAAAATCAGTCGAATAAGAAGTATCATTAGAACTAAGTATCAAACTTTCAACTTGACTATTTGCTGAATAAGCCCAGCAAAGACCTGCATTACCTTGACTTTCAACAGGAGTAACATAATTCTTTCCATTAACATTTCTTAAATCAAAAGAACTTGAAAAATCACTACTTCCTTCATACGTACCTGATACATAATCAGATATAACATCACTTGGAATATAGTCATATTCAGCCTTTAACTCATCAGATAATTCCAAATAACTTACGTATTGAGGATTTAGATAAGCAATTCCTTCTTTTTTATTTTTTTCAGTTAAAAGGACTTCACCAGTTTCTTCATAAACTTCTCGTATATAATTCTTTGCTTCTACCGGCAAATAAGAATATGCAGGTTTCTTCAAAACACTACTTATATAATCAGTATCCTTTTTAACATTAACATTTTTAAATGAAAAAGTACCAACAATTAAAGAAATTAAAAAAAACAAAATGACGAATCCAAATATGCTTTTTTTCTTCATAAAACTACCTCACTACTATACATAAATAGTATCAAAACATAAATAAAAAATCAATAAAAAAAGAAAAGTTAAATTTTTAATTTTAAAATTAATTTTCTTTTCTTTTTTATATTATTTATTCATCATTTTTTTCCAAAGATTTATAATAATCAAACCTTCTCATAGCGTTCTTTTTATTTCTATCTAATAATTCCTTAGAGTTTTTATTAAGATTTTTTAATGAACGATATCTATCTTCTCCAAGAATAAATTCCTCATATTTAGAAAAATCCGCTTTACTATCCATCTTAAATTCCAAACTAGCTGGATTATAATGAAACAATGGAAAATATCCTGACTCAGTAGCACACTTCTCTTCATTAATACTATTTTTCATCCCTTTTATTATTCCTTGCGCAATACATGGTGCATAAGCAATAACAATAGAAGGTCCATTATATTCATCAGCTTCTTTTAATACTTTAATAGCTTGATTTGGATTAGCACCAAGCGAAATAGTACCAACATAAACATGATCATATGTAAGTGCCATTTTAGCCAAATCTTTTTTAGCAGTCTCTTTACCAGAAGAAGCAAACTTTGCAACTGCACCAGTTCTAGTAGACTTAGATGACTGTCCACCAGTATTAGAATATACTTCTGTATCAAGAACTAAAATATTAATATTTTCTTTATTAGCTAAAACATGATCAATTCCATTATAGCCAATGTCATAAGCCCAACCATCTCCACCTACTAGCCAGATAGATTTAGGAGAAATAAATCTTTTTAACTTAACAAGATCAGTAATCTTAGAATTATCAACCAATTCTAATAAATCATTAGCTGTTTTATCATTAATATCCTTAACGTAAGCCTTATAAATATCAACTTCACTTTTTTTAACATCTTTAATATTATTTTTTATCAAATTAACTATTCTATTTTTCATAGCCATATCAGCTATTCGGATACCAAAACCAAATTCAGCATTATCTTCAAATAAAGAATTAGCCCAAGGTACAGAATATGGCATAGAAGGAGTTGAAGCACCATAGATAGAAGAACATCCTGTAGCGTTAGAAATAATAAGTTTATCTCCAAATAATTGTGTTAAAAGTTTTAAATAAGGAGTTTCTCCACAACCAGCACAAGCTCCAGGAAATTCAAACCTTGGTTTCTTAAACTGACTACCTTTAACTGTATTAGTTGGCATAACATCTTTCTTTTCACTAACTTCGTTAAATAGATACTGATATTCCTCATCTTTTTTATCTTCAAGTAAAGCATCTTTCATTTTCATAACAAGAGCTTTAGCACCCTTTTTACCAGGACAAACTTCACTACATAATGAACAACCAGTACAATCTGGTAAACTAACACCTACTGTAAATTTATAATCTTTATCCTTAATACTAGCTGGAATCAAATTACGACTAACAGATTCAGGAGCATCTATTTGCTCTTTTTCATTTAGTAAAAATGGTCTAATAACACCATGTGGACAAACTAAAGAACATAAGTTACATGAAATACAATTATTAGAATTATAACTTGGAGCCATATCAGAAGAATCTCTCTTATCTAACTTAGATGTACCAGCTTCAAAAGAACCATCAGGCCTTTTTATAAAACTACTTACAGGTAAGCTATCACCTTCCATACAATCAATAGTTTCAAAGAAACTCTTTTGTTTACTGAAAGACTCAACATAATCTACATATGGAACCTTTACTGGAACAAGACCATCTAAACTAGCTTCAATCGCCTTAATATTTTTAGTAACTAAGTCACCAGCCTTATTAGCAAACTTAACAGCTAAATTCTCTTTAATTTTACCAAGAGCAAAATTAAAATCAATAATTTTACCAAGTTTAAATATCAATGATTCCATAATTGCACTAATCTTACCAGGAATACCGGCATCTTCTGCCATCTTAGTAGCATTAATTATAAACATCTTAATATTTCTATCTTGTAAAATCTTCTTATCATGAACACTCATACAAGCTAAAACCTCATCAGGAGTCTTAGTAGTATTTAAAACAAATACACCTTTATTTTTAATCTTTTCTAACATCTTCAATCGTTTCAAATAAGAATCCTTAGTACAAACAATTAAAGATGCCTTCTCTACATAATAAGTAGATCTAATAGGTCTCTTACCAAATCTTAAATTAGAAATAGTAACTCCACCAGACTTTTTAGAATCATACTGAAAATATCCTTGTACATAAGCATTTGTATAAGTACCAGTAATCTTCATAATATCCTTAGAAGCACTAACCATACCATCACTACCAAAGCCATAAATCAAAAACTCTATATTATTACTTGGTATTCTAAAAGTCTTATCATACTTAATAGATAAATTAGTAACATCATCAACAATACCTAAAGTAAAGTTATTATGAACATCTCTAGTATCTAGAAAATCATATAAACCTTTAATCATAGCTGGTGTTGTATTCTTACTAGATAAACCATATCTACCACCATAAACACTAACCTTAGCATCTATTTCTTTAATAGTTTTGCAAACATCCAAATACAATGGTTCTCCTGCAGAACCAGCTTCTTTAGTTCTATCTAAAACAGCTATCTTTTTAACTGATTTAGGTAAAACTTTCAAGAAGTATTTAGAGCTAAATGGTCTATATAAATGAACTTCTAATAATCCAACATTTTCATTTTTCTCTTCTATTAAATAATCAATTGTTTCTTTAATAGTCTCACAAACTGATCCCATCGCAACTATAACTTTATTAGCAGTCTTACTACCATAATAATTAAATGGTTGATAATCTTTACCAGTTATTTTATTAATTTCCTCCATATATTTAGAAACAATATCTGGAAGTTTATTATAGTACTCATTTCTAACTTCTGTAGCTTGGAAATAAATATCTTCATTTTGTGCTGTACCTTTAATAACCGGATTATCTACTCCTAATGCTCTTTCTCTAAATTCATGTAATGCTTTTTCATCTATAAGATTTTTTAATTTATCAGTATCAATAACATCTACTTTCTGTAATTCATGACTAGTTCTAAAACCATCAAAGAAGTTAATAAATGGTACTCTTCCTTTTATAGCTGACAAATGGGCAACACCTGTCAAATCCATAACTTGTTGTACAGAGGAAGATGCAAGCATTGCAAATCCTGTAGACCGTGTTGCGTATATATCTTGATGATCTCCAAATATAGATAAAGCATGTGTTGCTAGACTTCTAGCCGCAACATTTATAACACAAGGTAATAATTCACCAGCAATTTTATACATATTAGGAATCATTAATAATAACCCTTGACTAGCTGTATAAGTAGTAGTTAAACATCCTGCTTGTAATGATCCATGTACCATACCAGCAGCACCTGCCTCAGATTCCATTTCTACAACTTTTACAGGCGTCCCAAAATAATTAAGTTTTCCTTCACTACTCCATTTATCAGTAACCTCAGCCATAGGTGAAGCTGGAGTTATTGGATAGATTCCTGCCACCTCTGTAAAATTATAAGAAACATAACTACATGCTTCATTACCATCCATTATTTTCTTCATAAGTTATCATCCTCCTACTAAAATATATTATATACCAAAGAAAGAAAAAAAGTCTACTCTCTAATAGACTTTAAGAAACATAATTTATATATGTACTTAAGTTAGTATCATTACGAAGAGAAATTCTAGGTATCTTAAATTTATCAATACCCTTAGTAACTTTTCTTCCACCACCAATAAATGCCATTTCAAAACCAGCTTCTTTTAAAACTGAAATTGCATAGTCAT
Organism: bacterium; assembly: GCA_963645945.1. Classification (GTDB taxonomy): domain Bacteria; phylum Bacillota_I; class Bacilli_A; order RF39; family UBA660; genus CAG-877. Next base: position 16,647 of record CAVIUA010000028.1, read on the forward strand.
TATATTCATAGAATGGAAAACAAAAAGCTTTAGTACCAGAAAGAGTTTCTCTGCTCTTCTTTAAATCATCCAATAACAATTCTTTATCTAAACATTTCAATGGACTTCCTTGTCCACCAGGACAACGTCCAGGCCAATGTAAATCATGAGTATGACTGGCAATTTCCATATACGGAGACTTAAATTGTTCTAAATCATACCAGCTAGATACTAAAAACAAAGTAGCATTGATACCATATTCTTCTAATAATGGAACAAAGTTCCAAGCTCTAGCTCCATCATCAATTGTAACTAAAATTGATTTTTCTGGTAATCTAATTTTCCCATCAATAAATTTACCAAGTTCAGTTGTCGTTAATGTAAAATAATTATTAGATTTTAAATATTCAAATTCTTCTCTTATCTGATTCTCACTATGACAAATAGATTCGTTACAAGAATTATCACCAGCTAAATAAATAAAATGATAACAAGTAACTGGTACACTAACAGATTCTGTTAAAGATGTATTATTTACCTCATGAATACTTAAAACATCTTCTTTCTTAACCAGGTATTCTTCATCATTAAATTCAATAATGTATCCAGAATCGTCTAATTCAATAACAGGAGTATCTAAACTATAATATAATTCATAAATAGCTTTATCATCTTGATATAAAGTAACTTTATCATTAGTAACTATATTATAATTAAATGGTAAATAATTCTTATATCTTAAATCCTTAGAAAGAAGTTTATCTGTCTTAATAACATCTTGATATCTAACATAATATCCAAGCTCTTCTATTAAAAAGTACTTTGTATTTTTATCAATTTTAGTATCCTTTAAAGTAAATTCTTTATCAGAGGAAATTTTCAAAATTTTATTATAATTATTACCAATCTTATTATATAAAAATGCATTATTCACAATAACGTACTTACTGTAACTATTCTTTATTTTTTCTACTAAAGCTTTTTCTTCTCTTATTGACTTTTGCTTTTCTTCATCCTTTTCTTTTAAATAGAAAAATGTACTTACACAACCAAAAAGTACAATTACAATAAGAATTATAATAAAAACAAATTTCTTCTTTTTCATACATAACTCCTATAAACTTTTTAATACATAATTATAAATTTTTTTATAAGTATCATTTGTATAATGTAATCCATCACCTGTATTAAAACCATTAGATACTAAATAACTATATGTATCAATATATTTTATTTTACTATTTAAAGAACTTTTAATATTTTTATTAAAATCTTGTATTCCTGAACTTAAATGTGAATAATTACCATTAGTTGGATTAACGGAAACAAAATAAAAATGAACTCCTTTACTTGCATATTGATTATATATATCATTAATATATGAAGCATAATTAGAAACATTATATAAATCATTAACACCCATGAGAATTATAACAGCACTACCAGTATTTATTTTATTTTTGACATTAGGAAAACCAGTTTCCTTCAACCATTTTAAACCAGCACCTACAAGACAACTCCATGTATCAGTTGAACTACCTACAGCAGTTTGCATCCCAACAGTTCTAGAATCTCCAATAAAAATTCTTTTAGAAATACTATTATTGGTAGACTGAGCTTGAGAAGATCCAGATGATGAACTAGAGGAACCAGATGAAGAATAAGTTTGATTATTACCTACAGTTCCAGAAAAGAAATTAGTCTTATCATTTTTATCATTATCATCATCATCAACATAGTTAGATTTACCAGAAGTACTTTTTTGATTAGAATAATTCCAGCATTCAGAAAGTTGAAAACTATCATCAAAAAGTCCAACAACTAAATTAATTATAACCGGTAACAAGAACAACATAACTATCGCAATAACCCAGTTTCTAATAGAGTTTTTAAGCTTTTTTTCATCTGGATTCATCATCAATTTAATTAACGCAAGAATCAAACCTATAATACCAACTATAGGTCCAATAATTTGAAAAAGATTCAAAACTCGTTTAATTATACCAAGTATATGAGCTAGTTCAGGACTACCACATACTTCAACTAAATCCAAAATAAACATAAAACCACATCCTATATATTATTTAACTTTACAATAATCAGCTGTTTGAACAGAAGTCAACACATCACTTGTTGAAAACCAATTAGCTTGACCATACGTATAAGTTGCATAACCATTACCAACAAAAATTTTATCACCAGAAATATCAATTAAAGCCATATAATGTTGTGAACCAGTAAACTTACTAGAACCATTATTAGTTTTTCCATACACCATAATAACAACAATTTGACCTTGTTTTAAAGCACTGATTATTGAAGAGCTAGATGTTGAACCAGCTGAACAGCTAAATTTACTACCAGCAAATCCAGTGATACCATCCCTAGGATAACTGGATCTATATCTACTATCAAAAACCGTTTCTGGTGTAACTGATTTATTATAACCAGAAGAAACAACAGCCGTGGAAGTAAGCATACATCCATAATCACCAAGAGTACCACCAGTATTAAAAACCCTACCAGCCCAACGCGAATCAGTTTGACTATATAAATTAAATGAAATACCATTAATACTATTTGTATGAGTAGCAGTAGTTCCATAGCCATAAGGAGAGCTAGAGCTAGAGCTAGAGCTAGATCCAGAACCAAAACCAGAACCAGTAACTTCATTGTTTGCTAAAGAACCAGAGAAAAAATTTGACTTTTTATTATTAGAAGTAGCATAATAATTTGATTTAGAATTACTAGTTTCACTTACACTTTCCCAACAAGTAGCAAGTTGAAAATTTTCATTTGATTCACCAATCGTAGAAAGAAGCATACTCATAACAACATCTATTATAACTGGCAACAAAAATAACATAACTATCGCAATAGCCCAGTTTTTTATAGAACTTTTATATTTTTTTTCTTCTGGACTTGCCATTAATTTAATCAAGTTTATTATAAGAGCAATTATACCAATTATAGGTCCAACTAATTGTATTTTATCAAGTACGTTTTTTATTATACTTAATATTTTTGTTAAAACCGGATCACTACATAATGACACAAGATCTAAAATCATAGTAAAACCTCCTTCTTCAATTATATATTATTTAACTACCCAAAAAGTAGGCATATCTCTTAATCCATTTGTTCCTGCAGCAACAGGAGTATTAACAATTTTTTGATTAATAACAAGTTCCGTAGAAGAACCGCCATCTAAATTAGCAGCATTATAAGCACCATAATTCTCCATTATTTCAGTCAAATCAACCATATCAGCACCTATACTTGAAGGTATTCTACCATTAATAACAAGCATTAAAACGATACCATCTTTTCTTTGACCAATGGCAGTTCTAGGAGCAATACCCCATCCACCATTACCTTTAATAAACGAACTTTTACCATTTACTATTAAGTATGGACCAAATTCTACTGCATCACGACAACCTTTTGCTAAAGCTTGCTCTTTAGTCATTTTACCTAAAATAAGTTTATTCTCATTTGTAAAACAAATAAAGCCTCCACCCATGCGAGCATCTTCATAATCAGATACTACCTTACCATTAGATATAACTGTACCATGAGGAATAGCTCCATTAGAATTCCAGTCGGGATCATAAAAACCTCCAGCATTCATTGCAATAATAGCATTTTCTCTTTTCGCAACAGTTAAAATAGATTCTCCTCTAACATTTAAGTATTTAGTAGTCGCAACAGAAATCCTTGATGGATCATATACAACAACTAAATATCCTTGATAAGAAGAACCAGAAACTTCAATAACTTTATATAAATCATTATCAGGATCTTTAGTTAACACAGCCTTTTCATATTCATTTTTATATATTGTTTTAGAAGTATATTTTTTTAATTTAATCTTATCAGGATCAGTATCTTCCGTAACTTCAATCACTTTATTATCAGCAAGAACTTTTTGTATAGTCTCGTCACTATAAAACCAAGTTGCTAAATATTGATGATTCATAGTTGTCATTGCACTAGTAATCCAAAAATTTCTAAATCCAGCCCAAGGACCATAAAAAAGAAACAAAAAGGTACTAATACCTAGTACAAAAAAACTACCACCAAATACTATAATTTTCTTTTTTAAAGACCATTTCTTTTTCTTCAACATAAACTATTCATCCTTGCCTTCATATTTATTATCTTTATTATAATCAATAAATTTCTTACTAGTTTTATATTTATTCAAACTAAGTCCAGAATTTAATTCCTTTTGATATTTATTGTAACTATCCACACTCTTATTATATAACCTAACATCTGAAACAAATGCATTAATAATTTGCTCATAAACACTACCATAACTACTACATTTACTGTTAGTAGAAGTGTCAGTAAAGTTTATATCACCACACATATTCTTCAAATTTTTAGCTGATTTTTCAACATCATTAACAACAATCTCATAAGAACTTAAAACTTGTTGAACATCAGCATCTATCTGTGCCAAAGTATCATAATATAACTGATCAAAGTATGTCAAATATAAATCATTTCTAAGATCATTAAAATTATCTACGCTTTCACTAAACTTCTTATAAACATCATCAACATCAACCATACGCTGTTTAGTTGCCTTTTGATCTTCTTTAACATTAACTATAAGTGAAGAAACTAGACCTGCACCAATCATTAAACACCCTGAAATAATTAAAATTTTAATAACTTTACTTCTATTTTTCATGTATATTATCACCTAATACTAAATATATCAAATTTCAACAAATTTGTACATCTAAAACATAATATAATTTACAATAATTACAAATCTTTTTCAGTTTCTTTAACTATGTAAACAGGTCTATTCTTAACTTCTAAATATGTCTTAGATAAATACATTCCCATTATTCCTAAAAAGAATAACTGAATACCCGAGAAAAACACAACTATACAAGCAAGACTTGGCCATCCAGAAACAGCATCACCCCAAACCAATGTCTTAACTATAATTACTATCAAAAATATAAAAGCAAAAAAACAAAAGAAAAGTCCAATTAAAGCTGACAAAACTAATGGTGTAGTTGAAAATGAAACAATTCCTTCCATAGCATATTTAAATAAATTCCAAAAATTATATTTACTAACTCCCGCTACTCTATCTCCAGTTTCAAATTCCATCCAAAAAGTATTAAAACCTACAAAACTAAATATTCCTTTAGTATATCTATTATATTCTTTCATTTCTAATACAGCATTGACCATAGGTCTTTTCATTAATCTAAAATCTCTAACACCAGGAACCTGTCTATTATCAGATATTTTAGCAATTATCTTATACCAAAGATTTGTACAAATTCTTCTAAAAAATGAATAATCTTTATGATTTATCGTATATAATCCAACACAATCATAATCCTTTTCTGTTACTAATATATTATACATTTCTTTAATTTTACTTGGTGGATCTTGCATATCAGCATCCATTATCGCAACATAATCACCTGTTGCATTCTCAAGTCCTGCCCACATACCAGCTTCTTTACCAAAGTTTCTAGAAAACGAAATATATCTCACTCTTTCATCTTTCTTTGCCATACTTCTTAATATCTCAAGAGTCTTATCACGACTTCCATCATTAATGAATAAAAATTCAAAAACAACTTCTTTCATATCTTTAGATATTTTATCCATTTCTTTATAAAATATTGGTAATGATTCTTCCTCATTATAACAAGGAACTATAATAGATATTTTTTCTTTTTTCATATTAAACCTCACTATTTTTCTTTTTAAAAATAAATAACTTACTAAAAATATAATTAGCAATAATAACAATAACATTGACTATGATTTTAGAAATTAATTTGTTAAGTTTAATAGACTCTAAACATATAAACATACCAATCATATCAATTCCCAGAGATAACATTCTAAAAAAGAAAAATGAAACTAATTCTTTAAAGAATACTTTAAAAGTAAAATCTTTTGAATTAAATACAAATAACTTATTTGTAATAAAAGCAAAAAGAACAGATAAAAGCCAAGCAATTAAATTGGAAAAATAAACATTAAGTCCAGTTTTATCAAGTAAAGTAAAACTTACTATATTAATTAGTGTTGTTAAAACGCCAAAGAAACCATACCATAAAAATTCACTATATTTGTTATACCAAGAAGTATTATCAGTCTCTTCTATATAATCAGAAACAAGTTTTATCATATTAGGTGTATTACTGACGAATTTTTTAGGTTTAAATGTCTTACTTTTTTCTAATAATTTTCCAAGTTTTTGAAAATCTCTAAGTTCCAAAATATATCCTTTATCAGCAAATTCTTTTGCTATTTGTAACTGATGATCATTAGTATGTTCTCCATATTTTTTTAATCTAGGAGCAGCAATAACTACTTTTCCTTTTTTTACAGCACTCAAAATTGATCCAGCACCAGCATGAGTAATTATTAATCTAGCCTTAGAAACTAAGTCATCAAATTCATCAGCTGGTATTAAATCAAAAATTTCCATATTGACAGACTCATATTTAGTATAGCCAGCTTGAACAATAACTTTTTCTTTTATATTACCCTTTTTTATTTCCTCATCTACCTGTTTTAATAATCTTTCAAACCCTTTATCCTGAGTTCCTAACGTAACTAAAATCAAAAAATCCAACCTCCCACATCAGCATCAGGATAAAGTTTCTTCATACTATCCCATTGCACAATAAACTTATCAGCAATAGGATATAAACATTTTCCTGTAATAGTCTTTGTCTTTATATTAGCAAAACTTTCAATATAAATAATCTTACTGCCAAGTAACTTACCAATACAACACATAGGACCAGCTGTATGAGCCCCAGTAGTAATAATATAATCGGGATGCGCTTTTAAATATATAAATAAACTTTTAAAACAATTATAAAATAACTTAAATGGATAAACTAACATATGATCTTTAGTTCCATAAACCAAAAAGCTTACTCGTCCTTTATATTTATCTTTTAAATACAAATTTGATTTAGTTTTTTCGGTTACAATATAATAATCATATTTATTAAATAATTCCTTCAACTGCATCATTTCATTAAGATGACCACCAGTAGAAGAAATAAACATAACTCTTCTTTTCAAATTACTCACTTCTTTTCAATTAAATTGTACCATTGTTTGCTAACAACATCACTAGTATATTTCTTTATACTATTTCGTCCAGCCATACCAACTTTTTTTCTTGTTTCACGACTATCCATTAAATCTTCTATTTTTTTAATCATCGCGATATAACTTCTATTTTTTATTAAATAACCATTCATCCCAGAATTAATTAAATCTCTAGGTCCTTCAGCAGAATCAAAAGCAATACACGGTAATCCATGAGACATAGCTTCTAATAAAACAATACCAAATGACTCGGTATAAGAAGTCATTACATAGATAGAAGATTTATGCATAATTTTATCAATATAATCTTTATTTTGAAATCCATGTAAAGTAACTTTATCATTCAAATTATGATTATTAATAAATCTTTCCAATCGTTCTCTTTCAGACCCATCTCCTATAATATCTAAAACCCAGTCAGAATGTTTATTAGCTAAAACAGAATATACTTTAAGCAGATCCAAATAACCCTTTTCAGGAGAAAGTCTTCCAACAGAAATAAGTCTTTTTTCAGAAAGATCAGAAGTAACTTTAGGAATTTTATCAATAATATTTGGAATATATACACATTGACAATAAGATTTAATCAGACGTCTAGCATAAAAATCACGTAAGTTTTCAGAAACCAATACAAAATAATCTAAATAATATGCAGATCTACTAACATTTCTTGCATAACGATAATCATCATGGTAATGATTATGTTCCCACCCTATTTTCAAAGTATTTTCTTTAGCATAATCACCAAGCCAAAAATTAAATAAATCTCTTGTAGAAATAATAATAGAAGCATTACTATTTTTAATGTAATCGACCATTGTTTTTTTTCGCAATCTTAAAATTTTAATACTTTTAATTCCTTCTTTAAATGCTGTTAAAAAACGATGTTTTTTTAAAGCTAATTTAAATTCTTTCTTATTAGGTTTTAAATCCCTAATTAAATATTTAACTTTAATTCGTTCATCCAAAGGAAATACAGGTTCATCATATAATTTATAACTACAAACAATTTCTACCTTATATTTATCACATAATAAGTTAGCAAGAGCAGTTATAGATTTTTCAATACCACCATAACCAAGATGTAAAGCTAATATCGCAACTTTTTTCATAAATAAACCACCTAAATTTATTATATCATAAAGAAAAACATTTTTTAATATGAAAGAATAAATTACAAATTTTAAACTTATAAATTCCAATTTACACTTTTCGCCTGAAAATAACCAAGCAAATTCCTTATATATAAAAAAAAACTATAATCTCTTATAGTTTTAAAAAAATCTTATTGAATAACCTCAATCGCAGGTGTAGACTCAACTGCTGGAGCAACTGGCGCTACAGGCTCAACTACAGGTACAGCTTCTACTACAGGTTGCATAACAGGAACAGCAGGCTCCATAATCGGAGTTTCAACTACAGGTGCTACAGATTCCATAATTGGAACAGATTGCGTATTTTCTAAAGGATTAGCTCCTCCATATATTTGATGAGTTTGATTTTGTTGTAAATCTAAATTAGTAACTGCAGGACTTGCTCCTCCATAAATAACAGGTGCAGGTGTTACAGGTGTAGCTTCTACTACCGGAACAGCTGGCGCAACAGGTTCAACTACAGGTGCAGCTTCTACTACCGGAACAACTGGCGCAACAGGTTCAACTACAGGTGCAGCTTCTACTACTGGCATAGCTGGCGCAACTGGTTCAACTACAGGTGCAGCTTCAACTACTGGCATAGCTGGCGCAACTGGTTCAACTACAGGTGCAGCCTCAACTACTGGCATAGCTGGCGCAACAGGTTCAACTACAGGTGCAGCCTCAACTACTGGCATAGCTGGTGCAACAGGTTCAACTACAGGTGCAGCCTCAACTACTGGCATAGCTGGAGCTACAGGCTCAACTACTGCTGGTGCAGGAGTAACAACCTCAGGTTGTACAGGTGCAACACTAGGTGCCACAACTGGAACAGGATTTTCTACTACTGGTGCAGCATTTTCAACCGCAACAGGTGCAGCTGCTGCTGTAGGTGTAGCTTGAGCTACCTCAGGAACTACATTTGTAGGATTACTAGCCTCTGGAGTAGCACTAGGTGTAGCAGCAACATTTTCCTGTAAAGGATTCTTCTCCTTCTTACTCTTAACACTAGAAACTATCCATAAAATCAATCCAACTAATAAAATCAAAACTCCACATGTCATTAACATGCCTGGAACTGAAACAAACCATTTTAAATCAAATAATATAAGCATAAGTATCTAACTCCCTTTATTCTAATCTATAAATATGATAACAAAAAAAGTTTACAATTGCAAACTTTTTATTTTATATACACTTTTTTACAATGTAAATTCTGTCCAGTATGAATTATTTGGCATTTCTAATTTAAATTTCATTCTCTCTTTAGACACAGGATGTGTAAACTCAAGTTCATTAGCAAACAAAGCCAATTGCTTATTATTTAAAGAACCATAACGTTGATCACCACATAAATGATGACCTCTACTAGCAAATTGAACTCGTATTTGATGATGTCTACCAGTTAACAGTCTAATTGACACTAAACTATGATTTGTCTCATGATTTTCACTTAAAACTTCATAATCTAAAATAGCTTCTTTACCATCATTTGACACTACTGTATTACCATTGTCTAACTTCTTTAACTTATCAACAAATCTACCTTTTTTTTCATCCATAAATCCATCTATTACAGCTAAATAATTTTTCATAAAACCGTGTTCCAATTGCTCCTTATTAAGTCTAGCAGCAGCCTTAGAACTTCTAGCAAAAACCATAATTCCACCTACTGGTCTATCTAATCTATGAACCAAGCCAATATAAACATTTCCAGGCTTATTATATTTTACTTTAACATATTGTTTTACCATAGTAAGTAAATCCAAATCTCCTGTTGCATCACTCTGACTCAATACATTAATTGGCTTTTCAACAACAATTATATGATTATCTTCATATAAAACATTAAGTTTACTCATTACTTTCCCATCTTCCATAAATACCACAAGGTAATATTAAATTACTATTCTTAACAGGAATACCCAATTCACCAGATGTAATTTTACCTTTAAATTTTTTATTAACTGTTAAACTTAAAATATTAGAAAGTACTGTAGAAGATAAACCTGTTGTATATGAATTAATTAAGAAAAACAAAGGTTCATCAGAAAGAACTTCACAGCATAATTTAACCAGGTAATTTAAATTTTTTTCAATATCCCAAACTTCACCATTTGTACCTCTACCATAACTAGGTGGATCCATAACAATAGCATCATAATGATTGCCTCTTCTAATCTCTCTTTGTACAAATTTAACAACATCATCAACTATATATCTAATTTCTGAACTTGGTAAATTAGAAGAATTAATATTTTCCTTACACCAATCAACCATTCCACGTGAAGAATCAACATGCGTAACATGAGCACCAGCTGAAACACAACTAACACTAGCTCCACCTGTATAAGCAAATAAATTAAGAACTTTTATCTTACGGTTGGATTTCTTAATCTTATCCATCATAAATTCCCAATTAACAGCTTGTTCAGGGAATAAACCAGTATGTTTAAATCCCATTTGTTTTATATTAAAAGCCAAATCTTTATAATTTATTTTCCAACTACCAGGAACATTACGCAAATTATCCCAGTGCCCACCACCTTTATTATTCCTATAATATACAGCATCTATTTTTCCGTGATATTTTTCTAATAACTCACCATTATCCCAAACAACCATTGGATCTGGTCTAAGTAAATAAATATTACCCCAACGTTCAAACTTTTGTCCTAACGAAGCATCAATAAGTTCATAATCATTCCATTTATCTGCAAGTAACATTTTATCACCCTTTCCTAGCTAACAGTAAAAACCTTACCATATGTAGTAATCAAAGTTTGCCCATTATATCCTAAAATATAATCTTCATACTTCATTAAATCAGAATCTTCTTTCAATTCATAATTACACTCAACATCAGCGTATTTATCACATTCATCTTTATTTGTTTTAAGCATTCTATAAATACTATCAGTTGTATAAATATAAGTAGTTGTATTATTAGGGTCATAATTAAAATCAATAATTTTACCATAAACACCCTTACTATATACAATTTCACTACTAGATAATGTATAAGGAGCCCTAGAATCACTTCTAGTAATAATTAATTTATGTATATTGCCATCACTTTTTAAAGCAAAATAAATTCCAGCATTACTATCAACTGTTACTACTTTTTCAATAGCAGAATCAGAAAATAAAATATTATAAATACTATATGCTTGATCATTTTCAGTAACTTTAGAATACTCATTATTACTTGAACTGTTACTAGAATTCAAATAATAATAACTGCCATCTGCCCCTTTAACAACATTATCATCAATTATTGCATCAACTTTTTTAGTAAAATTAGATTCTTTACAATTTTGCTCATTAGAATAAGATTGTCCTAATGATATATCATATACTTTACCAGATTCAGTAATTGCTTTATCAGAAGTCATATATTTGATTTTTTCAGAATAAACATTTGAGTTTTTAGATACTAACAAACTACAAACAAATTCTGAATCAGATAATGTAAATCCTGTATGTCTAATACCTCTAGTTATACTTCCATTACATCCAGTACACATAAAACAAAAAATAAAAATTATAACCAGTAATAATAAAGATTTCTTTTTCATCACACATAACCTACCTTACAGTAAAAATATACCATAATTTATACATTTTGAAAAGAAACTAATTATAAATTGCAAAACTTATTTATCTCTTCATATATATAATTCAATGTATCATAATTATCTTTATCATAAGATTTAAATATTTCTTTATAAGAATTCTTACTAGTTTTACACTTTTCAGAAATCTTACCAATTTTTTTACATACTATTTCAATTCCATCATAATCTGTTATAAACTTCTTAGAATAAATTTGCATAATACTTAATTTTCTAGGCTTTAAGCTAAGCTTAAAAATTAAGTTATCTATTTTACGTAAAATCTCTCTTCTATTATAATCTCCAAGTATCATAATACTATAAACTATAAGTTTTAAATTATTCTCTTTTAAAGTAATTTCTTCATCAAATCTAATTTTGTTTTTAGCAAACATCATAACAATCTTTTCTTTTGATATAACTTTATCATTAATCTCAGTAACATTTTTAATATCGGAATTCTTAAAAAACTTATAAATAAATAGAATCATAAACACCCAAATAATTAATTTTAAATCATTACCCGATAAAAACACATCTTTAACTTTATTAATAAGTTCTTGATTAATTATAAATCCTAAAATAACTTCACATAATAAATATAAATTTTCTCTACTTTTAAAAACATCTTCCTCTAAATAATAACCTGAATATATTAATTCACATAAGAATTTAAAAACTAAAACAACAAATATATTTTCAGTAAATTTTGTCCATCCAAGTCTTAAAATAACACCTGAAACTATAAGAATTATAAGTATTGAAAAAATTATACTTTGTACTCTACTTAAAGAATACTTTCTTCTATAATAATTAACACCATAAAACATTAATAATCCAAGTATAAAATAAATAATCCAAATCAAAATATTCACCTAAACCACCTCTAAATACCATTTATTATAGTATAAACAAAAAGATTTGTAAAAACAAATTTCACAAATCTCTCTTTCTCTTTTCTTTTTCTTCTTCCTCTTTTAAATGTTTCTTTACAAGTAAAATAACTTCCATAGGAGCTTTAATCTTATGTAAAACAATTAATGTATCCTGTAACTTAGTCTTTTTACTACTCTCACTCTCATATTTTAAAGCCATTTCTTTATAATCAAAATCATTAATTGGATTATTTTTTATAAATACCTTAATATATTCTTCTATATCTTTTAATATATATACTTTTAAATCATAATCATCTAAATACATCATACCATAGTAACCTAATATTAATAATTTATATTGATTTTCTAATTCCATAAAATCACCTATTAATATAATATCACATTTTCTTTATTTGACAATTAGCTTGTTTATGATAAAATAAAATTGGTGATAATATGAAAAATATAAATAAGGATATTCGCTTTATTTTAATATTTATCTTTATTGTATCTTTCTCATTTATATATTTATTTCAAACATCATTAGCTAAATATCGCAAACAAGTTACTGGTAATGTTGATTTACAAATAGCTAGATGGAATATAAAAATAAATGATGAAGATGTCGCAAATAAAAGTGTCTTAACCAATGACATTGTCCCAGTATTCGAAGGGAATGAATATACAAATGATTCTGTAATAGCTCCTGGATCTAAAGGATATTGCGATATTATTATAGATGCTACTAATGTAGATGTGGATTTCACCTATGAATTAGGTATATCTATAGGTGAAGAAAATCAAATATCTGATTTAAGAACTACAGGATATATTCTAAATCCAACCGAAGATTCAACAATAACAGAAATACCAACAGATCAAGCAATAACAGGAGAAATAGTTCATAATACAAGTCAAACAAAAATAAGAATCTACTTTGAATGGTATGATGAAGAAGACAATAATATGGATAATACTGCTGATACAGAAGTAGGAATAGACGAAACATCTAAAGCTGTTGTCTCAGCCAATATAAGATTCTCGCAAAAGAAAAGTGCTTAACAAAGCAAACATCACTATGAATTATCTTTCAAAAATAGAAAGTACTAAAATGCAAAGAAAATTTTCAGTAGTAATACTTGGTAGATTAGCCGATGCATTAGAAGTTGATATAAGTGAATTATTCAAGCCAATAGATTAACTACTCTTGGCTTTTCATTTACTCATTAATTTGTGTAACTGTTAATTTTAAATTAAATTTTAAGCAACTGTCTCCAGAATTTTCTTTATAATTCTTGCAACTATATCCTAAATAACTATCAGCATCATCTTTTTCTAAATAAAGATTCAATTTATTAGCACTAAATGTATCAGAAGTAATACCGGCATCAACATAATTATTATTATTTAATCTATAATAAATAACTGAAGAATCATAACTATACTGATTAGTTAATTTATAATATTCTCTAGCTAAATCATCTGTCTTTTCATAAGGCCAATCAATAGTAATAACAAAATCCATTGAATCATTCTCATCTAATATATTTTTAGGATAAGTGATATTGACTATAAAAGGATAAGTATTTTCTAAATAAGTAACCTTTTCGGAATAAGTTTCATCTGAATTAGATACTTCACTACCAAGTATTTTTATACTAGTTATATCAGCATCAAACTTAGCTTTTAAATCACTCTTATTTCTTATTGTAATTGTTTTAGTAAAAGTATCCATACCAGGATATAAATCCGTAGTAATTATTTCTAAATCTTTAACATCAGAATTTTCATCTAAAAAGTTAACATCCCATGAAACAACATTAGCACTAACATTAACATTAGCACTAGATATAAATACAAACCAAGCATAAGCATTAACACCAAGTACAAATAAAGCTAAAAAGACACTACGTCTCTTTATCCTTTCTCTTTGTTTCTGCAAAGAGTTATAAACTTTACTAACATTTTTTTTAGATAATGTCTTCTTCTTCACTTGTCTCCTCAACACCTTTATCTTTTTTCTTCTTATCTTCTTTTTCTATTAAACGCAATTCGTTCTTCTCAACCTTAGCTTCTATTATAGTATCAGCAATCTCTAAAAATATAACTAAAACTAAAGGACAAAATACCAAGAAGAAAAATCCATATATATTTTTAACTACATGATTAATAAAATTAACTACATAAACTTTACCAAGTACTTTTCCTAAAATCTGATCTTCAGTAATACTTGGATCTTCATATTTATTATTAACACCTTTCAAAGTATAATGAACTTTATTATCATCTAAAGTTTCTATTCTAATAATTCTATGGGTAACAACTAATCCTTTGACAGCATCTCTATTACCTAAATAAGCAATATCATCCCCTACTTTTAATGTACTAGGATCAGTTTCTTTAACAAGTATAACATCATTAACATTATATACAGGTTCCATTGATCCAGTCGCAACAGTAAACATTCTATAACCTAAAATACTAGAATTATTAGTAATTCTTTGTACTATAACAAAAACTAAATATATTACTAAAAATATAAATACAAAAGTCTTAATAATACCATATATAATTTTAAAAGCTTTATTTTCTAGTAATTTCTGCATATTATACCCTTTCTAACAAAGAAAAATCATCAAATAATTTTTTCTTATCTTTATCCATTCTATCCATAAGTATTTTCAAAATAACTTTTCTCTTATTATTATTATTTAATTTTGTCTTTCTTATCTGTTTAATGAATACATCTTTTAATTCATCTTCTGTCAACTCATCATCTGAATCTAATAAATTAGAAATAAGTCTATCAATAACATTATTAAGCATAGATACTTCATCTAATTTTTTATCATCATCATTTAATGCTTTATTAGCAATATAAGTCATCAAAATAGCTTGATTATATTCATCTTTCAAATCACCATCATCAAAGTAATTTTTCTTATCAACTTCATTTTTGTCTTTATTAACATAAGTTTGTATATAATTCCATAACTCTTCTGCTTTTTTAAAGTTAGGATTCTTTAAAATAACATTAGTCTTACGTATTGGCGAACGCACTTTTTCTACGTGAAGTTTACCAAGTGTTGTCATCAACTCTGTACCAAAAAATCCATCTAATTGTACTTTAACTTTTGCCAACCTTTCATTATATGATAAATCACCATCATTATTTGCTTCTTTAGTATTCTTATTAGTAGAATTAATGATTAAAGAAAAATTAATTTCTTCACTTCCAACCCTAGAATTACCTTCATATTTGATATCTTTAATATCTTTATAAGAAGAGTTTGCTCCAGTCGATTCAACTCTTTGTTCAAAAAATGATCTCAAATTATTAATTAAAGTATAAATAAATCTATTTTCATAAGTATCCAAACTCTCTTCTTTATTAATATTTAATACTTTAGTCGGTTTAACATCACCAGTTTTTTTATTATAATCTTGTATATAATTAGTATGTTGTGTTAAATGTATAACACTTTCAACTGTAATCTTTTTAGATAATTCAACTTTAACTATGTCCTCTTCATTAACAATAAATCTCTTCGGATTACGTAAAATATTATCTATATAAGGTAAAACATCTTCTATAATTTCAAGCCAATAATAATCATATTCATGTAATTCATAATCTCTTTTTACAGATAAGGTAGAATTAAGATGATTCATAAAAGAATCATTTTTTAAATCTTCAACATCAATTTTAACATCTGTATCAGCCATATAAAAATTCTACCTCCTATACCATTTTCTTAAGTCTTAATAAATATTCCTTACATTCATTAAAGTTCTCTTTACCAAAGGTTTTATCTAAGTACTCAACAAAACCATCTAATTCATCTCTAATATAAGCTAAGTTTAATTGTTCAAATTTTCTAAGTATTTTTCTTGCTATATAGTAATCAACTGCATCTACTTCTCTACCACCACATTCTACAAATGTTGCGACAAAGTCTTTCATTTGCTTAACAATACGGTTACCAAAAGCTATACGGAAATGTTTAATTACATAATCATCCATTTCATCTATTTTTTTAGCCATTTCATCTGTTAAAGGATGTCTTTCTTTAGCTTGTTTAAACAAACCTTCCAAATAAGAACTATTAATATTCATAGAATCTGTATCAATTGGATCAAATACTTGACCTTTATCATTAATGTCAATTGGCATAGCACGGTCGTACACTTTATCTGTAACAGCGAATGTAGAATCATCGTTATTGATAGTACCGATATACCACATATTACCAGGTATCTGCAATTTTCCACCTTTTAATTTAACGGGATCTGTATCCCAAACACTAGGAACAAGTTCAATTATCCATTCATCTCTTGTAGGCATTTCAAGAATAGATAACATTTCAGCAAAGTAGTACTCAACACGCGCTATATTCATTTCATCTAGTACAGTTACATAAACATCATCATTATAGCCAGCTTCATACATTTTCTTTAAAACTTCTGTTTCATTAAATTTCTTTGTAAACTCATTGAAATATCCAAATAACTCAGTTCTATCTCTCCAAGAAGGTTGAACAGAAGCAATAATTGCGTCTTTTTTAATAAATTTTCCCCATGCATAAGCTAATGAAGTTTTACCAGTACCAGATATACCTTGTAAGATAACAAGTTTAGTAGCTGATAAAGCAGATATAAATAGTCTAATCATATTAGTTGTATAATATAAACGTAGTTTTGATGCCGCAAAGTTTCTAAATAATTCAACAAGCTCTTCCAAAGTAAATGTATTATTATACATCTGAACTTTATAATCTTTATAAGCAATATCAATAGCATGTAACTTAGAAAATCTAATATTACTATCATCAATCTTAGTAGGATCTTGTTCTTTAACGTCTTCCTCTTCTAATACTTCAGCCTCTTCTTCTCCAGGTTTAAGTCCAAGTTGTGAAACTTTCATCGCAAGAATTTTTTCTTTTTCTTGTACAAGAGTTGCAACTTCTTTATTCAAAGCACCAATTTCTTCTAACATAGATTCTTGTTCAACTAAAGTTTTTCTAAATTTTAAATATTTTTTAATAAGGAAATAGAAAAGTAAAATAATTAAAGTCAACATAATTACTAAAACAACTATCGCAACGATTACTAAAACCCATTCACCAACTTTAAAATCATTTTTATAAACTTGTATAATATATGCATATTCTTTAACATTAAAAAGCTGCACAATACCTAAAAAGAAACCTTTAAGTATCATACCAATACCACCAAAGAATACAGACATAAATTCAAATAAGAACCTTGCAAAAGTCTGCATAATATCACTCCTTATTAAATAAAATACAATCCATATTAACTAATGAATATTTAATAAATTCATTATAATCTTTATCTTTAAAATCATCTACAATTACATAATCAAATAAATTACTATTATCTAAATTAGTAAGTTTAGTACTAACATCATTAATATGAGAAAAATCCTGAATACAAGCTATACTAAAATTATATTTTTTTATAAAAGCTTGATTGCTATAATACTTATCATCTTTAATTCCAAGTACTAAATAACGTTTAATTAAAGGATTATTAAATAAATTTAAAATATCACAAATAAATCTTCTTTCTTCAAAAATCTCTTCTGGTAACAATATAAAATATTTATCATACAATAATTTATTATTATAAATATCAAGTAAAAGTTGTTTAATAAACTTAACTCCTAATAAATAAAACTTATCAAAAAGAATCTTCTTATCTCTATAACATCTTTCTACTAAAGAACTCTTATAATTATCATGTAATACATTAACATCATTATTAATAACTACTTTTACATAATTATCAACATCTTTAAATAACAAATAATCTAATGAAAAATAAGTATCTTTTCTTTCAAAAAAATTATTAAGTATTTTATTATTATTTATAATCAAACTAATTAATTTAGAAACATCATTACCAAGTTTTTCTTTAACAAAACTATCTTGTTCAACTAATTCATTAATACCTACATTAGCTTCTTCTTTTTCATTAAATCTAAATAAATCTAATTTTATTAAAAAAGATATTATTTTACTACTATCATTAATAT
>CAVIUA010000029.1:0-37019 GCA_963645945.1 bacterium
TATATAGCTAACTTAGGATTGTGTCGTTTAAAATTGCACGCCTTTGCTATTTTGCGCATGGCCTTGTCGCCTTCCAACTTCAACAACAACAATGCTAACGGCTTCAACGTCAACTCGACTGGCAACCTGAACAACAACAACGTCAACAACTCCAACGGCGCGCGTCCGCATTTTCACTAATTAATCTTGTCAAACTTATAACATTACTAATATGAAATGCTAATGTAATGCTATGGCGAAGTTTGACACTCACTGCAAGTGAAACAGATACAATTCTATGGATTTATCCAAAATGGTTGATAGATAAACTATATTAGCTAGTAAGTAATCTGAAAGTTAATATAGTTTTAACTATCAAGGAATAAGGAGATATCATGTCTAAAGACCAAAACAATAATTATGATTTTACAATTTATAATAAAATTTTTGATTACAGTCAATATGTTAGAACCTATATTGCTGTTTCAATTCCAAATAATAATCGTGATATTCGTATTCATTTATTAGATGAAATTTATAGTCTGTCAAAAAATATGTTTTATGCAATTTATAACAAAGGAAATATTAGGATGAAACACATAGTCGATATGCAAATAAATATATCATTAATTGACATGTTAACAAGACAAATACAAGAGTTAAAATGTGTTTCTAAGAAAAATATAGAATCATCAATAAAGAAACTCAGTGATATAAAAAATATAGTATATGCCTGGAAATATAATGAAGAAGAAAAGAAAAAGTAAAAATATATATAGTTCAGCAATAACATATGACAACATCTATAATATGTGGAAAATAATTAAGAGGACATGTAAAAATAAACGTGAAGTATTTCTTTTTTCTTTAAATTTAAATACAAATATACACTATATTTATCATATGTTAAAAACTAAAACATATAAACCATCACAATATAGAACATTTTTAATTTTTGAGCCAAAACCAAGATTAGTTATGAGTCAAACAATAACAGATAAAATAATTAATCATTTTGTAGCAAATTATTATTTGATACCATACATGGAGAATAGTTTAATAGATTCTAATGTAGCAACCAGAAAAAATAAAGGTAGTAGCTATGCTATGAAACTAATAAAAAAATACTATAACAAGATTTTAATAAATGAACAAAACAAAGAAATATATGCTTTGAAGATAGATGTTAGTAAATACTTTTATACAATAGACCATGAAATTTTATTAAAGAAAATTCAAAATAAAATAGAAGATAAAGATGTTTTAAATTTAATAAAAATAATTATTTCAGAGGCAAATAATGATTACGTTAATATTTCTATCAAAAACTACAATGATAAATTCAATACGTCAATTCCTTATTATCAAAAGGGAAAAGGTTTAAGTATAGGTGCTATGACAAGTCAATTTCTCGCAATATTCTATTTAAATGACTTAGATCATTACATAAAAGAAAATTTAAAATGTAAATATTACATTCGGTATATGGATGATTTTTTAATTCTAGATACAGATAAGGAACGATTAAAGAAAATACAAACAAAGATATTTAAAGAATTAGAAAAAATAAAACTAAATGTAAATGAAAAAAGCAATATTTACAAATCGTCATCTGGCTATGTGTTTTTAGGGTACAAATATAAAGTTGTAAACAATAAGTTAAAAATACTTTTCAATAAGAAGACGTATTATAAAATAAAAAGAAAATTAAAATATTTATATGCTAAAAACAAAATTCAATATAATAAATCTCTTGCAAGTTATTATGGCTATTTTACAAAAGTATTAAAATTAAAGGAGATAAATTTTAAAATGAAATTAATTGATAAATATAAAACTTATAAAGATAAATATGAAAATACTCTTGTCATTATTAAAGACGGTATTTTTTATAAAACTTTTGAAGATGATGCAAAGATATTATGGTATATATTTGATTACAAATATGTTAATGATAGTGTTTCATTTGGAAACTCTCCATATGACAAAGTAATATTAAAATTAAATAAATTGGACATAAGTTACATTATTTTAGATAAAGATGAAATTGTCTTATCACATATAAGAGATGAAGATGCATATTTATCTTACAAAAGTCTCTCTAAAAAAAGCTATAATCAACTAGTTAAAACCGAAAATTTAATTAATAAATTACAAACATTAATGAATAATAAGCCAGAATGTTATGAAAAAGTTAATTCAATGCTTGATGCTTGGCTAGAAAACTAATATGTTTAAAAATAAAAATGACAATTTCTCCTTGATTTGTCATTTTTCTTTAATTAGCTTTACATTATCTATATATCAATATTTTATGGTATTTTCACTTGGCTAGTATTACTAACTAGGTGCAACTTTAGCCATCAATTAATTCATTTTTATAGAAAACATCACAAGGTATAGCATTTCCAAAACTTGTTGATTTTAAGGACTTTTGGAAAAACATTTCCAAAACTTGACTTTGTTCACACGTTAAGATATACTTATAGCAGAGGTGAAGACTATGATAGAAAGAACAGTTTATCTTGAACAGTTAAAAAGGTTTAAAGATAAAGATTTGATTAAAGTTGTTACTGGAATAAGAAGGTCTGGTAAGTCTACTTTATTTGAATTATTTATAAACTATTTAAATGAAATAGGGATAAAAGATGATCAGATAATAAGTATAAATCTTGAAGATGCTGACTATAATTTTGAAAATTATAAAGAACTATATGATTATATAAATAAACAACTAGATTCTAAAAAACAATTTTACGTATTTTTGGATGAAGTTCAAAATGTACCTATGTTTCAAAAGGCAGTAGATAGTTTATACATAAAGAAAAATGTTGATGTATATATAACAGGTTCAAATGCTTATCTTTTATCCGGAGAACTAGCTACCTTACTTTCCGGTAGATATGTAGAAATAAAAATGCTACCATTATCATTTAAAGAGTATTTAAGTGCATTTGATAATAAAGAAAAGAGTCGTTATGAATATTTTTTAGATTACATGAAAAATGGTGGAATGCCAGGAAATATATCCATACTTCAAGATAATTCAAATGATTTAGATACATATTTGGAAGGTATATTTACTACAATAGTTTACAAAGACATAATAACCAGAAATAACATAACTGATAGAATGCTTCTAGAAAGCGTATTGAAGTTTATATTTGATAGTATAGGCAGTCCAGTATCAACTAAAAAAATAAGTGATACATTAACAAGTAAAGGTATGACAACAAGTAATCATACTGTTGAAAACTATATATCTGCCTTTATAGATAGCTTTTTGATATATAAGGCAGAAAGGTTTGATGTTAAAGGTAAGAATTTACTTGTTAGGGATTACAAATATTATGTAGTTGACCAAGGATTAAGAAGTTACTTATTAGGAAAAAAAGCCGATAGTAATATGGGACATATATTAGAAAATATCATATATCTAGAATTATTAAGAAGAGGTTATAAAGTATATGTTGGCAAAGTTGATGATTTAGAAATAGATTTTGTTGCGGAAAATAGAGATGGATTAAAATATTATCAAGTTGCACTATCTGTTAGAGACGAAAAAGTCTTAGAAAGAGAATTAAGGCCATTACAAAAAACAGGAGATCATTATCCAAAATACATAATAACTTTAGATATGGATTTGGAAGCAGATTATGATGGAATAACTAAAATAAATGCAATAGATTGGCTATTAAACAAAAAATAAAAATGTAAAAATCAAATATTAAAACATTTATAATTGTATTGAGGACTGATTATATGAAATACAAAGTTTTAGTAAATAAAGAAAACAAAATAAAAGATAAATTTTTATCTAAAATAGAATTAATAACTACTAAAGATGTAGATGATTTAGATGTTCAAGTAGAAAAAGAAACTTACAATGCCTATTTAAAATTAAAAGAATTTCTTGCGACTAAAAATGTTATTATTGGTATAGCGTCAGCTTATAGAAGTAAAGAATATCAACAAGAAATATATGATAGTTTAGTTGAAGAATATGGCAAAGATTATGCTGATAAAGTTGTCGCACCAGTAGGTTGTTCCGAACACCATACCGGTCTTGCAATAGATATTAATATAAAGGTAAATGGAACTTGGCCAAGTGACAACAATGAACTAATGGAACAAGTTGAACATTATAAAGAAATTCATAAATACTTAGCTGATTATGGTTTCATTCTTCGTTATCCAGATGGAAAAGAAGACATTACTGGCTATCCATATGAACCATGGCATATTAGATACACTGGTAAAACAGTAGCCAAAATAATTGAAAAAGAACACTATACCTTAGAAGAATATTTATCTGACTATTCAGGAATTATAGTTGTAAATAAAAAATCTAATATGACTTCATTTGATGTAGTAAATGAAATTAGTAGAACTTTAGGTATCAAAAAACTTGGTCATACTGGAACGCTTGATCCTTTAGCTGAAGGAGTACTTGTAGTAACAGTCGGAAAAGCTACCAAGATAGCTGAACTTCTAACCGCAACTTACAAAGAGTACCAAGCAGGAGTTATTCTTGGTGTAGAAACTGACACTTTAGATATTACTGGCAAAATAATAAATAGTAAAGTTTTACCAGATAATCTACCAATAGAAAAAGTACTAAAAAATTTCAAAAAGACATATCTTCAAGAGGTACCAATATATTCTGCTGTTAAAGTAAAAGGTAAAAAACTATATGAATATGCTAGAAAAAACAAAACTGTAGAGTTACCAAAAAAAGAAGTAACTATTAAAGAAATGAGTCTTTTAGAAACTGACCGTAACACTTTTATTTTTAAAGCTTTAGTATCAAAAGGCTGTTACATAAGAAGTCTAATTAGAGACATTGGTAAAAGTCTAGATACTTATGCTACAATGACAAACTTAACAAGAACAAAGCAAGGAAAATATACATTGGCCGATGCTTATACATTAGAAGATATAGTTTCTGGAAACTTCAATTTATTAAAAATAGAAGATGTTCTTGATTACCCAAAAGTAGTAACTGATGAAAAATTAAGTTTTAAAATAAAGTCAGGACAAAAACTTAAAAATGAATATAATATAAAAGATAAAGTTCTTTTTATCGATCAAAATAATAAATTACTTGGAATATATCAAGTTGAAAATGAAAAATTAAAAGTATGGAAAAATTTTGTGTAAAGTGCTAAATGGCACTTTTTGGTTAGTTAAATAGTTAAATGCAATTTGTATTAAATTATTGATATTTAAGGGTATAATGGCACTTTTTACTTTACAAATCAACAAAAGTATGATATAATCATACAGCAAACGAAAAAAGGGATGGTTGAGATGAAATCTGCAAGAAAATTAAATTATTATGAATTACTTGGTATCACAAAACTTTCTTCTCCTGATGAAATAAAAAAAGCTTATCATAAGTGCGTAAAAGAATTTCACCCAGATTTATATCAATGTAAAGATGAAGTAAGTGAACTAGAAATAAAAATACGTGAAAACATTTCTAAACAAATAAATGTTGCTTATGAAACATTATCTGATATTTTTAAAAGTTGTCAATATGATAGTGAATTAAAAACCGAAGAAATGTCTGACAAAGAAAAATATTTATATGATTATACTATTTTTCAAGAAATTGATAACGGCTTGGATTTAAATAAACCAGTGGATTTTTATACATTACTTGGTGTAGATCACACTGCTTCTTTAGTTGAAATTGAAAAGGCCTTTTTTGAAAAAATCACAACATATCATCCAGATCTTCCAACTAATAAAAATGCTAGCGAAGATGTCAAATCTTTAAATAAGTATATATATAAATGTTTAGAAAAAGCATACATTATATTATCAAATGAAAAAAGTAAAGCAGAATATGATGAAATTTATAAAAAAACATATATAAATGATGCTAATGATAAAAATTATCAAGCTAAACAAAAAACAACAAGTAAAAAGAAATCTTCAGAAAAAAAATATTCAGATATTAAAACAAAAAGTTTTATTGAAACAGTTAAAACTGGTTGGAAAGAAGTAAGAGATGATGAAAAAACAGAACCATTTAAGGAACGTCATAAAAATGTTTCTGATCATCTAGCTCACACAAAATTAGCGGATGCCAATTTATTAGTTTATAACATTAGCGCCGGTGCTATACATGTATGTTGTGAAACATGGTATCAATTATATAAACTACGTTACATTACTGAAGACAATATACCAAAATTTATTATCAGAAATCGTGTTACTATAGGTTCATTATTACTAGCTGGAGCTCTAATTTTAACTCCAAAACTTACATCTTCTCCAGATGTTAATCCAGATCCAACACCTGCTTTACCAGAAGTTACTGATACAATTAACCCAGATGGAGACGACAAAGAATCACCAGTTGAAGAAGAAACAATTACTTTAAATAGAATTCATGTTGTTAAATATGGTGAAACTGTTTCAGAATATTCAAAAGAATCTAATTCAACAATAGAATATATTGCCAAAGTAAATGATTTAGAAGTAAATTATGACGATAGTGTAAATATTCAAGCTGGTCAAAAAATAACTATACCATATGTTATAGATAAAGAAGACTTATCTTATTATACTTCAAGTAAAAATCTTCCAGATGGAATGTCTTTATCAACATTTGCTAGTATGAATAATACTGATATTGATACATTATTACGTTTAAATCCTGAGGCAATAGAAGTAGATAATAAAGATCCAGAAAACACTACATATTTTGTTGCATCAGATTCTCTAACAGTTCCTGACTTTATTTCAAAAAGTGAATACAAATCACTTAAAGCTCAAACTGAAGGGTATGTAAAAGCAAATGGAAACAACTAAAAAAATAAACACCATTTTACTTTTTGAAGAAATAAAAACGGAAGTTTTGGAGAAAAAAAGTTATCAGCATATATTAGAAGTATTAAATCCAGTACCAGTTTCTCTATCTAGATATTTGGAAGGATATGACACTTTTATACTAAATAATTTAGTAGAAGAAAGAGAATTAAGAAGTCTAGGACTAAAAGGGGAACAAGGCACTTTAACTGAAGAAGGAATTGTTCTTCCTAAAGAAACCATAAAAAGATATAATCAAGAAGGAATTAAAATTCCTTCAATTGAAGACTTCGATTTAATTATAGGAAATGGTATAAGTATTACGTCATTTAATGCTGCTGCTTTTCCACGAGATAAAGTCTTTGGATTTTGTACGGATAGTAATGATCCTAGTATATCACTAAGAATAAATAGGGCAGAATCATTGCTAAACTTCTATAATAGTAGCAATAATCCTGGTTATGAAATGCTAAATTATAGTAAAAATGGCAAAGTATATTGCCTAGTAAAAAGAAATAAATAAGTTTACAGTTAAGTAGACTTATTTTTTTTAAACTACAAAATCTATCTTTTTTTGAAAGAAGTATTTTGTTATAATAAACAAGAAAGTAGTGATATTAATGCTCAAGTATATATTTTTACTAATTGGCTTTATAGTTATCATTAAAGCAAGTGATGTCTTAGTAGATAGTGCATCATCTATAGCTATAAAATGTAAAGTACCTAAAATGTTAGTAGCTCTTACCATAGTATCCTTTGGTACTTGTGCTCCAGAAATAGCTATTTCATTTACTAGTGTCGCTAACAAAAATGGTACTATAGCTTTTGCTAATGTAATTGGAAGTTGTATCGTAAACGTTTTCTTAATTATTGGGCTTGCTTCATTACTGCATCCGATAAAAGTAAAACATGAAACTGTAAAAAAAGAACTACCTATACTTTTTTTAATAACAACATCATTTTCAGTACTAATGTTAGATAGTTTATTTAATAAATCTAATCCTAATGTATTTTCAAGAATAGATGGAATAATTCTAATGCTTCTATTCTTAATGTTTGTAACATATTTAGTACAAATGCTCCATAGGAAAGAAAAAAATCCACAAAAAGTAGATGTCAAATATGATAGTATACCAATTGCCATAATAATATTAATTCTCTCCATTGTCTTAATTTCCTTAAGTAGTAATATTATTGTAGATAACGCTGTAAAAATAGCCAAAAGTCTAAACATAAGTGAAAAATTAATTACCATGACCGCTATAGTCATTGGTACAAGTTTACCTGAAATGTTCATGACTGTAAGCAGTGCTAGAAAAGGTGAATTCGACATGGCTATTGGTAACATCATTGGTACAAATATCTTTAATATATGTATTGTACTAGGCTTACCAATTGCTATTTATGGAGATATCAGTTTAAGTAATTTCTCTATGATAGATATTATGGCAGTTTTCTTAACATCACTAGATTTATACTTATTCGCGAGAAGTGAAAGAACTATATCCAAAGCCGAAGGCCTAACAATGTTACTAATATTTGCTGTATATTATGTATCAGTAATATTTTTTTAGATAAGGATGATAGTATGGAAACAAGAATTGTTGTAACGGGAATTTTAAAAGATAAAGATTTATTTCTAGTAGTAAGAAGAAGTAAAGAAGATGACTTATATCCAGGTTGCTAGGAGTTTCCCGGTGGACATATAGAAATTGGAGAAACAATTAGTGATGCTCTAAAAAGAGAACTTAAAGAAGAAATTGGCTTTTCTGATTTTGATAATCCAATAATTACAAACTACACAGATGAAGTAAAAGAAAAGTCTGGAAAAACAATTCATAATATAGAATTGGATTTTATAATTGAAGCAAATAAAGAAAATATTAATATTACATTAAGCAAAGAACACACAGAATATGCCTGCGTTTCAAAAGAATCTGAATTACTAGATGACTATATTAAGACAAAACTACTAAATTTACAGCCATAATCTAAAATAAATGTTTGTAATTTAGCTAAATTATGATATAATACACTTGAGAAAGGAGTGGGAAAGAAAAAATTCCCACTCTTATTATTTGTAGGAGGTGGCCATGAAAGAACAAATTAGTGAACTTGTAGATGATAAAATCAAAGATTTAAACGTATTTGTATCAGATGCATTTTATTCAGAACAAGAAGGAAAAAAACTATTTAACATAGTACTTGATAGTGAAGACACAATTGATTTAAACCTTATTACAGAGGCATCAAGAATAATTAATAAAATAATGGATGAAAATAATAAAATATTAGAAGAGGTAGATGAATTAGATATTTACTCTAAAGAGAAAGGAGAATAAAAAATGAACGGAAAAGAATTTAAAAAAGCACTTGATAATATTGTTAAAGAAAAAGACATTGATCCAGAAGTAGTATATGAAGCAATGGAATTAGCTTTAACTTCAGCATACAAGAAAAACTTCAATTCTAAAACTAATGTTAAAGTCTTATTCGATAGAGAAACAGGTGAAATAAAAGTATATTCATATCTTACTGTTGTACCAGATGATAAAATGACAAAAGATGAATATGAAGATTATTTATTTGAACATTATACTGATGAAGATGAAGAGGAAGAAATTGTAGAAGAAGAAGGAGAAGAAGAAAAGGAAAAGACTCCAGCTTATGAATATTTCAATCCAGAAACTGAAATAAAGGTAAGTGAAGCTAAGAAAATTGATAAAATGTTAGAAGTAGGAGATACAATCGATAAAGAAGTAACACCTAAAGAATTTGGACGTGTAGCAGCTTCAACTGCAAAACAAGTTGTAGTACAAAAAATAAGAGAGGCTGAAAGAAACAGTATTGTTGATGAATTCGGAGATAAACAAGATGAATTATTAATTGGTACTGTTGCCTTAGAAGATACAGACAACTACTTCATTGACTTAGGAAGAACAAATGGAATTTTACCAAAGAAAGATATTATTCCAGGTGAAAAAATTGTCATGGGATCTCAAATTAAAGTTTATGTTACTAAAGTAGATAACAATGGTAAAAACTTATTAGTTCTATTAAGTAGAACTCACTACGGATTTGTAAAAAGACTATTTGAACTTGAAATACCAGAATTAGCTGATGGAACAGTAATGTTATACAGTGTAGCAAGAGATCCAGGAAACAGAAGCAAAGTTGCTGTTTATTCTGAAAAAGCAAATGTTGATCCAATTGGAGCATGCATTGGTGAAAAAGGTAGCCGTATAGCTAGAATCATTGAAGAATTACATGGTGAAAAACTAGATGTTGTAAGATACGACAAAGATCCAGCTGTATTTATTGAAAATGCTCTATCACCAGCAAAAGATTTAACAGTTGCGATAACAGATCCAAAAAAACAAGAAGCAATGGTAATTGCTGATGGAGATAACTTCTCTTTAGCTATAGGTAAAAAAGGACAAAATGCTCGTTTAGCTAGCAAATTAACACATTATAAAATCGATATCAAGACAACTGAACAAGCTAGAGAAGCAGGTATAAACTTTAGATAGGAGGACTATTATGAAAGTAAAGAAAATTCCTCTAAGAACATGTATAATTACAAAAGAAAAATTACCTAAACAAGAATTACTTCGTGTAGTAAGAACTCCGGAAGGTAATGTAATTCCTGATGAAACAGGAAAAATAAATGGTCATGGTGCATATATTAAAAAAGATATTGCAGTATTAGAAAAAGCAAAAAAGTCAAAAGTATTAGATAAAAAATTAGAATGCAATATAGAGGATAGTGTATATGAAGAAATAAGAAAAATTATAGAAAAGTGAGGTGAGTCTTTATGATGACTATAGAAGACTATGCATTAGATGTTGGAAAAACTATAGATGAGATTAAAGCTTTATGTGATAAAATTGGTATCAACTACGAAGACGAAAAAACTCCTTTAGATGAAACTGATATTATTTTACTTGATAATGAACAACAAGATGCTGAAGATTATATAACAGGAGATATAGAAGACTTAGAAACTAAAGACTATGAAGAAGAAGTTATAGATAAAGCTGAAAAGCTTGCTATGGATACTAAATTTGATTTAGATAACGAAACAAACTTCCAAAAAGTTAAAAGTAAGCCAGTAAAAAAGGCTGAGAATAAAAAAGAGTTCTTTAAAGAAAGAAAGAAAATCTATAAACATCGTGAAAAATTACAAAGTAATGAAACAGAACAAGATGCAAATGTAATTTTATATGAAACTGGTATGACTGTTTCTGACTTAGCAAAAGCCTTAGAAGTAGGACCAGTAGAAGTAGTTAAAAAATTAATGGCTCTAGGAATTATGGCTTCAGTTAATCAGTCAATAGATTATGATAGTGCTGAGGTTGTAGCATCAGAATACGACAAGGTATTAAAGAAAGCTGAAACAGCAGATATTTCTAACTTTGAAAACTATGAAATTTCAGATGCTGAAGAAGACTTAGTAGAACGTCCACCAGTTGTAACTATCATGGGACATGTTGACCATGGTAAAACTACTTTACTAGACTACATAAGAAAATCAAATGTAGCTTCAGGTGAAGCCGGTGGAATTACTCAAGCCATTGGTGCTTATTCAGTTAAATATAAAGATAAGTCAATTACATTTATTGATACACCTGGTCACGAAGCATTCACTGAAATGCGTGCTAGAGGTGCTTCAATTACCGATATAGTTATCATCATAGTAGCAGCAGATGATGGTGTAATGCCACAAACAAAAGAAGCAATTGATCATGCTAAAGCTGCTGGAGTACCTATAATAGTAGCCATAAATAAAATTGATAAACCAGACGCTAATATCGAAAGAATTATGACAGCCCTAGTAGAAAATGGATTAACTCCAGAAGAATGGGGTGGTGATGTCATCGTTAATAAAATATCAGCCGCAACAGGTGAAAATGTAAATGAATTATTAGACAACATACTATTAGTTGCTGAAATGGAAGGTTATAAAGCTAATCCTTCACGTTACGCAACAGGAGCAGTAATTGAATCTAGAAAAGATAGTAAAGTTGGCTCAGTAATAACCTTACTAATTCAAAATGGTACTCTTCGTTTAGGAGACCCTATAGTTATAGGAAACTCATTTGGAAAGGTTCGTACTTTAAAAAATGACTTAGGTCAAAATATTGTAGAAGCTTCTCCATCAACACCAGTTGAAGTAACCGGAATATCAGAAGTACCAAGTGCTGGTGATAAGTTCATGGCCTTTGAATCAGAAAAACAAGCTAAACAAATAGCTGAAGAAAGAAAATTACGTAGTCGTGAAAAAGACAGTAATTTCTCAGGTATGACTTTAGAAGATTTATTTGGAAGAATCCAAGAAGGTATAAAAGAAATAAAAATAGTTTTAAAAGCCGATGTAAACGGAAGTTTAGAAGCTGTAAAAAATTCTTTAGAAAAAATATCTGTAGCTGGTGTAAAAGTATCAGTTATAAGAGGTGCTGTTGGTGCTATAACTGAAAGTGATATCGTTCTAGCAAGTGCATCAGATGCTTTAATTATCGGATTCAATGTAAGAGCTAATCAAAAGACAATGGATATGGCTAAACAATATAATATTTCAATAAAAACATATGATATTATATATAAAGTAGTAGAAGATATGGAAAAAGCTATGAAAGGTATGCTAGATCCTGAATATGAAGAAAAAGTAACTGGTACACTAGAAATTAGACAAATATTTAAATTCTCAAAAATAGGTTTAATTGCTGGTTGCCATGTCTTATCAGGAACTATAAAGAATAATCAAAAAGCTAGAATTATAAGAGATGACGTTGTAGTATATAATGGCTCAGTAAAAACTTTACAACATGAAAAAGATCAAGTAAAAGAAGTCAAAAAAGATATGGACTGTGGTATAACTTTAGAAAATTGTCAAGACTATAAGGAAAAAGATATTATCGAAGTATATGACCTTGTAGAAATAAAAAGGTAATAATAAATCATGGCAAATATTAAAATAGAACGTTTAAATCATGCTTTTCAAGAAGAAATAAGTATGATTATAATGACTGAAATAAAAGATGAAGATATTAAGTTTGTAACTATCACAGGTGTAGATACAACTTCAGATTTAAGTTATGCCAAAGTATATTTCACAGTACTTGATGAAACAAAGAAAGAAACAACCCTTGAAGCCTTAAATGGTGCTGCATCATTCATAAGAAGTAAACTAGCTGAAAGAGTAGAAATAAGACATACTCCAGAATTAAAATTTATATATGATACATCAATAGAATATGGAAACCATATAGAAGAAATTATCGATAGTATTAACAAAGAGGAAAACAAGTAATTATTGTTTTCTTTTTTTCTCTATATTATAATAGACTTGGTGATAATATGTTTGATGTAATTGATAGAATTGTAGACAATACGATGTATAGGTTTAAAAATCAAGTGTTATACAAAGAAGATACTACAACGCAAAAAGAGTTAGATAGAATGAAGGAATATTTAAAGACTCATCCTAATAAAGAATTAGAAAATAAAGTGAAATTATTTGAATATGGTCTAGCCGGCGAAAAACAAGTTTTATATGAACTTTTACATTCTGGAATAGGAATGTATATCCTTCATAATGTTAACTTCGAATATAAAGGAAAATCAGCACAGATAGATTTCGTTGTTATAACGGCAAGATGTACATATTTTATTGAATGTAAAAACTTTATTGGAAATATAACCATTAACAGTAAAGGCGATTTTGTCAGAACTTACATGAAAAATAATAAAAAAATTACAGAAGGAACTTATAATCCTATAACTCAAAGTAAAAGACACTTAGAAATAATAAAAGAAGAAAACTACGATAACGCTAATATATTATATAAAATGAACTTTGAAAAAACATTTGACAGCTTCCACGATTACATTGTCGTTATGGCAAATCCTAAAACTATCATAAATGACAAGTATGCACCAAGAAACGTAAAAGAAAGACTTGCCAAAGCTGATCAAATAATTGAATGTCTAAAAAGATTAGAGGCAAAAAGAGAACCATTTAGATTTGAAAA
Organism: bacterium; assembly: GCA_963645945.1. Lineage (GTDB taxonomy): Bacteria > Bacillota_I > Bacilli_A > RF39 > UBA660 > CAG-877. Next base: position 13,831 of record CAVIUA010000029.1, read on the forward strand.
AGATATAAAGAAAGTGGCAGATAACTACCTTAAAGGCAATAAAGAAAAACCTTTATTAAAGAACTTTATTGTTGAAGATGAAAATGAAAATATCAAAGGCGATAATAAAGAAACTATAAGAGCTGAATTAAAAAAATATCGCCTTCAAAAAGCTAAAAGCCTAAACTATAAACCATATTTTATATTTAATGATCAAACATTAGAAGAAATATTAAGCATAATGCCAAGTACTTTATATGATCTAAAGAAAATTTCCGGTTTTGGTGATAAAAAAATAGAATCGTATGGTCAAGACATAATAAACATTATTAATGAAGGAAGTGAAGAAATTATATGAAGAAGTTTTTAAAAAAATTTATTCCTAGTATTTTAGCGGGAATTGCCATTTCATTAGGTGGATTTTGTTTTCTATCTGTAGAAAATAAATTAGTCGGGTCAATTCTATTCTCTGTTGGCTTATTCCTTGTTTGTACTAGAGGATATAATTTATATACAGGAAAAGTATGTTATTGTGAAACAAAAGAAAATATTAAAGATTTATTATTTATAATACTTGGTAATTACCTTGGTACAAATATAACAGCCTTACTTTTAAAATGTACTAGATATGCAGATGCTCTTACAACTAAAGCAACAAGTATAATTGATTTGAAACTATCAGATAACCTTTTAAGTATATTCGTACTAGCAATTTTTTGTAACATATTTATCTATATTGCTGTTGATGGATATAAAAATTCTAAAAACGAAATAGCTAAGTATTTATCGATTTTCTTTGGAGTAGTTTGTTTTATTATGACTGGTACAGAACACGTAGTAGCTGATATGTTTTATTTTGCTGTTGCTGGTAATTATACAGCTAAAGCTTTCCTTGTTTTACTAATAGTCTTCCTAGGTAATACGGTAGGTGGAAGATTATACTCATTCATTGAAAAATACTTTTCTTAAAAATTACAAAAAAAATATAAAACAATGAAAACTAAAAATTCTTTAAATGATATAAAATAGACCAGTTTTGTTTGATAATTGAAATTTTCCGACATTGTCGGGAAATTTAGTTTGTGTACATAGTATAAAATGTTCTAAAGATGATTTTAATAAAAATAGAAATAAGGGCTATTTAAAATTTTTCTTTTATGATATAATTTTTCTATAATAAGGAGACTAAGAAATTGGATGGAACACAAAGAAAAAAGCTCCTGGAAATAAAAAAAGAAAGAAAAGAGGAACAAAATATGCCAAAGAAAAAAACAAAAGTAGATAATTATGATGACAGTTGGATGTATATCTTACTATTAACAACATTAACAATACTAACTTATTCTCTAGCAACATATACATTTAAATTAACAGATATAAGACTAACTTATTCCATATTTTTATTACCAATATTATATTTAATTTCAAATTATATAACTAAAAAATATGGCTACGGAAAAACAGTCTTAGCAATTTCAATATCAAGTATATCTATTGTTGTATTTACTTTAATTATGAACTTTGCACTAGGTAAGCCAACCGATATAAATACCTTTGCCGGACACTTCTGTGCATTAGTAGTATCACATTTAATTAACTTACTAATATATCAATTCTTAATAAGCAACACTAAAGCTCCAGCAGTACTAATATTCTTAACATACCTTTTTGCTTTAGTAACATTCTACTTATTCTATACTTTAATACATCTAAACATGGTTGCTTTAGATAATTACTGGAAAGGATACTTTGTAACTATTGGTATACAGTCAATGGTATGCTTAGTTTTAACAATTATAGACAAAAAAATAAACGTTGGAAGAGAATAAATTCCAACGCTTTTACTTATATTATAATATTGACATAAGTATTAATATTGAATTATGCAACATATGAGCAAATACTGAAGTATATACAGTATTTGTTTTATTATACATTAAAGCAAATACAAATCCAAGACAACCATATGGTATTATATATAAATATCCAATCATACTACTAGCATTAATAACATGCATACCACCAAAAACTAAAGCCGAAGCTATTGCGAATACCCATTTGTTTTGGAAAACATCTCTAAAACATTTTCTAAAAACAATTTCTTCAATAAATGGAGCAAGTATACCAGCATCAATTAACATAGCCCAAGGTAATGCACTTATCATACTTTGAACAGCCTGTTCATTCTCAGCTTGACCTGCGTTAAAAAAAGAACTAATAATAAGATTACTAACCATCATAATTACTAAACCAGTCACCCAGTATTTAACCATGATATCCGTATTCCAAGCAGCCTTATCTTTAAATATTTTCCATTCAGCTTTTAACTCTTTCCTATATATAAACCAAAGTATCATAACTAAAATAATATTTGAAAAGCAACTCAGTAATACATTTAAAGAACTTGAAATATTGTTTGGATCCAATTTAAATAAATAAATAGGTATTAATTGCAAATAGGCGCTATAATAAAATAATAGAAAAATTAAAATTCCTTTTAATAAATATTTAAATATCTTTTTTTTATCTTTCACTAAATATCACCATAATAAACATATCATAAAATAAAAGAAAATAAAAGAAATTGACCATGAAAGTATTGTAATTTATGTAAATAAGGATGAAAAACACTTGAAAAAGCATATCTTTAATAGTATAATACAATTACTTACCAATTCCCAGTTTGAAGAATTTCCGACTTCTTACTTGGTCTTGGCTAATATAATATGAAAGGAAGTGTTAATATGGCATTAACAAAAGAAGAAAAAGCAAAAATTGTTAAAGATTTTGCAAAGAATGAGAAAGATACAGGTTCTGCAGAAGTACAAATCGCAATTTTAACTAAAGAAATTAACGATTTAACAGAACATTTAAAAGTACATACTCATGATTATCATTCACGTAGAGGTCTTTTAAAGAAAGTTGGTCAACGTAGAAATATGTTACAATACTTAGCTAAGAAAGATATTCAAAGTTATCGTGAAGTAATTAAAAAATTAGGATTAAGAAAGTAGACACTTATTTTTAGTGTCTTTTTTTTAGAAAGTTTTGAGGTGTTTTAATGAAGAAAAAAGTATTTGAATTAGATTTTCATGGCCGTAAAATTATAGTTGAACATGGAGAATTAGCTAAACAAGCAGATGGAGCCGTATTAGTTAGATACAATGATACTGTAGTCTTAACTGCTGCTGTAGTAAGTAAATCTGTAAACTTATTATCAGATTTCTTCCCATTAACTGTAAATTATCAAGAAAAACTATATTCAGTAGGTAAGATTCCAGGAGGATTCATAAAAAGAGAAGGTCGTCCTTCAGAAGCCGCAACTTTAGCCGCTAGAATGATTGATAGACCAATGAGACCATTATTTCCAGAAGGATTTAAAAATGAAGTACAAGTTATCTCAACAGTTTTATCAGTAGACCAAGACTGTTCACCAGAGTTAACAGCAATGCTAGCTTCATCTCTTGCTGTTAGTATTTCAAAGATCCCATTTAATGGACCAATTGCTGGAGTAAAAGTAGGCCGTGTAGATGGTAAATTTGTAATCAACCCAACTCCAGAACAATTAGAAAGATCAGAATTAGATCTAACAGTAGCTGGAACAAAAGACGCTATCAACATGGTAGAATCAAGTGCTAAACAAGTACCTGAAGATATTATGCTAGAAGCTTTAATGTTTGGACATAAAGCCGTAAAAGAATTAATAAAATTCGAAGAGAAAATCATTAAAGAAATTGGTGAAGAGAAGATGGAATATGAAACTCTAACACCAGATGAAGAAATGATTGAAAGAGTTAAGTCTCTCGCAACTAAAAAAATGGATAAGGCTTTACGTATAAAAGATAAACTTAAAAAATATGCCGCAATAGATGAAGTTAAAGAAGAAGTAATAGATATCTATACAAAAGAAAATGAAGATATTTTAAAAGAACAAGAGTTAAAAGAATTACTTGCTAAAGTAAACATCGTTTTATCAGATATTGAATATCAATTATTTAGAAGTATCGTTGTTAAAGAAAAAAAACGTGCTGATGGACGTAAAATGGATGAGATAAGACCATTATCAACAGGTATTGATTTATTACCAAGGACTCATGGTTCAGCTTTATTTACAAGAGGTGAAACACAAGCTCTTTCGATAACTACACTAGGTGCTTTAGGAGAACATCAAATAATTGATGGTCTAAGTCTAGAAGATCAAAAGAGATTTATGTTACATTACAACTTCCCACAATTCTCAGTAGGTGAAACAGGACGTTATGGTGCACCTGGAAGAAGAGAAATTGGACATGGCGCTTTAGGTGAAAAAGCTTTAGCGCAAGTAATTCCATCTGAAGATGAGTTCCCATATACAATTCGTGTTGTATCAGAAATATTAGAATCAAACGGCTCATCATCACAAGCATCAATTTGTGCCGGATGTATGTCATTAATGGCTGCTGGTGTTCCAATAAAAGCTCCTGTAGCTGGAATTGCCATGGGATTAATTACTCATGAAGATGATTATACAATTCTAACAGATATTCAAGGTATGGAAGACCATTTAGGAGACATGGACTTTAAAGTTGCTGGAACTAAAGATGGTATTACAGCTTTACAAATGGATATAAAAATAAAAGGTATTACTGAAGAAATCTTAAAAGAAGCCTTAGCTCAAGCTAAAAAAGCTCGTCTAGAAATCTTAAAAGTAATTGCTAAACAAATAAAAGAACCTAGAAAAGAAGTTTCAAAATATGCACCAAAGATGGAAACATTTATGATTAATCCAGCTAAGATAAAAGATGTTATTGGTCGTGGTGGAGAAACAATAACAAAAATAATTTGTGAAGCATCAAATGTTACAGAAGTAACAAACGTAAATGCTGTTAAAGTAGACTTAGAAGATGATGGACGCGTAGTAATTTATCATACAGACCGTGATATCATTAATAAAACAAAAGAAATGATTGAGTCAATTGTTCGTGAAGTAGAAGTTGGAAAAATCTATGAAGCAAAAGTCGTAAAAATAGAAGACTTTGGTTGCTTTGTACAATTATGGCCAGGCTGTGAAGGACTAGTTCATGTATCACAACTTGCCGACACAAGAGTAGATAAAGTTGAAGATGTTGTTAAAATAGGTGATGAAATAATTGTCAAAGCCCTAGGACCAGATAAAAAGGGTCGTCAAAACTTCTCAAGAAAAGATGCTCTACCAAAAAAAGACACAAAGAAAAAGAAAACTGATAAATAAGACTAAAAAAGTTCAATTTGAACTTTTTTTTCATATACTAGACTAGGTGATTATATGAATAAGAAAAAGTTTATTCAAGTAATAAGTGTTACACTTTTAATGTTATTTAGTTTCTTTTATACAAATAAATCAATTGAATTAATCCGTGAAAATGATCCTATAATGAAACAAATAAGAAAAACAAATACAAGGTATAAAATAGAACCAGTAAATGCTACCATAATAGGAAATAAAATAATACCAGGAAAGTCAGGTAAAGAAATTGACTATCAAAAAACGTATACTAAAATGAAAAAATATGGTGCTTACAATGAAGTCTTAACTGTTTTAAAAGAAATAGAACCAGCTATTTCTGTTAATGATTATTATGACAAGTACATTGTTCAAGGAAATGCCGAAAGTAAAAACGTTTCTCTTGTTTTTAAAACCGATACAACGTCAAACTTATTATCAATTTTAAATATATTAAATCAGAAAAATATCCTTGCAACTTTTTTTGTTGACGGACTACTTTTAGAAAATAATACCTCACTTTTTGAAACCATGACTCAAAATAATCATGAATTAGAAATTTTAAGTTACGATAATAAGTATGACGAAATTTATTTTGATAGTGCCCTAAATTATCTATCTTCTATTACTAAGAAAGAAGGTAAATATTGTTACGCAGAATATGATCAAAAAGAAGTAATTGAACTATGTTCAAAATTAAAACTACATACTATAATACCAACTATAAAAACAACAACTATGCCATACAAAGAAATAAAAGATAAACTCTATAATTCTGCTATCATATCTCTACCTTTATCAAATATAACAGTAGGACAGCTTCCAGCCATAATAGACTACATAAAGCAAAAAGGGTACACATTTTTAAGTCTAGAAGCATTGCTAAGTGAAAATGATGAAAAATAAATATTGATACTAAAACATCTTAAAAAGGAAAAAACCTCTTTTTTTCTTTGTATATAAAGAAATTCTTGTCTAACAAATTGATTTATAGTATACTTATTAATAGGGTGAAAGTGTATGTACTTAAAAGAAATAATCACTACTGGATTTAAATCCTTTGCTGATAAATTGGATATAAAACTAGATGATAAAATAACTTGTATTGTTGGACCTAATGGCTCAGGAAAGAGTAATGTTGTAGACGCTGTTCGTTGGGTATTAGGTGAACAATCAGTAAAATCTCTTCGTGGCGAAGGTTCTATGAGCGACGTAATATTCTCTGGTAGTAAAAGTCGTAATCCATTAAATGTAGCTAGTGTTGAATTAATATTTGATAATAATGATCATTTTTTAAATATACCATACACTGAAATATCAATAAAAAGAAAAGTGTACCGCACAGGAGAAAATGAATATTTTCTTAATGGCGAAAAATGTCGTTTGAAGGACATAACTAATTTATTATTAGATACTGGATTAGGTAAAGAGTCATTTAATATTATCTCTCAAGGTGAAGTAGATAAGATTCTTAGTAATTCACCAAGTGACAGGAGAGTTATTTTTGAAGAAGCAGCTGGAGTCTTAAAATACAAAAAAAGAAAAGAAGAAGCCCTAAGAAAACTAGATAGAACTCACAATAACCTAGACCGCGTTAATGATATAATTTCCGAATTAGCTGTTCAAGTAGAACCATTGAAAGAACAAAGTGAAAAGGCCAAAGAATATCTAGAAAATAAAAAAGGACTAGATAACTATGAAGTAGCTTTACTAGCTTATGATATTGCTTCATGTAACCAAAAACTGCAACAGTCCAAAGAAGAAAAAGAAAAAGTAGATAAAGAAATAATTACTCTTTCAAGTGAAAACTCTAAAACAGATGTTTCTACTTTAGAAGACAGTAACAAACTTGAAAAACTAGAAAAAGAAAAGGCTAGTCTAAATAGTGAATTATTAACAGTGACGCAAGAAGTTGAAAAAATAAATGGTGAGAAAAATCTTTTAAAAGAACGTAGTAAAACAACAAAAGAAGAAGACGAAATAAAAGAAGAAATAAGAAGCGTTCTAGAGAAAAAAAGTGAACTACAAGGAAACATAAATTTAATTACTGAAGAAATTAAAAATATAACAGAAGAAGCTAGACATCAAGACCAAAAAGCAACTTCTCTAAACAAAGAAATAGCTACTATGAAGTCTAAAAGAAACTTATTAAACTCTGAGTATTCTCAAAATGATCGAAACCTAATTAGTCTTGGTCATCAAATTGCTTCATTAAAAAATGAAATAGAAGAGTCAACTGATTTACCAAGTAGTGTTAGAACCATTTTAAAATCAACAAGTTTAACTGGTATTCATAACACTATCGGTAACATTATAAATATAGAAGATGAATATGTAAAAGCCTTAAATGTAGCCTCAGCTGCTAATAAAAACTTTATAATTACAACAGATGAAGAAAGCGCTAAAGCCGCAATTAACTACTTAAAAGATAATCATTTAGGTCGAGCAACATTCTTTCCTATGAACGTTATAAAAGAACGTAATGTTGATGAGGCAACGCTTAGTCTAATTAAATCATCCCCTGATTTTATAGCGATACTAAGTGATTTAATAACTTATAATAAAAAATATGAAAATATTATCAAAAATCAATTTGGAAACATCATAATTTCTAAAGATATAGATTCAGCCAATAGACTAAGTAGAACAATAAAAAATCGCTACAAAATTATCACTTTAGAAGGAGACGTTATCAACATTGGCGGTTCTATGACCGGTGGTTCTTTAAATAAAACAAGAAGTTCAATTATTATAAAACAAGAGTTAAAATACAAAGAAGAAAAAGAACAAATTATAAAAAATGAACTAGAAAAAATTAAAACAGAACTAGAAAAACTAAACACTATAATTTCTGAACTAGAAGAAAAAAATTATCAAATAACTAAAGAAAAAGTATCTTTAGCGGAAATTTACAATAATAAAAATAACGAATTATCTAAACAAAAAGAAATCTTAGTAAACATTGAAAAAGACTGGGAAAGTTTAGAAGCAATTAGTAGTAACAATGTATCTTCTAAAGAACAAGAATTAATCAAACTCTTCCATGAAATGAATTCTAAAAAGGAACAATTACTATTAAGCATAAAATCAAAAACAAAAGAAATAGAAGAATTAAAGACAAAAATAGAAGAAAATCAAGCTACTTATAAATTGAAAAATTCTACTTTAAGAAATCTAGAAAAAACATCGAGAGACTTAGAAATTACAATTAATAGATTAGATGTTAAAATAGATAATATGTTAAATATTTTATCTGAAGACTATGAACTTACTTTTGAAAAAGCTCAAAGTAATTATAAACTTGATATAGAACCAGAAGAAGCAAGAATAAAAGTAAATACATATCGAGCTAATATTAAAAAAATAGGAATGGTTAATATTTCCGCAATAGAAGAGTATGAAAGAGTAAATACCAGATATAGTTTCTTAACAAATCAAAGAGAAGACCTACTAAAAGCTGAAAATACATTACTTGAAATTATGAATGAAATGGATGATGTTATGAAAGAAGAATTTAAAACTACTTTCTTAGCCATCCAAACAGAATTCCAAAAAGTATTTAAAGAATTATTCTCTGGTGGACAAGCAACTTTAAAACTAACAGATCCTAAAGATATGTTAACAACAGGTGTAGAAATTGTTGCCTCACCTCCAGGTAAAAAACTAACTACCATTTCCTTATTATCAGGTGGCGAAAAAACTCTAACCGCAATATCATTATTATTCGCTATATTAAATGTTAGAAGTGTACCATTCTGTTTATTTGATGAAGTAGAAGCTGCTCTAGATGAAGCAAATGTATCAGGATTTGGTAAATACTTAGATCATTATCGTGATAAAACTCAATTCTTAATAATTACACATAAAAAGAAAACTATGGAATACGCCAATACTCTATATGGAATAACTATGCAAGAATCAGGTGTTTCAAAACTAGTTAGTGTAAAATTAACCGATAGAGAAGAAGTAGTATAAAAAAAGACTAGATGGCACGCATCTCGTCTTTTCCTTTATAAGGATCTTTTTTATCAATATGGTCAGTAAACATAATTCCATTTAAATGATCAAGTTCATGTTGCATCGCAATAGCTAACTCCTCACGAGCTCTTACATGTATTTTCTTTCCTTCCATATCATAAGCTTCCATTGTAACTCTTGCAAATCTAGGAACAATTCCTTCAACAGGTCTGTTAACACTAAGACAACCTTCACCAAGTTCTACATAAATTTTTTCTAAAGAGTTACTAATGATTTTTGGATTTATTAAAATATAAGTTTCAAATTCACCTTCATCAATTTCATTAACTACAACAAAGTATCTTTTTAAAACACCAAGTTGGACAGCAGCCATACCCATACCAGGACGTAAATCATACTTTTCTGCTAATTCTTCAATTTGACTATCATGTAAATACTTAATCATTGTATTAATTAAATCTTTATCTTTTTGAGTTAAAGGAAATTCTACTTCTTTGCTAACTTGTCTAAGACGTTTATCCTTTTCATCTAAAATATCCTTGGTCTTTAACATACTACTCCACCTCGCACTGCATATATTTTAACAAAAAAAGCAAAAAAAATAAAGTCTAACTTACAAATACCCAAATAAAAACGTATAAGGAGAACTTATACGTTTAACTTATGCTGAAAAACGAGTGCCAATTACGATTACTAATAATATAAATAAAACTAAAATAATAGCATAAGTTGAGTTATTATTACCAGTATTATAAACTGGATAATAAGGAACTTGATAACCAGTTTGATTAGAACAACATCCTGAACCTCCACCGTAATAATACATAGCTAAAGCCTCCTTTTCTTAATCTATTATAAAATATGTAAATTGACAAAATATGTTAATAAAACTAACCTATAATATAATTAATTAGAATTATTTTAATAAATTATGTTATTATTATATTATATTGGAAGGATGTAAAAAAGTATGGGAAAAATATTTAAGCATTTAGATAAACCATTATTAATTATTTCTATATTACTATTTATTTTTGGCCTAATCATGGTTTTTTCTGCATCAAATGTAGTTGCTTATATGTCACATGAAGTAAGTGCTTATTATTATTTCATTAGACAAGGAGTCTTTCTACTAGCAGGATTTTTCATGTTCCTTGTAATGATAAATTTTTCAACTAAAAGTTATGGCTTTGTCTCCTGGGTTTTGTTGATTGTATTTTCAATAAGCTTAGTAGTCCTACTAGCAATTATTAAACCAAAGAATCAAGCTCAAAGCTGGTTTGAAATAGGACCTATATCTATTCAACCAAGTGAATTTATAAAAGTTATTGTTATAGTCTGGCTATCGTGTTTTTATGATAAACATCAGAAACAATTAAATAAATATAGTACAAGTTTATTTCCTATATGTGTATGTGCAGGAATTGCTTTTTTAATATTTTTACAACCAGACCTTGGTACTATGATTATCTTTGCTTGTATCGTTGCTGCAATATTTTTTGCTGTACCAATAAGTAAGGAGATAAAATTAAAAACATCTTTTACCGCTTTAGGTTTTATACTCTTTGTCTTTGTAGCTTTTGCATCATCTGGTAAAAATCTTCTTCAAGAAAGACAACAAGAACGACTAAATTTTACTAATCCATGTGCTGACTTATTAGACTCTGGAAATCAAGTTTGTAACAGTTACATCGCTATTAATAAAGGTGGCTTAACTGGTGTAGGACTTGGAAATTCAACTCAAAAATATTTGTACTTACCAGAACCGTATACAGACTTTATTTATGCCGTAGTTGTAGAAGAACTAGGATTAGTTGCTGGAGTTTTATTACTAATAGGTTATATGATAGTTTTATATAGAATATTAATCATAGGTAGAAATAGTCCCTCAAATAAAGGAAGTGCCATATGTTATGGTGTTGCTATATACATATTCCTTCATGTAGCAGTAAACTTAATGGGTATATTAGGTTTAATGCCAATGACAGGTGTTCCATTACCGTTCATTAGTTATGGTGGTAGTTTCACAATTTGTTTAATTGCTGCTTTAACAGTTGTCCAAAGAGTCAGTGTAGAAACGGCTTTGGCTAAAGAAAGAGGTGCTAAGCGTGCCTAATATATTTATTCATGAAAAAGTTGCTTATAATATTGCTAAAGAAAATAAATATTTAGATACACCTAATTTCTATTTAGGAGTTCTAGCACCTGATGCTGTAAATTTAAATGGTTTTGCTTCTAAAGAAGAAAGATGGACTTCTCACTTAAGAGATAAAAATCTTTCAACCTGGCGTCAAAATATCATAAGCTTTTATAATAAGGAAAAAAATAATTATGACTCTACGTTCTTATCTGGCTATTTAATTCATATTTTAACAGATATTATATTTGATGATTATTTTTACGCCGATGTCATAGACCTAATAAAAAAAGATTATAAAGATATAGAAGATGCTCATCCAATATTAATAAAGTCAATGGATGAATACGCGATAGGTAATAAAAATGATAAGATAGTAGAATATATAAAGAATGAATTAGCTAAAGCTAACTATATAAGTATTAGAAATGTTTCAAAAGAACAATTACTTTCTTGGTCGAAGAAACAATTAAAATATAATGAATCATCCAAGAATGTTAATCCATATATTACAGATAACTTAATAAAAAAAATGACTATTCAAGTCAGTAAAGAATATTTTGATATTGTAAATAATTGCTTTACGTAAAGTAAAAAAAATATATGATAAAAAACTTTTCTAAAAACAAAATTTGTATATAATAAACGGTATGAAGGAGGAGAAATTGTATGGAAAAGAAAAAAGAAGGGAAAGGTTTAGTAACCGTAATAGTTATTTTAGTAATATTACTAGTATGTGCATTAGGTAGTACAGCATATTTTTATTTAGAATCTGAAAGAGCAACTGGAAAAGAAACTGTAGTTACAGGTAAAGCTAGTAAGAATGATAATACTGAAAAAGCTGTAGTACTAAATGGCTTTGACAATAGTAAATCATTAAATACTACTGATAAGACTTATACTTTAAGTGCAAGTAATAAAGTAATAAATTTAGATCTTGATGTCAATAGAAAAAACGTAACAGTATCTCTATCAGCTTGTGGAATAAATTTAGCATATAGCCTAGGCTGGGTAACTGAAAATGAAGAAAGTTGCAATGTTGGAATACGAGAAAAACGTGGAGAAATGACTTTTGAACAGGAAGTATCAGATGTTATGATTGGTGGCTTTGGTCAAGATGCAAGTCAAGATACAATGTTATTCTTAATGGAAGATGGAACTATTGAATACCTTCCTATTGCGAAAGCATATAAAGCAGATAGCCCAGATAATATTAAAACAACTTATGGTACTATTCCAGAAGTAAAAGATGTAATTAAATTATATCAGGTTTCTGCTGGAAACTACGTAACAGTACTTGCACAAAAAGCAGATGGTTCTTTCTATGATTTAAATGAATCTTTATCCAGTATTAAAGCATGGAATTAATCTAAGATAAGAAATTTATTTGTAGAGAAAAAAATTAGAATAATTAATTTGTCAGTACATAGCGTGCTGACTTTTTATTTTATTATTCAAAAAACAATTTAAATGTAATGAATCATCTACGAATATTAATCCATATATTACGGGTGTAACTAAATTTGTATTATCAACTAATAGTGCTGGAAATGCGTTACAATTTTAGCAATTAAATCTGATGGAACATTCTATGATTTATGGTACGCTCTAAAAGATACTGAGAATTATTAATAAATAAACGTAAAGTGAAGTAAGACAAAAACTTCACTTTTAAATTGTCAATAATCTTGTACAATTTATTACTTTGTGTTATTTTTAAATAAAGGATGTGATAAAATGGACTACTATTATGTTAGTATTGATGATAAAGAGTATTTTTTACCAAACTTAGTTTTTTTAGGAATGGAAGATGAAGCGGCTAGCTATATACAACCAAAATATGATAAAAAATATGTAGCCATTGGTAAAATGAAAAGCGATGGTAATTATCAATTAATGCAAAAAACATATGATAGATGCAATAATTTTGTAGGAATGGTTTTAGCCGATACACCAGAAGGTGAAAAATTTTGTAAAATGGGAGAAACATTTAGAAGTATAGATAGAAGATGTGATATATGTGTTAAAACTGGTAATATTACAGCTGCCTGTGATCTATTAGAAAAAGGTATTGAATTATCTTTAAAACCATATAATCAGGTAATAAATGCAGAAAGTACTAAAAGTATTGCAAAACAGTAGTTTTAAAAATTTGTGTAATGAGTTTTGATAAAAAATAAAGAAAGTTGAACTTTATAAAAGTTTGCTTTTTTTAAATGCTTTTATCTTTTTAGGTAATTTTTGACATCTATTTTTATGAGTGCTATAATACAGTACTAACAAGGAGAAGATGGAAAATGTCTGAGGTATGTAAAGATCTCAAACCAGAGTTACTTAGAATAATAAAATCCTCATCTAAAATATTTATAACAGGACATAGTGAACCAGATTTTGATTCCATTGGCTCATCAATTGGTATGTTATCATTATGTCAATCATTTGGAAAAGAAGCATATATAATAGTTGATGATGATGAAGTTAGTCTTGAACCTGGAGTAAAAAGAATAATCGATGTCAATAAAGGAAAATATCATATTATAAAACTAAATGAATTTATAGATTTAACATTAGATGATGCTGATTCAACATTAATAGTAGTTGACGCTAACAAAAAGTATCAAGTTTCAGCAACACCTTTTCTTGATAGATTTCAAAATGTTGTAATTATAGATCATCATAATCCAGATCAACACACTATTCCCGCAACAGCTAGTTACATAAATCCAAAAGCATCATCAGCAGCTGAACTGGTTGCTAAACTATTGAATTCATGCAAAGTCAGATATGATGCAAATGTTGCTAATTATTTATTAGCTGGTATCGAATTGGATACAAATAGGTACAAGAAAAATACTAGTTCAGTTACCCATGACACAGCTGAAAAACTAATAGTTCGCGGAGCTGATCCAGATTATGTAAATGAACTTTTTCTTGCTGAATTTGAAGCTGATCGACGAGTTAACAATTTAGTATATAATGGTACATTATTTGCTCATTATCAACACTATCAAATAAGTTTTACTTTGAATAGAGAAAAGCCAAATACTGTATATAAGAAAGAAGATTTAGCTAAAGCAGCTGATAAAGCTCAGAAGTATCAAACAGATGCTTCCTTTGCTATAGGATTTGTCAAAGATGACTTGATATCTATAAGTGCTAGAAGTAAAGGTTATATTGACGTAGGAGAAATAATGGAAGAATTTACCGGTGGTGGAAATACAAGGAGTGCTGCCTGTAAAATACCATCAACTGATATAATGTTAATAGAAGAAAAATTAAAAAGTGTTTTAGATGATAAACTAACTAGCACTGGTCAACAAGTAATGACTGAAAAACAATATGTAAAAGTAAAAGAATAGAAAAGTTTTAAAATTTCTTTAGGACTTTTCTTTTTTTTTCGAATAATAAAGTAGGAGGTGATAAAAATAACATTTCATTATCGATATCGTAAGCAGATAATTATAGCGAGTACAATACTAATATTCATCACAATTACATCAATATTATATATAAGCAATCGTCCTAAAACAAAGTTAAAGGTAAAAGAGACTAAGATTACTTTAAAGAAAGACAAAAAGGAAACAAAAGAAGAGGTAGTTGAAGAATATAAAGTAGATATTAAAGGAGAAGTAGTTAATCCAGGAATTTATACTTTAAAAAGCACATCTAGAATAATAGACTGTATAGAATTAGCCGGTGGTCTGACAGAAAACGCTAATACAACAGTCTTAAATCTAAGTAAAAAAATAACAGATGAAATGGTAATTATAGTCTATAGTAATGTTGAAGTGGAGGATTTTAAAAAGACAAAAGAATTAGAAAAACAAGTCCAAGAATCTTGTGTTCAAAAAGATGAAAACTCTCTTAAAAATGATGCTTGTATAGGAGAAGCTTCAAATAATACAGGTTTAATATCAATAAATACCGCAACAGAAGAGGAGTTATCAAGTTTATCAGGAATAGGTCCATCTAAAGCAAAACAAATAATAGAATATAGAAATTCGTCTGGTCCATTTAAAACAATTGAAGATATAAAACAAGTACCAGGTATAGGAGAAAGTATATATGCTCAAATTAAGGACTATATTACTACATGATTATATATACTATATCTTACTATCAATTACAGTTTTAATTACCATAATAAACATATTAATACCAAGACAAAGTATTTATAATGAAAATATAAAAAGTATAAGAGCAAAAATTATTTCTTCATCAATAACAGGTGATAAGTTAAATCTAACAATAAAAAATAAAGAGAAATTGTTAGTAACATACTACTTTAAAAGTAAACAAGAAAAAATTAATTTTCAAAAAAATTATCACTTAGGAGACATTATAGAAGTAAAAGGTGATTTATCTATACCAAAGAAAAATACAACTAAATATCTTTTTAATTACAATTTATATTTAAAACATAAAAATATTTATTATACAGTCACCTCAACAAATATAAAAAAACTATCTAATAATAAAAACATATATTACAAACTAAAAAATGTAATTGTTAATTTATCCGAAAAAAATGCTTATTTAAAAACATTTCTATTAGGAGATAAATCGAATCTAAGTACTAAAATAATGTCAAGTTATCAAGAAAATGGTATAAGTCATTTATTCGCTATATCAGGTATGCACATAGCTCTATTATCATCATTAATTACGAGGTTTTTAAAGAAATTCAAAGTAACTGAAGAAAAACGTTATTATATTACCTCCACAATTTTAATAATTTATTTGTTACTAGTAGGTTTTTCACCATCTATTTTAAGAGGTGTATTATTCTATTTATTATTTTCTTTAAATAAGGTTTATTATTTCTATGTAAAACCCATAAATATATTTATTGTAATATTATCTGTTTCATTAATTATTAATTATAATTATGTATTTGACATTGGCTTCTGGTATTCATTTGTAATTAGTTTTTCTTTAATTGTAACTAGTAAGTATTTAATAAGTGATAACTATTTACTAGGTTTATTAAAAACATCAATTATATCATTTATAGTAAGTATACCAATTAGCCTATATAGTTTTTATCAAATAAACATTTCAAGTATTTTCTATAATTTATTCTTTATACCTTATGTAAGTATAATTGTTTTTCCATTATCATTAATTACTCTTGTTGTACCAATACTTTTACCTTTATATGAAATATTAATAAAAATATTAGAAGAAGTATCTTTATTTTTAAGTCATAATAGATTATTGATACTAACATTTCCAAGAATTAATTTTATATTCTATATTATTTACTATATTCTAATAATTATTTTTATTAAAGGATTACTAAAAAAGAATTACTATAAACTAATTCCATTATTTGTAGTACTGCTAATTCATTACATATATCCATATTTTCAAAATGATTTAATAGTAGAGGCCATTGATATTGGTCAAGGTGATTCTATTCTTCTATATTCAGGTAGAGAAACAGTATTAATAGATACTGGAGGTAAAGTATCATACGCTAAACCATCTTGGGCAAAAAGTAATAAGGAATATTCTATTGTTAAGAATACAACTATACCCTTACTAAAAAGTTCTGGCATCAGAAAAATAGATTATTTAATTTTAAGTCATGGCGATCAAGATCATGTAGGAGAGGCTATTAACTTGATAAATAATTTCAATGTAAAAAATGTCATATTTAATGTAGGAAATATTAATAAACTTGAAAAAAATATTATTAAAGTCCTAGATAAAAAGAAAATAAATTATTATAAAGATTTAAGTGAATTAAGTGTCTTTAATAATAAACTATACTTTTTAAATACCAGCATTTACAACAATGAAAATGATAATTCTAATGTCCTTTATTTTAATTATAGTAATTATCAATTTTTATTCATGGGTGATGCAGGAGTAGAAAAAGAAAATGATATTTTAGAACAATATAATCTTAAAAATATAGATTTCTTAAAAGTAGGACATCATGGATCAAATACAAGCAGTAGTGTATTGTTTATAAATAGTATAAATCCAAAATATTCATTGATTAGCGTTGGTAAAAACAATCGTTATGGTCATCCTAAAGAGACAGTGTTAGATATTTTAAAAGATAGTAAAATATACCGAACAGATAAGGATGGAAGTGTAGAAATTAGATTAAATAAGAATGGATATAAGATTAAAAATTGCAAGCCATAGAAAGGAAGAATATGAAAAGCAAAATTGATTTAATAGATAGTAAAGAAGTTGATGTGCTATATAATGATATAAAAAAGTTAGTTGAAGAAAGCAGAAATAGAGTATATAAAACTGTTAATATAGAAATGATAAAATTATATTGGAACATAGGCGAAATGATAATAGAAAAACAAAGTGGAAATAAAAAGGCTAAATATAATGATTATATTACCAAGGAGTTATCTATTAGGCTTACAACAGTTTTTGGAAAAGGTTTTTCAAAAAGAAATTTAGAAAGGATGAGAAAATTTTATTTATGTTATCCAATTGCGACAACATTGTCGTCGCAATTATCATGGTCTCATTATTTAGAACTTATAAAAATAGAAGATGATGTAAAAAGAAATTTTTATATGCATGAATGTATTAATTCTAATTGGAATGTTAGAGAACTTGCAAGGCAAAGATCAACACTTTTATATGAAAGAGTATATAATGCAAAAGATAAAAATAAAATATTAGAAATATCAAATAAAGGTTTTATAGTTAATGAACCTAAGAATATAATAAAAGATCCATTTGTATTAGAGTTTTTGAATATTAAAGAAAATACAAATTATTTAGAGTCTGATTTAGAAAAAAATATTTTAAATCATTTAAAAGAATTTTTGTTGGAGTTAGGTAAGGGATTTACTTATGTTGGTAATCAAGTTAGAATTACACTTGATACAGAACATTATTATCCAGATTTGTTATTTTATAATAGAATACTTAAATGCTTTGTGATTATAGATTTAAAAATAGGAAAAGTAACTCATAAGGACATTGGGCAAATGCAGATGTATGTAAATTATTATGATAGAAATATAAAAGCGTTGGATGAAAATAAAACTATTGGAATATTATTATCAACTGATAAAAATGAAACAATAGTTAAATATACGCTCCCAGAAGATAATAATACGATCTTTTCAGCTGAGTTTAAATTAACAATACCATCAAAACAAGAGTTCATTAATGTAATTGAAGATGAGAAGAGAAATTTGGAATTATTGTGATGATAAGTTTAATAATAAATGAAATAAGATTGTAAATTATAATCAAAATCCATAAAAAGGAGATTTAAGATGAATAATATAAAAGAATATACAAATAAAATATTTGAAGATATAAAACGTATTGATGAAGCAGGTAACGAATATTGGTATGTCAGAGAATTACAATGTATTTTAGAATATACTCAATGGGGAAGATTTGAGAGAGAATAAAACCTTTTCAAAATCAAAATTTTGTGTATAATATTAAGTGTGTTGAGATTATTTTCTTTCTTTGATCGGAAAATATAATAATCCAACACTTTTTATTTTGCAAGAATTTTATGAAATTAAAGACTTTTCGTTAGAAATTTGGTACTATATCTATAGGATGTGATAATTTGAAGAAAAGATTTTATCTAATTATATTATTAGTATCAAGTTTAATATTATTATCTGGTTGTGGTGTTGATAAAGTGATGGTTGATAATCCATTATCTGAAAAACAAATTATTTCTTATATTCAGAAAACAATTTATAATGATATTGGTGATGATGTAATAGTAGAAATAATTTCTAAAGATGATTTACAAACTTGCACCGATTGGTTTGATGGTTGTATTAATTCCCAGTCTGTTGAAGGTGGATCATCGTATAAAGTAAGAATAACTTGCAAAGATAATATCGAAATAATTGGAACTGGCACATATTCTGATGGATATATTGAATATGATGAACGGTATTCAAATGGTAAAAAAATAGTTAATAGTACATTTACTAATAATTATAAAGAACAAAAAGGTTTATATTTAATAAATAATGAATTTAATAATTTGTTGAATCAAAATTTTAATAGATATTATATATATAAAGATGTAAGTAATGAAACAGGATTTGATATTTTTATAAATTCGTCTAATTATAATATAATTAATATATTAATAGAACAACTTGATAGTATTAAAGAAAAATATAAATATTATACTTCATCAACATATAGTATTTATATTTATAAGGATGAAAGTGCATTTGATTCTACAAACTTTGATTTATACAAAAATGGTAAAGAAGATTTTGGGGGACAATCATATGGTAAAGATATGATAGAACAGTATACAGGAAAAGAAGTTATTAGAATTGGTTTTAGTAAAGACTTTAATTATGAATTATTTACAAGTAATGGTACTTCAGATGCAGACACAAATGAAGAGTATATTGATTATAATACTTTTGATTATTTAGTTTTTTGGTATGGTTATGGTGGTATGCAAATTTTTGGAGTTAAATAAAATAAATTTATGGCAGAAAAAAACTTCTGCTTTTTTACTGTCCAAATTCGTATGCATAAACGTATGTCATCACATGGCGATCAAGATCATGTAGGAGAGGCTATTAACTTGATAAATAATTTCAATGTAAAAAATGTCATATTTAATGTAGGAAATATTAATAAACTTGAAAAAAATATTATTAAAGTCCTAGATAAAAAGAAAATAAATTATTATAAAGATTTAAGTGAATTAAGTGTCTTTAATAATAAACTATACTTTTTAAATACCAGCATTTACAACAATGAAAATGATAATTCTAATGTCCTTTATTTTAATTATAGTAATTATCAATTTTTATTCATGGGTGATGCCGGTATAGAAAAAGAAAAAGATATCTTAAATGAATACAGTATAGAAGATATAGACTTTCTAAAAATTGGCCATCACGGTTCAGATACCAGTAATGTTAAAGAGTTTATTGATATTATGAATCCTAAGTATTCTATTATTAGTGTAGGGGAAAACAATAGGTATAATCATCCTAAAAAATCAGTACTAAATCATTTAAACAATTCTAAAATATACAGAACAGACCAAGATGGAAGTATTATGTTTAAGATTAAAAATAATAAATTAAAAATTGAGACTTGCAGTCCGTAGGAAGGAGTAAATATGAATTATTATAATGAAATAAAAGAAAAATTAATTAAAAGTGAAATATATGATAGAGCAAAAGATTATTTGAAGGATAGGCATAAGGTTAGTGTTTATTTCGAAACTGGAAAATTGCTAAGTGAAGCTGGCAAAGAATATGGTAAAAATATAATTAAACAGTATTCTAAAAATCTAATGTTAGAAGTTGGTAAAAAATATAATGAAAGAACACTTTATGGAATGAGAAAATTTTATGAAGTATTCAGCAATGAAAAATTGAACTCACTGGGTTTAAAATTGAGTTGGAGTCATTATAGAGAGTTAATAACTATTAAAAGTTACTGAGTTTAAAGCTGAATATATATCCCAAGTACAAAAGTATATGAATTATTATGAATTTGTGTGATATAATAGAACTATAAGAAAAAGATTGATTGCAACTTGAAAGGTAGTTGATTTTAATGAAATATGAAATAATATTTGAATCAGAAAGAATAAATTTTGTAAAACTAACAACAGAATTGGTTGATGAATATTTAAAAATGGTTAATGACATTGAGGTTCAAAAATATATAAGTCATAATAGAAAAAAATTCGAATTAGATTCGGAAATTGAATGGGTAAAAAATAAATTAAAAGAAAAGGCAATTATTTTCTCAATGATTGAAAAAGAAACAAATGATTTTATTGGAAATATTGAAATAATGCATATAAAAAACAAAATTGGAGAAATAGGAATAGCAATTACTCAATTAAAGCAAAATAAACATTTTGGGCAGGAAGCAATTTCAAAATTAATAGATTATGCACTCAATGTATTAAAATTGGAAGGTTTAGACTTAAATGTCTATAATTTTAATCAAAGAGGAATAAAGTGTTATGAAAAAGTTGGGTTTGTTATCGATGGAATAGGAAAAACCGATGATGACATTCATATGTCTTTAAAAAAATAGTATTAAAGATCTAGAAATAGGTCTTTTTTTGTTTATATGGAATTTTCTTTTAATTTAAAAAATGCAATTGCCCTTTTAGCAAACAAATATTTGTATTTTATTATAGTAAGACAAGGTTATGGAGGTGTATCATATGTATAAAGATTATAAGTTTAAACTATGTCCTGTTTGAGTCATAATAAAAATAGTGCAAGGTGCAGCAAAGAATAAATTAATTAAAAAAGAAGAATCAATTGCAGTGGACCTTGTAATATGCAAACAAGATAACAAATACATTATAAAATATTGCTTCAATTATAGAATAATAAATAATATGAACTGGTTTAACAAAAATGTTATAATAAACAAAGGAAAGTGTTATTATGAACATAAATCCAGAGTCATATGGAAGAATTGTTAGTGCTGCATTATTACAAGATAATTGTATATACATAGGGAGAGAAGGTCATCATGCAATTTTCACCATGGAACCTTTAGGCGTACTAAGAAGTGCTAAACAAGGTTTTGTTACAGAATATGGCTATTTTGTGAATAGAGAAACCGGTTTATACATTGCAAAATATTTTGACCAGGTAGATACTAAATATAATCCACAAGATAGACTAGTAAGTGAAGATTTAAAAAAAGATGACTTGAAAGTACTAAGATATGTCAAAAAATATTCATATAAAGAAAGACAAAAATAATAAGCATAACACTTCTAATTTTCTCTTGAATAATAGACAAAAAGCAAAAATTCATATACAATGTATTTATGGTGATTTAAATGAAAAACATTAGTAACGTTATATCAAATTTAGATGAAGTAAAATTAGATCATTCTTTTCAAGACGCTTGTAGTGATAAAGAATTTTATGATTATGTATATTCATTAGGAATAGCAGAAGACACTTTAAAGAAGTATACATCTAGCTTGGAAGATAGTTTTGAAGAATATAAAAATTGCAAGAACTGTCCTGGCCTTGAAAAATGTCCTAATAAAGTACATGGATATAAATATAGTCCTGAAAAAGATCAGAATCTAATTAGATTTTCATACATAATTTGTAAAAAACAAGAAAAAAAATATCATGATGATGCTTACAAGGAAAACTTAGAATTATTTTGCTTACCAAAGGAAATTAAAGAAGCTTCATTAAAAAACTTATATAAAGACGACAAAGCAAGATTACCAATAATAAAGTATTTTAAAGAGTTTATTGATAGTTATACAACTAATGAAAAAGCTAAAGGCCTATATCTAACTGGCTCCTTTGGCTCAGGCAAAACATACATGATAGCAGCACTTTTTAATGAAATGGCTAAAAAAGGAGTTCAAAGTGCACTGATATATTATCCAGAATTTTTAAGAAGTTTAAAATCTTCATTTCAAACAAACTATAGTGAGAAATTTGATTATATAAAAAAAGTTCCATTATTATTACTTGACGATATAGGTGCTGAAAATTGTAGTGCCTGGTCAAGAGATGAAGTTCTAGGACCAATACTTCAATATCGTATGGAACAAGGCCTACCTACATTTTTTACTTCAAATCTAACAATGGATGAATTAGAACAGTCTCTAGCTGTAACAACATCAGGAGCAGACAAAGTAAAAGCTAGAAGAATAGTAGAAAGAATTAAACAATTAACAGTTACCTTAGAATTAATAAGTAAAAATAGAAGAAACTAAAATCAATTACAAAGTACTTCAAAAATATGAATTAAACAATTTATCATTGAAGTGCTTTTTATTTCAAAAATATCTTTATACGATACCCATAGAGTCTGATTTTGCTTGACAAATAAGCACTTTTCAAGTAT
>CAVIUA010000030.1:0-13894 GCA_963645945.1 bacterium
TTTGATCATTTCATAGCTAGAATATTTTTAATTAAAGGCATTATAAAAGAGTGATAAAAAATCACTCTCTCTAAACAAAGTCATTTATCAAATTTATTGTTCACCAACACTATTTGACAAAGAACCGTCTTTTCCAGTGCTCATAAATAATCCAATCATCTTATATTACTAATATCAATTAAATTATTATTATCAAATTCTAATTTAAATAATTCTGGACAATTCCAATTTCCATCAAATACTAGTTTATCATTAAAATATAGTTCAATTAATTTTGTTTTTTCATTCAATAAAACATTACACCAAGTTTTTAACATTGCAGAAATTGCACTTCCATGAGATACAATAGCTATTGTTTTATCTTTATTATTATTTATAATTTCTAACAAAACTTCATTCATTCGTTTTGAAACATCATTTGCAGATTCACCTTTTTCCAATTTATAATCCCAATTTCTGAATTGTTCTTCAAAAAAATCACTTGGAAGTTCCGCTATATCATTAACACCAAACTTTCTTTCTCCTAGTCTTTCATCAACATTTAATTTAATATTATTATTCTCAGCAATATATTTTGCCGTACACATTGCCCTAACATAATGTGATGAGTTTATAACATCAATATTCTGCAGTTCTTCTCTTTCACTCATTTCACGAGCTAATCTTTCTCCATCTACACTTAACGGGTTCTTTTCATTTCTTATTTGTTCCACATCACTAGAATTATATTCACCTAGTAGTTTACTAAAAGGTTGTGAATGTCTTAATAAATATATCTTTGTCATATTTTCTACCTACTTTTACCTTTCTGCGTTAAAATATTTGGATCAACATAAAATACTTTACCATCAGGTGGATTTATTTTAGCATTGCTATAAACGCACCATATTACATCACTACTATTTTCTGGCATATCAGCATAACCATCAGTAAAAATTATTTTAACAGATGCTTTCTTACTAAAGGAGTTTACCGCTGTAGTAAAATCAGTTCCACCCCTTCCTTCAATTACAAAATTATCTAAATCTTCTTTTCTTTTAATTTCTTGAAAACCATAAAATTCAGTATCAAAACATCCAACTTTTATAGTATAATCATCAAAAATATTTTTACTTTCTTGTAAAAATGCTTTTACGAGTTCATCGTCAACACTTCTACTAGTATCAATCAATATTTCAATATCTGATTTACGAATTAATTCATAAGGATATTTATAAATCCCTTCTTCATCAAAAAAACCCTTATGTAAATTATAATCTGCAGAAACGATTCTTTGCTTTTTTCTTTGTAAAAAACTCTTCCAATCAATAACCGGTTGAGCATTTCCAACATTACCTAAACTACCTTTTACAGGTTCTTGTTTTTGAATATCATTTACATATTCTTGATTTTCATCATGAATTAATTTCTTATTTAATTCTGTTATATTGTGTTCATTAATATTAGACATACCATCTGTTAATTTTTCTGCTAGTTCCTCATTCCAATGTTCATGAGTAGCTATAACTCTTTCTTCTTTATCATGACGATATTTTGCCATTAGTTCTTCACAATCAGATCTATTTTTTACTATTTCATAGTATTCCTCCGCACTAAATGATACAGCATCAGGACAATCAATAACTCCTTTAACTAAAGGAAGACCATTACTTTTTAAAATTTGATTAATAACAGCATCTGTTGCATAATTCCATATTTCCATATCTCTATCTTCCAATCTAGAAAGATGTTTCAAAGTAATATGCATTAATTCGTGAGCAATAATAAATACTTGCTCATTTTTTGATAAACTTTGAAAGAAAGAGGAATTATAATATATTGTGTCCCCAGTAGTACAAGCGGTTGGCATACTATTATCTTCAACAAAATGAATATTATTAGTTAAAATTTTAAATACTGGAAAATAGATTAAAGTTCTATTTATTACAGAATTAATATTAAGCATCGACTACTACCAAAAGACCAAACAATTCTTTATCCATATTATCTTGATTACCAGTTACAATAATTTTGCAGTAATCAGGTAAAGATACTGTTTGATATGATTTATCTTTTACCATATAAGATAATATCTTTTGCCTATTCATATTAATATTATTAGTATTAATAATTATAAACATTTTCTGAACCATATAATTATCATTAATAAAACTTTGTAATTGTTCACTAAATGATGTTTGATTATCACTATTTATTTCAAAATATGGATAATCCTTAACAACATCTAAAATAGCAGTTTCTTTTATATATACAGGCATATCACTTTCAAATATGAAATATATATAACGCTCTTTATTTCTGTTTTCCATGTTCTACTCTCCTTTCAGCCAAATTATTTTCAGCACGTCTAAGTGTTAAAATATCGTTATCAGTATCATTTATTCGTGCCCAACTTTTTTTAAAAACATTTTTTAATTCTTGTTGTTTTTGTGGAGTCACGGCTTGGCTAATAAATGTAAGTGAATTAGTAACCTCTTCTTCTGTAGTTGCCGCTGCAATCAAACAATTAATTGTCATTTGAGTTCTATCATCACCAGCAGTTAAATGAATAGGATCAGTAGAAATATTTCCTTTCAAAATTTCTTCAACACCTAACTCAAAATACATATCAATAAAGTCTTCAAATTCTTCTCTATTTTTTGTATCCATGTATGGTTCCAAATATGGATAGTTTTTTCCTCGTGATACTTTTAATTCTGTACTAATTTTTTGATCCCAACTTCTAGGTGTTAAACTTCTTGCATAGTCATAATCTCCATCTTTATCTTTTACATCTTGAATAATTTTATTAGGGAAGTTATGAAGGTATGCTCTTACAATTGGATCTATATCATGTTTTGAAGCCCATTTTAGCCAATTTATAGATTCTGCTTTAATTTCTACTCTTGTTAATCTACTTGCAACTTCTCCTGAAATGTTGAAAGCAGCGTCTGAATATTCTTCCGTATTACCAGCTAATATAATGTCAACATTATCAGGAATTTCCCATCCTGCAATAGTTCTTGTTTCATCAACTATACCATTAATAAATACTTGCATATTTGGCGTTAGTTTATCAAATTCATCTAATAATAGAACACATCTCTCATCACTTTGACGACAATTATTAGACATTTCAACTAACTTAGTATGCCATTCTGGCTCGGCCGTTGCGGTTCTACCTTTTTCATGATGTTCAACAGTCTTGTCTCCTTGTTGAGTAATTATTTTATCTCCTGGAATAATACTCGACTTACCTTTAAATGCATCCGGGTCAAATGTAGCAAGATTAAATGATAGACAATTTTTATTAATACTTTTAGCAATTTGTGTTTTACCAATTCCTGGGTGACCAACTAAATATGGAATTCTGTTTTTACCCATCAAAATCCTTTTTATTTTTTGTTCAGTACTAAGTTCTTCACGTTTTTCTCCAAAAGGATTATTAAAACTTGATTTTTTCTCTTGCTTTTTTTCTTGGTGTACTCCTAATTCTTCTACAAATTCATCACTTTCCAAAAACTGTGATAATGCGGATTGTTCATACTTACATCCAAATTTTTCTGAAAAAAACAACGGATTACTACAAATTGCTATGCCTGTTTTTTTATCAACTGTCCATGTAATTGGTGAAACATTCCCTACAAAAGCTGCTCCTACATCGAAACTATCATCAAAGGAGCCATCATCATTTTTCATGAAAACATATTCTTCTTCAGTATCCTGATTTTTAAATACTCTTAATTGAGTTTTTTCACCATCTTTTGAAAGAAAAATTGTTATTTTACGATTTGTTTCAATGATATCTCCCATCATTGAAGCATTTTTGATTTTTAGCTTAGCGTCATCAGTAGAGACTCTAGATGTTAAGCCTCTCCCATACTGAATGGTGTATGTGTCATCATCTTCAGAAATAATTTTGCTACCTTCTTCAATCTCATCATATTGTATTATTGGTAAAACATAATTATATGTATACCCAAGATTACTGAATTTACCTTGCACTTCAGCACTTTTGCCAACAGTATAGAAAAAATTTCTACCAGAAGTGTTATCATGCTCTCTTAATATTAGATCTGTATAATCACCTAAAAGCACCATATCAAAAAAGCCTAACTTCATACTTTGATTATGAGTAAAGATTGATTCACGCCTTACAGTCACTCCATCTACAATTCTTCTGATACTATCATAACCCTCTAACAAGCCTTTACTTAAAATACTAAATGCCATATAATGCACCTCCATTATAATAGTATCATAATATTTAAAAATTGTCGATTTTTAGACGTTTTTAGACATAAAAAATCATAACTTAAATAAAACAAATCCTTTATAAAATAAAAATGCACAATATACTTGAAATATTATGCGTTTTTGCATTTTTTAGACATTTTTTGTACAATCATAGTACATTTTAGTATATAAACTCAAAAAGTTCGAGTATTAATCAATCTGGTGCCGATAGCAAGAATTGAACTTGCTGCTGATCCTTACCAAGGACCTGTATTGCCATTATACTATACCGGCATAAGAAAATTTTATCAAATAAATAAAAATAAGTAAATAAACTAATTTGGTGTTCAAGGTGAGAATCGAACTCACATCTTCTCCATCGGAGGGAAATATTTTATCCATTAAACTACTCGAACAATAAAGAGGCACTAGTCCTCACATGTAACTCCATATTGTTCAGCGAAACTAAGCCAAGTATCTAACTTAACCTTTCCATCTTCAACAACATTATTTTCTTCACCTTCAATATCAAGTAATTTTCCAATATCAATTTTTTCATAATTAATAGTAATATCACTAGTAACACTACTACTATTTCTAGTAATTTTATAATCATAATATTCTAAGCCTTCATACTGTTCAAAAATACTCTTGTAAGCATCCTCATAAGTATCCAAAACACTACTACTATCACTAATAACCTTTTCTGTAGAATGAAGAACAGTAACATATTCTCCCTTATAATAAACCTCGTAATTCATTTCAGAAGAACCATCAGTAACCATTCCAGTACGAGTACACTTTTTAACACCATCACTAGAAGCAATACTGCTATCTTCACCACAAGCAGTAAGTAATAAAATCATAACCAATACAATACTACTTTTTAATATCTTTTTCATCATTACTATCATCCTCTAACAATCTAATAATCTTTCTTTGATTCTTTAACATCTCATTAATATGATCATGTAAAGATTCCAATATAAGTTCACTCTTTAAATCAGTTCTATAATCATTCTGGTTTCTTAAACTATCCTTTTCAGCCTGTCTATTTTGACTCATCATAATAATAGGAGCTTGAATAGCCGCAATACAAGAAAGTAATAAGTTTAATAAAATAAATGGATAAGGATCTATTTCATTACCAGTAGTTAATATAACAGTATTAAGAATAATCCAGCCAATTAAGAAAATTAAAAATAGTATTACAAATGTCCAGCTACCAGCAACTTCACTTACCTTATCAGCTGCCTTATCACCAAAAGACATTTTAGCCTCTTCCTGCTTATCAACATCAATCGCTATAGGCTGATCAACAAGTAAATCTAATAACTCCTCTTCATCTTTTGCCTCTAACTCATTATTTCTAAGTAACATTTTAACAATTTCTTTTTTAGTTTTTCTTTTTTCCATACCATTCACCATAAAAATTATATCATATTTTATATGAATTAAACAACAAAAAGAAAAGACCTACAAAGGTCTAACAATTATTCATAAATTCATTTACTTTATCAAACAAATTACCTAAAGCAATCTCATCAAGTCCATCTAAGAAACCATGGCCATACATATCAACAATATATAATTCATCATTTTTATTTTCATAATGATAATAACTAAGAACATCATCCTTTATAGGATCAGCGTCCCCAACAATAAATAAAGTATTATTCTTATACTTATAATCAGTATCAATTAATGGAAATACTAAACTATTATCTAATAACTTTTTATCCGAAAAATACCTTTTCAAACTCTTCAAAACTTCATAGTCAACCTCTCTATCCAAACATTTTGAAGATAAAACTGGATAAAATAAAATCATATTATATAGGTAAAACTTCTCATCTTTACAAATACTCATCGCCATATTTGCACCTAATGAATCACCCGTTAAAAATATCTTTAAATTCTCAATATTTAACTTTTCTAACTCATCATTCAAGTACAAACAAGTTTTATGACAAAGTTCATATACCTCTAAATAATTATCATCATCACAATCATCCATATCAATAGCAATCACTAACGTATCTGTCTTTAAAGCCATTCTTTTACAAATATCACCATATTTACCAGTACATCCTGTAACATCACCAAAACCAGCTATATAAAATATAATTCTATTTATATTAGAAACCTTCTTAGGATAAAATACCCTAACTGGCAAAATATCATCTTTAAACATTATTCTATAACTAGATATATTTTTCTTAGAAATAGTTGGATGTACAACTTCATAAACAGTTCTATATAATTTATATTTAAATCCTTTTTCAAAGCTATTCACACTATTTATCATCATTACCACCAAGTATATAATATCATAAAAAGAAAGTTCCCTCGACTGAAACTTTCCTTACTTTACACAATTTTTGCCAAGCAAAACAAAATAATTATTCTTCATCTTCTATAGAAGTATCTTCCTCTAATTTCTTAAAATCAATTTTTCCCATTCTAGTTTTAGGTAAACTTTTTCGATATACAAAGTCATGTGGAATAGAATATACTGCCAAATTCTTTTTACAATGTTCTTTTATACTACCTTTAACAGACATTGGACTAAATCCTTCTTTTAAAACTATATAAGCTTTAGGAACTTCAACTTTATATGGATGAGGTATACCAATGACACTACATTTTAAAACAGCTGGATGTTCTTCTATAACCTTTTCTACATAACTAGGATAAACATTATAACCAGAACTAATAATCATTCTTTTTAATCTTTGACGGTAATAAATAATACCATTCTCATTCATCATACCGATGTCACCTGTATGTAGCCAAATAGCTCCATCTTTATGTTTCTGTAACATCTCATTAGTTTCTCTTTCATCATTTAAATACCCTAACATAACCGTAGGACCAGATACACATATCTCACCATCTTCTCCATATGGAACTTCATCTTGTGTACCAGGAGTAACAATTTTTATATAATTACCTGGAAAAGGTATACCAATACTACCATCTCTATAAGCATCGCCAAAAGATAAGGCAACAGCCGCTAAAGCCTCAGTCATACCATAACCTTGACTAACTTTAACTCTACTACCGTGTTCCTTCAAGAAATCATTTATTCGCTCAGTTAAATTACTAGATAATGAATCTCCACCAGATATAACATACTTCAACATACTAAGATCTAAATTTCTATTCTTAGTATTTATTAAAGCTTCATACAAAGTAGGAACACCGCAAATAACATTAGGTTTATATTTTTCTAATAACTCATCAAACTTCTTAGCATTAAACTGCGGTACAAGTATAACTTCACATCCTAAGCCAAACGGAATATGAAAAGAAACTCCAAGTCCAAAGCCATGAAATATTGGCATAATTCCTAAAACCTTATCACCTGGTTTTAAATCTTTAAATATAACTCTTGCCTGTAAAGCCAAAGCATTAAAGTTACCATTAGATAAAACAATACCTTTAGGTTTACCAGTAGTACCACCAGAATGAAGTATAACAGCTGGATCCTCAGCTAAAGCTTTGTTCTCTTCAAACTCATTAAAATAACTTCTTAACATAAAGTCATTCCAATACATATATAATTTACTACGTCTAGGCTTCTTCATTTTCCATGTTTTTAATCTATAACCTAACTGCATATGTGCAAGCATAGAATTACTTACTGGCACAACAATAACCTTACGTACTTCAGTTTCACTTATAATATTTTGAATCTTTTCATAACAAAAATCAACTACAACTAAAAACTTACTCTTCGTCATAATTAAATAATCTTTAATCTCTTCTTCAGCAGATAAAGGATGAATCATATTACTAATTGCCCCTATTTTACTAGCCGCGTAAAAACTAATTAACCCTTCAGGTGTATTAGGCATACATATAGTAACAACTTCACCTTTCTTAACACCAATACTATTAAAAGATATTGCTGCCTTATCAATTTTACTTAAAAAAGATTTGTAACTAAACACATTACCATAATAATTAACAGCTGGCGAATTCATATTCTTAAGAGCACTTCTCTTAAACATTTCATAAATAGATATATCTTCTACTTTAAATTTTAATTCATCTTTACTATAATACTTTTTCCAAGGTACTTTTATGGTCTTTTGCTTCAATAAATCAATAATATTCATCTAAACTACCTCCACACCGTAAACATTATTTCATACTTTCTCTCATTAACTTCTCTACTTCTTTTTCTAATTTCTTATTAGCTTCTTCTAAATCTCCCGTAACTTTAAAAGGTTTCCCAAATCTTACAGTTAAATTCTTACTCCTAAATTTATAATCTCCTGTAATACCAAAAGGAACTATTAAAGCATTTGTCTTAGAAGCCATAGAAACAGCTCCAAACTTAAATGGTAATAAAAATTTATCAGTCTTGTTTCTAGTTCCTTCTGGAAAAAGACCAAGTGCTTTTTCTTCTTTAAGTACCTCTAAAGCTAAACTAGTAGCGTTATTATCTTTTTTACTCCTATCAACTGGAATACATCCAGCTGCTTTAAAAAACCAAGCAAAATGTCCATCAAAATACTCTTTCTTAGCCATGTAATGTATTGGTCTCTTAGTTGCTACTATTGGCAAACATTGATCACACAAATGTTTATGATTACCAACTACTAAAATAGCTCCATCCTCTGGAATATATTCTTTACCAATAATAGTTGGATTATACCAAAGTTTAAAAATAGGTCCAAGTATAGCTTTAAAAATCCTAAATCCTAACATATTGTCTTTCTTTTTCATTTACCTCTTGCATCCTCTCTCTAGTTTTATAGAAATTTCTCTCATCAACTTTTCATTCTCTTTATCTAAATCATCACTAATTTTTCTTCCAGGTAAAAATTCAATACAAACACTTTTGCCAAACACTTTATATTTACCAGTAATAACAAAAGGCACAAGTAAACTATCAGTATCAGAACTCATCTTAACAGCTCCTATCTTAAAAGGCATAACAACATCATCTGTCCTATTAATTGTTCCTTCTGGAAAAATACCAATAACCTCACCTGTTTTAAGTACATCTTTAGCATTCTTTAAAGAATCTTTATCATGAATCTTACGATTAACAGGAATACAGCCCATATGCCGTACAACAAATCCTTCAATACCTTTAAAAAGTTCTACTTTAGCTAAAAAATGAACCTTTCTAGGTACAACAGCAATAAGTAACAAAGGATCTAACCAAGAAGTATGATTTCCCGCTAAAACCAAAGAATTATTTTTTGTAATATTTTCTTTACCTATAACCTTAGGATGTAAAAATAAATAAACATTTATCTTTAAAAATATCCTAACAATACTATAAAATAATCTATTCATCTTTTTCTCCTACATTATCAATTATATTACAAAGATGAAATTTAGCCAATAATTTTTTTATAAAAAGAAAAAGCGTGCTCTAAAACACGCCTTATTTTAAATATTTTTTTACAAGATTAAACTCCACCATTTTCTTCTATTACCAAATCAGACAAAGTATAATCTTTCATTTTAATAACATTCTTATCAGAAAAACTTACTTTAACATATTGCATCTCTCCAACCTGTATCTCATCAAAATAAACATTTAAAGGAGTAGAATTATCAGGTGTAATAACAAAATGTCCAGAAGATTGTGCATTAACTTCATCAGTATTAACAAGCATAAAACCTAAGTCTCCAGTATTATCATCATAATAGTTAACAAATAACTTATCTATACATAAAGTACCAAGACAATGTTGACCAGTAATTTCTCCAGAATAACTAACCCCTTCAATATAAGGACTGTTGTTTTTATTACTTGTCATCTTACTACCCTTGAATTGCAAAAATATACCAATACCAATTAGTACAACTGCAATAACTAAAAGTACAATACCGATTATATTTCTTTTCTTAGTTTTCATATATAAAACCCACTTTCATAAAATTAGTTGTAAATTACTGTAAAATAAATTATTTATAAGTTTCACATATAGCATGCTTATCAGTGTCGCAATTAA
Organism: bacterium; assembly: GCA_963645945.1. Taxonomy (GTDB): domain Bacteria; phylum Bacillota_I; class Bacilli_A; order RF39; family UBA660; genus CAG-877. Next base: position 10,197 of record CAVIUA010000030.1, read on the forward strand.
CAGTCACTTCAGGATATACATATGTGCCTTTTTTATTCAAAAATATAATTTTAGTTTCATAAGGAAGAAATTTATATTGATCATCAACATAATTACCAGGTGTTGCATTAATATGACTTCTACTACAAACTAATTTAGGTGAATACCCTTCATCTATATCACCCTTCTTATAATAGTAATAACCCTTTTTAGCATAATAATTATTACCTTCTTTGCAAACTATCAAATAAGCACTCCAAAGATTCTTGTGTTTATCATCAGCATCCCAACTAAAATCCAAATTTCTTATTCTAGGTTCAACATAACTACAACCATCAGGATTGATATCCTCATCTATAGCAGGTATCTTGTTATTCTGTTTTATCTTAATTTGAATAGTTCGAGAATTACCAGCTTGGTCTTTAACTATGAAAACGGCACGTCTACAACCATCAGCTATACCTTTTATATAACGATATCCATGTTCTCGTAGTAATTTATTAGTCGCACTTTTAACAAATTCAGAATAAGAATAATTTTTATAAGTAACAGAATCGTCAAAAGAACATTTAGACTTTCCTTTGGCATTTAATCCTAGTTTAAAATATGTAGCAACTCCTGAAAGAGTATCTTTAGTATGAACTTTAATACTGTCAACATTATAAGCTGTATCACCATAGCTATATTTTTCTTCAACATACTCTCGAGTCTCGCCACTATCGGTTGTTATCATAATAACGGAATTACCAGATATTGCCCTAACATTAGCATATGGTGCAGTCTTATCAATTTTAACTTTAATATTATAAGTACCAACATTTCCCGCTTTATCTTTAACTTGATATTGAAAAACTCTGTATCCTTCAGCCAAGTAAGTATCAGAATATGTAATTTTAAGTTTATAATTTGAAGTATATGACCAATCATCAGTTGTTGTTGCTTTATTTTTCAAAGCTTGTGTATAACTGGAAGTACTGTTATAAAGTGTCCTCTTTATCTTAGCATCCTTTTTAACTCCAGATAAAGCGTCACTAACAACAATGGATTCACCAACGATATCATTATTACTATTAATCCAAGGTTCATGCTCATATGATAAAGTACTTTTCTCTGAACCAAGGTCAACATTAGCCGTAAAAATTGTTGGATCATTTTTATTATTACCAGCATACGTAACTTCAAGTTTTGGAGGTACAGTATCCTTTAAAAGATTAAATCTTAATTCTGTCGTATTACCAGCTACATCAGTAGCTTTATATTCTATATAACGATTACCATCTTTTATAGTAACAGAAGGATCATTTTTTCTAGTGACCCATTCAGTCATTGCCTTATTTTCACTAGATTTCTCAGCTTCATTGTAACGTGCCATCAAACTACTAGTACCAGAACTATCATCATCAGAAAACGTAACTGTATCTTTAACAGACTGATTTACCCAATTATTAGTAGCACTATTAGTATAAGATTTATCACAAGTACTATCACTACATGAATAAGAACCTAATATAGAAGAATTGCTTGTTGATTTTAAATCTAATTTAATTGTTGGAGGTTTAGTATCAATTTTAACTTTAATAATACCTTCTGTAGTATTACCAGCTTCATCTTTTACTACACATTTAATAACGCGGTATCCATCACCAATTTTTGAAGAAGTAAAAGTATGTTTATCCTTATCTGTATATGTTCTAGTATAATCTTTTGTATTATACCAAGTAGTACTAAAACTATCATATTTGCCACCATTATTATAATAAACTTCTAAATTATCTTTTAACTTTCCAGAGTCCTTAGCAGTAATCATTACTTTAACATCATTAGTTCCGTTTTTCTTAACCCAACCAGAATATTCATCTATATTGCTATCCCCAGTACCAGTAAATTCTTTAGAAGTGAAAGCAGTAGATACATTATCTCCATAAACCATAGCCATAGTTACTTTAGGTGCAATAGTATCAATTTTAACTCTAATAGTACTTTTTGTTACATTTCCAGCCTTATCACTAACAGTCACTCGAATAATACGATATCCATCTGATATACCACCAGTTGTAAATGAATTACCAGTAAAACTCTTATTACCAGAATCTTCATTCGCTGTCCAGTTTGCTTTGAAAGTTGGATCAGCATAACTAGTTTTATTATATTCAACATACAATTGGTTATTAACTCCAGATGCACTATCAGTAGCACTAATCTTTGCCTCCGGTTTAGTAGAAGAATTTTTTCCCTTTAACCAATTAGAATGAGTATAATTATTATCATTTTCATTAATACCTGAAAAAACTTTAGAAAAATTATTACTTGAATTAATCATTTCCATAGTAACTGCTGGTGCAGTTGCATCAATTTTAACTTTAATAGTACCTGTAGTTTTATTTCCTGCCTTATCCGTAACAGTACATTTAATTACACGGAATCCATCATCAAGTCCATTAGCGATAAACACATTATTTGAATTAAATGTTTTATTACCAGAAACACTATTCCACTTAGTATTAAAATTACTAAAATCACCTGATGTATTATAATTAACTTTTAATTCTTCATTAATTCCAGACTTATCATCCTTAGCACTAATACTTACATTAGGAACTGAAGATCCAGATCCACCTACCCAACCATCATATGTATAAGTATTACTCGTCGCTGTACCTTTATACGTTGACGAAGTAAAGTTTTTGCTAGAATTAATTATTTGCATAGTAACTTCTGGACTAGTTTGATCAATTCTGACTTTAAAAATTTTATTACTCCACAAAGAAACTCTTCCATTTTTATCAACTACACGTATTCTAAATTTTATATCATTTGCACCATCAAAAACATATGATTTAGCATTACTACCAAATGACTCACTTTTAGCATTAATTGAAATATTATTGTAATCAGTCGTATACTCAAAATGATCTATATCGGATGAATTTAATCCATTAACTTGAATATTGCCTATCCAAATCTTCTTATTGGTCCAACTTCCATCATAATTATCACCATTTCTATTTTCATATTTAAGATCAGCATCTTCTACAGTGAAATTTCCAAGAATATCACTACCATCAGTGCCAACGCCAGCTAAACAAGCACCATACTCAGCCTCAGTCAACAAATCACCATTATCATTAAAAGTCTTCATTTTTGAATAAGTAGAACAAGTAAGTTCAACAGAATATGAATGATCAACTAAAACTGTTGTATCATTCGTATCAGCACAATTATAAACATAAACCACAGCGCTACATTTTTTACTCTTATCAGCAGGGTCTATTAATGGATCTAAATAATTAAGCTCAACAAGATTACTAATATCATCTTTAGTATATGTTGGCCCCGCAACTCCATTAACACTGTTATCATTAGTATCAATCCTATAGTTCTTTACAGCGTCATATACAGTTTTGTACATATTTTCATATGAAAAATCCTTAGTTTTAGTTACATACTTATAAACCGCTGGAACTGCAATACAGGATATAATTCCAAGTATTACAACAGCAGCCAAGATTTCAATCAAAGTAAAACCTTTATTATTCTTACGTTTCATACACACTCTCCTTACCATAAATTAACAAAATACTAACTACATACAACCGTATCCTAATAAAATTATAACACAAAAAAGACCTTAGTCAAAGCTAAAGTCTAAACAATTTCTTTTTTCTGTTAATTTTTATTTGAATGTCCGTTTTAATAAAAAAGCGGAATTAAGTATGATT
>CAVIUA010000031.1:0-19050 GCA_963645945.1 bacterium
CTACATAAATAATTATCACTTATTTGTGTCTACACACACTATTTGACAATTATCCTTACACTTAATTTATCTAATCTAAAAGGTAAAGATGGTACACCTTTATATAAAAATATTTTTAAAACAAGTAAAGAAGCCACTTAATGCTTGTTTTTCTATCATAAATATTTTAATTAATTTAAATTTATATTCTTGTTATATTAATTCTTTATATTATCTTATTATATTATGGTAGACATTTTTTTACCCTAGATGGACATTATCATCATATCGTGTAATTAAAAAATAAGTTGTATTTCTGAAAAAAATCTTATTTCTATGTACAAAAAATGGGATTTATTCAAACAAATTTATCTTGATATTTTCTTTATTCAAATCACTATTTTCTTGATTTTGTGTCATACCCTTTAATTGTAAAGTCTGTTTTCTTTTATAACTATAAGTCTCAATAAGTTTATTAGAATACATTGTTATATTACCATTCCCATCCAATAAACATTCTCCTGTTGATTTTTCTTTATTTAACCAGGATACTTTAGACGATATTCCCCATAAATTCATCAATTTAATTTTACATGAAGTCGCACAGTCTAGTACTGTTCTAAAAACTCTGTTTGTTTGATAATCAAAATAGTCTGTTTCATTTCTCATGCGAGATACATCAAATTCAGTTATTTGTAATTCTTTGCCTGTTCCTGCATAATCTGTATATGCTCTTTTTATGTCATCATCAGTTGTTTAAATAGAATAATGAGATTGGATTCCAATACCATCAAGTAAAGTAATTCCTTCCTGTTTTTCAACTTCTTTTATTTTGTTAATAACTTTCAATATATTATTTCTTTTTGATTCTCTTTCTTCACCATATTCATTGTAAAATAGTGGGATATTTCCAAAATTTTTTTTAGCAATTCTTAAGACATCAATATAATACGCATCACCAAGTTTATCTTTCCATGGACTTTCTCTCAAAGCTTCATCAGGATTATCTGAAACTATTTCATTTAGAACATCTACTGAATATAATATATCTCCATATCTTTCATATATTTTCTTTGTATATACATCTAAAAATAATAATATTTCTTTCTTAGATGCATTTTCGAAAATTGGTCTAAAATCTTTATGCCAAATAATATTATGCATTCTCATTGACATTCCATTTTGACGAGCAAAATTGGCAGTTTTATCTAATAAATCAAAGTTAAATATTTCTTCATTAATTTTACCTTCAACTATTAGTGGCTTAGTAATATCAATACATACTCTCATTTTACCAGCCCATTCAGGAGTAATGCAATCTATGTTTTTAATAAGATTTTCTTCTATTTTTTTAATTTCATCTAATGTAATATCAGATAAACCTGGAAAAATAAAATTTTCAATTGGTTGAAATCTAGAATCTAATGATAACCGTTTAAAATATGAATTTCTTTCTTTTACAAATTCTTCGTTACTATTACATTCTTTTGAAATTCTAAATAAATCTATAAGTTCAAAATTTATACTAGTTCCAATGTATGTGTTATTCTCATGAGAAGTTAATAATACATTTTCTTTTAATCTTTCATACTCACTTATAAAATGTGGGATTTCTTTTTTTATCATTTCAATGAATATTTTTTCATCTATTCCTTTTTTTATTTCAATTTCATATGCTTTGTTTATTTTCTCATAAAGATATGACTCATATTCCTCATCATTAGAATATTCTTCTAATGCCTCTTGAAAAAAAGATAAAATATACTCAATTTTATTTTCTGACATCTTATCACCTAATAATATTATACCATATGAAATGATTTTTTCTATATAATTACATTACTTTAAAGATGTAACATTAATTTAACCTTATTTTTATATAAAATTAAATCATCCAAGACTCATCCAACATTTTTTATGTATATCCAAAAATTGGATTTTAAATAATACACATTTTTCCTTTGCTTATAAGGTTTTACAAAGGATTATGGTAGAGTTCTTCCATATTTTTAACTCAATTTTGCAAGTGCAAAATAAGAAATGATAGCACTACTATCCATTTATTTATATAGTATAAATTAAGATGGTGCTATCAATTTTCTTATCCTGCTTATTTTTTATTTTAATATTTGCCAATATCCAGTTTTGTCAGAACCAATTCTTTCAATTACTAAATTATCTATTAATATTTTAAAATTTCTTTTAATAGTTCTTACATTAACATTAGTTATATTAGCAATTTCATTTTGTGTTATTCTATTATTATTTGCTATTAGTTCTATAATTTTATTTTGAATATCATTAAGCACAAAATTACTATTTTTTATTAATTTGTCTAATGATGAATCAATTGTATGTAAAATAAACTTTATAAATACATTTACATTACCATTGTTATGACATTCTGCTATTGCTGAATAATACTTTTCTTGATTTAAGTATATCTCTTCTTCTAAAGGTATAAATTCAAAATTTTTATCGAAATTTATTAGCATTAATGTTACCCAAAATCTTGCACACCTCCCATTTCCATCTGAAAAAGGATGAATAAAAACAAAGTAATAATGAAAAATTGCTGATAGAATAATAATATTTAATTCACTATTATTTATATATTTAAATAAACTTTTCATTAAAGATGGAACCAAAATGGATTCAGGTGCCATATATATTATTTCATCTTTTCTTTTTACTCCTTCACCATGATTTCTATAATTACCATTATCTTCATCAAAGTATTTCATCATTAAACCATGTAACTTTAATAAATCATCTTCACTTTTATAATTATATTCATTTATATGGTTATATGCTTCAATAGCATTTTTAACTTCTTGCACTTCATCTTTTTTACCTAAAATTTGTTTGTTTTCTGATATGTTTTCTACATCAAATAAAGATAATGAATTAGCTTCAATTGCAAGTGAAGAATGAATTGATCTTATTTTTGATTTTGAAATCATATATTTTCTTTTTTGCTTATCATTAACATTTATATTTTTAAGTTTAACATTTATGTTATTTAATATATCATTCATCTCATTGTTAATAAAAAACACTGGGTTTATTTCATCAAATGATTTCACTTATATCACTCCTCGTACTAATAAAATTATACCACAAATGTCACTGTAAATGTCACTGTATTTATATTTTTTGTACTATTTTAATATTTTCATGGTATACTTATATCAGTTAGTAGTTTATTACTACCTATAGTTTAGATAATTAAAGGTTGTCCGATTTCAACCTTTATGGCTCCAAATTGATATTAAGTCGACCTTTTTAGTTCGACTTTTTTAATACATAAAACAATGATGTTCTAAAAGTGGTCGAAAAGTGGTCGAATAAATTGATAATATTTTTGTTTTTGTATATAATATTAATAGGTGATAAAAATGTACATATAAGATCAAAAGACTGAATTAAAAGTTGAGTTAACTAAAGATATTAAAAAAAAAATTGTTGCATTCGCTAATACTAATAATGGAACTATTTATATTGGCATCGATGATAATGGAAATGTTATTGGCTTAAAAAATGCTAATAAAGATTTAGAATCATTGAGTGAATGATACGTGAAGGTATTAAATCAGATTTAACGCTTTATACTAAAATATATGTAGAAAGAATTGAAGGCAGAGATATAATTATAGTTAAAATTAGTGAAGCACCAAATAAGCCATATTATTTATCTGATAAAGGTTTGAAATCGTCAGGTGTTTATTTAAGACACGGAAACGCATCAGTACAAGCAAGTGAAGAAGTTATAAAAAAGATGCTAATAGAAAGTAATAGCAATTCTTTTGAAAATAATGTTTCAAGTGTTCAAGATTTACACTTTGAATATTTGAAAAATATTTTTAAAAATCACAACATAGAAATTAATGATAAAAAATTTAAAGCATTAAATATTGTTAATTTAAATAATAAATATACTAATTTAGGACTGCTTTTATCAGATGAATGCCCTTATTCAATAAAATGTGCTATTTTTAACGGAAATAGTAAATTAGAATTTAAAGATAGAAGAGAATTTACTGGTTCAGTACTAAAGCAAGTAAACGATACATTTGAATATTTAGATTTATATAATAAAACTAAAGGAAGAATTATAGGTTTAGAGAGAATTGATACAAGGGATTATCCAGAATATGCAATTAGAGAATCTTTATTAAATGCTGTTATACATCGTGATTATCATTTTACAGGTAGTATATTAATATCATTATTTGATGATCATTTTGAAATTACATCTTTAGGTGGATTAATCAAAGGACTTAATATAGAAGACTTATACAATGGTGTTTCTGAATCAAGAAATCCAAATTTAGCAAATATATTTTATAGATTAAAATATGTAGAAAGTTTCGGAACTGGTATTGGAAGAATCATTGAATCATATAAAGATTTTGATAAGCAACCATTAATATTGGATACCGAAAATGTATTCAAAGTAACTTTATATAATGTCAATTATGTTGAAAATGATAATGTCAAAAATCTACCAACTAATTTAACACAGGAAGAACAAATTATAGAATATTTAAAGAAAAATAATAAAATAAATAGAATAATAGTAGAATCATTGCTTGATGTATCTAAAACTAGAGCTATTGATATTTTAAACAATATGATAAGCAATAATACTTTAATCCAATTAGGCACTGGTAAAAATACTTATTATATGCTAAAATAATATTAGATTGATATTTGTTTATCAATTCGTCTATTGAAAAAAAGTTGTAGATACCTACGGGCATTGGCTCCAATTATGTTTTTAAATCGTTGTTATACAACGATTTTTCTTTTTTTACTTTGCTTTTTACTCCGACTTTATTTCTATTTTATATGAACGAGGAGAATCGAACTTGAGACCGGTTGTTATACTTGGTCTTTTTTGAAGTTATTAATATCTTCTTTTATAAAATTCCATCTTAGACATACTATATATCTATCTTTAGGATTTTTTGATTCTCCGTCTAAATTTCTTTTTTTAGGTCCTATAGTCATACAAGCGATATGTGGCGAGGTGAAATCCAAGCATCTTTTTGATAAAACGAGATCATATATATCATGTTTTTTAATCCATATATAGTCATCTGTTCTTCCACATATTAAAGCGTCTATATCATAGTCTGAGTTGTTTCCTCTGATAATAAATCTATCTGTCATGTCTACTATTATTTTTGTTTTATTTATAGCTTGATTAAATATATCTATTTCATTTTGATAAAGTTCTTTGTATTATTCAGAATTTAATTGATTAGAAAAATCTGAGGTTCCATCATTATTTTTTTTGTATCCATAGTGATAACTAACATATTTATCAATAACTTTATATGGTATACCTATGTTACCTAAATATCTTTTAAATTCTTGAATCGGCTCATGATGCATAGAATTGCTTTTTCCACATTTTAAACTAATATTTTTTACATGATTTTTATATTTAATAAATATATCTGTTTTTTGGTTTGCCTTATTTTTCCATGATTTTATTTGTTCATCATTATCAATTATTTCTTCAAATAAGTCTTTTAAGAAGTTTTGCGAATTTTTATCTAATTCACATAAATACTTATTATTGAATAATTCTACGAAGTCATATTCATTTTGATATCCATAATTCATTTTTGTACCTCCTCAAAGGGTATATCTTAAGATATACTCAGTATATATTGTTTTTTGTTGATGGTTAGGGTAGATTAGGGCTCGTTTGTCATTATAACTAAGTATTAAATAATCTTCAAATTTAACTTTTTATTATTTCTAGGCCAATTTTGATATCAAAAGTTCTAATTGTAATAATGTTTATTAAAAAATGTTCGGTTTTATTTAAAAAAACTAAAAATATATGATTAAGATAAATTTTTTAATATCATAAAATAAAAGATGATTTTAGTGTTAATCATCTTCCTTACTTTTCAAATAGAAATGTTTATCATTTTCTATACATCTATTAATATCTTCATAAAGTTCTGTTTGCATTTCACTATCAAGTCCATTTAGTAAAATTAAAACGTTTTTAACAAAATCAATAACTTGCTTATTTATACTTTTATTTGTTGTACTTTCCTTTTTTTAATTTTTTTTCCTAATTCATAATCGTATAGTCAATTGTAATATTTTCATTATTCACTTTTTCTAATTTGCTATCAGAAAATGTAACAGTTTCATCTTCTGGTTTGATTTGATTATTATTGTTTTCTTTTTTATCTGTACCAGATGTAGTTGTTTCTTTATTGCTAAATAATATTCCTTTATCATAGCAAATATAGCAAGCGAGTCCTAATATTGCTACAATTTACAATACAATTACTATTGTTGTTCCGTTCCCTTTCTTTTTAGTTCTAAATTCATTTTGGTCTTCCATTTTATTATCTTATTTTTTTTCTAAATCTTATCATATTTTTATAATAAAATATATATTATAATACTGTAAAGTTTGATATATGTGTAAATATATATCAGTTCAGTACTTGACAAAAAACTGTGTAATTACCAATATAATTAAAGCCTTTACTAAGACTTTTTATTTTTAATTAATCATCCTTTGTTAGATTACTATAGTATTTTGTTTTGCCTGCTAGTACATCATCATAAAACTTATGTTTCCAATTTATATAATCAATACTATCTTGAATTTCTTGCTTTTTATGTTCTAGTTCTTTTAATTTTAAATTAAGAATTTCTTTTCTTTCGGGAATAGAAGATTTTCCTTTTAGACATAGTTTTAGGTATTCTTTCATTTCTTGAATACTCATACCACAATTTTTTAAACAAGATAGGCTGTTTATCCAAGCTATATCTTTATCATCAAAGATACGATAATTATTTTTATCTCTTTTAACATTAGGTACTAATCCTTCATTGCAATAAAATTTTAATGTATCATATGTAAGATTTGTTTTTTCACAGGCTTCTTTCATTGAATAAGTAATTTTTTCAGACATAATTTCACCTCATAATTGTAATTTAAATTTATAATTTACACATATTAAAAATAAATTTTAAAAAAGTTCTTGACCGTGTGTTACTCACGACATTTATAATTATAGTGTAATTTGTTTTAAAAGTCAATTTACATAAAAATATTGAAAGGGATGATTATATGGAATATGTAAAATTGAATAATGGTGTAGAGATGCCAATTTTAGGATTTGGTGTTTATCAAATTCCAAAAGAAGAAACAAAGAGATGTGTATTAGACGCAATTAAAGTAGGATTTAGAGCAATTGATACGGCACAAAGTTACTTTAATGAAGCGGAAGTAGGAGACGCTATTGTAGAGTCTGGTATACCAAGAGAAGAATTATTTATTACAACAAAAGTATGGATTGATAATTATGGTTATGAAAATTGTAAAAAATCAGTAATGGAATCTTTAAAAAAACTTAAAACTGATTATATTGATTTAGTTTTACTTCATCAACCATTTTCTGATTATTATGGGGCTTATCGTGCTTTAGAGGAACTTTATGAAGAAGGTAAAATTAGAGCAATAGGAGTATCGAATTTTTATCCTGATAGATTAGCAGATATGTGTTTGTTTGGAAGAAAAATTGTACCAGCTATTAATCAAGTAGAAACAAATCCATTAAATGCTCAGTATTTAGCACAGGAAAATATGGAAAAGTATGGAGTACATATTGAAGCTTGGGCACCATTTGGTGAAGGAAGAAATGGTATGTTTAAAAATGAAACTTTAGTTAATATTGGTAAAAAATATAATAAAAGTGCAGCTCAAGTAATATTACGCTGGTTAATTCAAAGAGGTGTTATTATAGCTTGTAAGTCAACTCATTTAGAAAGAATGGAAGAAAATTTCAATGTTTTTGATTTTAAATTATCTGATGATGATATGGAAGAAATAAAAAAATTAGATACAACGGATAGTTTATTCTTTGATCACCAAGATCCTTCTATGGTTGAATGGTTTGATAATATTGTAAAATCTAGAAGAACTAATGAAGACTGTCGTAATGATAAGAAAAATTGGTAGGTGATAATATGAAAAAAACTATTTTAATAATAATTGCAGTAATTTTAATTATTGGATTAGGTGTTGGTATGTACTATGCATTTCAAGATAGAGAAAATAAACAAGGTGATAATATAAATAATAATAAAAATAATGATAATGTAATAGAGGGAAATAAGATTTTGGTAGTTTATTTTTCAGCACAAAATCATACTAAGAAAGTAGCAGAAAAGATTGCTGATAATTTAGGTGCTGATATTTTTGAAATTGTTCCAAAAGATGAATATACTGCAGATGACTTGGACTGGACAGATAGTAAATCAAGAGTATCAAGAGAACATAATGATGAGTCTTTAAGAAATGTTGAACTAAAGACTACAAAAGTAGATGACTGGGATAGTTATGATACTGTTTTAATTGGATATCCTATTTGGTGGGGAATAGCAGCTTGGCCAGTAGATACCTTTATTAAAGCTAATAATTTTGATGGGAAAACAGTTATTCCATTTTGTACTTCATCTTCATCAGGTCTTGGTCAATCTGGTGAAAGACTAGAAGAAGAGGCTGATACTGGTAATTGGAAATCAGGTTACAGATTTTCTTCAAGTGCATCTGATGATGAAATAAAAGCATTTACTGATAGTTTAGTTAAATAATAATTTATATAATTGATTAGTTTTGCAATAGTTAAATAATAGTTAAATGAAAAAGATGATTATTAGTCATCTTTTATTGTTTATTCTTTAGTTAACTTACCGTTGTAACAGAACTCTTTTATATCGTTTCAATATATTCCAGTAACAACTTCTACTAGTTTCTTATTTATCAATGAATAGTTTGAATTTTTATCATGTTACATTGTTAGAAAAATTTATATAAGTTCAATTCTGATACCTAATACACCAGTTTGACTTTGTTTTTCCTTTGGATAAAATTCTTCTAAAGCGGAAATTAATTCTTCTTTTGTCATAGACTTATCTGATAATATTGAAATATCAAAGTCTTTAAAAAGATCTTCAAAAGAATTATATTTTAATAATCCTATAATTTTAGCTTCAAAAGATTCATCTAAACTTGGCTCTTTTAAAAACTTAATTTTATCTCCTAATTGTATTGCTTGTCTTTTTTCATCATTAAGTCTTATTTCAATTCTTTTTGTACCTGTTAATATATAGTCATAATATTTAGGTTGTAGTTTCATTTCATGTATCATTTAATTCACCTCTTTACTAGTGATTTTATCATGAATTTTATTTAGTAACAATAATTATAGTTTATTTAATTTTTTCTATATGATATTATTTTAATAGGGTGATTTATTATGGAAAAGAAGTATAAATACGCAATTATTTTTTCTATTGTGTTTTTAATATTAATAGGAATTTTATTCTTTGTCTACTTTAAGTTTTTTTATAAAGTATCATTTTATAGATATAGTGATGATGAGTTTAAATTTAATTATGATGTTAATTTTAGGGTTAGTAAAGAAAAAGGTATTTATAATATAGTTGACAAGAATAATAAAGCATTTATTACTATTGAAGTTTTAGAAAATGATAATGAGGCTATGTCAATAGATAAAGAAAGGGCTAGTAGTTTAGCACAAGAGAGAATTGATGATAGTAGTTACAATAGAATTTCATTTACCTGTTTGGATTTGATTTGTCAAAATGTTTATCAAAATGATAAAAGAGAAATTATTATTGATGTTGAATATATTGGTAAATTTATTTATATATATAAGATGACTAATAATATTGTTGATGACGAAAAATATATGGAAAAATTTGATTTAATTGTTAATTCTTTTATGAAAATTGATGAATAAAAGTTTTACTTTTATAATTCATTATGATATACTTGTTTTAAGATAAGGGAGATGTAAATATGAATTGTCCAAAATGTAATAATGTTATAGAACAAGGTAGTTCTTTTTGTACTAGTTGTGGTTTTAATTTAGTCAATGGTTCTGCTAATTTACAGGAACAGCCTGTGTTTGTTGATTCTAATCAAAATCAAAATAATGTTGAAACATTGACTGATACTAATTTGGGAAATGATTTTAGTAATCAAAATGTTAGTCAATCTAATTCTGTTAATGAAACGAATCAAAATGTGCAACCTAATTCTGTTAATGGATTAAATCAAAATGTGCAACCTAATTCTGTTAATGGATTAAATCAAAATGTGCAACCTAATTCTGTTAATGGATTAAATCAAAATGTGCAGCCTAATTCTGTTAATGGATTAAATCAAAATGTGCAGCCTAATTTGCCAATTAATAATATGAGTAACGTTAGTACTATGAATAATAATATGGGAAATATGAATAATAATTTTAGTAATATGAATTATGCAACGGCTGGTAACGGAGTTGGAGCTACTAAAGCAAATAACACCAGTATTATAATTATTGTTATTGTTATTGCATTGGTTGCGATAGGTATTTGTTATTTTATGTTAACTAAAAATGCGTCATCTGATAATAAATCATCTAATACTAATGCTGAAAGTACTGTTGCTGTTAATGATAATGAAGTATCTGTTAATGGATTGACTGGAAATGTACCTAAAAATTGGAGCTTTGTTTCTGGTGAAGAAATTGGCGATCCGACTTATGATGGTGCATTTGTAAATGACACAATGAATTCATTTACTTTTATAGGTGTTGAGAAAACAACTTCTTTTGCAATTTTTAAACAAAATATTAATTCTATTAAAGCTAACTTAGAAGCAAATGGAATTTCAGATTTGAATTATAATATTGAGACAAAAGATGGAATTGAATATATTCTTTTTGAAGGAATTTATTCAGGAAGTAATTATCATATTTTTGTTAAAGCCAATTCTGTTGGTGTGATTTTTACTGAAGGTGTTCATAGTTCAGCAAGTGATTTGAATACAATTGTTGATTTTAATCTTTCTTTAAAAAGTAGTACTGGATCAAGAGCTATGTCTGGAATTTCATCACCAAAATTCTCAACTTTAATTTTAGGTAAGTAAAAAAATATGATGTTTTAAAAAACATCTTTTTTTGGCTTTGTTTCATTTTTATGATATTATACAAAAACTTATTTATTGAAAGGCTTTTATAAATATAATATAGAAATGAGGAACGATAACATGAAGAAAAATGACAATATTAATAGTTTTGAGAGACTTAGTACGTATAAAAAAATTTCAGAAAGTAAAGATAGATAATTATTATATTTACCTGAAATTACATTTGATTCTAGTGATGTTGTTAGTGAAGCTGATATATTTAGAAACGGTACTGATTTTTCTAAGATTGCTATTAATGCTTTTGCTGATATTATTGAACTTAAAGATGGAGATATTAAAGATATGTCTCTTGGATTATGTTTTTATCCTTATGTTAATAGAGAAGATACATTATTAAATGGGTTTTTGGTATAAAATCCTAGACCTTTAAAGAATTACTTGGGTGTTATGATTACTGATGCTTCAGGACATTATAATTTTGGTGAAAAATTCTTAATTGATGATTCTGATGAGCTAAAAATAATTGATGGTACAATATATCCTATTTCTTATACTGATTTTGTCCTTGGATTTGATGTTTCTGAATTTGAATTAACTGACGTTGCTGATTTTAATAAAATTTGTAATATTGCTTTTTCCGATAAGGTTCCATTAGGGAAAATTTCTTATGGTAGCCAGAAGGAAAAAGTTATGATTAAGAATGATAGATAATATCATTTTTTTTTACATGATTTTACGTTATAAATACTTTTTTTTTGTTGGAGATATTTATTTATGCTATAATTTATGTATAGGTGATTAAGCATGAAAATAAATGTAAATAATGTAAATGTTAATTACATACAATATGGTGAAGGAAAAGATATTCTTTTACTGCATGGTTGGGGACAAAATATTCAAATGATGAAACCAATAGGCGATAATTTATGTAGTAATCATAGAATTACAATTATTGATTTCCCCGGGTTTGGTGAAAGTGATGAACCTGGTATTCCTTGGACAATTGATGAATATAGTTTATTAATTGAAAATTTAGTTATAAAACTTAATATTAAAAAACCTATTGTTATAGGACATTCATTTGGGGGACGTGTTGCGATACGTTTTTCAGCTAATAATCCAATTGAAAAGTTAGTATTATTTGGTAGTCCTTGTATAAGAGAAAATAAAAAATTATCTTTATCAACAAGAATTCTAAAGAAAATAAAAACTTTACCTGGAATGGACAAATTAGGTGAAGAAATGAAAAAATATATTGGTTCTAGAGATTATAAAGCAGCTAGCCCAATTATGAGGCAAACATTAGTTAATGTTATAAATGAAGATTTATCATCTTATGCTAGAAAAATAGAAGAACCAACGTTACTTATTTGGGGTGAGGCAGATACTGAAGCTCCTGTTGGTGACGCAAAAGAATTAGAAAAAATAATGATTGATGCAGCATTAATCATTTTACCTGGTACGCATTATGCCTATTTAGAAAATTTAGGTCAAGTTATTAATATATTAAATAGTTTTTTTAAGGAGAATTAGTATGATTATAAAAATATTATTAGTTTTAGCAATTATCTTTTTACTGTTTTATAAGACAAAGAGATCGTTACATATGTTACAACAGAATCTTTATAATGAGAATAACCGTTATATAAAATGGTTGATTAAAAATAAAATTCAATTTGTAGATTTAGACTTAATAATTCTTGCGATTTTATTAATTGAAGCATTTGTTATGTTTGATGTTAAAAATTTTTCACTTATTATGTTATTGACAATAATTATTCTAATGTTTATATTAGGGTATAAATGGAAAAGAAGAATTGATACTGATCAAAATAAAAAGCCTTTAGTTGTGACAAAAAGAATTAAAAGGCTTTTAGTTACAATATCTATTTTATATTTAATACCTTTAGTATTTGCTTATTATAATATTAGTAGTGAAGAATTATTTTGGAAAGGTATTTTAATTGAAGGTATTATGATTTATTTAAATACCTTTGTAGTATTTATTGCTAATGTTATTAATTATCCTGTTGAAAAAATGGTTTATTATCATTATAAAAGAAAAGCAATTAATAAATTGAGAAGTATGAATAATTTAAAGGTTATTGGTATTACTGGTAGTTATGGTAAGACAAGTTCAAAGAATATTTTAAGTGATATTTTAAATGTTAAATATAATGCTTTACCTACACCTAAAAATTTAAATACTTATTATGGTTTAATGATGACTATTAATAATAATTTAGATAAATTTACAGATGTTTTTATAGCTGAAATGGGTGCTTATGTTAGAGGGGAAATAAAAGGATTATGTAATTTTGTTAAACCTAAGTATGGTATTCTTACAACAATAGGTACAGCTCATTTAGAAACATTTGGTAGTGAAGAAAATATTGTTTCAGCTAAGTTTGAATTGATAGAATCATTACCTAAAGATGGTATTGCTGTTTTGAATGGTGATGATCCAAAACAAATTAATTATAAATTAAAAAATGATGTAAGGGTTATTTGGACTGGTATTAAAAATACTGATGTGGATGTTAGAGCGGTTAATATTAAGTGTACTAATAAAGGAACTAATTTTGATGTTTTATTTAAAGATGATGAAAAGAAATATCATTTTGAAACTAAGTTGTTAGGTGAACATAATGTATATAATATTTTAGCTAGTATTGCTTTAGGATATGAATTTGGTATTTCAATGGATGAACTTATTTATGCTGTTAAATTAGTTAAACCTATTGAACATCGTTTGGAACTTAAGAAACTTGGTAATTTTTATCAAATTGATGATGCTTATAATTCTAATCCGGTTGGTGCAAAAAATGCTTGTTCAGTTCTTAAAATGATGGACGGTATTAAAGTTGTTGTTACACCGGGTATGATTGAACTTGGTGAGAAAGAAACTTTCTATAATAAAGAGTTTGGTGAAGAAATTGCTGAGGTTGCTGATTATGCAATTCTTATTGGTGAGAATAAAACAAAACCTATATATGAAGGTTTAGTAACTAAAGGGTTTGACAAAGACAAGATTATAGTATTTAATGATGTAAGAGAAGCTTATGTTTTTATTAATGGTTTATATAATGGCAAAGATGATATATTTGCATTGTTTGAAAACGATTTGCCAGATACATATAATGAGTAGGAGGAGTTAGAAAAATGAGAATTAGAGTTGGTGTTATTTTTGGTGGAGAAACTGTAGAACACGAGGTAAGTATTATTACAGCTATTCAGGCTATGAATAAAATGAATCAAGATAAATATGAAATTATACCAATATATATTACAAAGAATAGAGAATGGTATACTGGTGATATGTTAAAAGATATAGATGTATATCAAGATTTATCTTTAATTAAAAAGTATGCTAAAAATGTAGTTTTATATTATAAAAATGGAAGTTATGTATTACAAAAGAAGAACTTTCCTAAGACTGTCGTTAAGGAAATTGATATTGCTTTCCCAATAGTTCATGGTACTAATGTGGAAGATGGTGTATTACAAGGATATTTACAAACTATTGGTGTTCCTTATGTAGGACCTAATGTTTATGCTGGTGTTGTAGGACAAGATAAAGCATTTATGAAAGATGTTTGGGCTAGTGCAGATTTACCAATGACTAAATATACTTGGTTTTATGATATCGATTATAAACGCGACAGAGATGCAGTTATTAAAAAGATAGAAAAACTTAAATATCCAGTTATTGTAAAACCTGCTACTACTGGTTCATCAGTTGGTATTAGTGTTTGCGAAAATCAAGAAAAGTTAATTGATGGTATAGATGAGGCTATTCAATATGATTCTAAAATTGTTGTTGAAGAAGTTGTTCAACATTTAAAAGAAGTTAATATTGCTGTTATGGGTAATTATGAACATCAAAAAGTTAGTGAAATTGAAGAAGTGTTATCTGGTAATAAATTCTTAACTTATGCTGATAAATATATTGGTGGCGGTAAGAATGGTAAATTAAAAGCTGGAAAAATGCCAATTAAATCTTCTAAAGGTATGGCTTCTACAAATAGAAAATTACCAGCTGATTTAACTGATAAGATGCGTAAGGAAATAGAAGAAGTTGCTGTTAAAGCATTTAAAGCTTTAGGATCTGCAGGTAATTCGCGTATTGATTTCTTGATTGATGAAAAAGCTAATAAAGTTTATATTAATGAAATAAATTCTATTCCTGGTAGTTTAGCTTTCTATTTATGGGATGCTAAAGGTATTGATTTTACTGATTTATTAGATGAAATGATTAATATTGGTATTAAGGATTATAAGAAGAGAATAAGTAAGACTCATTCTTTTGATTCTAATATTTTACAAGGTTTTGCAGCATCAGGTGGAATTAAAGGTGTGAAAGGTGTAAAAGGGAAGTTAAGATAACTTCTCTTTTTATTATGTTCTTGTTTTGAAAATTAAAAAAAACGACTTGTTTAGTCGTTTGATTTTATAATATGGTGGGCTGTTAGGGATTCGAACCCTAGACCCACTGATTAAGAGTCAGTTGCTCTACCAACTGAGCTAACAGCCCATACTACGAATTGATTGTTAATATGCCATTTCTTGATTGCATATTTATTTTATACTAAAATTTGACAGTTGACAAGACTTTTTTTGGAAATTTAGTAAATATTTGTTGGTTTGCTAACTACTGTTGATGGACTAATTTAAATATTTATGTTATATTTTTGTTATTGTTAGGTGATGTTATGAAAAAAATCGAAAGATATAATCCAAATATAGAAGAGGGACTTACATCTTATCAAGTAAATAAAAGAATAGAAGATAATTTAGTTAATATTGATACAGAAGTTTCAACTAAATCTGTTTCTGAAATAGTTAGACAAAATGTTATGACTCTTTTTAATATTATTAATATTATTTTAGCTATTGCGGTTATATGTGTTGGTTCATTTAAGAATTTAACTTTTATAATTATTATTACTATTAATACTTTAATTAGTATTATTCAGGAATTAAGAAGTAAGAAGACTTTGGATAATTTAAAAGTAATTGCGGCTTCTAAAATACATGTTATTAGAAATTCTAGTGATATGTTTATTAATATTAATGAAGTTGTTTTAGATGATATTATTAAATTAGAAATTGGTAATCAAGTAGTTGTTGATTCTATTATAAAAACTGGTGAAGTTGAAGTTGATGAGTCTTTTATTACAGGTGAGGCAGATACTGTTTTTAAAAAAAATGGAGATATGTTATTATCTGGTAGTTTTATAGTTTCTGGTAGGGCTACATGTCAAGTTGAACACATTGGCTATGACAATTATACAGCTAAGATTTCTAGTGATACTAAATATATTAAGCCAGTATCTTCTGAGATAATGCGAAGTTTAAATAAAATTATTTCAACTATTTCTTTTTTAATTGTACCAGTTGGTATTTTACTTTTTAGTAGACAAATGTATATAGAAGGTAATAATATTCAACAAGCAGTTGTTTCTACGGTTGCGGCTTTAATTGGGATGATTCCTGAAGGATTAGTTTTACTTACTAGTACTGTTTTGGCAGTTAGTGTTATTAGACTTTCACAAAGAAAGGTTTTGGTACAAGATTTATATTGTATTGAAACTTTGGCTAGAGTTGATACTTTATGTTTAGACAAGACAGGTACAATTACTGAAGGTAAAATGGAAGTTACAGCAGAAGTTTTATTTGAAGAGTGTGATTTCACTTCAATTATTGGAAATATTAGTCATAGTTTGGAAGAAAATAATCCGACAGCTTTAGCGTTACTTGATAAGTATGGAAAATCTGATAATTTTAAAGTAGTTGAAAAAATACCTTTTTCATCACAAAAAAAATATTCTGGAATTGTTTTAGAGGATAAAACTTATGTCATTGGAGCGGCAGAGTTTATTTTAAAGAAAAATGATAGTTGTTTAGGAACTATTTCTAAGTATACTGATGACTATCGAGTTATACTTCTAGCGGTTGCGGATGATAAGAATTTAAAAAATGTTAAACCTTTAGGTATATTTTTATTGCAAGATAAAATTAGATCTGATGCTTATGATACTTTAAAATATTTTAAAGAACAAAATGTTACTTTGAAAATCATTTCTGGTGATAATCCAAATACTGTTTTAGGTATTGCGAAGAGGGCAGGTTTTCCAGATAGTGTTAAGATGGTAGATGCTACTACATTAGATACTGATGAAGATATAATTGCGGCAGTTGAAAAGTTTGATATTTTTGGTAGAGTTACTCCTGAACAAAAGAAAAGAATAGTTTTAGCTTTACAATATTTAGGTCATACAGTTGCAATGACTGGTGATGGAGTAAACGATGTTTTGGCTTTAAAGAAAGCTGATTGTTCTATTGCGATGGCTTCTGGATCTGACGCCAGTAAGAATGTTAGTCAATTGGTTTTATTAGATTCAAATTTTGCATCTATGCCATATGTAGTTGCGGAAGGTAGGAGAACTATTAATAATATTGAAAAAAGTTCATCATTATTCTTGGTTAAAACTATATATGCAACATTGTTGGCTATAATTTTTATATTTATTGATATGCCTTATCCTTTTATTCCAATTCAGTTAACTTTAGCTAGTACTGTTACAGTTGGAATTCCATCATTTGTTTTGGCTTTACAAAATAATTATGATTTAGTACAGAAAAACTTTTTGAAAAGGGTATTGAAAAGGGCAGTGCCACCGGCATTTACAATAGTTTTAAATATTTTAGTTGTATTTGTGGCGAGTACATTATTTAATTTTAGTTATATACAAACATCTACTTTGTCAGCTTTTGTTACTGGATATGTTGCTTTTATGTTGCTGTATAAAACATGTTTACCATTTAATAAGTTGAGAGTAGCGTTATTTAGTACTATGGCAGCATTGTATATCACAGGTTTCTTCTGTTTTAGAAATTTATTTTCTTTTTCAGTGTTAGATTTTAAAATGTGTATTGTTATATTGATTTGTATAGGGTTTGCACATTTTATGTATTATTCATTTGAAAGAATGATTAATTATTTAGAATTAAAAACTAAAAAACACAAAAAGTAAGAAAGATAAAAAAAGACTTGACTTTCTTACTTTTTTTATAGTATCCTAGTATTGCAGTTAGGGATTAATTTAAAAAAAATTAAAATTACTATTGCAAAAGTAGAGTAAATATTGTAAAATTAGGAAGTACTGCTATTAATGGACTTGTAGCTCAGTTGGTTAGAGCACACGCTTGATAAGCGTGGGGTCACAGGTTCAAGTCCTGTCAGGTCCACCATTAATATGCCTCAATAGCTCAGTCGGTTAGAGCACTTGACTGTTAATCAAGGGGTCCTAGGTTCAAGTCCTAGTTGGGGCGCCAGATGGCGAGTTGGTGAAGCGGCTTAACACACTGCCCTTTCACGGCAGCATTCACGGATTCGAATTCCGTACTCGTCACCAGTAAAAAATCAAAATCCAGATTTTCTGGATTTTTTTATTGACATTAAGCCTTATTTCATGTAACATTATATATGCGGACGCACAAGAGGAATGGAGTAGTACTCAAGAGGCTGAAGAGGCGCCCCTGCTAAGGGTGTAGGTCGGGCAACTGGCGCGAGAGTTCAAATCTCTCCTACTCCGCCATTATAAAATCAAACCTTGTTTTTACGAGGTTTTTTTGTTGCTTTCTTTCGACAAATCTGTCTTCTATTTTTATAAAATTATGATATAATTTTAATAGGAGGGTTGATATAGTGAATGAAGCAATACATGTTTTTTTTAAACACTTTAAAAAAATTAATGATTATTATAAATTTTTAATAAATAAAACTAAACAGGCAAATTATGTAGGAATTACCAATGAATGGATTATCGATAATTTCTATTTGCTAGTTGAAGCTAAAACTGACATTGTAAATGATAAAAAAGTTTTAAAGAAGAGACTAAAAAATACAAAGACACTATATTATTTTCTTAGACATATAGCGTCTGTAAATAATTATAATATTTCTTTTAATACTTTAGTTTTGGAGTTAAAAAAATATCAACATGAAAACAATGTTATTTTTTCATATAGAGAAATAATGGCTATTAAACCTTTATTGTTATTTATTTATATTGAAAAAT
>CAVIUA010000031.1:19110-29708 GCA_963645945.1 bacterium
ATTATATTCACTTTGTATAGATTTAAAAGATAAAATGTTAATACAAGAAAAAATTAATAAAACTATAGAAAGTGTTGATAAAGAAAATATAAGTTTAAATGATTTACTTGGTAAAAACTTTGATTATTTAAATAATCAATATTATATATATGAGTTGAATCAACAACTAAATAAACTTGGTCATAAAAGCAATTCTATTTTCAAAGAAATTAATGAAATACTTAAAAGTAAAGATATCAGTTTAAAAGAAATAATTAATGAATATTATCAAGAAAAAGTAGATAATAATATTTTAATTTCTAATATCTTTGGTGATTTAAAATCTTTATTTGAGCTTTCTGATGAATTGTTATTTAAAAATATTTCTTTTACAGAAAAGCTATTTTTAGAAGATAAAGTATATAAAAAGATGACTGTTGAGTCTAAGAATCTTTATAGAGAAAAAATTACTTCTTTAGCTAAAAGAAAAAGATGTAGTGAGTATGACTTATTAAAAAAATTGTCAAATAAAAGTACTGAGGAAGATAAGCATATTGGCTTTTACTTATTTAAAAATAAGAATTATGGTTTTAGATCATTCTTATATATTTTAATTATTTTTATACTCACAATTTTGATTACATTTTTAATTTCTAAATACTTTATTGGTATGAGAGTTTTAGGATTTTTAATACTTTTAGTTCCGGTTAATCAATTAGTTATTAAAATTATTAATTCTATTTTGTTAAGAGTAGTTCCAGCTACAATATTACCTAAAATGGATTATTCTTCGGCTTTACCAGATGAAGCAGCTACAATGGTTGTTATTCCGACAATTATTTCAGATACTAAAAAAGTAAAAGAAATGTTTGATGTTTTAGAGACTTTTTATTTAACAAATAAATCTAATAATTTGTATTTTACTTTATTAGGAGATGTTAAATCTGCAGATAAGAAAGTTCTTGATATTGATAAAGAAATTTCTGCAACTGGTAAAGAAATTGTTAATAAACTTAATAAAAAATATGGAAAAGAATTATTTCATTTTGTATATCGAAAAAGATTTTGGAATGAAAAAGAAAATTCATTTTTAGGATATGAAAGAAAACGTGGAGCTCTTTTACAATTTAATAAATTATTACTCGGTAAGATGGATGCTTCAGAAATCAGAGAAAACTTTTTTGTTAATACAATTAAGAAGAATAGTTTAAACATTAAATATGTTATTACTTTAGATAATGATACAAGATTAGTATTAAGTACTGCTTTAAATTTAATTGGTGCGATGAATCATCCTTTAAATAGACCTATATTAAATAAAGACAGAACTAAAGTTATTTCTGGGTATGGAATAATGCAACCTAGAGTTAGTGTTGATATTGAATCTACTAATAAGAGTTTATATAGTCAGATTTTTGCCGGTGTAGGTGGATTTGATACTTACTCAGCTGTTGTTCCTAATGTGTATCAAGATTTATTTAAAGAAGGAAGTTTTATTGGTAAAGGTATTTATGATTTAGAATTGTTTGATGAAATATTAGATAATACTTTTCCTGATAATTCAATCTTGTCACATGATTTGTTAGAGGGAAGTTATTTAAGAACGGGTTATGTATCAGATATAGAAGTTATAGATGATTTTCCATCTTCATTTTTGACAGACATTACTAGATATCATCGTTGGGCTAGAGGAGATACACAAATATTATATTGGCTTTTTAATAGAGTGAAAAATAAAAATAATGAGACTGTTAAAAATCCATTAAATTTACTTTCTAGATTTAAAATATTAGATAATATAATTAGAATGTTTTTAATGCCATCATTATTACTTATTTTGTTACTGTCTATTTGTTTTGGAAAAGTTAATTCTTTGTTCTTTTTAGGATTAGTTTTATTAGAAATTTCTTTTTCAATTATTTCATTTGTTGCTGGTAAGATGACATTTAAAAGTAATAAAAAAATGCATGTTTATTATAAGAATTTATTAGTAGGTGGGAAAAGTATTATACTTCAGGCTCTTATTACTTTTTCATGTATACCTTTTTATTCTATGCTTTATATGGATGCATTTTTTAGAACTTTGTATAGATTATTTGTGTCACATAAGAATTTGCTTAACTGGCTTACATTTGAAGATACTATGAATAATACTAAAGAAGGTTTCTTTAATTATGTTAAGGCTTTTATTGTTAACTATGTTTTTGGCATTATCTTCTTTATTATAGGTCTTTTAACAAATAATGTTTCTTCATATGTTATAGCATTCTTATTTGTTATTGCGCCTGTTGTTTTATATTTAGTAAGTTTAAATATAAATAAAGATATTACTATTAGAGATAATAAAAAAGATAAGTTAGTAGATATCGCAAAAGATACTTGGAAGTATTTTTCGGATAATTTAGTTGAAGAATATAATTATCTTATACCGGATAATTATCAAGAAAATAGAGAGAACAAATTAGATATGAGAACTTCTCCTACAGCGATAGGTTATTCGTTAGTAAGTATAGTATCAGCTTATGATATGGATTTTATAGATAAAGAAGAGGCTTTAATTTTAATAGATAAGGTTTTAAAAAGTATTGATTCTTTAGAAAAATGGAATGGTCATTTATATAACTGGTATGATATAAAAACAAAGAATGTGATGCAACCAAGATTTGTTTCAACAGTTGACTCTGGTAATTTAGTTGCGAGTATGATCGTTGTTAGAGAGTTTCTTAGTACTTTAGAAGAAGAAAAATTACTAAAGCTTTGTGATAAGTTGATTAATAATACTAATTTTAAAAAGTTATATACTAAGAAGAATGTATTTAGTATTGGATATGATGATAATGAAGGAAAATTATCAATTTATAATTATAATAAGTTCGCTAGTGAATCAAGATTAACTAGTTATTTAGCAATTTGTAAAGGTGATGTTCCAGCAAAACATTGGTTTTCTTTAGACAAGTCTCTAACAACATATAAAGGACATAAAGGACTTATTTCTTGGTCTGGTACTTCATTTGAATATTATATGCCATTGTTGTTTATGAAGAATTATCCTAATACATTGTTGGATGAGTCATACTATTTTGCTTATTTTTGTCAAAAAGAATATATAGAAAAAGTTTCTAGAAAATTACCATGGGGTATTAGTGAGTCAGCTTATAGTGAACTTGATAATTCTCTAAATTATAAATATAAAGCTTTTTCGACACCATTTTTAAAAGCAAAAGAAGATAAAGAAAATAGAATGGTTTTATCTCCTTATGCGTCAATTATGGCTATGGAATTATTTCCAGATTCAGTTATTTCTAATATTGAAGCATTTATGAAATTAGATATGTATGGTAAATATGGTTTATATGAGTCATATGACTATGATAATAAAAATGTAGTAGAAGCATATTTTGCTCATCATCAAGGAATGATTTTGGTAGGACTTGTTAATTATTTAAAGAAAGACGTTATAAAGAATTATTTTCATAGTAATCTTTCTATTAGAACTTTTGAAATTTTATTAAAAGAAAAAGTACAACTTAGAAGTGATATAGATATGAAAATGGATAGTTATAAAAAATATAATTATAATAAAGAAAAAGTATTAAATGATATTAGAACTTATAACTATATTTCTTATATGCCTGAAGTTTCAGTTTTATCTAATAAGAAATATTGTTTATTACTTAATGATAGAGGTAATGGTTTTTCTAGATATAGAACTTTACAACTTAATAGATATAGAAAAGTTACAGAACAAGATTATGGTTTATTTATGTATGTTAGAGATGTAAAAACTAATTATACTTGGTCTAATACTTTTGCGCCAATTAATAAGAGGCCTGATAATTATGAAGTTGTTTTTGCTTCTGATAAAATTAAATATATAAGAACTGATGGAGTTATAACTACTAGCACTGAAGTTGTAGTTGCGACTGATAATAATGCAGAAGTTAGAAAAATTACATTTAAAAATAATGGACGTAGTCAGAAGGTATTAGAACTTACAACTTATACAGAAGTTATATTATCTGAAAATATGGATGATGTTTCACATAGAGTTTTTAATAATATGTTTATATCTAGTGAGTATGATAATAAATCTAATTCTTTGATATTAGTTAGAAAGAGTAGAAAAGACTCTAATGTTAATAGTTATTTAGTACATAGATTAATTATTGATAATCCAGTAGATAAATATAGTTATGAGACTGAAAGAAGTAATTTTATAGGAATAGGATATGATCCTACTGAGCCTGTTTGTATAAATAATAAACTTAGTAATTATACTGGTGATAATTTAGATCCAGTTTGTAGTATTAGAAATAAAATTACAATTGAAGCAGGAAGTAGTAAAAGTGTTTATGTAGTACTTGGTTTTGGTAGAAGTAGAGAACAGATTAATGACATAATTAATTCTTATGTAACTAAGTATGATTTTGATAGAGTATTTAAAGTTTCAGCTTTAGCGAACGCTATTAATACAAAGAATATGAATATAAAAGGTAATGATTTAAAATTATTTAATACTATGCTTAATTATTTATATCAAACTACTAAGATATCTGTTACAGATGAGAGAATGGATTTATTAAGAAAGAATAGTTTGTCTCAAAAAGTTTTATGGAAATTTGGAATATCTGGTGATAGACCAATTATATTAGTTGATATAGAAGATATTAGTGATTTATCTTTTGTATTTGGTATTTTGAAGGCTTTTGAATATTATAAAAATAATTCAATATTTGTAGATGTTGTGATTATAAATGATGAAGATGATAAGTATAATGATGTTATTAATAGAGAAATAGAAAATGAAATTTATAGAATGTATTCTGTTAATAGTTTTTATCATACACCTGGAGCTATTAAGGTTATTGATGGAAAAAGTTTATCTAGAGAAGAGATAAGTTTATTTAGAATTGTTCCAAGACTTAGATTTGATATAAAGAATCATATTACTTTAAATGAAGCTGTTGAGGAGTTACAGAAAAATAATAAAATTGGTAATTACTATAGAGATGAATATGAAGAAAACGTACCTAGTGTAAATGAAGAAAAGTTAGTTTTTGATAATGGTTATGCTGGATTTAATAAAACTGGTACAGAATATATTATTTATAATAATAAAACACCAGCTCCTTGGAGTAATGTTATTGCGAATGAGAAGTTTGGAACAATTATTACTAATACTGGTGCAGGATATACTTATTTTGAAAATTCTTCAGAGTTTAAGATTACTTCTTGGACTAATGATACTGTTGTTTCTGATGTTTCGGAAGGATTTAAGTTTGATGGAAAAAGATTTCATCCGGAATCGTGTGTTCATGGACTTGGTTATAGTATTTTAAAGAGTGAGTCTTTAGAATTAGAAAAGGAAATAACAGAGTTTGTTCCGGTTGATGATACGGTTAAATTATATTTATTGAAACTTAAAAATAGGACTAATAAAAAGTTAGACTTTGATGTTAGTTACTTTATTAATCCAGTGCTTGGTAATTTTGAAGAGAAGACTGCTAGACATATTTTATCAGAATTTATTCCTTCAGATAATTGTGTAAAACTACGTAATGCTTATAGTATTAATTATAGTGATTTTTGTGTTTATATGTCTTCTAGTGAAAAGATTAATTCTTCTGTTGTTGATAGAATCTTGGTTAAGAGTATTAATACTAAGGTTAGTTTAAAGCCAGGTGAGGAAAAGAGTATTTCATTTATGTTGGCTGCTTTAAATAATGATAAAGGTTATTTAGAATTAATTGATAAGTATTGTGATATTTCAAATGTAGAGAAGGAATTAGTTAAAGTTAAGAAACATTGGCGAGAGACTTTAGGTGTTATTTCTGTAAAGAGTCCTGATAAGAGTTTTGACTTTATGATTAATTCTTGGTATTTATATCAAACTATTTCTTCTAGAATTATGGCTAAAGCAGGATTTTATCAAGTATCTGGTGCCTTTGGTTATAGAGATCAGTTACAAGATGCGATGAATATAGTATTGATAAAACCAGAGTATACAAGGAAGCAAATATTAATTAATGCGGCTCATCAATTTACTTCAGGAGATGTTTTACACTGGTGGCATGATAGTAATAATTTTGGACTTAGAAGTCGTTATAAGGATGATTATTTATGGCTAGTTTATGCAACTATTAATTATATTGATGTTACTGGGGATGTTTCTATTTTAAAAGAAGTTGTTCCTTATGTATCAGGAGATGTACTTAGTAATTATGATTATGAAAAGACAATGTATTTTAGTTATACAGAAAAAACTGATACTTTATTGAAACATTGTATTAAGGCTTTAGAATTATCGATGTCTTCTCTTGGTAGTCATGGCATATCTTTAATTGGTGGCGGTGACTGGAATGATGGTATGAATAGAGTTGGTATTAAAGGAAAAGGTGAAAGTGTCTGGTTAGGCTTCTTCTTATATAATATTATTGATAAGTTTACGCAGATGATAAAAGAATTTAATATTGATTTAGATGTTTTAGAGTACTATGAATTTAATAAGTTATTGAAGACTAATTTAAATAAATATGCTTGGGATGGAAATTATTATTTAAGAGCTTACTTTGATAATGGTGATAAACTTGGTAGTCATGAAAATAATGAGTGTAAAATAGATTTAATTTCACAGAGTTTTTCAATTATATCTGGAGTAATACCAGAGAACAGAGTAGATCAAGTTTTGGATTCTGTTTCAGAAAACTTGGTTGATGAAAAAACAGGTATTGTTAAACTATTGACTCCAGCTTTTAATAAGTCTTTAAATAATCCTGGTTATATTATGAATTATCATAAAGGTATTAGAGAAAATGGAGGTCAATATACACATGCGGTTGCTTGGTACATTATGGCTTTAATTAAGGAAGGTCATTATAATGAGGCATATCGTTATTATCAAATGATTAATCCGATAAATAGAAGTTTAAATAAGGAACAGGTTTTGAAGTACAAAGTTGAACCTTATGTTATTGCGGCTGATATATATTCTGCATCTAGTTTTTTAGGTCATGGCGGATGGACTTGGTATACAGGTTCTTCTGGTTGGTTTTATAATACTGGTGTAAGAGATATTTTAGGTATTCAAAAACATGGTGATATTTTAAATATTGTTCCTAGTATTCCAAATGACTGGGATGGATTTAAAGTTGTTTATAAATATATGAATACTGTTTATAATATCGAAGTAAAAAGAACAGGTATAGAAAAAATTACTTTTGATGGGAGAGTCGTTGAAAGTGTAAGACTTGTTGATGATAGTTCTACTCATAGTGTAATTGTTGATGTAAAATAGGAAGAAGTTTATTCTTTCTATTTTTCTTCTAGGCGTTTTCTTTGACATTTTATAGTTTTTTTGGTATAATATAGCCAATTTTTTGAAAAGGGATGGTATTATGAGAAATATTTATGTAGCTGGTGATGAGATTGGTCGTGTTCCTTTAAGACCAAAGAATCATGCAATGAGTTATCTTATTGATTGTAAAAAGATGCGTACATATGGTGATTTATTAAAAGTACCGGCTTGGGAATTACGTTCATATTTTAAAAATTGGTATGATTATACTTCTGTTAGAGATGATGTTCATTCAAGAAACTATAGTTTATTAGGTGAAAACTTAATGCTTGGATTATCTTTTGATAGAGAAGAAAGTGAAAAATTAGCTGATACTAAGTTGGAAGACCTTTATTTTCCTGTTCCTATAAGAAATGTTTTTACAACAGGATGTAATAGAGCTCATCCTATTGTTACAGTAGGAGATTTATTAGTTGTTCCATATGAAGAAATTTCTGAAATGAGAGGTATGGGAGTAGCAAAATTAAATCAAATTAATGAGTTTGTACGTAATCTTGGTACATTTTTCTATGGTGACTTTGTTCCATATGGTGATATGCCTGAAATATTAAGGGAACATGGTATTATGCCAATTGAAGACTTGGATGTTGTTCCAGAAACTAAAAAACTTTTACACGCTAATGGTGTTCATTCTGTAGGAGATGCCTTAAGAAATCATGATAAAATTGCTAGTTTCGAAGGTTTTGGTTATCAAAGACTTATGTCACTTTATGATCAATTAGCAGAAATGGCTTATTTTGATGAAGTTAAAAAAAGTATTGGTCAAAATAGTATTGATGTTGTTAGAGAAGAATTAGTTCCTTCATATCCAATAAGATGTGCAACAAAAGATAGAATTCAAAATCAAAGTGAACTTGATCAAGCTATTACGGAAAGAGACGAATTAGTTAGAAGATTAGATTATGTTAATGCAAGAATTAATTTTTTATCTTCACCTTTAACCAATTATGGAAAAGAAAATATACAATATATTAAAACGAGTGAGTAATATCACTCTTTTATTTTACAAAGAAAATTAAAAGTGTTAGACTATTAGTTAACGCGGTCTAATGGTAATATTATTTTAGGAGGAAAATATAAATGGATTATACTAATATGACAGATGATGAAGTATTTAGTAGTTTATTGCCAACTATTAAGAGCATTTACAATGTATTTAAATATACCGGCATTTCTTTTGATGATTATTCTGATATTGTATTGGATGAAATATCAGAGATGGATGGAAAAGTAGAAGAGACTGTTTTTAAAAGTAAACTTAAAAAAAGAATGAATAATGAAGTAAGTAAGATGTTAACTGATGGTGATACTGCTAGTAGGATAGTTAGTTCTTATTTGGATTTAAAAGTACCTAAAGTTAATAGTTACGAAAGTGCGGTTAAGGCATTTAAAAAACTTGATTCATTCTTTAATAAATATGATTTTTTTATGGGACAGGAATTATTAATTGATTTACTTTCTAATAACGAAAAGTTTTCTTCTATGACTAGTTATATTTTAAAAGAAAAAGAAAAGGATATAACTTTAGGTAAATCTGAAGATATATTTGATAGTGATTTTTTAATTTATACAGTTAAGACTTATTTTGAGTTACATGGTATGCCAATAAAGGAAAGAAAAGAAGAAATTGATGTTGGTTGTTTTGATTCTTCTTCTGATTTGGATATTATTAGTCTTTATATTAATGAATTAAATGCTCCATTATTAAGTTCTGATGAGGAAAGAGATTTACTTGTAAAAATTAAACAAGGTGATATGGATGCAAGGGATAAATTTATTGAAAGTAATTTAAGATTAGTTGTTAGTGTTGCGAAAAAGTTTTTGGGCAGAGGGTTACCATTTTTAGATTTGGTTCAGGAAGGTAATCTTGGTTTGATGAAGGCAATAGATAAATTTGATTTATCATATGATGTAAAATTTTCAACATATGCGGTATATCAAATTAAAATTTTTGTCTTAAATGCAGTGACTGAACAAAGTAGAAATATTCGAGTACCTATTTTTAAACAAGAGGAATTACGTTCATATATGACTAAGGTTGATAATTTAGAAAAAAAGTTTGGTATGAATTTAAGTATTGATGAAATTTCTATGATGCTTGGTAAAAGTGTTGATAAAATTATAGAATTAGAAACCTTAAAAAAAGATACTGTTAGTATTAATTCTTTGGTAGGGAAAGATAATGATACTGAGTTGGGTGAATTTCTTTCTACATCGGAATCAGTTGAAGATGAAGTTATAGATTCATTTTTGCCAAAACAAATTATGCAGTTATTAAATGGTTCTAAGTTAAGTGAGAGAGAAAAAGATGTATTGTTATCCAGGTTTGGAATTGGTCGTAGTCATGTTTGGAATTTAAAAGAACTTTCTAAAAAATATGGAGTTTCAAAAGCTTGGATAGGGCAAGTGGAATTGAATGCTTTGAAAAAACTTCGTCATTTAAAAGCAGTAGAACAATTTTCTGTATATATGGATAATCCTGATTTGGCCTTAAAAAAACTAGAAGAGTTTAGGAAAAAACCTGAAAGAAAGAAAAAAAGGAAAACTGGTAAACAAGGTTCATTACTTAAGAGTATTTATGAATACTTTGATGACTTTAGTAGAGAAGAGGTTAATAGAGTTTTAGATAATCTTAATGAATTTGAAAAAAGATTAGTATTTTTACGTTATGGTGAAGACTTAGATAATCCAGTATCTACTGATTCATTTGGCGAAGAAGAGACAAAGAAGTTTTACGGTTCATTAATTCCTAGAATGAGGAAGAAACTTTATGCTTTACAAGAAGAGGCAAAACCAAAGAAGAATAATAATATTAGGCAGGATGTTTTTTTAACTGAGTCTTCCTTGGTTACAGAACTTAATAGAGATGAATATACAAAGTTAATTCAAATATTGAAAAGACCTGATGTTAGTGAGGCAATGACTGGTTTAAGTATGAAAGAGAAAATAATTGTTTCATTGAGATTAGGTTATGTTGATGGTAAACATTTTTCAGTAGATGCTATATCAGAATTTTTAGGACTTTCCAATTATGAAGTTTTAAAAACATCAGTTGAATTTATGTCTAAACATTCTGATAAAGTAGATAGTATTTTAAATAAAGCAATGGAATTTACTTTAAATTCTGATGCATCAAGTAATTCTAAGACTTTAATTAAAAATAAAAATTCTGGTGTTACTGAAACGTAATAATTAATAATAGCCGTATAGATAATTTTTTGATATAATTAGTTAAAGGTGATTATATGATTAGGTTTGATTTTGA
>CAVIUA010000031.1:29718-48256 GCA_963645945.1 bacterium
GATTTTGATACTTATTCAAAAAAATATATTGATAAGAATCTTTTTAAAAATTATTATGATAAAAAAAATGAAGTATTTAATAAATTTAATAATAGTAAAATGATAGGTTGGACTAGAGAAATTGATAAGAATATTGTTAATGATATTATAAAAATAAGAGATGAAATAAAGAATAATTCTTCGTGTCTTGTCGTTATTGGTATTGGAGGATCTTACTTAGGAAGTTTAGCAATAAATAATTTGTTTGATAGCAAATTTAATATAATTTATCTTGGTAATAATTTATCTAGTAAATACATTTTAGATACATTTAAATATTTAGAGGATAAAGATTTTTATGTTAACGTTATTAGTAAATCTGGTACTACTATGGAAATTCAAATTACTTATTCTTTAATGCTTGATTTTATGAAGAAAAAATATAGTGATGAAGAGATAATTAAGAGGACTATTATTACTACTGATTTAGTTAAAGGTAATTTAAGAGAAGAAGTTAAAAGTAAAAAATATAGATCTTTTGGTATGCCTGATGATATAGGTGGAAGATATTCTTTAATTACTCCAGCTCATTTATTACCATTGTCATTTAATATAGATATAGAAAAATTAATTATTGGTTTTAAAACTGGTCTTAATTTAAAAGAAGAAGCTTACTTATATGCAGTTTCTAGAAGATGTTTATTTGATGCGGGAAAATACATTGAAAATTTTAGTGTTTATGAACCTTGTTTTAGTAGTTTTTTGGAATGGATTAAACAATTACTTGGCGAGACTGAGGGAAAAGATAAGAAAGGGATTTTTCCTGTTTCTACTATAGGTACTAGAGATTTACATTCATTGGGACAGTTTATACAAGAAGGAAATCCTATTATATTTGAAACATTTATAAAGATAAGAGATATTAATAATAATATTAAATATAAAAATGTAGAATTAGATAAAATTAATAATTTAGTTTTAGATTCAGTGGTAGAAGCTCATCTTAAGAGTAAAGTATTTTCTAATATAATAGAAATTGATTCTATAAATGAAGAAGCCATTGGTGCATTATGTGCATTCTTTATGCTTAGCGCAGCTTATTCGGGATATTTATTTGATGTTGAACCTTTTAATCAACCAGGTGTTGAAATATATAAAAAATGTGTTAAAAATAATTTGAGTGAGGCATTAAAATGAAAAAGAAATATTTAATTATAATTAGTATACTTTTAATTATATTTTTAGGAATGTTAGGGATAGTTTTATTTGATAAAGATTTAGTTTTTGATAGTGCAGTTTATAACTTTGTTATTAGTTTTAGATGTGATACATTAGATAACTTTTTTAAAACTGTTACCATGCTTGGTAATACTTTGTCTATTGTTGTGATAGTGTGTTTATTTGTACTTATTTTTAGAAATAAATATAGTTTATTACTTGTAATATCAGCACTAGATTCAGTTATTCTTAATACAATAATCAAACATATAGTTAGAAGAGAAAGACCTAGTGTATTAAGATTAATTAGTCAAGGAGGATATTCATTTCCATCTGGTCATGCGATGATTTCTGTTTGTGTATATGGATTTTTATTATACTTAGCTTTTAGTAAGATAAAAAATAAATATTTAAAATATATTAGTTCTTTTCTTTTATTTATGTTAATTATTAGTATTGGACTTAGTAGAATATATGTAGGTGTACATTATGCATCAGATATATTAGCAGGATATTCATTAGCGTTAATTGAAGTTATACTTTTAGTTCAATTAGATAAAAAGATAAAAATAAAGGATGGTAAAATATGTATAAAATGATAGTTACTGGTTTTGATGGAGTATTAGTAGATGATGACTTAGCTATTTCTTTATCGACAATGTTAGAAATTGATAGAATAAGAAGAAAAGGCTATTTATTTACTATTGCGACTAGTAGATGTTTGGGTGATATTTTATATTATAATAGAGATTTTTCTTTTTTAGATTATGTTATAGCGAGTGATGGAGCTGTTGTTTATGATGTAAATAAAGAAAAAGTAATATTTAAAAAGGCTGTTTCAGTTAGTTGTATTAGAAAGATTTATAATACTTTTACTAGTCATGATATTTATGCATGTAGAAAAGATCGTAAATTTAAATTATTGGGACTTGATGATATTACTGATGTATATAAATTAGAGATAGTTTGTTCTAGTCGTGATGATAGTTTAGAAGTTATTGATAAGTTTAAAAGTTTAAATTTAAAGATTAATTACTTTGAACAATATATTAATGATACTTATTATGTTGATATAGTTAGTTTAGATATTGATAAGTTTGTTGGTGTAGAGAAGATTTGTAATAAGAAAAAGATTTCTACAGAAGAAGTTGTTTCATTTGGTGAATACTATAATGATATAAATCTAGTTAAAAATACTGGTCTTGGTGTTTCAATGGATAATGCAATAAAAGAAGTAAAAAAAGTATCTAAGAAGTGTACTTTTTCAAATTTAAATAAAGGTGTAGAAGAATTTATAAAAAATAATTTTTAAAATTAGATTAGTTGTATTATAATATGGAATTGAAGGAGAAATGGCTATGAGATTAAAAGTTAAGGAGAATGGGGAATTACTTTCATATTTATATGATAATTTAGATATGCCTAAGAAGAAGATTAAACAGTATTTAACACATGGATCTATTTATGTTAATAATGTTAAGACTAGACAATATAATTATCCATTGATTAATGGTATGGAAATTGTAATTGATACGGATAATAAGAATAAAAAAGTATTACCATTTGATATTGTATTTGAAGATGATAATATAATTGTTGTGAATAAGCCGGCTGGTCTTTTAACTATCGCAACTGCTAAGGAAAAAGAGAAGACACTTTATCATATTGTATCAGATTATTTAAAGAGTAATAATCATAGTGCTAGAGTTTTTGTAGTACATAGATTAGATAAAGATACATCTGGTATTGTTGTTTTAGCTAAGAATGAAAGTATTAAAAGACAATTACAAGATAATTGGAATGAATATGTAACATTAAGAGAATATGTTGCGGTTGTACATAATAAGTTAAAAAATAAGTCTGGTAGGATAGTACAGAATTTAAAAGAGACTAAGACAAATTTAGTATATGTTACGAAAAAAGATGATGGTAAAGAGGCTATTACTAATTATAATGTTGTGAAGGAAAATGATAAGTATTCATTAGTTAGTATAAATATTGAAACTGGTCGTAAGAATCAAATAAGAGTAGCTTTTGCGTCACTAGGTAATGCAATTCTTGGAGATACTAAATATGGTATAAAAGATGAGTTTAGTCGATTATATTTACATGCAAATAGATTAAAGATGTATTATCCAGCTATTAAAAAAGATATTTTATTTGAAACTGCTAATCCGGTTGAATTTAAAAAAGTTATAAAATAGGAGCTAATCATGAAAAAAGTATTAATAGTTGTACTTGGTGTTATGGTAGTAGGTCTTTTAGGTTTTGTTTTTACTAATAATAGTAAAGTTGATAATAAATTAAATAAAGATATAAAAGTAAATAAAAATATTAATAGTAATGAGTTGTTTTCTAAAGAGTATGAGAATGCTCAAGTTAAGCTTGATAATATGTCTTTA
The DNA here is from genome assembly GCA_963645945.1 of bacterium. Classification (GTDB taxonomy): domain Bacteria; phylum Bacillota_I; class Bacilli_A; order RF39; family UBA660; genus CAG-877. The sequence continues at coordinate 33,318 of CAVIUA010000031.1, forward strand.
GAAGAGAAGGTAGGGCAATTATTTTTAGTTAGATATGATAAGAATATGGCTTTATCTTGGATAAATGATTATTATGCTGCTGGTTATATTTTATTTGCAAAAGACTTTGATAATCATACTAAAGAGTCTATAAAAGAGGAACTTTCTTTATTAAATAAAAGTAGTAAAATACCTTTGGTATTTGCGGTTGATGAAGAAGGTGGATATGTTACTAGAGTTAGTAGATATAAGGCTTTTAGAGATGAGAAGTTTTCTTCTCCTAGGAATGTTTATGATTCACTAGGTGAGGAAGGTTTAGAAAGTATTGAAAAGGAAAAGGGAGAGTTGTTATTATCTCTTGGAATTAATTTAAATTTAGCACCAGTTGCGGATGTTTCAGTTGATAGTAATGATTTTATTAATATTAGAACATTTAATAGAGATGCTAAAGAGACTGCAAATTTAATTGGTCTTATGGTAGATTACGCAAATGAAGTTGGAATATCTTCTTCTTTAAAGCATTTTCCTGGATATGGTAATAATGTTGATACACATACAGGTGTTGCGATAGATGAGAGAAGTTATGATAACTTTTTAAATAATGATTATTTACCATTTGAAGAAGGAATTAAAAGGAAAGTTCCAAGTATATTGGTATCACATAATATAATTAAATGTATAGATAGTGAATATCCAGCAACTTTAAGTGAAAGGATCGTTACCGGAGAGTTAAGAAATAAACTTAATTTTTCTGGTATAATTATCACAGATGACTTATCAATGGGTGCTGTTTCATCTTATGTTGATGATAATAGTGCAGCTGTTTTAGCAATAAATGCTGGTAATGATTTAATTATTACTTCTGATTTTGTTAATATGTATAATTCAGTTATTGAAGCAGTTAAGATTGGTAAGATCAAAATAGAAACTATTGATACTGCGGTTAAAAGAATTTTAGCTTGGAAAAGTATTTATAATATGTAAGGAGAATTTATATGATAATAGATGTTAAAAAATTATATGAAAAGTTAGATGATTATAAAGGGAAAGAAGTTATACTTCAAGGTTGGATTCGTAATCATCGTAAGCAAAAAGAGTTTGGTTTTATAGATTTTAATGATGGTACTTTTTTTAAAAGTGTACAAATAGTTTATGATGACAAGTTAGAATCATTTGATGAGATTCAATCTTTACATATCGGTTCTGCTATAGAAGTAGAAGGTATGGTAGTTGAATCTCCAGCTAAGGGACAAGAGTTTGAAGTTCAAATGAAGAGTTATAAATTACTTGGTGATTGTCCAGAGGATTATCCTATTCAGCCAAAGAGACATAGTAGAGAATTTTTAAGAGAACAAGCTTATCTTAGACCTAGAACAAATTTATTTAATGCTGTTTTTAGAGTTAGAAGTGTAACTGCTTATGCAATACATAAATATTTCCAAGAAAATGGATATGTTTATTTCCACGCTCCATTAATAACAGCATCTGACTGTGAAGGAGCTGGAGAAATGTTCCAGGTTACAACACTTGATTTAGATAGAGTTGCTAAATTAGGAAAGGTTGATTATAGTAAAGATTTCTTTGGTAGACAAGCAGCACTTACTGTTTCTGGACAATTACAAGCTGAAACATTTGCTTTGGCTTATAAAAAGACATATACTTTTGGACCAACTTTTAGAGCAGAAAATTCTAATACTAAAACTCACGCTAATGAATTTTGGATGATTGAACCTGAAATTGCTTTTTGTGATTTAAATGGTGATATGGATATTATGGAAGAAATGCTTAAGTATGTTGTTAAATATGTACTTGATAATTGTAAAGAGGAAATGCAATTCTTTGATAGTTTTGTAGAAAAAGGTTTAATTGAAAAACTTACTAAGTTAATTTCTAGTGAATTTGTTAGAGTTACTCATGAAGAAGTTATTTCTATATTGAAAAAGGCTGATGTTAAATGGGAATTTGAACCAGAGTATGGTGAGGATATCGCAAAAGAACATGAAAAATATATTACTGAGTATTTTGGTGGACCAGTATTTATTAAAGATTGGCCAAAAGATATAAAGGCATTTTATATGAAACAAAATCCAGATGGAAAAACTGTTGCGGCAGTTGATTTGGAAGTACCAGGTGCTGGTGAATTAATGGGTGGATCACAAAGAGAAGAAGATTATGATAAGTTAGTTAGTCGTATGGATGAATTAAAAATGGATAAAGATTCACTTGAATGGTATTTAAATTTACGTAAATTTGGTGGATGTTATCATTCTGGATTCGGTATGGGATTCGAACGTTTATTAATATATTTAACTGGTGTTGAAAATATTCGTGATGTAATACCTTATCCTAGAACTCCAGGTAACTGTGAATTTTAATATTATTAATAAACAATAAAGACATTTTGATAAAAAGTGTCTTTTTTGGTATAATGTTTGATATATCATTATTAATATAATGGAGGGATTATTTTCATGAATGTTGATAGAATTAAAGATGAATTAATAAAACAAAAAAATGATAGATTTGAGGGTAATATTTATTATTATTCACAAGTTAATTTTTCATATAATTCAAATAAAATTGAAGGTAGTAGATTAACCAGTGATCAAACTGAAGCAATATTTGATACTTCTTCATTTATTCCTAAGAGTAATGATTTGATAGAATTGGATGATTTAATTTAAGTTAAAAATCATTTTAAACTTTTTGATTATATGTTAGATAATGTTGACAAGAAACTTACTAAAGAAATTATTATAGAAATGAATAAAATATTAAAAAGAAATACAAGTAATGAAGATAATCCAAGATATAATGTTGGCGGATTTAAAGTTGTTCCTAATATAATAAGAGTAGTTAATATAATTGATACAACAGCACCTGAAGAAGTTGAAGAAGCTATTGAAACACTTTTAAATGAATATAATTCTAAATCAAATGTTACTTTAGAAGATATAATTGATTTTCATTATAAATTTGAAAAAATACATCCATTTGGCGATGGAAATGGTCGTGTTGGTAGAATTATAATGTTTAAAGAATGTTTGAAAAATAATATAATGCCTTTTATTGTTTTAGATGAAGATAAAACATATTATATGAGAGGATTAAAAGAGTATGAACATGATAAAATGTTTTTAATTGATACTATTAAACATGAACAAGATTTATATGAAAGTGTTTGTGAAAAATTATTAGATTTTGAAATAGATTAAAATTAAAAAAGTAGAACTGTTAAAGATTAGTAAAATTGGTAATTGTATGTATAAAACTATATTTTTTGATAATGATAGTAATGGGAGGAAATTATGAAAAAAATATTAGTTTGTTTATCATTATTTTTACTTTTGGCAGTTGGATGTACTAATACTATGAATACACCTACTAAAAAGGTTGAAGAGTTATTAGGAAAATATCAAAAAATGGATAGTACTGTATTAGCACAGTTGGATAGTGTTATTTCTGAAGATGTTAATATGTCTGATGAACAAAAGAAAGAATATCGTAGTTTGATGGAAAAACAATATCAAAACTTATCTTATAAAATTAAAAGTGAAGAAATAAAAGGTGATAACGCAATAGTTGATGTTGAAATAGAAGTATTTGATTATGCTACTTCAATTGCTGAATCACGTAAGTATTATAGTGAACATAAAGATGAATTTAAGGATGAAGAAAAAGATGATGATACTGTAGGTGAAAAAGTTGAAGAAGCTATTGATAAAAATAGTAAATATATAGATTATAAAATTAAACAATTAAAGAATGTTACTGATAAAAAGAAATATGATATTACTTTCAACTTAAGTAAGGATGAAGACGGTATTTGGATATTAGATGATATTAGTGATATTGATAGACAAAAAATACATGGATTATATGAAGATTAAATACTTGCTTATTGGTAAGTATTTTTTCTTTGACAGGAGAAATAATAAAAATACCTTTTATTTCTTTTTTTTTTTTGTTATAATTTTGATAGGATAAAAGAGGGTGTTACTATATGATAGGAACAATTAAAGAAATTATAGATAATAGAGTAATAATTAAATTAGGAATTGATATCAATAAACAACCTAATTTAATAGGTTTACATGTTGTTTTTGAGGATCCTTCTAGAAATATTGTTGGTGAAGTTGTTAATGTCTCACAAACTGAAATGACAGCTGTTGTTGTAGGGGAATTAACTCCTACAATGTTTATACCTGGTGCTTCAAAAAGGCCTTCTTTTAAATCTAATATTAGACTGGTTAATTTAAATGAATTAGGTTTTATTTTAGGTAATCAGGAAGCTACTACGGGTCAAACTAACTTTGGTACTAGTAATGTTTATGAAGGATATAAGATAAATGTAGATATTAATGATTTTTTTAGTAATCATTTTTCTGTACTTGGTAATTCTGGTGCTGGTAAAAGTTGTACTGTTGCATCTATTTTGCAAAAACTCATGGTTGGATCACGTGTTCCTAGTAATGCTAATTTCTTTTTCTTTGATGCCTTTGGTGAATACACTAATGCTTTTTCAGGGTTACATAATGTTAATCCTGCCTTTAATTATAGATATTTTACTACTAATACTAAGTCAACAGATGGAGAGGTTTTACGTATACCGGTTTGGTTATTAGATGTTGATGATTTAGCTTTGTTGTTAGATGCTAATTCTCCATCACAGTTGCCAATTATTGAAAAAACTTTAGAGCTAGTTCCTATACTTTCTGGTAATTCTGAAAGTGTTATTAAAAGAAAAAATGATATTATTGCGAGAGCTGTACAAGATATATTATTGTCTGGTGATGAATCTACTAAGATAAGGGATCAGGTAACTGCTGTTCTTACTAAGTTTAATACAGCTGATTTAAGTTTAAATAGTCAAATTGTTCAACCTGGTTATGTAAGGACATTAAAACAATGTTTATTTATTGATAAAACAGGTAAGATGCAAGAAATGGAATTAGTTGTTGAATTTATTAGAGGATATATTCTTGATGTCGAAGAAGAAATAAAAACAGATGAATTAAATTATTTTTATACTTTATCTGATTTGGAAATGGCTATGGAATTTGCTCTTATTAATGAAGGTATTTTGAAGAGTTCTAAAGTATTTGACTATGCTAATATTTTAAGTGTTAGATTACATACATTAGTAAACAGTGAATATAAGGAATTTTTCTCATATCCAAGATATATTACAATGCCTGAATATGTTAATAGTTTACTGGTTGCGAATGATGGAAGTAAATGTCAAATAGTTAACTTCAATATTAACTACGTTGATGATAGAACAGCTAAGGTTATTACTAAAATTCTTTCTAGAATGTTATTTAATGTTGCTAGTAACACAATTCCAAGAGGAAGTAGAGCATTTCATATTATTATTGAAGAGGCACATAGATATGTTATTAAAGATAATGATGTTGATTTACTTGGTTATAATATATTTGAAAGAATTACTAAAGAAGGACGTAAATATGGTGTTTTCTTAGGATTAATTACACAAAGACCAAGTGAACTTTCTGATACATGTATATCTCAGTGTAGCAATTTTGTTATACTTAGAACATTGCATCCTAAAGATCTTGAATATATAAAAAATATGGTACCTAATATTTCTATGGAAATAGTGCAACAATTAAAGAATTTAAAGCCTGGAAATTGTATTGCATTTGGTAATGCATTTAAGGTTCCTGTTTCAATGTATATTGATATACCTAATCCTAGACCAATGAGTAACAATGTTGATATTGTTAATGTTTGGTTCAATAATCAAACTTTTGAACAACCTGTTATGTTAAATAATAGTGCTGCTGGTGTTCCAGAGATGACAAATATTGGTACTGCTGGTGTTCCAGAAATGACAAATATTGATAATTCTATAAATACTGGTGAGAACAAATTTATTAATTTTTCAGGAGATAATGCACAAGTTAATACTACAATATAAATTTATACTTTAATTTTAATTTTAATTATGTTAAAATTAGTTATATAATTGACATTTTATATGATATGGAGGATAAGTTATGGCTTTTAATAAATTTATTGATAAATTAGTTGGTAGTGAGGGTGATGGAGAAGAAACTACTACTGAAGAAAGTTTTTATAGTACTTCTAGAGAAGCTTATCATGCTGAGAATGGTATGGCAGGAAGTAAAATGATGCTTTTAGAACCTAGAGCTTACTCTGAAAGTCAACAAATAGCAGACTATTTAAAAAATAGAAGTGCTGTTGTTGTTAATTTAAAGAGAGTAACTCCTGATCAAGCTAAACGTATTGTTGATTTCTTATATGGTACTATTTACGCAATAGGTGGAGATTTACAAAAATTAGGTGGAGGAATTTTCTTATGTACTCCTAATAATGTTAATGTAGAAGGTAAAATTAGTGATGATGGAACTAGTAAAGGAACTGGTTCAAAGAGTAAAAAAGAAAATAAAGAAGAGAACGATGAGGATGATTTTTTCTAGAAACTAAAGGGTGATCATTTTGGAAAGATTTAGTTATGAGACAAATGGTTATAGTCGAAATGAAGTAAATCAGTTTATTAATGATGTGATAACTCAGACTGAAGGTATCGTTACAAAGTGTAAAGAACAAAGAAGAGAAATTGATAGTTTAAGTGCTGAATTAGAACATTATAAAAGATTAGAAAGTACGTTAAAGAATTCTATCTTAAAAGCTGAAGAGACTAGTGATAATATAAAGAGAATGGCTAGAGATGAAGCTAAAATGGTCATTAGTGACGCTAAAAGTAATGCTAGTAGAATTGTTAATGAGTCATTAATAAAAGCTGAAAGAATTGAAAATAGAGCGGAACTTTTAGAAAAAAATATGAAAATATTTAAACGAAAATTGAAAATTATTATGGAACAACAGATGGCTGTTGTTGAAGAAATAGAAGTTTTAGAACTAGATCCAAAATAGGAGCTAGTTTTATTATGGATAATATGTAGTTTGTCTGGTGATGTTATGGAAAAAATGAAGCTTACTATGGAGAGTTTGTCTGGAAGTATATTACTTTCTAGTAAATTTGATGGTAATTTATATAGACTTAGTGATGGAAGTATTTTGAAACTATTTAATGCAGTTTATTCTGATTTTTATAAAAATGAAATTATTGGTATGGAAGAAAAAATGTTACAGGCTGATACTATTAGTCATCTAAGAATAGTTGTACCTGATAAAATATGTTGTATGGATAATTATGTAGTAGGATATATAAGACGTGATGTTTCTGGTAGAAATTTTTCTGATGTTTTTAGTAATGAGAGTGATAGTGATAAAGTAAATTTATATCGTTATGCACTTATTCATCATAATTTAGAAAGTGTTGTAGAAGAATGTAGTGATATTGTTTTTCCATGTTTATGTGATGGAACAGGTATTTATTTGGAGCAAGATTTTAAACCGTATTTTGTTAATTTTGAAGAATTACAACATGGTACTTTTAGAGTGGGGCGTGTTTCTAAAAAGCTTGGTTTAAGGACAGACTCTAATGATTCTAAATATTTAAGTAATGGATTATTTACAAAGAATCTTGATAAGATGAGTTCTATTTATTTATATTTTTTAAATACTTTTAATGTTGATCTTTCTAATATCGATTCTAAATCGTTAGGTGAGGTATTTAATAGATTAGGTTTAAAGGATGATGATATCTGTCATAAAGTTTGGCTTTTGTTTGATAAAGAATCTGATAATGAATTTTTAAGAGATGATGTTTTTAGAATAGCTGAAGAGTATGATATGAGAGTTGTATTTAATACGAGAACAACTTGTGTGAAGACACTGATAAAAAAATAGATGAGATATATTAAAATGCATTATTAGACTAAATGCAACTTTAAAAATACAAAAAAATAAAATTGCATTTACTTCCTAAAGTAATACATATATTGATATTTCTTGCTTTTCCTTGTTTCTTATGTTATAATCTATATCACAACTAAAAAGGACGGGGGATTTTTTTTATGAGATCTTTTAGAAGATTATTATTAGAATGTTTTGAAAATGAATTGAATGAGGCAAATCAATATTTTATTAATGCTGTTGCTGAAAGAGAAAATTTGGCAGATGAATTTTTATGTGTATTGAAAGACAAGTATAGTTTTTTAGATATTCAAGATTTTTTTGTTGGTCATTTTCCTAAAGTGTTACAAAGAAAAGATTTAGTAGAACTTGCGGGAACTTTTTTTGATGAAAAATATGCATATGCTGTTGCGAGTGATAATAGTAAATTAATGTATATACCTATTTTTAAATTTTTATTTGATAATAAGTCATATGATTTTGATGAATTTTGTAAAGTATATATGGCGATGCATTTAACTAAAGATAAATTAGCAACTTATGAAAATGGACCGGAAAATTTTGTTAAAGCTCCATTTAGTTTTGAAATTATAGATAAAATGGATTTAATGTTAAATTCTAATGATTTTTTTGTTGGTATTAATACAGTTATTGAAATGTTAGATTTTATTGAATACGAGAATCAAGTAAATGATAACGAAAAAAATAGAGAATATTTAAATTCATTAAATAGTGTTGTTGGTAAATTGCATAATTATTTAAGTTTCTGGTCAACTAGTGATGAAATTTCTAAGTTAAAAGAAGCTAAAAGTTTAGATAAAAAGTATTCATTAACTGAACAATATGATAATTTATTATTTACTAAATTTGTATTAGGTAAAAATTTTTATACAAAAAATCCTGTTATATTAATAGATGAAATTGAGAGTTTATTACAAACTGGTGATGAAAATCAATTAAAGAAAAATTTGGTAGTTGCTTTTGGATACAAGGAATATAATTCAGAAGATCCGTTCTTTGATGCTTTTAAGAATGTATCATTATCTATTGAAGATATTAGAAATGTAATAGCTGATTATGAGAAAACTGGTAAAATATTATCTAGTGAACAATTTGGTAATATTATTAAAAATTATAAAAAAAGTTTTTTAGCTCGAGAAGATGAAAATGATTATTGTTTAATGGTAAAAAAATCTTATGATAAATTTAGAAGTAAAGATATTGTTTCTAGTGATTTAGATTTTATAAAGCAATTTAATGAAAATTTTGGTACGCTTTCATTAGAAGATTTTGAAAGAATTATTAAAGGTAATTATTTATACGATTTTGATTTGTTATCAGGGTTGAGATCATTTAAAAATTATTCTAAAAATACCGGTTTTAAAATAGAAAGTAAAGAAGATGTTGAAAAAAAATATACATTAGAATCTGAAAGAAGAGAATATATTTATAATAAATATTTTGATTTGTTATTTTTACATCAAGATAGTGTTGATGAAACAATGGAATATTTTGTTAGAAATAATGTCTTGAAAGAAGATGTTTTAGATTTTAATAAGTTAAAAACTTGGTTTGAAAAGAGTGAAAAATTCACGGGTTGGAATAATAGTGAAGAATTATATGCAAGATGTGCAATTAAATTATTAGATGATTTTGAAAATGCACTTCAAGACAATAAATTTATGGATAGACAAGCTATTTATAGTAAATATTTAAAATATGCAGTTAATGATGGTGTTAAAAAATTTGCGACTGCTAGAGATATTAAAAGGATTTTCGAAAATTATGAAAAACGATTTAAAATAGAAAACGCATGGGCTTTACTTGGTGAAGTATGCATTGCTTATGAAAATAAAGAAAGTTTGGCTGATAAAATATTTTATTTAGGTTTAACATTAGATGATGCTTTAGATATGTTTTCTATACTTGAAAGGAGTGCTGATTCAGAGCTTGGTAATGTTATAAAAACTGTTTCATCTAAATTGAGTAATGATGATATTGAAAGAGAGAATAAATGTCAAGAATTGATGAATAAAGAAAAAGAAAAGATGTATATAGATTTAGTTAGTGATTATTTGTCTACGGAAGGATTAACTGCTAAAACTTATTGCAATTTAAAAGGAATATCAGTTTATACATTAAAAAGAGCTGTTGTTTATTGCGGTGAACATTGTATTGAATTAGCTGAACAATATAAAAATAGAGCTAGATTAATTCGTTCTGGTTGTTTTAATCCAGATAAAATGGATGCTAGTGTAGTTAACAAAGTTGTTTCTGGGATCATTTCAGGCGTTACTATGGAAGATGGAACTGTTAGAGATTATAATTATCTTGATTATAAATTAACTTCTGATTTACCTATTGGATTAGTTATTACAACTATTTTGAATGCGCCTGAAAATCGTTATAGTGAAGAAGAACTAGATAAAATTATAAATTTTATATCGGCATATACTAGACCTAAATATTATAAAGAAGATACAATCTTAAAAACAAAGAGTGAAATAAATATAAATGGAGTTTTTACTGAAATAGATAATAATATGAAACAAGCTGCATTTGATTATATTGATTCTTTAGAATTACCTCATGAAATAAAACTTTATAATATAGTTATTAGAGGAATAGCTGATGGTAGTATTAAGCATGAAGTAACTTCTAAAAATAATGATGAAAAAGTATTTGAAAAAAATCTTGTAAATGAAAATTAAATATGATATATTAGTTTGGAAAGCAAGTGCGAAAGACGAAATGTTTATTAGTATATAGAGAGTCTATGTTTGGTGAAAATAGATTACGAGGAAATATTTGGATCACTTTCAAGTTGCGATTTATGGATAAGATAAATACGGTAACGCGTTATAGTATTTGAGATAAGTATTATACTTATAAATTAAGGTGGTACCGCGAACTAATTCGTCCTTATAGGGCGAGTTAGTTTTTTTATTTTAAAGGGAGGCTTATATATGGTACTTAATATTATTTTATTGATTATTGGTTTTATTATTTTGATTAAGGGTGCAGATTTATTTGTAGATGGTGCTAGTAACGTTGCTCTTAATTTTAAAGTATCTAAAATGCTCATTGGTCTTACAATAGTAGCATTTGGTACTAGTGCACCAGAGTTTGCTGTTAGTGTTAAAGGATTACTTTCTGGGTCTTTGGATATTGTGCTAGGTAATGTAATAGGTAGTAATATTTTAAATGTACTTTTAATACTTGGTGTTGCGGCAATGATACATCCTTTAGTTGTTAAAAGTAATACAGTAAAGAAAGAGTTACCAATTACTTTATTGATTACAACTTTATTTGCAGTTTTACTTTCTGATAACTTATTTGATAAAAGTATGAGTAATAACTTTACTAGAGGAGATGGGATTGTTTTAATACTTTTCTTTTTAGTATTTATTTATTACCTTATTAATTTAATGCGAAATAAAGTAGAGGATAATACTGATGAGAAAGTTTTATCATTATCAAAATCATTTCTTTATACTTTTATTGGATTAGTTGCGATAATACTTGGAAGTAACTTTGTAGTTGATTCAGCAAGTTATTTAGCTAAAGCATTTGGAATAAGTGAGAGAATTATTAGTTTAACGATTATTGCTCTTGGTACATCTTTACCAGAACTTGTAACTTCAGTTATGGCTACTAAAAAAGGTGAATATGATATAGCGATAGGTAATGTAGTTGGAAGTAATATATTTAATATAGGTATAGTTATAGGATTGCCAGTTGCAGTTTTAGGTGGTATTAGTACAATATCATTTAGTTATGTTGATATTATTGTAATGATAGTTACAGCTTTGATATTATATTTATTTTCTAAAAATGATTATAAAATTAGTAAAAGAGAAGGTTTGAGTTTTTTAATACTATTCGTAGTTTATTATAGTTATGTTATTTTAGGTTAGGAGGAATATATATATGAAATTTAAGAAATTAGAACAAGGATCTATAAATTCAATCGAAACTAAGTATTCAGAACAATGGGAAAAGATGGATATCTTAGAGAAAACAGTAAAGAATCGTAAAGGAAGAGAAAACTTTGTTTTTTATGATGGACCAGCTACGGCTAATGGTATGCCAGGAATTCATCATATGATGGCTAAGTTATTAAAGGATACTGTATGTAAATATAAAACAATGAAAGGGTATCGTGTTGTTAGAAAAGTAGGATGGGATACTCATGGTTTACCAGTAGAAGTACAAGTTGAGAAACAATTAGGTTTTAGTGATAAAAGTGATATTGAAAAATATGGAATTGAGGAGTTTAATCAAAAATGTCGTGAAAGTGTTTGGACTAATGAAAAAGCATTTTCTAAATTTACTAGAGAAATGGGACAATTCATTGATTTAAAACATCCTTATGTTACATATGATAATGATTATATTGAGACTGAATGGTGGATATTAAAGAAAATTTTTGATGATGGATACATCTATGATGGATTAAAAATTGTTCCTTGGTGTCCAAGATGTGGAACTGGTCTTGCATCACATGAAGTTGCGCAAGGATATAAAGAAGTTTCAGTTAATACTGTTTATGTACCATTTAAATTAAAGAGTCAAGAAAATACTTATTTCTTAGTATGGACAACAACTCCTTGGACATTGATTGCTAATGTTAGTTTGTGTGTAAATCCAGATGAAGTATATGTTAAATGTTTATCAAGAGGTCATAACTTTATAGTTGCTAAACCTTTAGCTGATAAAGTATTAGGGGACGAATATGAAGTTGTTGAAGAGTATAAAGGTAAAGATTTAGAGTATTTAGAATATGAACAATTAATGCCATTCTTAAAAGTAGATAAAAAAGCATTTTATGTTGCTTGTGATAATTACGTTACTATGTCTGATGGTACTGGTATCGTTCATCAAGCTCCTGCATTTGGACAAGATGACTATGAAGTTGGTTTAAAATATAATTTACCATTATTAAATCCAGTAGGAGAAGATGGTTGCTATACTGATGGTCCTTGGAAGGGTAGACTTGTTGTTGATCCAGAGTTAGAAGTAGAAATCATTAAATACTTATCTAAAGAGGATAAATTATTTAAGAAACAAAAAATGGTGCATGATTATCCACATTGTTGGAGATGTAAAACACCTTTAGTTTATTATTCAAAACCATCATTATATATTAAGACAACCGCTAAGAAACAAGAAATTATTGAAGAAAATAATAAAGTTCATTGGCATCCAGAATTCGTTGGTGAAAAGAGATTTGGTAACTGGCTAGAAAATATGAATGATTGGGCAATTTCTCGTAATAGATACTGGGGTACTCCAATTCCTTTATGGAGATGTAGTTGTGGTCATGATATTATGATCGGTTCTAGAAAAGAATTAAAAGAAAAAGCAATAGAAGAAATTGGAGAAGATATTGAATTACATAGACCATTTGTTGATGATGTTCATATTAAATGTCCTAAATGCGGTGGAGTAATGACTCGTGTTAAGGATGTAATTGATTGTTGGTTTGATTCAGGTGCTATGCCTTTTGCACAATATCATTATCCATTTGAAAATAAAAAATTATGGGAAAGTCAATATCCAGCAGATTATATCTGTGAAGGAATAGATCAAACTAGAGGCTGGTTCTATTCATTACTAGTTGTTTCAGTATTTGTAAAAGGAATTAGTCCATATAAAAATGTTTTAGTAAACGATTTATTATTAGATAAATATGGACATAAGATGCATAAGTCTAGAGGAAACGCTATTAGTCCATTTGAAGTAATGGAAGCAAATGGTGCAGATACAGTAAGATTCTATATGTTATATGCGTCACCTGTATGGACACCATTGAAGTTTGATGAAGATGGATTAAAAGAAATTTACTCTAAATATATTTCAACATTTAAGAATGCATATTCATTCTTTGAAATGTACGCTAATGCAGATAATATTGATCCAAGAGAATATGATATTCCAGTTAAAGACCGTGAATTAATCGATCGCTGGTTAATATCAAAACTTAATAACTTAATTAAAAAAGTTAATGAAGCATATGAAGAGTATGATTTAAATAAAGCGGCAAGAGCTATTGTACCATTCTTAAATGATGATTTATCTAATTGGTATATTAGAAGTAATCGTAGACGTTTCTGGGATAGTGAATTAACAGAATCTAAGAAATGTGTTTACTTAACTACATATGAAGTATTATTAACATTATGCAAATTATGTGCACCTATGACTCCATTCATTACAGAAGAAATATATCAAAAATTAACTGGTAAAAAATCAGTACATTTAGAAGATTTCCCAGTAGAAAATACAGATTTAATAAATGAATCTATTGAAGAGAGAATGGATTTAGTTAGAGATATTTGTTCTTTAGGTAGATATGCAAGAGAAGAAGTAAATATAAAAGTTCGTCAGCCAATAAAGAGTTTATTCTTACCAAAGAGTGATCAAATAATTATTGGAGACTTACTTCCTGTAATTCATGAAGAATTAAATGTTAAAGAAATAATATTTAAAGAAGATATGACAGAATATCTTGAATATATTGTTAAACCTAACTTTAAAGTATTAGGTAAAACATTAGGACCTAAAGTTAAAGAATTACAAGAAATATTATCTAAACTTACAAGTAAAGAAATAGCATTAATAAATGATGAAGGACTTACAGTTAAGTTAGCTGGTGAAGACTTTAAAATTACTAGTGATATGGTATTAATTTCTTTAAAACAAAAAGAAGGTTATACTGCTAGTAGTAATAGTCGTACTTGTATTGTACTTGATACTGAACTTACTAAAGAATTAATTTTAGAAGGTTTAGCAAGAGAATTTGTACGTAATGTTCAAAGTCTTAGAAAAGAAGCAGATTTTGTTATAACTGATCATATTAAAGTTTACTATAATGGTACTGAAGATATTGATTTAATGCTTAATATGTATAAAGATTATGTTATGAGTGAAGTATTAGGTGATGAATTAATAAAAGATGTTAGTTTAACTGAAATGGTTGAATTAAATAATGAAAAAGCTGCTATAAAAGTTGAAAGAGTTTAATTGGTTCTTTGTCAAATAGTGTTGGCGAACAATAAATTTGATAAATGACTTTGTTTAGAGAGAGTGATTTTTTATCACTCTTTTATAATGCCTTTAATTAAAAATATTCTAGCTATGAAATGATCAAA
>CAVIUA010000032.1:0-22712 GCA_963645945.1 bacterium
ATATAGTTGATTATATTATTGATAATTCTATTGTCTATGCAAAAGAAGGGAATTTTATTATTTATTATAAAGAGTAAGATATTATAAATTTAATTAGTTATTTATATTTTTAAGGAGTAAAGAATTTTATGAAAAAGAGAATTTTATTATTTTTTTTAGCTTTTATTTATATATTATTATTTAATTTATTTTTTGTTCCTATTACTTCTGATGAAGTATGGAATTATGGTTTTGCATATAATATTTCTTTAGGTTTGGTTCCATATCGTGATTTTAATATGATTATTACTCCTTTTTTTCCGGCGTTTATGGCTATTTTTTTGAAGATTTTCGGACATAATATTTTAGTTTTTTATATTGCTAATTCCCTTTGTTTGACTTTTTGCTTTTTTTTAATATTAAAAATGCTTGGAAAAAAAGGTTGGCTATTTTTTGTTTTCCTTTTTGCACCGTTGACTTTGATTATGCCTAGTTATAATTTGTTTGCTTTTATTTTAATTATTATTATCTTTTATTTAGAAAAAGAGAAAAAGTCTGATTATTTAATTGGCTTTTTATTGGGCTTTTTAATTTTAACAAAACAAAATATTGGTATTATGGTCTTAATTCCGGGCTTATTTTATTATTATAAAGATAAAATTAGAATAGTAAAAAGATTTTTAACATGTTTTTTTGTACTTTTGCTTTTTGTTGTTTATTTATTGATTACAAATTCCTTTATGTCCTTTTTGGATTTATGTGTATTTGGTTTATTTGATTTTTCAAATAATAATGGTAATTTATCAATATGTACAATCTTTTTTGTTATAATTTTAATTTGTACTGTTTATTTTGTAAAAAAATATCCTAATAATATTTACAATTATTATGCTTTATCGTTTTATACTATTATGTTTCCGATATTTGATTATTATCACTTTGGTATTGCTTTATTAATGTTTTTATTTTTGTCTTTATATTATTTACCTGATAATATAAAATTACCTTATATGTTTATTACAATTTTTATTATAATTTTATTACCTATACTGGTGTATTTTAGAGAATTTTATAATAAAAAAGTAATATATCCGAATGATTTTAATAATTTTCAATATCGTTATATTAATTATAGAGTTTATTCTGTTTATGATAAACTTAATGAATTTATTAATAAACATTCTGAATATGATTTTATTTTTCTTGGCGAGGAATCTTATTTTCTTAAACTTGTTAATGATAGAATACCAGGGTATTTAGATTTAGTTAATAATGGTAATTGGGGATATGATGGTAATAGAAAGATGCTTGATGCATTAAAGAAAAAAAAGAATGATACTCTTATTTTTGTTGAACCTAATACGGTAAATCTTAAAACGCAAACAAATCTTGAACTAATTAATTATGTACTTGAAAATGGTAAAAAGATTGATAATGTGTTATGTTATGATGTATATATATTAGAATAGGGTGATTTTAATGTTTAATAAATTGAAAAAGAACAAATTATTTGCTTTATATTTAATACTAATTTTATGTTTTTCGCTTTTTGCATTGGTTTTCTTTGTATATGACTCTGATTATTTTTGGCATATTAAAGCTGGAGAAAAAATGGTCAAAAACTTTAAAGTATTAACTCATGACGTATTTTCATGGTACATATATGGTAAATATTGGATGTCTCATGAATGGCTATTTGAAATATTAATATATTTATTGTCTGTTATTTTTGGTAAATATCATGTTTATGTTTATTGTTTTTTAGCTTTTTTGATTTTACAATTATCTTTCTTTTTGTTTAATAAAAAATCTTATTTAAATAATATTCCATTTAGTATGTTATGGTTATCTTTATCAACTTTGCTTTGTTTTTATTTGCAAGCTAGGCCTCATTTAATAAGTTTTTGTTTATTCTCATTTACTATATTGATACTTTTTGAGCTTTATAATAATGAAAATTCAAAAAAATATTTGTTTTTTCCTTTTCTTTCTTTTTTCTGGGTCAATTTTCATGGTGGAAGTAGTAATTTGATTTATTTGTTACCAATGATTTTTCTTTTTTCTGGTTTGTTTTCTTTTGAATCTTCAAAAATAATTTCTAAAAAGTATAGTAAGTTACAGATAAAAAAGTATATTATATGCATTATTTTAGGATTTTTGCCATTGTTTTTAAATCCACATGGTGTAAAAATGATAATTTATCCATATGAAAATATGGGTAATACTGTTATGCTTTCTAATATTGCTGAATGGCAATGTAGTGACTTGAATAATTTTAGTCATTATCCATATTTTGTTCTTGCATTATTTATATTTTTAATTTTAATATTTAGTAAGAAAAAAATTAGATTTTTAGATTTTGTTTTATTTTTATTTACATTATATTTGGGACTTAAAAGCATTAGATTTTGGCCGTTCCTTTATATTTCTATGTCTTATTGTATTTGGTATTATGTACCTAAAAGAAAATTGGATTCTGGTACTAATATGATTTTAATTTTGTTGTCTTGTATATTTATTGCTTTGTTTTGTTTTTTTAGACCAAACATTAATAGTTATAAATTGTTAGATGATGCTGCTATTAAAAATTTAAAAAAAATAAATGCAAAAAGATTATTTAATTATTATGATTATGGTGGTTATTTGATATATAATGATATTTCTGTATTTGTTGATGGTAGAGCTGATTTATATTCTGAATATAATTATAATGATTATTTGAGTATTTCTTCTTTAAAATCTGACTATGTGAAATTGATAAAAAAATATAATTTTGATTATTTTATTATTCCAAAAGAATCTGGTTTAGCTACATATTTAAATAGTGTAAATTGTAACTTGATTTACTTTGATGATAATGTTGCGATTTATCAAAATAATTATTTTGCTGAAAATAAATAATTTTAGAAAGATATTTTGTTGCTTTTAATTTAAAATTATGATTATAATTGTATTAGAAAGATGATGAAAATTATTAAAAATCTGATTAAACTCATTATAATTTTGTTATATATGAGTAAAGTTGGTAGGAGTGTTTGAGACTATGAGTGTTGATTTTGATTTTAAGATTTTATTTCGATGTATTTTTATTTTTTTATTATCTTTAGTAATACTTTTGATTTTTGGTAATTATACTAATTCGATGGATCCCATGTATAACTTTGGCTTTAGTTATTCTATTGCTAAAGGAGAAATTCCCTATAGAGATTTTACAATGATTGTTCCTCCTTTATATAATTTTGTTATGTCTATTGGATTAATTATTTTTTCATGTGATAATTTGGTTTTCTTAATTGAACAGTCTTTGCTTATTTCTTTGACATTTTATTTTCTTTATAAAATGTATAAGGAAAAAGCCTGGTTTTATTTAATTGCTTTATCCTTTCCTGTGTTTTCAAATTTTTCTCCTTCATATAATTATTTTCTTTTCTTTTTGACTGTTATATTAATATATTGCGAAAATAATAAGAAAAACGATTATTTAGTAGGTTTTGTACTTGGCTCTATGTTACTCACCAAATATACTGCTGGAATTTTTTTAATATTGCCTAGTTTGATAACTTGTTTAAATAATAAGAAAAAATTATTTAAAAGATTTATTGGATTGTTATTTCCTTGTTTAATTTTTTTGATATATTTAATTTTTAATAATGCCTTTTTTCAATTTTTTGATTTGTGTTTTTTAGGGCTTTTTGATTTTGCTAAAAAGAATACCCTAATATTTACTCTATATTTTTACATTTCTTTCATTTTATTTATAATCTCAATTTATCTTTTAATTAAAGATAAAAATAATTTGGTTCGTTGGCTAGTAGTTTTATCTTATTTTATTGTTTTTCCGAATGTTTCAGCAAACCATTTATATATTTATTTTTTGTTTTGTTCTTTAAATTTTATTTCGAGCAATATAGTTTTTTCTGAAAAAATAATCTATATGCTTGTATTTTCAGTTATACTTTCTACATTTGTTTGTTTTAGTTTTGCTTTGAAATTTGATTTTTTAAACGTTTCTCCAGCTAAGTTATCTAATTTTAAATTTTATTTAAATTCTTCTACTCAAAAAAAGAATATTAGTGAAACAAATGAGTTATATTTGTTTTATAAATCAAAAGGGAAAACTTATTATTTATCTTCTGATACTGTTTGGCTTAGAATTATTAATGAAGAAAAAACTGATTACTTTACAATTCTTAATAAAGGAAATTATGGATATAATGGTACTAAAAAGATGATTAACAAAATAAAAAATATGAATGATGTTTATTTTATTATTGATTTTTATGAATATAAATATTCTAAAAAAAATATTTTTTCACAATTTGATACTGAAATAGTTGATTATATTGTAAGTAATGGAAAGAAAATTGGTTCGAAAAAGAAATATGTGATTTATTATTTAGATTAATTATATTGAAAGGGTGATTTAATGTTTAAGAAAAAGTATAAAAAGTTCATTTTAATTCTTGTTTTATTTTTCTTGTTTTTGTTTTGGAATCTTATATTGATGCCTACAACTTTGGATGAAATTTGGAATTATGGATTTAGTCATAATTTATATTCTGGACTTGTTCCTTATAAAGATTTTAATATGGTGATTACTCCTTTTTATCCTTTCATTATGTCTCTTGGCTTTTATATTTTTGGTTCTAGTATGTTAGTTTTTCATATTGAACATGCAATTCTTTTGACCTGCCTTGGTATGTTGTTATTTTCGTTGCTAGGAAAAAGAGCCTGGGTTGTTATTGCTTTCATGTTCGTTCCAATTAATATATCATTTCCTAGTTATAATATATTTTTATTTTTCTTATTTGTATTAATTATTTATTTAGAAAAAGAAAAAAAATCTGATTATTTAATTGGATTTTTATTAGGACTTTGTGTATTGACTAAGCATAGTGTTGGTTTATGTTTATTATTACCAAGTTTATATTACATTAAAGATTTTAAAAAAATAAAAAAAAGATTTTTAGGTTTTATAATTCCTTTATGTATATTTGTTATTTATTTAGTAGTTACAAAAAGTATGTTACAATTTATTGATTTATGTATATTAGGACTTTTTGATTTTGCTAGTGAAAATGGTTCATTATTAAATATTTACTTTTTCTTTTTTGTTATAATGATTTCTGTTACAATTCATTTTATTAGAAAAGATAAAACCGATTTAACTAATTATTATTCTTTATTTTATTATAGTATGATGATTCCTTTATTTGATATTTGTCATTTTATGGATTCTTTTTTAGCATTTATATTAATTATTTTATTAAATATGAAGAAGGATATTATTAATCCAAGTTTATTTGGTATTTCTGTTATTTTGCTGAACGCATTATTTTTTGTTGATTACAGATTTGATGGGAAGATAGTTTATCCTAATAATATTAAGCATTTTGAGTATAGATATATTGATTATGATTCAATTCACTTTACTAATAAAGTTAATGATTATATAAGAAAAAATAGTGATAAAGAATTTGTTTTTCTTAATTCGAATGCTTATTATTTTAGACTTGTTAATGATATGAAAATTTCTTATGTTGATATGATTAATGCTGGTAATTATGGTTTTAATGGTAGTGAAAAATTGCTAGTTGATATAAAAAAAAGAAAGGACTCTATATTCTTGGTTGATAAAAGTGAATTGTCAATTAAACAAACTGATAAACAAGTCTTGAATTATGTTATAGATAATGGCAAAAAAATTGGAAGTATTAATATTTTTGATATTTATATTTTTGATGAAGAAAAATAATTCTTGAAATGTATTTTACAAATTTCAAATTTATAGTATAATTAAGTTTAAGAATAGGAGATGCTAGAATGGGTAATATTTATTCTTCGATTGATTTAGGTACTAATAGTATTAAAATTGTAGTATGTGAAAAGCATAATAATTCTTTTCATGTGTTAGCTAGTGTTAGTAGTAAATCGCAGGGTATTAAAAATGGACAAATAGAAGATACTAAATTAGCTGTTTCTAGTGTTAAGAATGCTGTTAAGAAAGTTAATGCTATGCTTGGTATTAAGATTTCTAAAGTTATTGCTTGCATTCCTCCTGCAGGATGTCACATGAGTATTGTTGTTGGTTCTTGTGATGTTGATGATTATGATTGTATTACAGGTACTGATGTTAGAAATGTTTTAAAAGACGCTCTTGTTGGACATATTGATGAAGAATATGAAGTTATTACAGCTTCACCTATTAGTTTTATGGTTGATGACAAGGAAAATATTAAAGATCCTAAAGGGATGGCTGGTAAATCATTAGAAGCTAAAGTT
Organism: bacterium; assembly: GCA_963645945.1. Classification (GTDB taxonomy): domain Bacteria; phylum Bacillota_I; class Bacilli_A; order RF39; family UBA660; genus CAG-877. Next base: position 6,262 of record CAVIUA010000032.1, read on the forward strand.
GTAGTCAGTACTTTACCTAAAGAACCTTTATATAGAATACTGCAAGTATTAAAATTAGCTGGTTTAGAAACTATTGATATGGCTTATAGTTCTACAGGTGATTATTATACTATTCAAAATAAGAGTAATTCTGATGTTGTTGGTGCTGTTATTAATATAGGAGAGAAGAGTACTAATATTTCAGTATTTAATAAAGGAATACAAATTAATAATGCAGTTATTCCTATTGGAAGTTTTAATGTTGATCAAGATATTTCATATATTTTTAAATTACATTTAAATGAAAGTCGTAAATTAAAAGAAACTTTTGCGGTTGCTTGTAGTAGTTATGCTGATAATAATGATGTTATGCAATGTAAGACAATGGCAGATGAAGAGAAAGAAATTTCACAAGTTGGGATATCAAAAGTAGTTGAAGCAAGAATAGAAGAAATTTTAAAACTTGCTAAAAATGAAATAAAAAACTTAACAAAAAGAGAAATACGTTATATAATTATAACAGGTGGATTAAGTGAGTTAGCTGGATTTCAATATTTAGTTGAAAATATATTTGGAATAGAAGCTAAAGTATGTAATATTTCGGTTATAGGATTAAGACATAATAAATATAGTTGTGCATTTGGCGCTATTAAGTATTTTGATGCTAAGCTTTCACTTAGGGGACGTACCTATAATATGATTAGTGATACTGATAAAGATAGTTTAATTTCTACTGGACAAAAGGTTACTGTTAACGGTAATATAGTAAGTAGGTTAGTTGGACATTTTTTTGATAATTAAGGAGGTCTAGGATGATAGGCGGATTAGAAATGGATATGGTAACAACAATTAAAGTCATTGGATTAGGTGGCGGTGGTGGTAATGCCGTTAATCGAATGGTTGAATCTGGTGTTAAAGGTGTTGAATTTATTGCCGCTAATACAGATAAACAAGCCTTGAATCAGTCTAAGGCAGATGTTAAAATTCAACTTGGAGCCGCATTAACTGATGGACAAGGTGCTGGTGCTAATCCGGCAATTGGAAAAGAAGCTGCTATAGAATCAAAGAAAGAAATAGAAGAAGCATTAACAGGTGCTGATATGGTATTTGTTACATGCGGTATGGGTGGAGGAACTGGTACTGGTGCTGCACCTGTAGTTGCTGAAATAGCTCAAAGTTTAGGAGCTTTAACAGTTTCAATTGTAACTAAACCTTTCTCTTTTGAAGGGCCAAGAAGAATGAAACAAGCTGTAGCAGGTATTGAGGAATTAAAAAAACATGTTGATACTTTAATTGTTATTCCAAATGATAGATTAAGAGAGATTATTGATAGATCAACTCCAATGTATGAAGCATTTAAAGAAGTAGATAATGTATTACGTCGTGGTGTACAATCTATTTCAGACTTAATTGCAGTTGTTGGACTTATTAACTTGGATTTCGCGGATGTTAAGGCAGTTATGGAAAAGTCTGGACAAGCTATCATTGGTATTGGTATAGGTATGGGTGAAGATAGGGCCATTGATGCTGCTAAGCAAGCTGTTTCATCTCCATTACTTGAAACTTCCATTGAAGGAGCTACTGATGCTATTATAAATATTACTGGTGGAGTTAATTTAACATTGTTTGAAGCTGAACAAGCTGCAGAAGTTGTTAGAGCTGCTGCTAATACTGATATCAATACTATCTTTGGTTCAGTTATTAATGAGAACTTATCAGATGAAGTTATTGTTACAGTTATTGCAACTGGGTTTGATAAAAATAAAAAAGTTGCACAAGCAGTACCCGTTCAAGAACAACCTGTGTTTAGTAATACACAACAAACTAGAAGAAGTACTCCAATTAAAGAAGACTTTAGACCAACTGAAGTGTTACAAGAAAATGATGCTTCAGATGATGGAGACTTTGATATACCTGCATTTTTAAGAGATAGAAATTATTAAGAGATTTTATCTCTTTTTCTTTTAATTTTTTATAATTAGGATTATGTTTATAACAAACTTTTATTCTTGTAGAATTTAAAGCATTATATGCTTGAATAATAATGTAAAATCTATTAATTGAAACATCCAGTCTTTCAGAAATATCCTTTTTACTTTGTTTCATCATAAGTTCAAGATTTATTTGAAGTTCAGTATTATTGGAGATGTTTTTGTTTTTATAAATAAAAATAGTGTTGTGAATTTACATCCATCAACACTATTTATAATACAACTGGTTTTATGAATTACATAAGACCTTTTTATTTGTTACTATTTTTATTTTCGGCTGCTTTAATTATTTGAGCTATAAGGTTTATAGCAATTTGTTCTGTTTTTCTTGATACATCTCGTAACGGGTTAAATTCAACTATGTCATATGAGACTATATCATCAATATGTTTTATAATGACTTTGTTTATTGTCATTACTTCTTCTTCGGTTAAGCCATCAAAGACGGGAATAGAAACGCCTGGTGCAATACCTGGATCTAATAGACATAGGTTAAAACTTATGTGAACACCTTTAGTTTTATCAAGAGCTATTTGGAAAGCTTCTTCAATAGCAGTTTCTAATCCTTTATTTTTTATATCTTCACTTGTAATGACATTAAGACCTGAATATTTGATATTATCTTTTTCCCAGTTTTCAATATTTCTTACGCCGAAGGCTATAGTTTTAGTAGCTTGAGGAATATTATCTTTATGATAATATCTTAGTTCATTATTTTTGTAGCCTGTAATAGCAGCAAGAGATAGTCCATTGAGATTACCTGTAACAGTAGTATCAAAAGTATTGTAACTTGCATATGGTGAGAAATATATCATACCAATGTTTTCATTCTTTTTAGCACTTGCTAGAGCTATAGGAATAGAAGTAGTACTATCGCCTCCAAGTAAAATTGGAAAATAATCTTCATTTAATTTTTCCTCTACAGTTTGATATATCTTTTGATTAAATTCTTCTAATTCATATTCATTTTTTCTTAAATCTGATAAATTTCTACTTTTTAAAATATTTTCATCTTGAAGAATAGTAATACTTTCACCCTTATAAAATCCTTTTATATCGTTAATTAATTGAACTGGTCCTAGTGCAGAGCCATCTATATGAACTCCTAAATCAGATCCAGCACCTATTATAAATGTTTTCATTTTGTTCACCTTACCTAAATAAATTTTAACGTAAAATTAATGGTATATCAAGGAAAAAACTTTTATTTAAAAAATATTTACTGTATAATTTGTATAGGTGAATAAGATGAAGAAACTAAATGACTTATATCAAGGAATTGGAACAGATATTGTTGTAAGAGGAATTAAAAATAATATTAAAGATATTTCAAATGGAGATTTATTTGTTTTTGATATTAATCAAATTTCTGATTATGACTATTTTGAGGAAGCTATAAAAAAGGGAGCATGTGCAGTAGTTACCAATAGATCTTTACGTGACCCTAGAATTCCAGTAATAACCGTTCCTAATGCATCTCGAGAATATCCTTACTTGTGCCAGAAATTTTATGATTTTCCTGATAGAAAAATACAAATGATAGGTATTACTGGTTCTAATGGTAAGACTAGTACTTCATTTATATTGCAGAGTATTCTTGGTTCTGATATGGCTGGTTATATTGGACCTTATGGTAGAAGTTGTGCTGCTTTTTCAGATGTTGATAATGATACTATGAATTCTTATAAATTATATAGTACGTTAGATGAATTTAGTAGATTTGGTTGTAAATATGGAATTATAGAGGGTAATGATAAGGTGTTAGAAACTGGACAATTACAGTCAATTGATTTTGATGTATCTGTTTTTACTAATTTAGTTAATGAATATTTAGATGATAATAAATTTATTAATTATTATAATGCAATGCTAGGGATACTTAATAAAACTAAAGATACAGGTTATAGTGTTTTAAATAGTGATGATCCGGTATTTAGTACTATTAAAGATTTCTGTAAGGGTAAAATATTTACATATGGTAGAAGTGATGATAGTACTTTACAAATAGTTGATTATAAGATTAATGATACTAAGACAATAGTTAGCTTTAAGTATGGTGATGAGGAATTTGAAGTTACTAGTTCGTTACTTGGATTATTTAGTGTTTATAATGTAGCAGCTAGTATACTTACAGCTTTATCTTTAGGTTATAAGATAGATAGTATTGTTTCTAAGATACAGAGTATTACAGTTCCTGGTAGAATGAATTTCTTAAATACTGATAGTACATATTATGTTTTAGTTGATTATGCACATACAATTAATACAATTTCTAAAGTTATGGAATTTGTAAATACTTTAGATATTAGTAATAAATATATAGTTTTTTCATCAGCTTTAGATTTAGATATAGATCAGTTAAACTGTATTGGTAGACTTTTATGTGAATATGCTAGTCATGTTATTTTCTCATATGATGATAATAATCAAGATGTTGTTAATAATGTTTCTTATATTTTAAAGACTATCAAAGATACTTATAATAATTATTCATTTGTTGAAGATAGGAAAGATGCTATAAATAAGGCTATTGAGCTGGCTAAAGATAAAGATATAGTTCTTATATTAGGAAAAGGTGATAAAAGTTATCAAAACTTAGGTTTTAATGATACAGAAGTTGCTTATCAAGCTATTGCTTTAAAGAAAATTAATGAGAGTAATTCATGATAAGAAAAGTTATTAAAATTATTTTAATTCTATTATGGATGGTAATGATATTTTTATTATCTAATGAGGAAGCTGTTAAATCTAGTAAGAAAAGTGATGGTTTAATTATTAGAAGTGTGGAGTTATTTACAGGAAAGAATTTATCGGTTCAAGAAAAAGAAAAGGTTCTGAAATATTTAGTTTTTCCAGTAAGAAAATGTGCTCATTTAGGTTTATATTTAATATTTGGAATTTTAGTAATTAGTTTGTTACGTGAGTATATGGTAATTAATATTAAACTAGTTCTTTTGTCTTTACTTATTTCATTTTTATATGCTTGTAGTGATGAGATTCATCAATTATTTGTTCCTGGTAGGTCAGGTGAAGTAAGAGATGTTTTAATAGATACACTAGGTGCATGTTTAGGAATTTCTTTCTATTACGTAGTTTTTAGAAAAAAATCCGTTAATTAAATTACAAAAATAGACATATAATTCTTTAGGAGGATTATATGTTTTTTCATATTTTTGATATTTTAAAAAATTTAATTTGTTTAACTGGTTCATATTCAAATGATGTTTTTCCGGAACCTTTAAGTCCTGAAGAAGAAGAGAAGTGTATTAAAGGTAAAATGAATGGTAATATAGATGATAGAAATAAACTTATAGAACATAATTTAAGACTGGTTGCTCATATTATAAAGAAATTTGATAATAAATATGTTTCATCAGATGATTTAATTAGTATAGGTACAATTGGATTAATTAAAGGAGTAGATACATTTTCTTCGGATAAAGGAGTTAAAATAACTACTTATTGTGCAAGATGTATTGAGAATGAAATACTTATGTATTTTAGAAGTAATAATCGTTATAATAATGATATTTCTATTAATGATGCTGTTGGATATGATAAAGATGGTAATGAAATAGCAATATTAGATGTTTTAAAGACTCCTAATCCGGATTTTGCTGCAGATATTGATTTAAAAGATAATATAGTATTATTAAAAAAATATATTAATGTATTAACACCTAGGGAAAAGGAAATACTAATTAGAAGATATGGTTTAAATAATAGAGATGAAGAAACACAAAAAACTATTTCTAAAAAACTTGGTATTTCTAGAAGTTATGTTTCAAGAATTGAGAAAAGAGCATTAACAAAAATACTTAGAGAGTTTATTAAAAATAATAAATATGATAAATAGGTTGGTAGACAAAGTATGTATTTTTTTGTATAATTATATCAGTGACGGTGGAGCTTATGGAAGAAAATAGGATTAATAAATATAGTAAAAGCTTTGTTAGAACTTTTAAAAAGAAAAACTCTTCTTTCTTTTGCTGGGTTCTTATTGTCTTTTTAATTATAGTAGCTTTTTCTATATATAATTTTTTGTTGATGCCTAGTATTAATTTAAAAGGGTCTAGACATGTGGAAATAGGATATATGGAAAAATATAAGGAAAAAGGGTATAAAGCTTCTTTTTTAGGAAATGACATTACTAAAGATGTTAAAGTTTCGGGAAAAGTTAATAGTAAAAAGTTAGGTACTTATGATATTACTTATTATGTTAAAGAAGGAGTTTTTGAAAAAAAAGTTACTAGAAAAGTAAAAGTTATTGATAAGACAGCACCAGTTATTAAGCTTCAGTCAAATGAAGATATATATGTTTGTCCAGGTAAGAAGTATGAAGAAGAAGACTTTAATGCAACGGATGACTATGATGGAGATGTTACAAAGAATGTAAAAGTTACTTTGTCAGATGATAAGATTACTTATACCGTTAAAGATAAACATGGTAATAAAGGTACTATTAGTCGTAATATTATTTATGAAGATAAGAGTCAACCTGTAATTACTTTGACTGGATCTGATACTATTTTTATGTTTTTAGGAGATACTTATAACGAACTTGGATATAAGGCTACTGATAATTGTGATGGTGATTTAACTTCTAAAGTAAATGTAACAAATAATATTAATAATAATGAATTGGGTGAATATAAAGTTACTTATAGTGTTATGGATGATGCTGATAACAAATATAGTATAGATAGAAAAGTTATTGTTTCTAAAAGAGATGCTCCTGGTACAATTTATTTAACTTTTGATGATGGACCTAGAGCTGGTACTACTGATGTAATATTGGATATATTAAAAGAAGAGGGTGTAAAAGCTACATTCTTTGTTACTAATTCTGGACCTGATGAATTAATAAAAAGAGCATATGATGAGGGACATACTATAGCGTTACATACTGCGACACATGATTATGGAATTGTTTATAACTCAATAGATTCATATTTTAGAGATTTAGGAAGTGTATCAGAAAGAGTTAAAAGGATTACAGGAGAAGAAAGTAAAATAATTAGATTTCCAGGTGGATCTAGTAATACTATTAGTAGAAGATACTCTGATGGAATTATGAGTACTTTAACTAAAGAAGTTTTAGCTAGAGGATATCGTTATTATGATTGGAATTTATCATCAGGAGATGCTGCTGGTGGGAAAGCTCCTAGTTCTTCTGATATTTATAATAATGTTGTTTCACATTTATCAAAATCACGAGTTAATATGATTTTAATGCATGATATAAAAACATATACAAGAGATGCATTAAGAAATATTATTCATTACGCTAAAGAAAATGGTTATACATTTGATAAAATAACAACAGGAACAGAAATGATTACGCAACGAGTAAATAATTAAATAGTAGGTGAGAATGATGAATTTATTTAGACCAGATATGTATAAAAAAAACATATTTGAGATAGATTATCAAAAACTAAAAGATAAAGGTATAAAGTGTTTAATATTTGATTTAGATAATACTTTAGGTTTATTAGAACATGAGAGATGTCCGGCAAAGACTAAAAAGTTACTTAAAGGATTACAAAAAGATTTCTTAATTTTAATTAGTTCTAATAATACGAAAAAGAGAATTAAACCTTATTTAAAAGATTTAGGTATTGGTGGAGTAGCTTTTAGTTTAAAACCTTTAACTAGAGGACTTAGAAAAATAAAAAGAGATTATGGATTAAAGAAAAAAGAAATGGTAATGATAGGAGATCAAATCGTTACAGATATATTATCAGGTAATAAATTTAAAATTATGACTATTTTAGTAGATCCGTTAGGTAAGAAAGATTTAAAAATTACAGGATTAAATAGAGTAATTGAAACTAGAATAATAAAGTATTATAATAAAAAAGGTTTATTTGAAAGAGGTAAATATTATGGATGAAAAAAGTATAAAAACTTGTTCTGGTTGTGGTGTTAAGTTACAAGATGAAAATGTTTTACAAGTTGGATATACAACTAGTTTAGATAATGATATTTGTCAGAGATGTTTTAGGATGAAAAACTATGGTGAGTATCAAATGATTACTAAGTCTAATGATGAATACTTAGAAATACTTAAGAGTGTTGGGGAGACTAAGGATTTAGTTTTATATATTACAGATTTACTTAATCTTGAAAAAAATATAGAACAAATTAGAAATATTATACCTAATAAAATGATATTAGTACTTAATAAAAGAGATGTTTTACCTAAGTCAGTTAATGAGAATAAATTAATTAAATACTTAGAAGAAAAAGATATCCATTTTGAAGAAGTTATTGTAGTTAGTGTTAGTAAAAACTACAATATTGATTATTTACTTAAAAAGATTAAGTTTCATCAAACATCTAAGAACGTTTATGTAGTAGGTCATACCAATGCTGGTAAATCTAGTTTGATAAATAAATTAATTCAAAACTATTCAGATAATCTTCAAGAATTAACTATGTCACCATTACCTTCTACTACTTTAAATACTGTTAAAATTGAAATTAATGATTACTTAACTTTGATAGATACTCCTGGTCTTGTTGATTCTGGTTCAATTTTAAATCATGTAGATACTAGTTTAGTAAAAAGAATATCTCCTAAGAAAGAAATTAAACCTAAGACTTATCAGTTAAGACCTAATCAGTCTATTATTATTGAAGATATAATAAGAATAGATTATGTTGAAGGAGAAAGAAATAGTTTTACTTTGTTTGTATCTAATGATTTAAAAGTAAGAAGATTACTTAATTTACTTAATAATAATGAACTTAAAGATAAAAATAAAATTACTTATGATGTTAAGTATGATGAAGATTTAGTTATTAATGGTTTGGGCTTTGTTAAGATAGTTAATAAAGGATTAATAGATGTTTATATTGATAAAGATATTGAAACATTTATGAGAAAGTCACTTATATAAAAAATTTGTAAGAAACTAGAGAAATCTAGTTTTTTTGTATATGAACATTGAAAAAATGATGAGTAATTGGTATACTGATAAGGTAATATATAGTGTAGTAAGTGTATGAGGTTTGTATGAGTGTTATTAAAGAGAAATATAAAGAAAAGGTTATTGGGAAGTTAAGAAGTTTTTATAACTTTTTATCGAATAAAAAATATGTATTAAGTTTTATTATTTTGACGGGAATTTTGATTGCTTTTTTGGGTAGTTCTTTGGCGGCTTTAACACCTGTTTCAAGTATAACAGTACCTTCAACTACTTTGTCATATTCAGATAAAGTAGAAGGATCTTGGCAATATACAAAGTCGGCTCATTGGATTAGTAAAGATAAAGCTCAAATTAATATAAAAGTAGATACTTTAGAGAAAAATAATGCTGATTATACTGATATTGTTTTGATGTTAGATATGGCGGATTTAAATAGAGGTGATGTTACACAACTAAGAAATGAACTTGCTTCTTTTATTGATGAAAATACATCTAAAGGAAATAGAATTTCGATTATTGCATTTGAGAATGGTGCGGCCATTGTGAGTGATTTTACTGATGATACTGAGGCATTAATGGAAATAGTTAATGGTTTATCATCTGAATCTAATGTTGGCTCAAGTTATTATCAAGCTTTGATTAAACTTGATGAATTATTAAGTACTTATAGTAAAGAGTCTAATAGAAACTGTGTTGCGGTACTTTTTGCTGATGGAGAGCCTACACTTGATATACCTAGTGAAGTGGGAGAGTATAGGTATTTAAAAAGTAAATATGATTATTTAAATATTAATGGTGTTCAATATAAATCAGGAGAGGTAGCATTGCCTGGTATTAAGAATTCAACAGATGCACAGTTTTTCGCGATTAAAACTACTATATATGATGCTTTAATTAAGGCATCTTTAGCTACTGATCTCTATGACAAACTTGTTTTAACTGATTATGTAGATGATAATTATTTTAATTTGGATAATATAACAGATATAACTACGACATTTGGTGAAGCAACTATTAGTAATAATAAAGTTCTTTGGGATTTATCAGGATTGAGGTCAGGACTTGATGCATCTTTAACGATAAATATAAATTTGAATAACGATCTAGAAGATGTTGGGGGTGTTTATTCAACACATTCTCAAACAGATGTTAATTATAAAATAGATAAAACTTCAACTACTGAAACAACTACTAAATCGACAGTTTTAAAGGATAGTTATTTGATTAATTATGAGGCAAATGCACCTGCTAGTTGTGTGCCATCAAACGTTCCTGATTCTAAAAAATATTTTGTATACGATACAGTACAGATAGATAGTAATGTTCCTACGTGTTCAGGATATCAATTTCAAGGATGGGAAATAATTACTTCTGGAGTAGAAGAAGTAAATGATGATACATTTATAATGCCAGAAAAAAATGTAACTTTAAGAGCTATTTGGAAAAAGTTAGGTATTACAAAATCAATGGATGGAACTGTATCTAAAGTACAAACATTATATAGACTTATTGCGGATAGTTCTATAGGATTAGATACAGATGAAAGTTTTACCGAATTGAATCCAACGTTCAGTGATGCAATTTATACTAGAAAGGGTACAGAAAATGATGAGTATCCGGTATATTACTACAGGGGAAGTACGGCTGATAATAACGTGATGTTTGCTAATTCTTGTTGGAAAATAGTAAGAACTACTTCTACAGGTGGCGTAAAATTAGTTTATAATGGTCCGTATGAAAAGTATACTTCTTCATCACCAATAATTCAAACTGAATATATAAATGTTTCAAACGATGCTACTTATCCTTATACATATGATAGTTCTACTAATAAATGGACAAGTACTAATAAAACAAATTCTGCAACTGGAACAATATCATTCTCGGTTGCTGAGACAGGTATATATACATTATCATATTCTGTATCGTCTGAAGCAAACTATGATAAAGCAATCTTTTATAAAGACAATGTTCAAATTGGTGTATACTCTGGTACTGATTCTGGTTCCATATCTTTGGGCAGTTTAACATCAACCAATGTTATTATGGTTAAATACACAAAAGATACTTCAGGTTCTTCTGGAAGTGATTCAGTAACCTTTTCATTAGACAAACCGTCTGGCGAACTAGTAAAAAGTTGTGACAATACAGGCGAGGATGCCTTAATTAGCACGAGTAAATTTAATGCAAACCATTCTTCACTAGCTGATGTAGGATATATGTATGGAGTACGTTATGATACTAATCTTCAAATGTTTCCGGACATAGATGTGTTGGATAGAATTGGAATTAGTACGCATAATTATTATTATGGCACCTCAATTTCTTATTCAAATGGCACATATACTTTATTAAATGCAGAACAAAAGAGATGGAATACTAATTATAGTAGTTTAGTAGGTTACTATACATGTAGAAATTATAATACAACTTGTTCTACGGTATATTATGTAGCTGCTGGTGAGTATTCAACTCAGTATGCTGTGGTTTTGTCGGCCGGTGCCACAAGTCCAACTAGACAAACAATAATATTGGGTAAAAGTGTAAGGACAAACAGTAATGGTACTTATACTCTAACTAATACGGTTACTTTGAAAAAATCTGATTGGTATGCAAATTATAACAATTATAAAGGATATTATGTATGTAGAGATTTAACTAGTACAACTTGTGCAAATAAAAATCGCGTTATGAGTACTTGGAATGGTAGTATTAGATATGATGATACTTTTGGATATGTATATGGAAATGATGTTACTTGGGATGGAACAAAGTATACGTTGAAAGATACTTTTACATCTACCGGTTGGGACACAGATGTAGCTACAATAGCTAAAAAATATCATTATACATGCCTTAATACGACAGGACAATGTACAGATGTTTATTATCTTACTGATTTTTCTGAAGATCAAATTAACGGAATTTACCATTTAACTTTATCATCAGGAAAAAATATTGAAGAAGCAAAAAATGAGATGTTTACAAATACAAATGATTCATTAATAAAGCAAACCATTGATTCTTGGTATAAAGAGAACCTAATTTCATATATTGATAAATTGGAGGATACTCCTTGGTGTAATGATAGAACATTATCTACTGGTCCATTAGTTGGAAAAGATGAGGATTCAGGAACTAATTATTATACAAAATTTATGGGTGATTATAGAAGATGGACCTCGAAAATTCCTAGTATTGAATGTCCTAATTTGAGTCGAGATGGTTTTACAGTATCAAAGGTTTCTGGTGGAAATGGTGCTTTAACTTATCCTATTGGATTACTAACGGTTGATGAAATGATGCTTGTTAAAGCTACAACTTCTAATTCTTATCTACGTACGAGTACTGATTACTGGCTTATGTCACCAAGCAGTCAAATTTATGAAAGTAATGATGGCTTTTATTCTATTTCTTCTGCTGCATATATACGTTCTAGTTTGGTCAATAAGTCGTATGGCGTACGGCCTGCTATATCATTAGCTCCTGGTACTGTGTATTTTGATGGTGATGGAACAATTGATAATCCATATATTATTGGAGATTAGCATTGGTTATTTTTTACAGTAAAGCCTATATTTAAATATTCATCTGGTAATGGTTCTACAGATAGTCCTTATATAGTTGATTTAGATACTGATTAATATATAACTAGAGGCGTTGTTCTCTAGTTTTTTGTATATGAAAAATTGTTATAGACTTAATTGTTGAATAGTAGTATATTAGATGTAGTAAACTTTTTCTGATGATTTGGTTCGTGATTATAAAAAGCGGTGATTCCCACCATATAAGAGGAAACTAAAAACGACTAGAGAGCAAACTCTAGTTCTTTTGTTTATGAAAGGACATTTTTTATACTTGGTCTTTATTGAAAAAATTGTCAAAATATGATATATTATATGTTGTTTAAAAGGAGTGGTGTCAGTTGAATAATGACTTAGCGAATGAAATTCGTAGTAAGACAGATATAGTTGACATCATAGGAGAGAGAATTCCTTTAGTAGCAAGAGGTAAGAATTTCTTTGGAGTTTGTCCGTTTCATGATGACTCTAATCCTTCAATGTGCGTTTCTAGAGAGAAACAGATTTATACTTGTTTTTCTTGTCATGCTACTGGTAATGTTTATACATTTTTAATGAACTATGAACATATTGAATTTAGAGAAGCCTTAAAATATTTAGGCGATAAAGTAGGAGTTAATGTTTCATCTATTAATATTCAAAAGAAAAGCACTAAGTTTGATAAGTTTTATGAAGCATATAGCTTTTCAGTTAAATACTTTCAAAATAATCTTTCTAGTGTTAAAGGAAAAACAGCACGTAACTATTTAAGTAATAGAGGTATTAATGAAGAAACTATAAAAGAGTTTGAAATAGGTTTATCATTAGATACTAGGGATGACTTGACTAAATTATTAGTAAATAAAAAATATGAACTTAGTATATTAAATAAAATAGGTTTATCTAATGATGATCATGATATATATAACGATAGAGTTATGTTTCCTTTATATAATGTTTCTGGACAAGTTGTTGGTTTTTCAGGAAGAATTTATAAAGATGTTGATCAAAATAAATATTTAAATACAAAAGAGACAGACATCTTTAAAAAAGGTGAAATGTTATACCATTATCATATCGCGAGAGAAGAATGTAGACTTAAAAAATCTGTTATAGTAATGGAAGGTTTTATGGATGTTATTAGAGCTAGTACTATTGGTATTAAAAATACTGTTGCTCTTATGGGTACTGCTTTAACTAATAATCAATTTAATTTACTTAAAAGACTTTCTAATAATATTATTCTTTGCTTAGATGGTGATGAACCTGGTATGCACGCTATGCTTAGTATAGGAGATCATTTATTAGAACTTGGAGTTGAAGTGAAAGTAGTAGTACTTCCTAATGATGATGATCCAGATTCATTTATATTAAAAAATGGAAAAGATAGATTTGTAGGGCTTGTGGAGAATTCTTTAAACTTTAGTGACTTTAAAATGCAACAATTACGTAAAAATGTTGATTTTAGAAGTGATGAAGAGAAAAGTAATTATATAAATACTGTTTTAAAAGAAACAGTAAAGATTAATGATCCTATAAGAGTAGAAATAGTACTTAAAAGACTTGCAAAAGAATTTGATATAAGTTATAATACATTGGAAAAAAAGTTTAAGGACTTAAGTGAGTTTAGAGAAACAGTTAAAGAAAAGACTGTTCCTGTTGTAAATAAAGTAGTTAAGAAAACTAAGTATGATAAAGCACTGGAACAAATATTGTATTTTATGCTTAATAATGACTGGGTAATTAGTCAAGTAGAGGCGGAAAGAGTAGTTTTTCCTAGTGAAGAAAGTCGAATACTTTCAAGTGAAATTATCTATTATTATAAGCTATATGGTAATATAAATGTTGCTGATTTTTATACTTATGTTCAAGATAAAGAAGATATTTTAGTTTTATTAAATAGTATTTTAGCTGGTAATTATAATGAGGAGACTACAAAGGAAGAGTTATTCTTGTATTTTAAGGTTATAAGAGAATATCGAAGTAATCAGGAAATTAAAAGATTAACTAATTTAATGAAAAAAGAAGTAGATCCATTAGAACAAGCTAAGATTGCTAATAAGATTAGAAATTTAAGAATGGGAGAATAGACATGGTTGGAGAAATAAAAACACTTGAAGAAAGAAAAAATAAATTACTAGCGAAAGGTAAGAAACAAGGTTTTATTACTTATGAACAACTAGCAGAAGAATTAAAAGGATTAGATGTTGACAGTGATTCTTTGGATGAATTATATAATGCTTTAGTTGAAGCAAATATTGATATAGTTACTGAAGATGGATCTGATGATGCATCAGGAGAGGAAATTACTGATGATGTAGTAGTTGAAGATATTACTTTATCAAAAGATGTTAAGATTAATGATCCTGTACGTATGTACTTAAAAGAAATTGGACGTATTAACTTGCTTACTTCTGATGAAGAGTTTGAATATGCTAAAAGAGCTGAAGAGGGTGATGAGGAAGCAAAAAGAATGCTTGCTGAATCCAATCTTCGTTTGGTTGTTAGTATTGCGAAAAGATATGTTGGACGTGGTATGTTATTTTTGGATTTAATTCAAGAAGGTAACATTGGTTTAATGAAAGCCGTTGATAAGTTTGATCCAACAAAAGGATATAAGTTTTCAACATACGCTACTTGGTGGATAAGACAGGCTATTACTAGAGCTATAGCAGATCAAGCTAGAACTATTCGTGTTCCAGTACATATGGTTGAAACAATTAATAAATTAGCCCGTGTACAAAGACAATTAACACAAGAGTTAAATCGTGAACCTACTGATGAAGAAATAGCTAAGAAGTTAGGTATTTCTATAGATAAAGTTCGTGAAGTATATAAAATATCTCAAGATCCAGTTTCATTAGAGACTCCAATTGGTGAAGAAGATGATTCTCATTTAGGAGACTTTATTAAAGATGAAAGAACAATGGGACCTGAAGAGTATGCAACAGTTGAAATGTTAAAAGAAGAGTTATCAGGAGTTTTATCAACACTTACTGATCGTGAAGAAAAAGTACTTAGACTTCGTTTTGGACTTAATGATGGACAATGTAGAACACTAGAAGAAGTTGGACAAATATTTGGTGTTACTCGTGAAAGAATTAGACAAATAGAAGCAAAAGCACTTCGTAAATTAAGACACCCTTCTCGCAGTAGAAAATTAAAGGACTTTTTAACTGATTAATGAAAATTAATGATAGATTAAAAAAAATAGGGGATTTAGTGGATGCTAATTCCTTTTGTTTAGACATTGGTTGTGATCATGCTTTTTTAGATATTTATTTAGTTAAAAAAAATAAAAATATTAAAGCAATAGCTTCTGATATAGCAGAAGGGCCAGTAAAACAAGCAAAAGATAATATAAAAAGAGAAGGGTTAGAAGAAAGTATAGAAGTTCGTTTAGGAGATGGACTTGATACTTATACTGATGAAGTTAATACTATTATTATTTCTGGTATGGGTGGAAGAAATATGATAGGGATATTTAAAAAGAATATTAAAGTATTAAAAAATATTGATACTATTATACTTAGTCCTAATAATTATCAAATAGATGTAAAAAAGTTTTTAGTAAAAAATGGTTTTTATATTGATGATGAAGAATTAGTTAAAGACAAGAAATTTATTTATCAAATTATTAAATTTAAAAAGGGTAAAAGACATTACAGTAAGAAAGAATATTTCTTTGGACCAGTTCTTATAAAGAAAAAAGGTGCTTTATTTGAAGAGTATTATAAAAGAGAAAAGTTGTCTAGAGAGATACTTATTTCAATACTACCTAAGAATTATAGATATAAAAAATTTATAACTAGAAGAGAGATTAAAATGATAGATGGAGAGATTTAATCTCTTTTTTTAGTAATTTATAATAAATCGACAAAGTTCGAGTGTAAAACTATATATAATTATTTAGGTTATATTATGTACTAGTCAGGATAAAAACATGAAAATTTTTTAAAACAGTTAAAATACCTATATAATAAAAA
>CAVIUA010000033.1:0-5882 GCA_963645945.1 bacterium
TATTAGAACATTACAATATATTGCACTTTTTAACATAACTGCATATCTCCTTTTTTATACAGAGAATATCATTTAATTTATAAATTGTATATACTTTTATTGAAATTTACTAAAATTTTATATCTAAATTTTTTTAAGAAGAGAACATTTTTGTTTGTGAGATATAGTTTTTCTATATTGATATTTAATTAAACTAGTTTAGTTTGTTTTTTTTGTTTATATTGTCGATGTTCTATGTAAAATGTAATTAATTCTACATTTTCTTTTTTATTTATTTATAATTTTTTGATATACTTATGTTAATAATAGAGGTGAGTATATGAAGAGTGATGAAGATAAAATAAAAGAATTTAATAACCAGGAAGAAGAGGCTACAAAAGAAATTGAAAAAATAGAAAACATTGAAAATATCGAAGAAAGTAAAGAAAATGCTGTTCAAGAAGAAACAATAGAAAAAGAAAAACTAGAGAAAAAAGAATTAGAGGAAAAAGAAAAAGCTAATAAAAAGAAGAAAATTATAATTATAGTTTTAGCTATTTTAATAGTTTTGATTTTAGCTACTTGGTCTTTCTTATCATGGAAAGAAGCTAAAGAAAAAGAAAAAATAAAAGAAGAAGTATATAATGAAGAAAAGTTAACAGAAAAAGAAATAGAAGAAAAAATAAAGACATATGGTGAAGCTTTAGAGATCGTTCTTAATGTTTCATATGAAAAAGAAAATAAGTTATTAACATATGAAGAAGCTGTTAAACTTGTACATAATAGTGAAGATATAAGTTGTAATGTTCATGAAATATATGAAGATAGAAAAGTATATTTAAATGAATGTTCTTATGCAGGAAAAAAGACTAAATATTCATATGGAGAAAAGCAAAAACCTAAACAAATAGATGAAGCTACAACAATAGCTATTTATGTTAATAAAAATAGTAAAGTTGCGACATTAGAAAAGCCAAATGATATTTCAAATTATGATGTTTATACAGTAAATGTTGGAAAAACTTATTATAGTGCAGATTTGTTTGGTGATACAGAATATGTACTTTTTTATGCTGATGGTAGATATTATTTAACAAATTATATAACTGGTAAAGAAATTTTTTCAGAACTTAATCCAAAAGATATAAAAATATTTAGTAATGATGAAATATATGATACGTCATATGTAGCATTATTAATTAATAATAAATGGGGAATTTATAATATTGATACTGGTAAAGCGGTTGTTGCGAATATATATGATAATATTTATGTTTATTATCAAGGTTCTGGAGAATTAAATGTAATTAATGATTTATATGTTATAGCAGTAAATGGTGATAATTATGGAATTATAAATTATAAAAATGGTAGAGAACTTATACCTATTAAATACAAGAGTTTGTCACTTGGTAAAAATTATTTATATGTAAGTGATGGAAATACATATTCTGTATATGACTTTAATGGGGATTCGTATTTAACTGGTGAGTTTGAAGAAATTTATAGTATTACTACTGGAAATTATTTAATTGCAAAGAAAGATAATAGAATTGTATTTTCTAATATTACTGGAAAGATAATATATGATTTTGGTGAAGCTACTAATATTAAAAGTTATTATTATTCTACTGAATTTGATGGTAAATTATTAGTACAGTTTACTAAAATGGAAAATAATGGTGAGTATGACTGTATAGAATATAGTTATGATTTTACAGCTAAAAAAGGTGATGTTGTTGATGCTTATTGTGCATCTGTTGCGAAACCTATACTTTACTTGTATCCAGAAAAGGAAACAGATGTTACAGTTAAATTTTCTAATCCAGAGATATTAGAGACTACTTATCCTAAGTTTAATGGTAAATGGGAAGTTAAAGCTAAGAGTAATGGTGACTTGTATGATAAGTCTGGTAAATACTATTATGCTTTATACTGGGATGAGAAGAAAGTACATAGTGTAGATTTTAGTGAAGGATTCTATGTAGATAAAGATGACGCAATTGACTTCTTAGAAAAGAAATTAAGTTATATAGGTCTTAATGATAAAGAAAGAAATGAATTCATTATGTACTGGTTACCAGTTATGGAGAAGAATGGTAAGAATTTAGTTTACTTTGAATTAACTGAGGAAAGAGAAAGTTATAATAAATTATTAATAAGTCCTAAACCAGACTCAATGTTACGTTTAGTTATTCATATTAAGAAAGTTGATAAAAAAGTTGATATTCCTAAACAAAGCTTATCTAAGTTTAAAAGAATTGGCTTTACAGCAGTTGAATGGGGCGGAACAACTTATTAATAAAAAGTAAGAGAATTAATTAAAAATTCTCTTTTTGTATGTTATAATCATTGAAGGTGGAAGTATGAAGAAAAAGAAAAAAAATAATAAATATAAGATTACAGTACGTAAGTTTTTTGGACATTTACATGTTGTTAATAAACATAGATTTAAAGTATTT
Organism: bacterium; assembly: GCA_963645945.1. GTDB lineage: Bacteria > Bacillota_I > Bacilli_A > RF39 > UBA660 > CAG-877. Next base: position 2,442 of record CAVIUA010000033.1, read on the forward strand.
TGTTTATGTTGTAGAGCAGGAGAAGTTTGGAGAGGTTTAACACATGACTTATCAAAATATTCATTTACAGAATTTTTTGAAAGTGCTAGATACTTTGTAGGTGATCGTAGTCCTATTGTTGTTTGTAAAAAAGTTAATGGTTATTCTAAAGCCTGGTTACATCATAAAGGAAGAAATAAACATCATTATGAATATTGGTATGATTATGCCGCACCAGAGAAAACTCCAATAATTCCTTATAGTTATTTTGTTGAAATGGTATGTGATATGTTAGCGGCTGGTATGACCTATCAAGGAAAAAAATGGACTAATGAATATGAACTTAATTATTGGATGAATAAAAGAGAAGAATGTAAAATTAATCCAAAGTTAGATTTCTTATTAACAAAGATTTTTACAGATATAAGTTCTGAAGGTGTTAAGAAGGTAATTAATAAAAAGAATTTAAAAGAATTATATAGAAAATATATTGGAAAAAAGTAATAGAAATTTACTGAAGACTTGATTCTTTAGTATTTTTTTTACGTTTTTTTGTGATTTTGAGTGAAATTAATAATAATACTTATAAAGAGTAATTTTATGTTAGAAGATACTTTGATTTGCGTTAAGGATAAAACAAGATTGGAGAAGAATTAGAAATTAATATAGTAAATTTAAAATTTAATAAATAAACAATATTGTTATGATAAGAAAATTTAAACTGGACAGTTTTTTAAATTATGATATAATATGTGCTGAAACAAACAAATGTGTTTTGTATATATTGATGGGAGGAAAATATAAATGTCAACAATTGATAATTTAACAGTTAATGAAGAAATACTTAGAGATTTATATTTAAGAAAATTAGCTTTGGGAGAGCTACAAGGTCCATTAACTGGTTATCCTAATATTGATAAGCCTTGGTTAAAACATTATACTGAAGATCAAGTAAAAGCTCCTGATGTGGAAAAGACTGCTTATAGGTATTTATATGATGAAAATAAAGATTTTTTAGATGATGTTGCGATTTCTTTTTTTAATAGAGACATAAAGTTTGATGAAGTTTTTACTGAGATTGAAAAGCTGGCAAAGTCTTTAAAGCAAATTGGAGTTAATAAAGGAGATGTAGTAACAATTTGTCTTCCAAATACGCCAGAGGCAGCTTACATTTTCTATGCTTGTAGTAAGATAGGTGCTATAGCTGATTTTATTGATCCAAGAGAAAATACTACTGGTATTGAAAAGTATTTGAATATTTCAAATCCTAAACATTTAATAATGTTGGATGCTTGTTTTGAACAGTTTTCTGAATTATTTGATAAGAAAAATATAAAAAATGTAGTTATTACTTCTGCAATAGAATCTTTACCATATCCAGTAACTGGTGCTATGAAGTTAAAAGAACAAATTGTTGAAAGTGATAAACTAAAACAAAGAAGAAAAATCATTTCAAAGTCTAATGCTAATTTTATGACTTATAAAAAATTTATATCATTAGAAAAAATGTATGAGTATTGGACTGAAGAAAAATATGAAAAAGATTGTCCTGTAGCAATTGTTCATACAGGTGGTACTACTGGAGTGCCTAAAGGTGTATTATTATCAAATGATAATTTAAATGCATTAGCTAATCAGATAAAAAATTGTGATTTGCAATTTAAAAGATATAATAGTTTATTAGGTGTTATGCCAGAGTTTGTTGGTTATGGATTGAGTGTTGGATTACATACATCAATGGTGTGTGGAATGAGGACAATTATGGTTCCTAAATATGAACCTGAAAAAATACCTGAACTAATTTTAAAATATAAACCAAGTTGTATGGCTGGTTCACCTGCACATTGGGAAACTATTGCTAATAGTCCGTTAATGAATGATTCTAAAACAGATCTGTCTTTCTTTAAAGCTCCAATTGAAGGAGGAGATACTTTAAATGTAAAAATAGAGGAAAAAGTAAATAAGGTTTTAGATGAGCATGGATGCGAATACAAAATTCAAAAAGGTTACGGATTAACTGAAAAATGTTCTGCTGTATCTGTTTGTTTTAATAATGATGTAAATGAATTTGGTAGTGTTGGTGTACCTTTCACTAAAACAACAGTTGCTGTATATGATAATGAAACTGGTGAAAACATGAGATATAATCAGCTTGGTGAGATTTGTGTTAGTGCACCTGATGTAATGCTTGGATATTACAACAATGAAGAAGAAACTAATGGTGTAATTAAAACTCATAAAGATGGACAGTCATGGCTACATACTGGTGATTTAGGATATGTAAATAGCAATGGTGTATTATATATTGTTGGTAGAATAAAGGATATGATTATTAGATATGATGGAATAAAAATTTATCCTTCAAATGTAGAAAGAATAATGGTTGGTCATCCAGCAATAGAATCAATAGCTGTATTAGGAATTAATGATCCAGAACATATGAATGGAGAAATTCCGGTAGCTTTCACAGTGTTATCAAATCATGAAACTGGTGAGGAAACATTTAAAAGTATTGAAGAGTATGCGAAAGAACATTTAGTTGATTATGCACTTCCTACTGCATATTATGAAATAGATAAAATGCCTAAGACGCAAGTTGGTAAAGTCGATAAAAAAGTTTTAAAAAAAGAATTAAAAAATGTAATTGGAACTGAAAAATAGACTAAAATGTCTATTTTTTTTATTGGAAAATAAAAAAAGTATGATATATTAGTGATAAGATAAAAGTGGGTGTAAATATGGGCGTTAGAATTGCAATTTTAATAATAAGTTTTATATACGTTGTTCTTGCATTGTTTGTATACTTTTCTAAAAAAAGAATAAATAATGCAGAAAATAAAATATATGAAAAATTGTTACTTTTAGCACCAATTGGTTTGCTTTTAGAATTAGGATGTAATTTAACGGCAATTTTTAATACACCAAAATTTGTTACAAATATTGTTGGAAAAGTCTATTTGATTTATATAATAATTTGGGTAATGACTTTCAGTCTATATATTTATTTGGTAACTAAACAAAATGGTAATGATTTAAGCATTTATAAGAAAAGTAAAACAAGAAAAATATACATGTTTTCAAGTTTTATAGTATCATTTGCTACTTTGATTTTGCCAATAGAGTTTGTGTTAGGAAATGATTCTGCATATATGTCTGGATTTGGTGTTTATGTTACTGTGTTATATATTGTGATTTTATTAATTTTTGATTTTGTATTATTTATTAAGAATTTGAAACAATTAAAATTAAAAGAGAAAATACCTATGGTAATATTGATAGGTATTATTGCTATACTTGTACTTTTAAATAATGTGGCACCAGAAATTCAAATAATATCATCTGCGTTTGCTTTTTTGTCTGTATTAATGTTATTCACAATTGAAAATCCTGATATGAAACTAGTTGATGCTTTACAGAAAGCTAAAGATGATGCAGATAAGGCTAATCATGCTAAGACTGACT
>CAVIUA010000034.1:0-27416 GCA_963645945.1 bacterium
AGTCAGTCTTAGCATGATTAGCCTTATCTGCATCATCTTTAGCTTTCTGTAAAGCATCAACCAGTTTCATATCAGGATTTTCAATTGTAAAATACATTAAAAAGGTTACAAATACAACCATTGAAGTAGACAATAAATATTCTGGATGTTGTCCTTGTACATATGAAATAATCCCACCAAAGATAATATAAAATATCATTGGCCAATATTTTTTCTGTGTAATACGTTTTATTCTAGATAATAAAATAACTATCCAAGATAAAGCAAAAATACGCGTAGATGAAAAAACAAATTTAACAGCCGGACCAGTAGAATAAACGATACCATTTTCACTAACATATTTTATAGGTAAAAATATAGAAAAAAGATAAAAAACTATAGTAAATCCAAAAATAATATATCTACCATATTTTAAAATTTTTTGTTTTGATTCAGTTGATTTTTTTTCATCAATAGAAATAACCAATACATAATAGGAAATCAAAGAAACAAATGTCAACATAAAAACAAGATAACATCTAGCAAATAATTCATTCAAAATTGGATAAGTATTTAAGTTATACATAAAAAAATATGTACCAATAGAAATAATAGTACCAATTAAACACGTAATAACAACAAAACTATAAATTTTAGTTTCTAAATTTTTAGCCCGAGGTTTACAAAAGTACACAAATGATAATAAGAAAATATATATCAAACTAAGTAATGTAAAAGAATTACCAGGATTTTTAATCATACTAAAACCACCTTTTTACATAAAAAGAATAACACATATCATTATGTTTTTCAATTAAATACGTAAGTAAAAAACAAACATTTGTCAAAGTAAGTAAAAAAAAATATGATAATTTATACTTTTATCACATTTTATTTAGTCATTTTTTTTGATTTGCTTTTAGAACTATTTAATTTTATTCTATCTGGATTTTCACCATGGATAAAATAATCATCAAATATAGGATCATCAACAATAACATAGTCAATATCCTCAAATTTAACTTTTTCCAAAGTTGAAAAATCAGCTTTTCCATTGATTGTGTACGGAATTCTTTCAACAATTGTATATGCAAGTGCCATTTCTCTTTCACCAGGAAGTGCTTCATTTTCTTTAGCAATAATAGAACTTAAAGCATCAGATTTTGTAACATCTTTTTCAAGTTCAATAAAAGCCGTTGGAATAACACCTTCATCTTGATATGAATTCTTTATACCCACAACAACACAATCTTTAACTTCGTCGCAAGAGCCTATAGCATTTTCTATTGGAATAGAACTAACTTGATGCCCATCAGGCCTTTTCATTAGTCTTTTATATCGACCAGTTGTAAACAATATACCATCTTCATCTATATATCCTTTATCGCCAGTTTTATAATATTTTATTCCAGTATCAGGATCCATGAATATAGCATTATTAAATTCAGCCTCATTACCAATATATCCCATAAACATAGACGGACTATCAGCATATATTTCTCCTTCTTCACCATACGGTAACTCTTTCAAAGTATCCCTATCTGTTATTCTAACATTAACACCAGGATACAATATACCACATCCACCTGATTTATGTGTAGTGGGATCACTTGTAGTTGTTGCAATTAACATAGACTCTGTACTTCCATAACCAAAAGTAATTTTTTCACTACATCCTTGTTCAGCTAAAGTAGTATTAATATTATCTAATTTTGTAGGAGAGATATTATCTCCACCCATAACCATAAGTTTAGCAAAAGACAAATCAGTACCTTTTATGTATTTGCTATCAGGAAAAAGCCCATAAAGTCTAGGAACACTAATAACTATATTAGGTTTTTTTTCTACAAAAATCTTATCAAACTTAGCAGCATTTAATTTTGGAATTAAATCAACAACAATACCATGTGACAACGCAGAATGCATACCAATAGCTGAACCATACATAGAAAAGAATGGAATATAGCCAAAAAATGTCATACCTCTACTTAAATACGGACAAATATAATCTATTTGCTTTGCTGTTATATTATAACCTTTGTTAGACTCCATAGCTCCCTTTGGAGTACCAGTAGTACCAGATGTATTAACAATAATTGCCGGTATATCAGGATCATACAAAGAATCAGTAAGCTTTCCATAGTTTTTTCCAGACTTTAGAAAATCTTTTTGTAATACAATTTTTTTATTATTAGACAATTTTTGCGTTAATTCATACAATGACTCCTTAACACAATAAATTCCTTTAACAGTTGCAGATTCTTTGCTCAAATGATTTTTATCAGCTAAAAAATCAGAACCAGGAGAAACTACCACAATCTTATCAGAAGGAATAGCATCAGTCTTTACTGTTTTATTCATAATATCCAATACTGAAACTAATAATTTTGAATTTGATATTTTCATACAATCGACAATCCTATTTAACGTACATCTAGGATCAATTAGATAAGGAGTAACACCAATTCTGTTACAAGCATAAAAATATATCATTGTTTCTGGAATATTAGGTAAACAAACAGAAATACAATCACCAGCATTTAAACCATATGATTTTAAAGCTTTGGCACATTCCTCGACCCTTTTGTCAAATTCAGAAAATGTTCTTTCTTTACCAAAGTATGTATAAACAGGACTATCTTCAAATTCAGCATTTCTCTCTTTTATAAAATCATACATTTTCTTATCTGTACCAACTAATATTTCCTCAGAAACACCATCCTTATAACGATCATCACCTATCCTATCAACACTAGGATAACCAGTTAATATTTTATTTGCCATTTTAGAACCCCCATTCATTACGAATCGTCACATATTATACCATAAAAAAACAAATATTTCAATGTAAACTAATAAAACACATTGAAAAATAGCCTAGTACTACCATTTTTAACTAAATAACCTCTATTTCATTCTTTTTATATTCACTAAAAGTCCTTACAAAAAGAACAATACTACCAATATCTAAAATAAGAAAAACTATACATATCCAACCAAAACATCTAGAACAATAAGCACTTTTACTATTTTTTCTATCATTAATATTATTATCTTTAATTTCTATCATCCCATCATTTAATGGAATTTCTAAAGACGAAAGTTCTAACTTCTCACCAAATGAATCAACATACAAAGTAATTTTCAATAAAACATTAGAAGCAGTTGGAAAATTACTTTTAATTGTCTTTCCATAACTATAATACTGTTCATAATCAATATCTATATTCTTAGAAAAATTAATTTTAAACCCGGTATCCTTAAATTCTATCTCATCAGTAATTCTAGTAGAACTATTATTAAGTATCTTGCCTTGACTATCCAGTGTAACAATATTAGCCTTTAAAAAGTATTTAGAAGAATAACTAACATATTTATTAAAACTAACATCATAATTAAATTTAGCATTTATTTTATCTATCATATTAAAGTTATATTGTTTATTTTCATTACCATCAAAAAAAGTACTATTTTTTAAATACACTTTATATGAAACATTACTATTTTCTAATAACTCTACATTCTTAATCTTAAAACTAAAATAATTTTTAACTATAAGTCCAATAAAAACAACTATAAAAATACTTAACAAATAAATCTGTACTTTCCTATTTAGTTTATATCGTCGCATCAGCAATAGCCCTTTCTAAATAAAAAGAAGTAATATTACAAAAAACTTCTTATATATTATTTACCTTTTCCCATTTCATTCATATTTAACAAATTATTTTGCAATTCAGCAAATTCAAGTTTAGCCTGTTTTTGTAAGGCACTCAACTGTTTAGCCATTATTTCTAATTCTTTTTGTTCTAAAAATCTGCGATATTTATTTTTTATTTCCATTCTAAACTTTTCTATCTTATCAAGAGCTAGCCTAAAAGTATCACCTGAATCATCATCACTTATCAGTAATTCTGTTAAAGTTTTGATTAATTTTTTATATTTTGTAGATACAAATTTACGCACTAAAGGTTTTGCTAGTTCAGTATCAACAACATTAATACGTATAATCTTTTGATTACAAATATTAAATTCATTTCTGGAAGAAGGCATCAAAAATCCATCTAAATTACACAAACTTTCAAAATCCTTAAACTTCCATTTCTTTTTAATTACTTTTTTTCTACAAATAGAATACATAACCTTCACCTACTTATTTAATAAATCGGGTCTTCTTTCAAGTGTCCTTTTCAAACTTTCTTGTTCTCTATATTCATTTATTTTTTTATGATCTCCTGATAATAATACTTCAGGAACTTCCATACCATTATATATTCTTGGCTTTGTATATGTAGGATAATCAAGTAAATTATTATTAAACGAATCATTAATATGAGATTCTTCTGTAATAACACCTGGAATTAATCTCGCAATAGAATCAACTAAAACCATTGAAGCTATTTCGCCACCAGTTAAAACATAATCACCTATACTAATTTCTAAATCACATATACTTCTAATCCTTTCATCAAATCCTTCATAATGACCTGAAATAATTATTAAATGTTTTTCTTTTGACAAATCATATGCCTGATTTTGTTTATACAAAACTCCATCAGGAGTAAGCAAAATAACTTTTGTCTCATCAGTTTTTAAAGCATTAACACAATCAAATATTGGCTGACAAGTAAGTACCATACCAGCTCCACCACCATAAGGAGTATCATCAACTTTTTTATGAGGATCATCAGTATAATCTCTAAAGTTAACAATATTAATTTCAAGTTTTCCTAATTCTTGAGCCCTTTTAACAATAGATTCTTCAAATACATTCTTAAACATATCCGGAAACAATGTAAGAATATCAATTCTCATAAAAAACCTCCTTTAAATTAATCTAATATATCTACATAAATACATTTATTACTTTTATCAATAGACTTTAACATAGGAGAATAAACAGGTATTAAATATTCTTTTTTAAACATAATTCTAATAATTTTATTAGTAGGAGATGCCCAAAAAACTTCCAATACTTTTCCCACGCTTCCATCCTGATCAATAACTTTATATTCAAGTAAATCTTCATCTAATACTTCTTCATTACTCAAATTTAATTTTTCTTTATCAAAATAAACTTTATTTCTAACTAAAAATAAAACTTCATTAATATCATTATAATCATTTAAAGTAACCATGTCAAAATTCTTATGTTTTCTATAACTTCTTATTACATAATCTTTATCATTAATAATCAAACTATTACCAACAACAAATACTTTATCTTTAAATTGAAAATCACTAATTATTCTAATTTCTCCCTTAATACCATGAGTACCAACTACTTTACCTACATATATTTTCTGCATAATTAATTCCCCAACTCATAAAGTAAAATACTAGTCGCAACCGCAACATTAAGACTTTCAACTCTTATATTAGTAGGAATATAAAGATTTTTGTTACAAAGATCTAAAACACGGCTACTTACACCATTACCTTCATTACCTACAATTAAAACAAATTTTTTCTTTTCAGTTTTAGTAAGTTTTCTAGGATCGAATCCACCATCAACTTTTGTACCATAAATTGGAATACCTAAAGGAGCAATAGTACTAAGCCAATTAACAACATCTCTTGAAATTATATTTATATGAAATAACATACCTTGTGTTGCTCTTAAAACCTTTGGATTATATAAATCAACTGTATTTTCAGATAAAATAATTGTTGAAACATTAAAAGCTAAAGCACTTCTAATAATAGTCCCTAAATTACCCGGATCTTGAACATTATCCAAAACTAAAATTCTATCACCTATAACATCATCATTATCTATTTTTCTACATAGTCCTAACACAGTACTTGGTGTATCCATTGTTGAAACTTTACTCATTACTTCTTTAGAAAAATAACAAAATGGTGAAGGAAAAGGTAAATCTTGATGTTCTTCCAAAATAAGTTCTTCTAAAATACCAGCTCTAAAAGCTTCTAATGCTAAATGAGCTCCTTCAACTACAAACATCTTATATTCATCACGATATTTCTTTTTTTGTAATTTTTTACATAACTTAACTTTTTCATTATCTAAACTAGTAATTACATTCAAAATTCTTTCATCTCCTTACGATATTTTTTATAATCAGACATATTTTCCTCTACTAATGCCCAAAATCTTTCCGAATGGTCAGCATGAATTAAATGCGATAATTCATGAACAATAACATAATCTAAATATTTAGTATCTCTTTTTATTAGTTCCAAATTAAGTGTAATTGTTTTTAAACTAATATTACAAACACCCCAACGACTAGTCATCTTTCTAATCTTTAATTTTGGATAACAAATACGTTTTGAAAATTTATTATACTGTTCATCTAAATGTTCTAAAAATATACCTTTAGCTTGTTTCTTATACCATTTATCAATATCAAAATCTTTTCCTAAAAAAACTTTAGTATCTCCAAAAGATATAGAATTAGAATCTACATATACAATATCATATTGTTTACCTAAATATAAAAATCCCTGATTATTTTCCTTCTTCCTTTCCTGAACTTCTATCATTCTAACTAACTTATCATAATTTTCTTCTATTAAATTTGTGATAGCTTTAGTAGTAGTAAATCTATTAGTAGTAACAAAAACCGTTAAATCAGGTTTTACTCTTATATAAGTATTCTTCGTTGTAGACTTTCTTTCAATAACAATGTCATATATTTTATCATTAACAGTCAATTTCATTGTATCACCAAATATATTTTACTATATAAATTAAAAAAAATAAAGTTAAGATAACAGTATAAAAATATCAATAATGTCTCATTATATATATGAGGAGGAAAGATATGGATATGAGCATCAGAGAACATATAATTAATAATTTTAAAGGTGATGATTATAATACACTTCGTCAAGCAATAGATGAATCAGTTACATCACAAGATGAAGTAACTTTACCAGGACTTGGTGTATTTTTAAGTATCATCTGGGAAAATGCCGATCAAGAATTAAAAAATGAACTTATTGAATTAATCAAAAATCGTGTTGAAAAAGGATTAGCTACTAATGAGTAGTTAATTTTTTTTAAAGAAAAAAACTTACTAAACAGTAAGTAATTCTTCTTCTTTTTCTTTTAATTTTACTTCTACTTTTTTATTATATTCATTAACTATATCTTGAATTTCTTTTTCTAAACCTTTTTCTTCATCTTCTGAAACTTCTAATTTAGAAACATCCTCTAAACCTTCACGTCTAATATTTCTAATCGCAACTTTAGCCTCTTCTGCCAAAGCTTTAACTTGTTTTACTAATTCTCTTCTTCTTTCTTCTGTAAGTTCTGGAATAATAATTCTAATTGTTTCTCCATCATTACCAGGATTATAACCTAAGTTAGAAGCTAAAATAGCTTTCTCTATATCTTTTAAGCATCCTCTATCAAATGGCTTAATTAATAATTGTCTAGCTTCTGGAACAGATATAGTTGCTAGTTGTTTTAAAGGTGTCATACTACCATAATACTCAACCATAATACCATCCAAACTAGAAGGATTAGCTCTTCCTGCTCTAACAGTAGTAAAACGTTTTTCTAAAGTAGCAATTGCCTTATCCATTTTCTCATTTAATTCTAAGATAATCATTTCGCTATCCATTATATTTCATCTCTCCTTAATACTTATATTATATAATAACTAGAACAAAAGACAAATAGAATTTGTCACTTTGATCGTTACCAATCAAAATTCCTACTTTTAAGACTAAAGTAACATATACTAATTTGTTCACCAATATTATATAATTTTTTTATTATTTTGACAATGTATTTAACATAATATTTATATTACATTTTTTAGGATATTATAATTATTTTCGTATAATTTAATTATGGAATACATTAATAGTTAAGTGCCTACCTCTATAGAGAGGAGGTGATGTTTTGATGAAGAAAGATTTATTAATCTTCGGCCTGATCATTATCATCATCCTACTTATTACTCTATTATTTAAGTAATGATGAATAAAAAAAGCACTTAATCAATGATGTGACTAAGTGCCAACCAAAGTAAAGAGGTACGTACTTAACACAACGATATTAAGTATTCCCTATTTTTATTTTATTCAAGTTTCCTTGACATATTCATCGTATCACAAATGTTTTAATCTTACAAGTCAAAAAAAGATACTAACTATTAATTAGTATCTCATATATAAAACTAATTACTTACTACTTGGCTCTGTATAACTATATACATAATTACCATTTTCTAAAGTAAATACCATATTGTAAATTGTACCTTTTTTAGCATTTTCTATAGTTTCTTTAGCGTACTCAACACCAGTTTCTCTCTCGTAATCAGTAACAACCTGAGTTTTATTATAGTCCTTATAATAAGTATATGTATTATCATTATTATCAGTAACAAATAAAACACCAACTTCAATAGTTAAAGTCTTATCATCTTTATAAGCACCAACAACTTTTCTTAAATCGTAAATACCACAAGATCCACCGCATTCTAAACTAGTTTGATATACATATGCTTTAATATTAGAATTATATTCATATAAAGTACATGATTTATATGGAATATGATTATATTTATAACTACTTCCAAATATACTACTAACAACATTTTCAAATTGTGCTTCAGTAATATCTACTTTACCATACATCTTTTCAACATTTAAAACCGCAACATCAAATACAAATTGATTACCAAGGCTAGAACCAGTAATTCGAGAATTAGTATAATATTCAGAAACACCGCAATAATGTTCAGCTGCATTATTCATCTTATTAAACAAATCAACAACAGTACTATCATTAACATCTAACTGTATAATATAGTCTTTATTTTCATTTTTTTCCTCATCTTTTTTATTACCAGAATTATTATCTTTACCAGATACATCGGAATTATTAATACTAAAATTACTAAAGATTAACCCTTTATCATAAGCAATATATCCTAAAGCTAAAATTAAAACTATTACTAAAGCGCAAATGGTAACTTTAGAAGTTCTTTCCTTTTTCTCTTCTTCTAATTTTTCTTCTACTAAACGTTCAACTTTATCATCTAAATCTTCTTGTACAACTGGTACTTCTATTTCTTCTGTTTTTCCTTTCTTAGTACTCACACTTTTCACCTCTAAAAAAATTATAATCTTATAAGTAAAACAAAACAACAATTTATTTTAATAAAACAAAAACTTTACGTAAAAAAAGATATTAATTATTCATCAATATCTTCTCTACTATAATCATTTAACAATTTAACATATTTATTAAATAATTTATTTTTAATTTCATCAATTGAATACTCTTCATTATTAGTCACAACAAATGCCGATTCATTATCATGACCTATTATCTTACCTTCTTTTACAAAATAAATATCCGGTAAATATAAGTATTCTTCATCATTATTTTTATTTAAATATCCTTCAAGTAAACACAACAATTCATTATATTTATAATCTTTATTATCTCTAATAACAACAGGATCATAATAATAAACATCAATGTCTTTGACTTCACAATCTTCTATTGCCTCAGTAAATAGTTTAACTGTTTCTCTAGAAAAATCATCATCAGAATTACCAAAGAAAACAATTCCAGTTCCAGATTTAAATATTTCTAAAATCTCATCAATACCAACATATTTAAACGGATTATCCTTAGATACTGAATACTCTTTTGCAAATTTCTCAGATTGAGAAAGATCATCTACTTTCTTAATAGAACATCCAGACAAAAACATAATAGCAACTAATAATGTCAATACCAACTTTTTTTTCATATTCTTCTCTTATCCTAAAAACTAAGCATTCTTAATTTGACTCATTACTTCATCAGCAAAGTTTTCTTCTCTTTTTTCGATTCCTTCGCCAACAGCAAATCTAGCCATTGAAATAATTTCACCATTATTGTTTTTAACATAATCAAGTACAGTTAATGAAGAATCCTTAATAAATGCTTGTTCTTCTAAACAAATTTCTTTATAGAATTTATTAAGTCTACCAACAACCATTTTTTCAGCTATTGCTTCTGGTTTACCTTCAGCCATTACTTGTTCTTTAATAATACGAGTTTCTTTTTCAACCATTTCAGCTGGTACATCATCTTTTTTTAGACCTACCGGATTCATAGCAGCAGCTTGCATAGCAACATCTTTAGCAACAGCCTCATCTGTTCCCTTAACTACAACTACAACACCAATTTTACCACCTAAATGCTTATAAGTACCAAAGCACTCATCATCATTCTTAGTAATAACATTAAAACGTCTGAAACTAATTTTTTCACCAATTTTAGCAACTAAAGCTACTAACTTATCATTAATAGTTTCACTACCATCTTTAATTTTCAAAACATCTTCTACTGTCTCAACATCATTCTTTAAAATTTCATCTGCTAAATAATCTACAAAGTTAGTAAATTCTTCATTTTTAGCAACAAAGTCTGTTTCAGAATTAACTTCTAACATAACAGCTTTATTTCCATCAACTTTGATTTGGCATAAACCTTCAGCTGCAATTCTACTTTCTTTCTTAGCCGCTTTAGCAATACCTTTTTCTCTTAGCCAGTCAATAGCCTTTTCCATATCTCCTTCTGTTGCCTCTAATGCTTTTTTACAATCAAGCATACCAGCACCAGTTTTTTCTCTTAAATCTTTAACATCACTTGCTTTAATCATAATTTGTCCTCCTATATATTTAAATTATAAACTAATCTTTCTAATAAAGAAAGAAAAAAGAAGATGAAATTTCCCTTCCACCCTCCTTAGTCGACTTCAATAACTATTTAGTTAAAGCTTCTACTAATTCAGCTTTCTTCATAGTAGAATAACCTTTAATTTCTTTTTCTTTAGCCATAGCTTTTAATTCAGCTAAAGTTAAATCATCTAATTTTACTTCTGCTTTAGCTTCTTCTTTAACTTCTTCTTTTACTTCAGCTTTTTCGTCTTTAATTTCTTCTTTTACTTCAACTTTTTCTTCTTTAGCTTCTTTCTTTTGAGCTTTTTTTTCAGCCTTTGCTTTATCTTCTTCACTAACAAAGTCAATTACTTCATTACCGTTAACTTCAGCAATAGCGTTAGTTAAAGCACCAATTAATAATTTAACAGCTCTAACAGCATCATCATTACCTGGAATTACATAATCTACCATATCTGGATCACAATTAGTATCTACGATACCAAATACTGGAATACCTAAAATACGAGCTTCTTTAATAGCTATTTCTTCTTTACGAGGATCAACGATTACTAATGCTTGAGGCATTTTTTTCATTTCTCTAATTCCTCTTAAGTTTTTATTTAACTTATCATATTCTTTTTTAATTTGAATAACTTCTTTTTTTGGAAGCATTTCGAAAATTCCTTCTTGTTCCATCTTTTCGATTTCTTCCATTCTTCTAATTCTAGAACGAATTGTCTTAAAGTTAGTTAAAGTTCCACCAAGCCATCTTTCATTTACGAAATACATGTTAGTTCTTGTAGCACTTTCTTCAGCAGCTTCTTGAGCTTGTTTCTTAGTTCCTACAAATAAAACTGTTCCACCATTTTGAGCTATTTCTTTCATAGCTTCATAAGCTTCTTCTAATTTCTTAACTGTTTTTTGTAAATCGATTATATAAATGTCATCTCTTGTAGTATAGATGTATTCCTTCATTTTAGGATTCCATCTTCTTCTTTGATGTCCAAAATGAACACCAGCTTCTAATAAATAATTCATTGATACTATTGTCATATATTTTTTCTCCTTCGTTTTATCTCTTCTATTAGTTTCTAATACTTTATCACCTATAAGGCACTAGATAAGTAAATCCGCTAATATGCTTATTTAGTTAAAGCTTCAATAATTTCAGCTTTTTTAAGACCAGTTACATTAATTTTCTTTTTAGCAGCTACTTCTTTTAATTCAGCAACTGTCATTTTTGAATAATCAACTGTTTCTTCTTTCTTAGTTTCTTTTTTAACTTCTTTCTTTTCTTCAGCTTTTTCTGCTTTCTTAGTTGCAGTTTTAGCCTTAGCTCCATTAATAGTTACTTCTTTACCAATTACTTCTGTAGATTTAGTAATCTTTCCTGCTTTACCATCTTTAGCAACTTTAACAAACTCACTAAACATCTTAGGATCATCAATTGCTATTTCTGATAACATTTTACGGTTAACTTCAACACCAGCTTTAGTTAAACCTTCAATAAATCTTGAATAACTAATATCATTTTGACGACAAGCTGCATTGATTCTTGTAATCCATAATTTTCTAAAATCTCTCTTCTTTTGTTTTCTGTCTCTGAATGCATATTGTCCAGAATGCATTAATTGTTCTTTTGCTGACTTATATAGTCTATGTTTACTACCAAAGTAACCTTTAGCAGCTTTTAATACTTTTTTATGACGAGCTTTTGTAACTGCTCCATTCTTAACTCTTGCCATTTCCTATTTCCTCCTTCTAGATTATATTACGTTCTTAATTCTCTTGTAATCAGACTTACTAATAGTAGAACCCTTTCTACAAGCTCTATTGTAACTTGCTGATTTATAACCAGTGTTATGAATGCTTCCTGGCTTTCCAATTTTATAATCATTTTTACGTTTAGTTAAAACTTTTTTAACACCAGAATGTGTTTTAATTTTTGGCATATTTTTTCCTCCTATTACTTATCTTTTTTTGGTACTAATAACATAGTCATAGTTTTTCCGTCTAACTTAGGTTTTTGCTCTATATCCGCATAATCACTAACTCGAGATGCAAAACGTTCAAGGACTTCTTTACCCAATTCAGTATGAGCAAGTTGTCTTCCTTTAAAACGAATAGTAAGCTTAATTCTGTCACCTTTCTCTAAATACTTAGTAGCATTTCTAAGTTTGGTTTCAAAATCACCTACGTCGATAACAGGCGATAAACGATATTCTTTTAATTCTGACATGTTAGCCTTTTGTCTCTTTAGTGCTTCCTTTTCCTTCTTTTGTTTTTCATAACGGAATTTATTATAATCCATTACTTTACAAACAGGCGGATTAGCATTTGGACTAATAAGTACTAAATCTAATGCCGCATATGAAGCAAGTGTCAATGCATCTTGAATAGACTTAACTCCAACTTGTTCTCCATTAGGGCCAATAACTAATACTTCCCTAGCCTTGATTTGATCGTTAATCAACATGTTATTCTTATTGTTTGCGATAAATAACACCTCCAATATAATAAGAAAAGCGGATATAAACATTATATCCACTTTAAAGCCAAACTAAATCTAAATAACATAATAATATTATTAAACTTGGCATTTGACCCATCGCTATTCGCTGATCAGGTGGATATAAATCTCTTTCCTTTTTTCTCGACTAGTACAATTATATGCATAACTCCCTTATTTGTCAACACTTTTTGTACGTTTTTCGTACATTTTAACGATAAAATGCCCCAGAAAAGTTTCTTCCAGCCTTACTTGAGTCATTTCCACCATTAGCACTAGCCATACTATTAGAATAATAATTAGGATTAGTACGTGTATCAACATTACTAAATGAACTCATAGAAACACCTGCTTCATTTAATTCTCTAGTTAAAACCTTACGCATATCTATTCTAAAAACACCATTTTCTTCTCTAATAGCTCCATCCCATAGTTTTCTATCAGTTGCCCAACGAGGATAGTTGTTATAAGTCCAACCGTCTCCAGCACAAGCACTAATATAAGCAACTAAATCATCATCTTTACTATCGTATGCTCTTTGTAAAGCATCAACTACCATCATAGGCATTTTTTTATCTATAAGTTCAGCACTACAATGGGCAAGAGCTGTTACACCCTTTTTAGCATCACACACCATAACAACAGGACAGTCAGCTATTGGATGCCCAGCAACTACACCTGGCACTTTATCAGTAATTATTAAAATATCTTCTGTAATATCAAAATCCCAACCATCAGAAGTAGCCTCTACAAAATCCTTTGTTAATTCAAAATAACTACCATCTTTTTTATCCTGATTAGCAACAAACATCTTTTTATCATCAAATCCAAAATCATGAGCCATTTCCATACGATGTCTATCAAAGATTTCTCTTTTAACAGGACCAGTTAAATCAATATCATGTAAGTCCAAAATATTTGTCCCATATTGCTCTAACAAATAGACCTTATCCTTAACTGTTAAATTATCATACGAAATTGATGAGACATTCATTGAACCAAAACGTTTTCCAACATCAACTATATTTAACATACACACACACCCTTCAAATTAAAATTTAATTCTTTCATTAATATAATCAACAACTTCTTCAAGTTTTAATGTAACTTGTTCCATTGTATCTCTATTTCTTATAGTAACAGTACCATTTTCTAAAGTCTCATTATCAACAGTTAAACACCAAGGAGTACCAGATGCATCAGCTCTTCTATATCTCTTACCAATAGAACCAGCCTCATCATAACTACAAGAAAAATTACTAGAAAGCATTTTCCATACTTCATGAGCTTTCTCACTATGATACTTTTTAGCAAGAGGTAAAACTGCCAACTTATAAGGAGCTAAATATGGATGTAAATGCAATACTTCTCTTACATCATTATTTTCAAGTTCCTCTTCATCATATGCATCACATAGTACTGTTAAAAACATTCTATCAACACCAACACTTGGTTCAATTACATATGGAATATACTTTTCATTAGTTTCAGGATCTAAATAAGCCTGACTAACTCCAGATACTTTTTGATGTTGAGTTAAATCATAATCAGTACGTGAAGCAATTCCCCATAACTCCCCAAATCCAAACGGAAATTTATATTCAATATCAGTAGTAGCATTACTATAAAAAGATAATTCTTCTTTAGAATGATCTCTTAATCTTAAATTCTCTTTTTTTATTCCTAACTTCAACAAAAAGTTATAACAATAATCTTTATAATATTGATGCCAATTTAATTCATCACCTGGCTTACAGAAAAATTCCATTTCCATTTGTTCAAATTCTCTAACACGAAAAATAAAGTTACCTGGTGTTATTTCATTTCTAAAACTCTTACCAATTTGACCAATACCAAATGGTACTTTAAGACGCATACTTCTTTGTACATTTAAGAAATCAACAAAAATACCTTGAGCAGTTTCCGGTCTTAAATATACTGTACTTTTAGCATCTTCAGTAACTCCTTGAAATGTTTTAAACATTAAGTTAAATTCTCTTATATCAGTATAATCTAAAGCTCCACAATTTGGACAAACTACATTATGTTCTTTAATATAATTCATCAACTCATCATGGTTCATTCCACCTGCATCTTCTACACCATCAGCTTCTACTAATTTATCAGCACGATGTCTAGTCTTACATTTTTTACAATCAATTAACGGATCAGAAAATGTTGCAATATGTCCAGATGCTTCCCAAGTTCTAGGATTCATAAGTATTGCACTATCTAGTCCTACACAATTTATATCTTCTTGAACAAATTTTTTCATCCAAGCATTTTTTATATTGTTTTTTAACAAAACTCCCAAAGAACCATAATCCCAAGTATTCGCAAGACCACCATAAATTTCACTTCCTTGGAATACAAATCCATATTGTTTACAAAAACTAACTAATTTTTCCATTGTTAAATTTGTCATATTTAAACCTCCAAATATTTAATTAAATCATCTTTTTTTTCAAATATTTTTATATAATTCAAAATAGAATAATCATTAAATTTCTCATTGATAAGTTTTTTTATAAATTTAATCAAATCATCATAATATCCATCTTGATTATAAATAATTATTTCTTTAGTACTTTCAATAGTACGATTATCTTCTAACATACCAAATAATTCAGCTAAACTCCCTGTACCACCAGGAAGAATAAGTATCTTAGAAGCATTTTTATAAATGATTTCAGTTCTATCAAAAGTACTTTCTACATAATTACAATCTACATTATATAAATTTACATCTTCATTATATAATTTCAATGTATAAACTTTTATCTTTTTTTTAGCTTCACTAAAATTATTTAATATTTTTCCAAACATACCTTCTTTTGAAATACCACCTATAATTAAATCATATCCATAATCAGCTAAAGTTTTACTTATAAAATCCGCATCATCGATATATTTTTTATTTATTTTTACTTTTGAAGAACAACCTATAAATATATTAATATTATCACCCTCTAAAACCAAAAAACTTCTAGAACATCATAAGGACGAGTATACCCGCGGTTCCACCTTACTTATTCCAGAAGAATCATCTTTAATAATATACTGCTCGAAGCTTTCCAAGACTCGTCATCACACTTATAAATCATATAATACTTTCATTTTACTTATTTGTCAATATCTGATATATCATATTCATCCAGGTTGCCAATCACCGGTATTACGCCAATCATTTTTAATAGCTTCTTCAAAACTAATATTCTTAGTCAGAACTTCTATTGCTAACTGTGGAGCTCTATGAGCAACAATACCTACAGTCTTATCATTATACTTAGTAACTAAATCATCTAAAAAAGATTTAACTCTACTTCTTACATCTTCTAAAGATTCTCCATTGGGAAATGGCTCATTAATATGTTCTTCATACACAACTAATTTCTTATCTCCACCATCTAAATGCCCATAATTACATTCTCTAAGTCTTTCATCTTGAATCTTTAAAACATCAGGAAAAGCAATATTACTAGACTCAATTGCTCTTATCAAATCAGATGTAAATATAACATCAAACTTAACATCACTACGTACCTTACCTAAATTCCTAGCTTGTTCTCTTCCCAAGTCATTAAGTTCGACTTGTTTCCAACCCGAACATTTCTTACTAGCATTATCATAAGTAGTACCATGTACAAAATAAATGATCTTCATATACATCATCCTTCTACTAATTGATTAATTCTCTTTACAAAATCCTTACTCTTTAAATATAAACCTGTATATTTTTGATAGTATTCATCCAAAAACTGATTAATTTCTTTACTAACTAAACTTGAAACATCTAACTTAGTAATATTTTTTATATCAACATAATAATATAACCTAATCATCTTAATAGTCTTTTCACTTACTAATCCTTCATTATTATAACAATTCCTACAAATATAACCAAAGGAATCAGTACTAAGTGTAACAATTCCTTTGTCAGATCCACATTTACTACAATAATCAATACAAGGTTTAACACCTAAAAAATCTAAAAGTTTTAATTCCAAAATATTTGTAAGAACTAAAGGATTAAATCCTTCTTCTAACTTTCCCAAAGAATCTCTAAGTAAATAAAAAATATTATTATCATCATTTTGTTTAAATACTTGCATAACAAGATCCATCATATAAGAAGCATAACTAACTCTTTCTAAATCTAAAAGTATATTAGAATAAGCATTAATAACATCAACACCAATTAAAGTAGAAAGTCCATCTTTTTTATAATAAACATGAAAAGTACCATAAATCATCTTCCTACTAACACTTCTAAGTTTACTTTTCATATTTCTAGATCCTTTAGACATAACACCTATAAGACCATATTTATCAGTTAAAACATTAAGTATTTTACTTGATTCACTATAATTAGTTTCACTTAAAACAATTCCTTCAAAACTTTCAATTGTCAAAACACATCACTTCTTCTCTATTTGTTGTAACAAATTATAATATTTAATATCTCCAGTTTTCTTAAATAAATTCCAAAGTATTTGACTCATAAAATCACCTCTATTAATATAGTGATAATTTTATAAAAATCTTATACATAATTAATTACATATCTTCTTCTTTTAATCCTAATTCTAAAAAGTACTTCTCTTGATCTCGCCAATTCTTTAAAGTTTTTACATAAGTTTCTAAATATACTTTTTTACCTAAAAACTCTTCCATATCATATCTTGCTCTTGTACCAATTTCTTTTAACATTTGTCCTTGTTTACCAATAATTATTTTCTTTATATTATCTCTATCAACAACTATTAAAACTTGAATATGAACAGTCTTTTCATCTTCTTCATAATTTTCTACATAACAAGTTACTGTATGTGGAACTTCATCTCTTGTAAGTTCTAATATTTTTTCTCTTACAAACTCACTAATAATAAATCTTGTTGTAACATTAGTAAGTTCTTCTTCAGAATATATTGCTTCTGACTCTGGTAAATATTTTTTTATACAGTCTATTAATAGTTTAATATTATCATCTTTTAAAGCTGATATTGGTATTATTTCTTTAAAGTCATATAATTCTTTTAACTCATTGATTCTTTCTAATAAAACACTTTTATCTTTTACTAAATCAATTTTATTAAGTAATAAAAATACTACAGCATCTTTTTCCTTAAATTTATCTAATATAAACTTATCGCCTTTTCCAAATCCTTTTGAAATATCCACTAAAAATAATATTACATCTACATCTTCAGTATAAGTATAAGCTTTCTTATTCATTAAAGTTCCAAGTTTATCATTAGGTTTATGAATACCAGGAGTATCTACAAATATAATTTGTGAATCATCATCATTATAAATTCCTTGAATAATATTTCTTGTTGTACCAGACACATTTGAAGTAATCGCAAGTTTCATTCCTAACACACTGTTAAGTAAAGTACTTTTACCAACATTTGGTCTTCCAACTAAACTAACAAATCCACATTTCATTTTAAATCATCACTTCCAAATGGATAAGGACAAATATCCTCTACTTTATATTCTTTATATTCACCTGTTGTTGCATAACATCTAATAATAGCGTCCTTATCAAACAACTCAGAAATTACTTGTCTACATAAAAAACAAGGCATTCCTATCTTACCTGATGAAACCATTATATTTAATTCTTTAAAGTCATATCTTTTATATCCTGCAGAAATTGCTGAAACAATAGCACTTCTTTCCGCACATATTGCTGCTCCATAACTAGCATTTTCTACGTTAACACCATAAAAACCTTTACCATCCTTAGCAACTAAAACAGCACTAACTGCATAATTAGAATAAGGTGAATAACTATTATTTAATAACTCTAATAACTTTTCTTTCATAATAAGCCTCCTACAAAATTAATTAACTTTGGTACAAATATAATTAAACCAATGATAGCTGAAATAATAGCCATCATAAGTACTCCTGCACTCGCTGTATCTTTAGTCGCTTTTGCTAAAGGATGAATTTCAGAAGATGCTAAATCAACTAAATACTCTATTGAAGTATTAAAAAACTCTGCCATTAAAACTAAACCAATAAGTATTAAACAAACTAACCATTCAACATAACTTATTTTTAAAATGAAGCCAAACAAAATAACTAAACAAGCTATAACACTATGTATCTTTAAATTTTGTTCTCCTATATAAGCTTGTACAATTCCTTCAAAAGCATACTTAAAACTATTAGTTAATCTTTTTTTATCTAACTTTAAATTTTTAATTTTTTTATCTTGTGATCCCATATGCTTCTAATACCTCCTCTTGTTTAGCAAACATAATCCTTTCATCTTCTTTAGTCATATGATCATAGCCAAGTAAATGATAAAAACCATGAACTGCCAAAAAAGATAATTCACGAAGTAAAGAATGACCATATTCTTCTGCCTGAGACATAGCTTTGTCTATTGAAATATAAATATCTCCAAGAATTCTCTCATCAGTAGGTATAACTAAACTATCATCATCTTCCAATGCAAAAGTAATAACATCAGTCTCCCTATCTATATGACGATAATCCTTATTAAGTTCATGAATATAATCATTATCAACTATAATTAAATTAAATATTGTATTAACCAAGTTCTCCTTTTTAACAGCACTCTTTAATACATCTTCTACTGTTTTTAATTCTTCAATCTCTCTATCAGTTTGATTAAAAATACTAATACTACCCATTTTTCCTCCTATAATAAAACAAATAATAATCCAAGTAATACACAAATTGAAATAATATTTAAGAACCATTCGCTCTTGAATATATTAGGTAACTTACTACCAAGAATATCAAGTATATGATATATATAAAAACCGAGTACTCCACCAAGTATATTTAAAATAATATCATCAACATCAAAAACTCTTCCAATAATTAATTGAACAGTTTCAATAGAAACAGATGTCAAAATAGTTAAACACAATGGCAAAGTCAACTTCTTACTTTTTAAATAATAACTAGCAAAAAATCCATAAGGTAAAAACATAATCATATTACCTAATACATTCTTGAAGAAAAGTCGACTGCCCATATTATAACGCAATATTTCCCTAAAAGGAATAAAATTATTACTAGACCAAGTAACATCATCTTGGAAAGTAACAACTTGGAACAAAGACATAATATAAATCAAAAAAGATAAGCTTAATAACTCATTATATAAAACTACTCTTTCTTTATTTTTAATTAGATAACTAAGTCTTAAAGAAACTATCACAACACAAGCAATTAAAACCATCGGCCAAGTAATATCAATAACACCTTGTAATGTAGTAGTAATTGGTCCTAACATTAATATCACTCTCCTTGTACAATTTCTTCATAATCTAAATAATCCGTAATATCTTCCTTTACTTTAAAAAACACTTCTACTATTATTTTACTATTTTTCTTATACTTTTTCAAAACTTTTTTACTTACTATCTCACCAGTATTACCCAGCTTATTAGCAAGTTTATTTGTCGCTAAAGAAATAGCGTCTTTTTCTACATTTTCCAAAGTATAAGTTTTACTCTTAATCTTTGTTTCAAAATAACTAGTAAAGTCCAAACTAATAGGTAGTAAATTATTAGAAATTATTGAATAAGATTCTCTCTTATAACTCTTAAAATGTGAAAATAAATGAAATTCTTTATTTAAAAATTTAAATTCTAATTGCTTTTTAACTCGACCAGTAACATTCTCTTCTCTATAATTAACCGGAATATCTAAAGAAACTAAATACCAAACTTCTCCATAAACTTTACCTGTAGCACACTTTTGAGCAACTATTTTTTCTTTATTATAAATAACACCAGATACTATAATATCCCCTTTTTTAACATAATCCAACTTCTTTTTTAGCACTTCCCCTTCAGTAGCTTCTATTCCAAGTATCATAGCGTCTTTCTTTGCCACAATATTTCTTCTAACACAAGTTTCTTTATCTTTATTTTTCTTTCTTTGTTCAACCTTTACAATATACTTAGTACCAACACTATCTATTTCTAACCATTCGATATCATTCTTCTCATCACTTAAAATTTTATTAACAATTTTTTCTTTTTTTGCATAATTAACTTTAAAATTATATTTTTTAATTCCATACTTTTTCAAATCATTAAATACTAATTCTCTAATATAAGGATTACTATGTACAACATCTACATCAAAAATAATATTACTTAAAAATATATTTACAAAAATACCAAACACAAAAAATATTAAAAATAACAAATATTTTTTAATAACATATTTAACTCTTGCTAAACCAAGTCTCCCAACTACTTGAATTTTATAACTAGTTTTAATACTCCTAATATCGTCAAGTCCTACATCATCAACAACAATATATATCTTTTTATGTGTTTTTTCTAAATCATAAATATTAATTTTTTTCTTTATAATTTTCCTTAAAAAGTAATCGGGATTCCTTCCAGTAATAACTAATTTATATCTATTAATCATATAATTCCTCTACTGTATATATCTTCCCAGTAATTAATATTTCATTATCTAAAAGTTTATTAAGAATCAAATTTTCTCCCTTTATAACAATTAAATTATCACCAGTATCAACCGAAATATGTTTATTACTAAGTGTCAAAATCTCTAAATAATTAATTATATGTAACCGATCTTTAAAAATAGTTAATCTAAATTCATCATCTCTTATATAATCTCTAATCTTATCTATCAATATAATCACCTATAAAAGTATATGATAAATATAAAAAAAATAGAGATTAATAATCTCTATTGTTAGCACGATTTCTCTTTTGAGAATTTTTAATTCCTTCTTTTTTAGCAGCTCTTCTTCTAACACCTGGTTTATCATAAGCTTCTCTTTTTCTACATTCTGAAGGGACACCATCTCTTGCCACTTTTTGTTTGAACTTTCTTAGAGCTTGGTCCAAATTACCTCTAACAGTTACTTTAGTTGCCATCATTATCCCTCCCTTCGTTTTTAACTACAAAGAATTATAACAAAACTTCTCTTGTTTTTCAACAGATTTTTAGTTTTTTTTAACAAAAAGTCCTAAATTTCAACAAATATCGCCCTAAAGAACCGATAAAAGTACCAAATTCATACAAGAATTTAACTATTTCATATATAAAAGGCATACTAAAAATTACTATTATTGTAACTATTATCTTCCAATATTTTTTAATAATTATTCTAATGGACATAAATTATTTTCACCAAGTCTTCTTATTGATGAACCAAATCCCTTACCAGCATCATACATCATTCCAATTATCTTTGTAAAAGCATTAATAATTGTACCTGAAACACTACTACCAGCATATATTTCTTTTAAGTTCATATCACTTTCCTTCTTCAACCATTACACCTCCCTGGATTAGTAAACCCATCAAGTACACCTGAAATAAAAATTATTAAAGCCGCAATACCAACAAGTGCTAAAGCCGATACCCCACCAGTTATCTTTTGTAATTCTAAATTATTAATCTTCTCCATAACTCACCCTTTCCAAATAACATCAAATATTTTAAATAAACTAATACGTTTATCATTAAAAGTAAGTTCAACTATTTCTCCATCACTTAAAGATGACTTTGTCTTAAGTAACACTAAATTATATTTATCATCACTATCAATTAATATATCTTTATTAACTTCAACAATAGAAAAACTAGCTTTTTTATCACCAATATAAACATTACTATTTTTATAAATAATATTCATATCTTTATCTTTAATATAAAGTTCTATTAAATTCTTTTTTCTAACTCTACCAGTAACTAAACTGTAACTATTAATTTTCTTACACCAAGTATAAACACAAAGTCCAAAAAGCAAAATAAACAAGAAAACAACTAAAAATATAACAAATCCTTTCTTCTCATAATTTACTAATTTCATATATTCTACCCTTTTCTAATTTTAAGACTCGATTAAACAACTTATTAAAATTATTCCTATGACTAATCACAATAACAGTCTTATCTTTCAAATATTCCAGTATATCTCTAAGAATAATTCTTGTTTTATCTATATCTATCTGACTAAAAGCCTCATCAAAAATATAAATATCACTCTTTCTAGTTAATGACCTAGCTAATATAATTCTCTGTTTCTCACCAGAACTAAAATTAAATCCATCCTCTTCTACTAATTTCCGATATCCTAGTCTATCATTTTTAACTATTTCATTAACTTTAGTAATCCTTGTAATCTTTAAAAACTCTTCTTTAGAAACATTCTGATTAAGTGTAATATTATTATAAAGTGTATCTGTAAACAAAGTATCATTATTACTAATATAAGTAATATTATTTCTTATATTATCCAAATGATAATGATTAATATCAATATTCTTAATAGATATAAATCCAAATGGTACATAAATATATCTTAAAAGTAATTTAACTAATGTACTCTTTCCAGATCCAGATTCACCAGTCAATAAAACTTTATCCATATAAGAAATATTAAGTCTTAAGTTACTAAATAAACATTTTCCTCCCAAATTATAATTCAAATTCTTAATAACAATATCTCCATCTAAACGACACATCAAATAATATCCTTTACCATTAAACTTCTCCGTCTTAACTGTAAACAAATCTTCAATTCTTCTTAAAGCTAATTTAAAGTCATGATAGCCAGTATATAAGTTTAATAAATTTCCAAAACAATAAAGATAATAACTAAATACATTTTGATATACCAGTAATTGTCCTAAACTCATCTTACCAGATACAACAAAGAAACATCCATAACCAAGTATCACAACCAGTAACAAATTATTACTAATATTTTTTAAGAACAAAAACACTTCTTCAAATAAACTAGAACTATAA
Source organism: bacterium (assembly GCA_963645945.1). Taxonomy (GTDB): domain Bacteria; phylum Bacillota_I; class Bacilli_A; order RF39; family UBA660; genus CAG-877. The sequence continues at coordinate 23,924 of CAVIUA010000034.1, forward strand.
TTTTTCTCTAATAATTTCTGATACTTAATCTTAAAAACATCCGTAAACTTCTTTTCTAAATGACTACCCTTAATAGTCTCAATATTAGTAATAGCCTCAATTAAATAAGAATTAATTTTATCATTATAAACATTAACCTTCTTAACTTTTAAAACTCTAAAATGATTAAATATTATCTGTATAAAAAATAAAAATACACATATACAAGAAACTATTATAAATATTTTTCTATTTAATCTAAACATTATAAAACTAAATAAAATAAAACCAACAAAATCAGAAAAAATCATACAACAAAATTGTCCTAATAAATTTTTAATAGTATTTAAATCTCTAATCCTTGAAATAATTTCACCTGTTGTTCGATTCTTAAAATATAAATATGGAAGTAAGAGAATATGTTTAAACGTTACAAAAGTAATTTCCAAATCCAGTTTACTTAAAATTTTTGTCAATAAAATATTTCTCATAAAATTAGTAAATTCTTTGAAACAATATAGAAAGAAAACATAAATACTCAAAAAAGTAATCAAATTGCTTATTTTATAATTAACTGAAAACTCTAATAAATACTTAAAATGGAAGGTAGTTATGATTTGAAATAAAAAATAAACAAAGGTTAAAACAATAATCAATATTACAAATATTTTATTTTTCTTAAAAAATCCTGTTAATATCTTACGAATAATTTTACTCTTATTAAAAACAGGCAAAGTTTTAACTGGCTTCAAAAATATATAATTCATACTAGACATCAATTTAAATTCACTCATACTTAAAATTACTTTTCCCTTTGCCGGATCCATAATCAAAACTTTGTTTCTTTTAAAATCAATATCATATATAACAACAAAGTGCTTATAACTCTTATTAACGATAACATGAGCAAGACAAGGTAAGTTATTTTTTTCTATTTTTGACAAGTCTCCCTTCACACCTACCGCATCAAATCCTATACTTTTAGCACCTTCTATTAAATCATAAGCTGACACTCCAGACTTGTTAGTATTAGTAATTTCCCTTAAATATTCCTTAGATACATCCCCATCATAAAATCTAATAACAGAAAGTAAACAACAAATACCACAGTCTTTAATACCATCTTGTAAGACAACTTTCATAACGACTTTTTCTCTCACCTCCTACTTTATTATTCTAAATAAATTTAACTTTCCCACAAAAAACGAAAAAAAAAAAGAAACAATTTCTTGTTTCTAATGTAGGAAGTGATTAGTCGCGTCGTTCCGAAGAAACTATTTTAACATGAGAAAACAAATATTAGTTAAAATAACCTTCCCACAACACAATAATAACACAGTTATCTTCTGTAAACAAGTACTTTACCAGAGAAAAGTAAAATAAAATTAAAAAAATCCCTGAATATCAAGGATTTAATTCATAAATGGTGTCCGCGAGGCGACTCGAACGCCTGACCGATCGCTTAGAAGGCGATTGCTCTATCCAGCTGAGCTACGCAGACATATCAACTGACAAATAGAATTATACAATAAAAGCCCTATTCTTGCAAGAGCTTTTTTATACTTTTTCTAAATACCGCAACTATTTAATCACATTATCTTCCCTATCAACATAATTAATTCTTTGTCCATTTACCATAAAACTAACCATTGAAACATTATAATTATCAAAAACAGAATAAGCCAAACAATAAAGAACTTCCTCTAAAATCTTATCATTTCCATCAAATAAATAATCATTGAAATTAAGATACATTATATCATTATCTTCCTTATAATCTAAAAGTTCAACATTACTATTTAAAAAACTCATCAAATTACTTTCATATATATAACTAGAAGCCAACTCTTCAACTATAATCTTAATCTTATCTCTTTCATCATTTACATACTTAGTAACGGGTACATAATATAAATTATTATCAATATTTTCCAAATAGTATATCACAACTTTATTAATATTATTATACGAAGTAATACTAAAATTTTTATTTATACCAATACTCTTATTAATAACTGATGGAATCTCTTCTAATGAATTAGGATATTTATCTAATACTTTACCATCAACTAATATACTAACTCCCTCATAATTACCAAGTTCCAATATACTATAAACAATAGCTGTTACCATTGGCTTTTCCATATCAGAACTAACTTTAAGTAATTCTTTAGAAAAATCAACTGTAACTAAATTATTACCAACCATAACATTATTAACTACTGTCCCTTTAGGAATAAGTTTTCCTAATCCTTCTGGAAAACTATTAGAACTTCCCTCAGTTAAATTAAAAAGTAATTTATTAATCTTCTCTTCAGCAGTATTTCCTTCTAACAATATTTTAGTCTTTACCAATAAACCTTTATCATTTAATAAATAAATAACATCAGTCTTAAATCCAGCTATATCCTCAATTTCTAAATTAGTCTTTAATACATTCTCAGTCTTAGAATTAGTAATAGTAAAAACAGTAAGTAATACAAATAATGTTAAAGTAGTTAAAAATATTTTCCTTAAAGCCTTAGTCCTAAGCATAAAATCACCTATAAAAGTATATGAAAAATCGTGCCATTTTAGCACGATTATAATGATAATTCTTTAAGTTTTAATAATTCTACTACTGCACCTGCTCTACCATTAACTCCAAGTTTTTGCATTACATTAGAAATATGATTTCTAACTGTTTTTTCACTAATTCCTAATTCACTAGCAATTTCTTTAGTACTCTTATTTACTATTAAAAGCTCAAAGACCGATTTTTCTCTAGCTGTTAATATTGTATTAGCCATTTTCACTTCACCTAGAATATTGTATGAAAAAAGACTAATAAGTTGTATGTATTTACCTAATTAACTCTTTTGAAATTTAACAGTAGTAAACATTTTATTCTTATAAGACTTTTGTACTAGCCTCATTATATTATTAGCCAAAGTACTATCATGCTTATCAGCAACACAAACAACATTGACATTACTATTATCTATTTTAACAAAACAGTTATTATTATAAGTCTTCTTTATCTCCTTTTCTATTTCTTCTTCTTTTCCTTGCAATTCATTTAAGTATTTTAATTTCTCATAAGCATTATTCTTCTCTTCTGCACTACTAGCTTCATTAGTTAATAGTTCTTGTAAAACATCCATCTCATTTTGTCTTTCTTCTTCTAGACTAACCCTCATCGCAACTAATGATGAAGTCTCTTCAATTTTAGTTTTCTCATTCTTAGTAGAAACTACTTTCTCATCTTTCTTATTAGAAATAAGTAAGTCATTTGGCATAGTAATATAATAAACACTAAGTACAAGTATTAAACTAAATAATGTTAAAAACCATAAATTCTGTTTGCTCATAACATGAATTCCTCCTTGCTTTATTAAAATATATGACACAAAAAAAAGAATATGAAAAAATATTCAAGGTTGTATTATAAATATATTTAAAATCTACTCAACAACAAAACTTATCTACGGACAGTTTTTATTTTTTAATAAGTAATGATTTATACTATTAACAT
>CAVIUA010000035.1:0-19582 GCA_963645945.1 bacterium
AAAATAATAAAAATAACTAGTTTTTCCAAACAATATGTGTTATAATGGTGAACGTCGTAAAAAAGAGGTGTACTTATATATGGAAAAAAGAAATGTAGCAATCATAGCACATGTTGACCATGGTAAAACAACATTAGTTGATGAAATCTTAAAAACATCTGGTATGTTTAGAGAAAACGAAGACGTTAGTAATGTTTCTATGGATTCAAATGCATTAGAAAAAGAAAGAGGAATAACAATACTTGCTAAAACAACAGCCCTAGATTATAAAGGTGTTAGAATTAACATCCTTGATACTCCAGGACATGCGGACTTTGGTGGAGAAGTAGAACGTATCATGAACATGGTTGATGGTGTTTTACTAGTAGTAGATGCTTATGAAGGACCAATGCCACAAACAAGATTCGTTTTAAAGAAAGCATTTGCTGCTAAAGTTAAGCCTATTGTTATTATCAATAAAGTAGATAAACCAAGTGCAAGATGTAAACAAGTATTAGATGAAGTTCTAGATTTATTTATTGAACTAGGTGCAGATGACTCACAATTAGACTTTAAAGTACTTTATGCATCAGCATTAAATGGAACTTGCTCAATAAGTGACAATTTAGAAGATCAAACTCCAGGATTTACTGAAGTTTTAGATACAATACTAGAAGAAATTCCAGCTCCAACAGGAGACTCTAGTAAATCATTACAATTCCAACCAGCATTATTAGATTATAATGAATTTGTTGGTAGAATTGGTATTGGTAGAGTTCATAATGGAAAAATTAAGACTGGCTCAATGGTTACTTGCTGTAGACTTGATGGAACAACAAAGCAATTTAGAATTCAAAAATTATTTGGATATTATGGCTATCGTCGTATTGAAATAGAAGAAGCAGAAGCCGGAGATATAGTAGCAATAGCTGGTCTTGCTGATATTTCAGTTGGCGAAACAATTTGTGATAATAATGCCATAAACCCATTACCACAATTACATATAGATGAGCCAACATTACAAATGACATTCGGTACTAACTCATCACCATTTGTTGGACGTGATGGTAAAATAGTAACAGCTAGAAAAATAGAAGAACGTCTAATGCGTGAAACCCAAAAAGATGTTAGCTTACATGTAACCCAAGCAAGTAATGAATCATATTTAGTTGCTGGACGTGGAGAATTACATTTAGGTATATTAATTGAAAATATGCGTCGCGAAGGTTTTGAACTTGAAGTATCTAAGCCAAGCGTAATTATAAAAGAAATCGATGGACAAAAATGTGAACCATATGAAGAACTACAAATCGAAGTACCAGAAGAAAGCGTTGGTTCCGTAATTGAACAACTTGGTACTCGTGGTGGAAGAATGGAAAGTATGTCTAATTTTGAAAATCAAGTTAGATTAATTTATACAATTCCATCTCGTGGTCTAATCGGTTTTTCAACAGAATTTATGACCTTAACTAAAGGTTATGGAATCATGAATCATACGTTTAAAGAATATCTACCATATGAAAATATCGAAGTAGGTGAAAGAAAACTTGGAGTTTTAGTTTCAATGGAAAATGGTGCCGCAACAGCTTATTCAATAGGGAATCTTGAAGACCGTGGTATTATGTTTATTGAACCAGGAACAGAAGTTTATGAAGGTATGGTAGTTGGTGAATGTAACCGTGATAATGACTTGGCTGTAAACGTTGTTAAAGGTAAACAATTAACTAATACAAGAGCAGCTGGATCAGATCATACAGTAGTCCTAAAAAGACCAAGACCAATATCACTTGAGTATGCACTTGATTACATAAATTCTGATGAATTGGTAGAAATTACACCAAATCATATTCGTATTAGAAAAAGAATACTAAACACAGAAGAACGTAAGAAATATGATGCTCGTACAAAAAATAACTAAAAAGTTATTTTTTTCTTGGCTATTTTTTTGTAGTTTGTTATAATTATCTTAAGAATAGAGGTGGCAAACATGAGAAAAAAACAAAACAGTAATAGTCAACAAATGTCAAGAGAGGAACTAACAAAAACACAAGTTTTAAATCTTACTGATTTACAACGTGTTGCTAAATATGAAAAGTCAGTTAGCAAAAAGCCTGCTATATTTTTATCTGTGCTAGGAATAATCTGCATAATAGCAGGACTATCATATAACAGTATAATGGCTTTTGTTATTGATAAAATAACACCTGAGTCACCAGTAGTGAGTAAAAGAATTACCGAAAAAAGTGATAACAAAGATTTAGTTGAAACAAAAAATGACATAGTAACTTGTCATTATACGAGTATTGATGCAAATGCAGGAACTGAATTAATTCTAGATTTGAACTTAGTTTTTTATAATAATGTATTGGATACGTGTGTTAAAAATATGAGCTTTGTAACAAGTCTTGGTAAAGAAACAACAGGACAACCAGTTGTGGATTATTATTATCCAATATTTAAATCATTTGAAGAAATGACAATACCTGGATACACTTCAAAAACTAATTTAATAAATAATGGTTTTGAAACAAATACAACAATAGATTTAAAAACGATTGATGTAACAACTTTAACAGACCAACATAAAGCTTATCCTGGTACTAATGTTGACTTTGTTTACGGAGAAGACAAAGAAACAGCTACTCAAAGAGCTGTTAGCTATGGATATAATTGTGAATAGAATATTAGTGAAAACTAATATTTTTTTTGAAAAAAGCGACAAAATCATATGACGGATTAAGACAAACAAAAAAAGCATTAAGCTGCTTTTTGATTTTTTAATAAAGTTCTCTTTTCTTTTGCTGAGATTCTAGTTTTTGTACCATCAGCAAGTCTATATACTTGTAAATTTAAATTTTGTCTTGATTTAGTTGCATTTAAAGCATGAGATCTCTTATTTTTTACATTACCAACTCTTTTTGATATATTAACTGCCATAATATCCCTCCTTCTTTGTTTGGCTTTCGACATCTGCTTAATAACTTTAACATAAAAACAAGTGAAAGTCAAACAAAATACTTAAAAATCAAGGAAATAAAATTAAAATAAATAAAATTATATAAAATCAATAGTGTATATTCAAAACAAAAGTAGAATAAAAATATAAAATTATTACATTTTTATTATATGTCTAACTTGGTATAAATTACCAGCATTCAGTCTATTGACAAACGTTTGTTTGTATTTTATTATAGTAAGACAAGATTATTAATTTACGCCATATCTATAATTCTTTTAGGTAAAGTAATAACATAATCAAATAAGTTCAATCTGAAGTGACAAATTTATTTATCTTTTATCCTATTACTTATGATAAAATAAAACTAGAGAAGGAGATGTTGTTCATGTATATTCCATTATTTAATAAAAGTAACTACACATTATTATCAAGTTTATTAAAAATAGATGATTTAATAGAATATGCAAATAAAAATAACCTTTCCTGTATAGCTCTAACTGATACAAATATGTATGGAACAATGGAGTTCATAAAAAAGTGTGAGAAAAATGATATAAAACCAGTTGTTGGCCTTCAAATCATATTAGATGATTACAGCCTTATTCTTTTAGCAAAGTCATATCAAGGATATAAAAGTCTTATTAAATTATCAACAATTCAAAATGAGAGAGAAGTAACAGAAACGGACTTGAATAAATATAACGCTGATGTAATATGTCTTTTACCATATGAATATAAAGAATTATTTACAAAACTAAATGGAATTTACCAATTAATTTATTTAGGATATAGAAATAAACAAGAAGAAAAAGAAGTTTCGAAAATAACAAGCAATATAGTTTTCCTAAGAGAAAATCTAGCTTTATCTAAAAACGATTTAAGATATCTTCCATATCTATATCGAATAAGAGATGGAAAAACAATTAGTGAAGAGATGGTTTATGATATCGATAATCATGAATTAAATATCGATAATATATTGGATTTAACAAGTAATACAGGATTAGTTAATACAATTAAAATAGCTGATAGTTGTAACTTAGAGTTTCCAAAAGCTGTTAATCTTTTACCGGAATATAAGTGTGATAATCCAGAAAAATATCTATTTGAACTTTGTAAAGTAGGTCTAGCCAAAAGACTAAATAATAATGAAATACCTGCTAATTATAAATCACGATTAACTTATGAGTTACAAACAATTAATACTATGGGCTTTCCAAATTACTTTTTAGTAGTTTATGACTTTATTAAATTTGCCAAGAAAAATAAAATTTTAGTAGGTCCAGGAAGAGGAAGTGCAGCAGGCTCTTTAGTAGCATATTCTTTGGGCATAACAGATATTGATCCTATAAAATATGATTTATTATTTGAAAGATTTTTAAATCCAGAGAGAAAAACAATGCCTGATATTGATACTGACTTTCCAGATAATCGTCGTTGTGAAGTAATAAAGTATGTCATTGAAAAATATGGAGAAAAAAGAGTTTCGGGTATAGTTACCTTTGGCACTTTAGGGGCAAAACAAGTAATAAGAGATGTATCAAGAGTTTTAAATATTCCTAGCTACAAAGTTGACAGTTTATGTAAATTTATTCCGGGTTTTACAAAAGATAAATTAAAAGACTTCTATACTAAAAATCAATCTTTCAAAGCTAGAATAGATAGTGATACTGCATTAAAAAATATGTATGATATTGCGAAAAAATTAGAAGGCTTTCCTAGACACACATCATCTCATGCTGCTGGAATTATTATGAGTAAAGTAGATTTAGATGAAGTTGTCCCTTTAACAACAGGTGATGGAATGTATCTAACAAGTTATTCCATGGAATACTTAGAGGATTTGGGATTGTTAAAAATGGACTTTCTAGGTCTAAAAAATCTAACAATTATAGATAATATAATAAATGATATTAAAACTTATACTGGAAAAACTATTGAGTTTTCTAAGATACCTTTAGATGATAAAGAAACTTTAAAAATATTTGAAACAGCAAATACATCAGGAATATTCCAGTTTGAGTCAACTGGTATGAGAAACTTTTTAGTTCGTCTAAAACCAAATTCACTTGAAGATATCTTCGCCGCTATAGCGTTATTTAGACCAGGTGCCGCTATCAATATTGATTCATATATTAGAAGAAAACATAATGAAGAAAAAGTAGAGTACCTAGATAAGTCATTAGAAAGTATTACTAAAAATACTTATGGAATTTTAGTATATCAAGAACAAATAATGCAAGTTGCTAGAGTATATGCAAACTATACATTAGGAGAAGCTGACATTCTAAGAAGAGCAATGAGTAAGAAAAAAGTTGACCTGTTAAAAAGTGAAGAGGAAAAATTTATTGCTAAAAGTGTTAAAGCTGGACATAGTAGTGAGCAAGCTAAACAAATATTTAACTTAATTCTAAACTTTGCTGGATATGGATTTAATAGATCACACTCAGTTGCTTATTCATTAATAGCTTACAAAATGGCTTACCTAAAATGTCATTATAAAACAATTTTCTTTGCTAATCTTCTGACAAATGTCATTGGTAGTGAAACAAAAACTCATGAATACATTATGGAAGCAAAAGCTAATATGATTGAAGTGGAAAAACCAAGTATTAATGAGTCTGGAAATAAATATCTTGTAAAGAATGATAAAATAATCTACCCAATATCTAACATTAAATCTATTGGTACAGTAGTTACAAGTAAAATAGAAGAAGCAAAAAAGTCTGGCGATTTTATTGATATATATGACTGTTTCAGTAGGTTATATATAGCTGGCCTTGGTAAGAAAAACATGGAAGTTTTAATATATGCTAACGTCTTTAAAGAATTCAATTTTAATAGAGCAACTTTAGTTTACAATTTAGATAATTTATTTAATTATGCTGAATTAACTAAAGACATTGAGTCAGATTTAGTTATGAAACCAGAAATTGAGTTGCAAAAAGAATATCGTGAAGATTTTCTACTAGAAAAAGAAAAAGAAGTATTTGGATTCTATCTTTCGTCACATCCAACTACAATGTATAAAAAAGATAATCCATATTGCATAGAGTTATCAGAAGTTGAAAAATACTTTTCTAAAAAAATAGATACTTTGATTTTAGTTGATAAGATAAAAGTTATTAGTACTAAAACTGGTGATAAAATGGCTTTTTTAACTGGCTCAGATGATACGAGTACAATGGAATATACATTATTTCCTAAAACATATAATATTTATAGCAACATAAAAGCCGGTGATCTGCTAAAAGTAAGAGGTACTGTGGAAAAAAGATTAAATCAATATCAAATAATAGTAGAAAGAATAAAAGATTTACGTCTTTCAGGTGAAGAAAATGAAAAAAAATGAAAATAAAGTTTATTTAACCTCGGCAATAGTATTATTAATAGATCAAATTGTAAAATTATTAATAAAAACTAACATGAGTTTAAACGAAGAAATTAGTATAATACCAAATTTCTTTTCGATCCAATATTTAAAAAATACAGGTGCTGCCTTTTCTATATTAGAAAATCAAACAATACTTCTTGCAATAACAAGTATTATCTGTATAAGTGTAATAATATACTACCTAAAAAAAGAAGAAACTGTAACTTTACCAATGTCTTTATCGTTTGGATTAGTACTAGGCGGAATACTTGGCAACTTAATTGACAGAATTGCTTATCAAGGAGTTATTGATTTTCTTTCATTTAAAATTTTCAATTATAATTTTCCTGTTTTCAACATTGCTGATATTGGAATAACCATTGGTGTATTCTTACTAATAATAATCTACATATCAAGAGATATAAAAAAGTAATGAAAGGAAACTATTATTATGACTAAATATAAAAAATGGCGGGATCTAGAAATAAATCCTAAAGATATAAATACTAAGCTTGGAAAAGTTACTAAAATAATTAATTACTATCCAGCTGGTAATGACGTTATAGAATGTGTAATTGAAAATAGCAATGAAAAAATAAATGTAGTACTAAAAATAGAAAGAAGTAGAGTTAGTGACTTTGTTCAAGAAAAAGAAAATGTCAACATATTACAAAAAAACAAATATTACGAAAAAGTTGCTAAAGTTTTAGATTTAGTAAAACATCAAAATAAAAACTGTCTTTTTCTAGAAAAAAAGGCAGGCAATAAGTTATCAGAAATTTTTAAAAAAGATAATTCTAAAAAAGAAGATTATTTACATAAATATGGAAAAGAACTAGCTATAATACACAAAACACCAAAGAACCAATTTAAAGATTCATATCAAAGAGATATAAATCGCATTGTAAAAACAGAAATAAAAGAATTGCAACCTTACGTTAGATATCTAGGTAAAAATCAAATAGAAACAAATAAAGATACTTTTATACATGGTGATTTTCATTATGGAAACATCCTATGGTATAAAGGAAAAATAAGTACAGTTTTAGACTTTGAATATTCAGGTAAAGGATTTAAAGAACAAGACATTGCCTGGGCAACAGTATTAAGACCAGGACAAGAGTTTATGGACAACGTTAATGATATAAAAATGTTTTTATCTGGATACAAGGAAGAATTAAGCTTTAATTTTGATAATTATCTTTGGTGCTTAATTAATTGTTACTGTCATTTTTATAACATGAATAGTAATAATAAAGAGTATTGTGCAAAAATACTAGAACTATTAGAACAAATATCCAAAGAAAATAAAATAGACATTCTTTAATAAAATTATATTATATGTTAAAATATTACAACGAGGAGGTTAGTATGATTATCGTAGAAGAAGAAATACAAACAAGGATAGATTCTTATCTAGCTACTAAACTAGATATTTCTAGAAGTAAAATTCAAAAACTAATCAAAGAAGAAAAAGTACTAGTAAACGATAAAGTGATAAGTGCAAATTACCTTGTCAAATTAAATGATCAAATACAAGTAAATGATGAGCTTAATTATGAGATAAGTGTTGAACCAGAGAATATACCATTAGATATAGTTTATGAAGACGATGACCTTTTAGTCATAAACAAAGCTTCTGGTATGGTAGTTCACCCAGCACCTGGTCATTACACAAACACACTTGTTAATGCTTTATTATATAGATTCAATATAACATCAGGTGACAAGATGCGTCCTGGAATAGTTCATCGACTAGATAAAGATACATCTGGTCTTATGTTAGTTGCCAAAAATGAAGAAACACATGAAAAACTATCTAAAATGATTGGAAGTAAAGAAGTAGAAAGACGTTATTTAGCCATCACAACCGGTGTAATAAAAACAGATACAGGAACAATAGATGCCCCAATCGGAAGAGATCAAAGAAATAGGCTTAAAATGCAAGTTACAGATATAAACGCAAAAGAGGCCATAACTCATTTTAAAGTCTTAAAAAGATATAAAGCTAATACTTTAATTGAATGTATTCTAGAAACTGGTAGAACACACCAAATAAGAGTACATTTAGCTTATATAAATTATCCTATTGTAAATGACCCTTTATATGGAAAAGAAAAAAATTGTACAGAATTTGGTCAAATGCTTCATTCTAAAAGTATCAGATTTAAACATCCAAGAACTAATAAGGAACTTTATTTTGAAGTTGAGCCAACAAAAGAATTTAAAGAAAAATTAGAAGAGTTAGAAAATGAAGAATAAAACTACAAAGTATTAATTACATATATAGTTAAAGCTAAAATAGAAGCAAATAACGAAAAGAGTACGTAAGGATCTAAAAACTTACTACTTTTTTCTCTTAAATTATTAGTTTCATGATATAAGAATAAACAAGAAATAAATATCGCAACTGTATCAACAAATGCTAAAAAATTATTTTTAAGACAAAAAAATATTAAAGTATAAGCTTGATTAAATATATAATTGAGAAGTAGAGTAGATTTATAAGATTTAGGAATCTCTCTCCATTTATAATTAGTTATAACACCATAAATACTTATCGCAATAAAAATATAAAGAATAGTCCAAATTATTCCAAAAGAACCTTTAGGTGGAAAAAAAATGGTAGTTTTATAGTATTGAAATAACTATAGTCAACAGGAACTATATTAGTAAGAAACCAAGGAGCTAAGCATAATAAAAAAATAAGAATTTTCATTAACAAAATAATCACCTCTTTTTTTATTTTATGTTTTAGTATATAATATTATTAACTTATTTAGGAGGAAAACATGGAAGCAGAATTAGAACTAGATGATAAAAATATAATGGTTATGAAATTGCTTCATTACTTTATAACAGAAAAAAACTATAACCCAATAATTCTTCAAGGTGTAGAAAATGAAATTTGGCTAGAAAACCTAAATGAAGATTATAAAGTAGTCCGTATAGTATCTGGTTATATTCATAATGATGCGCAATTTGATTTTGATAAATTTAAAACAAAAAGAATAATAAAGAAGATACGTAAAAAAACATTTTCACTTAGCATGAATGTTTTCAGCATATTTCTAAACCTAGGAGAAAATGTTACCGAAAATTTAAATGAAAATCCAAATGCTATATGTGTAAAAATAGATGAAGAAGCTGATTTTAATAAGAATGATGTATTAAATAAAGCCTTCCCAGATTTAAATAAAAAATTGAAATTTACTGAAAAAGGAATGGAACTATTTATGAAAATAACTAATGATATAAATAAACATAATCAAGAAGATGCTAGAAAAGTAGAAAGTGTTTTCAAAATAAAAAAACCAATAATAACTTCTATATTAGTTATTATAAATATTTTATTATATGTAATACCCAAAATTTTAGGAAATTACACTGATTTAATAGGTAAGTATTGTATTTATGGATCAAGTATAAGAGCTGGTGAATATTATCGACTTATAACAGGAACATTCCTTCATGCTAGTATATTTCATTTACTATTCAACTGCTATGCGTTATCAATTATTGGAAGTCAATTAGAGAGTTTTTTAGGAAAGACAAAATATATAATAATTTATTTATTTTCCGCTATCATTGGCTCACTTTTCTCAATAACATTTGCTGGTAATTATTATTCAGTTGGAGCATCAGGTGCTATCTTTGGTCTCATGGGATCACTTGTTTATTTTGGCTATCACTACAGAGTTTATTTAGGAAATGTAGTAAAAAGTCAAATTATTCCATTGATATTGATGAACTTAGGAATTGGTTTCTTAACACCAGGTATCGATAATTCAGCTCACATCGGTGGATTAATTGGTGGAGCTCTAATAACTATTGCTTTAGGAGTAAAAGATAAAACTACAACATTTGAAAAAGTAAATGGACTAATAGTAACACTATTGTTCTTAGCATTTGTAATATACATGGCTTTTGTTTATTCTGTATAGAAAATATTGTCATGGAAACAAATAAATGTTAAAATAAAATTATAAATAAGATGAGGTGATTAGATGTCACAAGATAAAACAAGTTTGTTTGAAGTTAAAAGTATTGATACAGAATTAACTCGTGATATTTTACACGAAGTTTATGAATCATTAAAAGAAAGAGGTTACAATCCTACTAATCAAATTGTTGGATATTTAATTTCTGGTGATCCTGGATATATTTCTAGTTATAAGGATGCTAGAAACAAAATTCAAGAAATTGATAGAGCTAAGATTGTAGAAATTCTTTTAACAGAGTTTCAAAAACAAAAATAATGAAATATTTAGGACTTGATTTAGGTAGTCGTACTTTAGGAACGGCAATTAGTGATAATACTGGTCTAATTGCGACTAGTTATAAAACAATTCGCCATAATGAAGAATATGAAAGATTACTATTCGAAGTAAAAACTATCGTTGATGAATTAAAAATAGACGCTATTGTCTTAGGATTTCCTAAAAATATGAATAATACTATAGGACCAAAAGGTGAACTTAGTTTATCTTTTAAAGAACAACTTGAAAAAACTGTTGATATTCCTGTTTACTTACAGGATGAAAGACTAACAACAAAGAGTGCAACTGATGCCTTAATTATGGGAAATGTATCCCGCAAAAAAAGAAAAAAAGTAGTTGATAGCTTAGCCGCTACCATCATACTTCAGACTTATCTGGATAAGAAAGGAAGATAAAATGAAAGATAATAAATTTACAATGATTGATGAATCAGGTCAAGAAAGAGAATATGATGTACTTTTTACATTTGAAAGCGAAGAGACAAATAAAAATTATATTGTATATACTGATAATACTAAAGATGAAACTGGAAATATAGAAGTATATGCTTCAACTTACGATCCAGAGGATCAAAATAGCAGATTAGAACCAATTGAAACTGAAAAAGAATGGAAAGTAATTGAAACAATTCTAGAAACATTACAAGAAGAAGTAAGAAAAAAAGTTCAAGGTGAAAATAACGAGCAATAGCTCTTATTTTTATTGAAAGGGAGAATTATGGCAGTAAGAAAAAGACCCAAACCATTACTATTTGTTTTAATTGCACTTGTAGTAGTAATAGCTGCACTTAGTATAATATCTTACTTAAAATCACCTGTTGATTCAAAAGATGATAATATAATACAAGTAGAAATACCAGCTGGTTCAGGGACATCAAAAATAGCAGAAATATTAAAAGATAAAAACCTAATTAAAAGTGAAACTTATTTCAAAATATATGTAAAAATACATAACATTAAAAGTCTTAAAGCTAGTACGTATAATTTAAAAAAGAGTATGTCACTACCAAGTATTATAAATACATTAGTAGAAGGAAATAATTACAATCCAAATGCTATTAAATTAACCTTTAAAGAAGGTAAAAGAGCAATCGATTATATAACATTAATTGCTAATAATACAAATAATACAAAAGAAGAAGTAGAAACAGTATTTGCCGATAAAACATACTTAAATGAATTAATTACTAAATATTGGTTTTTAACAGATGAAATATTAAATAACGAAATATATTATCCATTAGAAGGATATTTATTTCCAGATACATATTATTTTAATGATAAAGATGTAACTGTTTCTAAAATTATTGAAACAATGTTAGATGAAATGGAAAAAAAATTAACCGATTACAAAAACGAAATAAATAATAGTCAAATGACAACTCACGAAATATTAACTTTAGCGTCTATTATAGAAAAAGAAGGAAAGACAGGAGATTTTAAAGATATTTCTTCAGTTTTTCATAATCGTTTAAACATATCTATGAAATTACAAAGTTGTGCTACATCATATTATGGCTTAGGCTTAGAATTTACCGATGTTGGTATTGCAACAGCTGAAATGATGAATAGCAAAAATCCATATAATACATATATAGTTCCTGCATTACCAGTAGGTCCAATATCTATGCCAAGCATAAATGCAATCGAAGCAGCTATTAATCCAAAAGATACAAATAATTTGTATTTTATATCAGATAATGAAGGAAAAACATACTTCTTCGCAACAGCTAAAGAACATACTGATAAGAAGAATGAACTAATAGCAACTGGTAAATGGGAAAGATAAAAAAAGGTGAGAAGTAGTGAAAAATGTTTATGAAATAATAAATGAAATTCGTACCTATGCAAAGGAAGAAAAAGTACCAATAATGATGGACGATGGACTTAAATTCCTAATAGAATACATAGCAAAAAACAAAATAAAGTCGGTACTAGAAATAGGTACAGCGATAGGGTATTCATCAATAATGATGGCTTTATCAAACCCTTCTCTTACCATAACAACAATAGAGCGTGATGAAAAAAGGTACCTAGAAGCTTTAAAAAATATAAAAAAATTAAATTTAGAAGACCGAATTACTTTAGTTTTTAATGATGCCCTTGATGTTAATCTATTCGAAAAATATGATTTGATATTTATAGATGCAGCAAAGGCTCAAAGTATAAAGTTCTTCGAAAAATTTGAAAAAAATTTGAATCCGTCTGGAACAATAATAACAGATAATTTAAAATTCCATGGACTAGTAGATAAACCTGAAGAAGAAATAGAAAGTCGTAACTTAAGAGCACTAGTTAGAAAAATAAAAGAATACATATCATTCTTAAAAGGAAATATCAATTATAAAACAGACTTTTATGAACTTGGTGATGGTATATCCGTAAGTAAAAGAATAGAAGAAAAATAACATTAGGAAATGTTATCTTTAGGGAGGCTATTATGATAATATATGATAGGCAAAAAAAACCAAGTACTACACAAACAAAAAAAACAAATAAAAAATTACAATTTGATTCTAATAACATCATAATTCTTATTATAATATGTGCTGTTCTAGCAATAATTGGAATAATATATTTCTATATACATAAACAAACAAAAGATAGTTATAGTTATTTAAAAATTTATGAGGATCAGCCCTTAGTCATGACAAGACATGATAATGGAAATGAACAGTATCCAATTGTTGTACCATATATAAATATAGATTCCAATGAAATTCTTGGCGCTAATGATGAAATATTAGCTTATGCTCAAAGTTTTGCTAATAAAAAAAATAATGCCATAACCTATGAATATGAAATAAACGGGTCAATACTATCATTAGTTCTTAAAGCCGTAAATAATAATACCGGTGGTGATCCTATCGTAGACTTCAAAACATATAATATCAACTTAGAAAAAATAGAACTACTTAATGCCGATGAAGTACTAGAAATGTTTGGTATAAATTATAATCAAGTAGAAGCTATTTTAAAAAATAAATTTCAAGATTATTACAAACAAGAAGTCAAAGAAGGCTATATAGATAAAAGCATCTGTGCCTATGAATGTTTTCTAAATTGGCGTGGAGTTGACATTGATAACTACCTAGATAAAATTAGTTTCTACATAAAATCAGGACAACTAATAGTATATAAACCATTTGTAACTAAAACACTACTAAAAGAAGAAAAATTCTATGAAGATGAGACATATGAATTTCAAATAACTAGTTAAAATAAGAAAGTTATTTCAAAAATAACTTTTTCTTTTCCAACAAAATTAACCAAAAAACGTGAAATTATGATATAATCATAACTAAACACGGTTTACTATGCCTAAAAATACATATAGAAGTGAGGTGGCAAATGAAAATTTTAATAGAACAAAGTATCAAAAATACTGACCTAAATAAATATACCGATGGATTGATTCTATCATTAAAAAACTATTCCTCTCAAAGTTACTTAACATATACATTTGAAGAAATAGAACAAATAATAAAAGATAATCCGGATAAAGAAATATTTATCAATTTAAATAAAAACTTTTTTAATGACGAAATAGAATCCTTAAAAGAAATATTTCTAAAGATAGATAAATTAAATGTAAAAGGAATATTTTTCTATGATCTAGCAATTCTTCAATTAAAAAAAGAATGCAATTTAAAAACAGATCTTATCTGGAGTCAAACTTACATGGTAAATAATTATAAGACTTGTAATTATTATCATAGTAAAGGCGTAAAATATGCCTTATTAAGTAAAGAAATAACCTTAGAAGAAATAAAAGAAATAATTACAAAAAGTAAAATAACAGCAATAGTGGAAACAATAAGTATGCCAAGTGTAGCTTTTTCAAAAAGAAAATTACTAACTAATTATTATCATAATCTAAATAAAGATGCTAAGAAAAACTTGATAATAACAGAAAAAGCAACTAATGAAGAGTACCAAATATTAGAAGATGAAACAGGTACTAATTTTTTCTTAAATAAAATAACTAATGCAACTTCAATTATAAAAGAGTTATATTCATGCGATTGTCCCTATATAATATTACGAGAATATGGAATAGACCATGAGCTATTTAAAGAGTTATTAATAGATACACAAAAATATATAGAAGGTAAATGTCAAGATGAAGAATACATTAATAAATATAAAAACTTTAACGATTTTACAAATTTCTTCTTTAAAAAGACAATATATCAGGTGAAGAAAAATGGCTAAAGTAGAATTATTATCTCCAGCAGGAGACTTAGAAAGATTAAAAGTAACTCTTTTATATGGTGCCGATGCCGTATACATTGGCGGACAAAAATATAGCTTAAGAGCTAATGCTACAAACTTTTCATTAGAAGAAATAAAAGAAGGTTGTGATTTTGCTCATAAACTTAATAAAAAAGTATATCTAACATTAAACATCGTTTTTCATAATGAAGATATGAGTGAAGTAGAAGAATACATAAAAAACGTAGTAGAAGCAGGAATAGACGCATTTATAGTATCTGATCCGTTTATTATTTCACACATTAAAAATAATTATAAAAATGTAGAAGTTCATTTATCTACTCAAAATTCAACAAGTAATTATAAAGCAGTTGAATACTTTAAAAGTGAAAGTATAGATAGAGTTGTTCTTGCAAGAGAAGTAGGTAAAAAAGACATAAAAGAAATAATTGATAAGACTCATGTTGATATTGAAGTATTTATTCATGGAGCTATGTGTACTTGTTTTTCAGGAAGGTGCGCTTTATCTAATTATGTAACAAATAGAGATGCTAACCGTGGTGGATGTGCCCAAGTATGTAGATTTGCCTTTAAAACTGATGAAGAAAAAGAGTTTACCATGGCAACAAAAGATTTAAATATGGCAGAATATATCACTGACCTTATTGATATTGGTGTTAAGAGCTTAAAAGTAGAAGGAAGAATGAGATCATTATATTATCTAGCAACGGTAATAGGAACATATCGCGAAATAATAGATAGATATTACAATAAAACATTGACTAAAGAAATAATGCAAGAGTTAGAATATCGTCTAAGTAGAGTAGCAAACCGTGAAGTGTCAACACATTTCTTCTTAAAAGAAGCAGATTATGACGATCAGTATTATTCAGGACGTCAAGAACTATCAAATCAAGATTATTTAGGTTTAATAACATCCTATGATAAAAAAAATAATTGTATAGTATTAGTAGAAAGAAATTATTTTAAACCAGGTGATAAAACAGAAATATTTACACCTACGGGTGAAGTATATAAATATATAATCGAAAAAATTTATGATGAAGACATGAACGAACTAGAAGTTGCTAGACATCCAGAACAAGTCTTAAAATTAAAGTTTGATCATAGTCTACCAGCATATTCTATGATTAGATTAATAACAAAGGAGGAAAAATAAAATGTATAAAAAATTTTATAATGCAACAGTATATGAAACAACAAAGGATCATCCAAAGAAAGAAATTGGTAAAATAATAGTAGAAAAAAGCTTATTTGGAGTGCAAGAAATAGTATCAGGAATAGAAATGGATAGAGTAATAACACCAGGACCAATTTGCCTATTTGCTGAATCAGATATAGAAAAATATGGACATTACATATATGTTAGTAATAATTCTATAAACGCCTCTAATGTAGCAACAAGTAAAGAAGTAGAAGAATATATAGATAACTATGAAAAAAATCCGTTCAAAAAAATTGCTGATGAGATAGTAACAAAAAAACAACAATCAAAAGCCTTAAAAAAAGTTCATAATAAAAAAACAAAGTAATGAAGGAAATATTTATGGAAAATCTAGATATAATTAAAGAAAACTTTCAAAAACAAGAAGAAATATATACAAAATATGCAACAAAAAGCAAAGACGCTATTCGTTTTGAAAAAATATTAGATGATGATATCCGAACATCATTCTTTAGAGATATAGATAGAATTATTCATGCTTTAAGTTATACAAGATATTTAGATAAGACACAAGTATATTCATTTAAACAAAATGATCATATATCAAAAAGAATGACTCATGTCCAATTAGTTAGTAAAATTGCTAGAACTATAGGAAGAGGACTAGGTTTAAACACCGATTTAATAGAAGCTATAGCGCTAGGACATGATATAGGTCATACTCCATTAGGTCATACAGGTGAAGCAATTTTAAATGAAATATCTTTACGAGAACTAAATGAATACTTTGCTCATAATATACAAGGCGTAAGACATTATATGTACGTAGAAAATAATGGAAATGGTCTTAACTTAACAGTACAAGTACTAGATGGAATAATGTGTCATAATGGAGAACTATTATCCAATAAATATGAGCCGGATATAAACAAAACAAAAGAAGAATTTTTAAAACAATATCAAGATTCATATAAAGATTTAAAAAAATCATTACAAAATAGACCTATGACATTAGAAGGTTGTGTTGTACGTATTAGTGATGTAGTAGGCTACATTGGCAGAGATATAGAAGACGCTATCAATTTAGGATTATTTAAAAGAGATGATTTACCAAAAACAATTACTAAAGTTTTAGGAAATGATAATAAAGATATAATAAATACAATTGTTACAGACATTATTGATAATAGTATAAATAAACCATATATAACAATGAGTAAAAAAATATATGAATCATTAAATGAGTTAAAAAAATTTAATTATGAAAATATTTATAGTAAAAGTTTAAGTAAAGAAGAAATAGAATATTATAGAAAAGGCATGAATAATATATATAACAGATATTTATCCGATATAGAAAATAATAATACAGAAAACATTATATATAAAATATTTTTAAATAATCAAAGTGCAAAATATTTAAGAGAAACATCATCAAAACGTCAAGTAATAGATTTTATTGCCGGCATGACTGATGAATTATTTCTATCGGAAATAGAAAAGTAAATATAGAATAATCGAAAACACTTGCTAAAAACAGTAATATGTGTTATAATATGCCTACTTTTGAAGGGAGTGGGAGATATGCAATATCTTGGTAAAAATAAAGAAGAAAAACATAAATATATTGTATCAGTAATTGATAATGGAGAAACATTTAGTATAAAGTTTGCTGATGGAACAGTATATGATGGATATGAAAAAAGTGAAGAAAATTTAAGTCTGGTTAGTAATGTTATGGAAGTTCAAGCGCAAGAAGCAACAGAATTGGAAGGATACTATAAAGGACAAGTTGCTATTAATGCAGCAACAACAGTAGCTGGAACTGCAGCAGGAACATATGTTGTAAATGAATTAGCAAATGCACTATCTTCATCAGTTTCATCAATTACTCCAGAAACAGCAACAGTCGCAACAGGTGTAACAATAGGTATAGGTGCATTACTTGGAGCAAAACATATTGTTGTTAATGCAAAAAAAATATCTGAAATTAAAAAATTTATTTTACGTGATTCTATGAAAGAAGACTTAGATAATATAGAAGATTATCCACATGCATTTACGGGAGTAAGAACTAAAGTAAAAGAATTAGTTGAAAACTTCGATAATCCATTTGGAGCAATACATTCAGAAGAATATACAACAAAAGACCTTATGAGAATAAGTCAAAATATTGACAGAGAAAAAGTTTATCAATTAACACCAGCTAAGAAAAAACAAATATAATAGTAATTAACATTTTCAAATTAAATTTCCTGATTTGAAGGGAGTATTAAAATGTTATATCTTGGTAGAAATGAAAAAGATAGAAATCATTATATAACCGAAATAATTGATAATGAAGAAACTTTCAGTATAAAGTTTGCTGATGGAACAATATACGATGGATATGAAAAAAGTGACGAGAATCTAAAAACAGTTACAGACATAATGACACAACAAGCAATAGATGCAAGAAAAGATAAAATGTATTTTGAAACAAAAGCAGCCAAAATAATAATCACGTCATTAACTGCTACTACATTAGCTTCTTGGTTTATAGAAGAATTTGGAACTAATATAATGAATTTAAATATAGAACAAATAATTGTCGCAACAAGTGCAGTAATAATAACAGGTTTTGCAACAGGAGGTTTTCTAGCATATTATAATACTGAAAAACTTAAAGAAATTGAAAAATTAGAATTACATGATTTTTTACAAGAAGATTTAGAAAACATAGAAGATTATCCACATGCACTACAAGGCGTAAGAAAAGAAGTTAAAGAATTTGTAAAAAACACAAAAAATCCATTTAGTATAATAAATACTGATCAATATACTACTGATGATTTACGAAAAATAAGTAAAAATATTTCAAGAGAAAAAACCTATTGTAAAAAATTAGAAAAATAACATATTGCTAAAAAAAAGAAAGTGTGATATACTATCGCAAGTTGAGTCTAGCATTCAACTAACAAGTTATATTAAACAATTAATGAGGTGATTACACATGGGAAATAAAAATACAGTATATTTAACCCAAGAAGGTTTGGATGAACTAAAAAATGAATTAGATAATTTAATAAACGTAAGAAGACCAGAAAATATTCAGGCTATTAAAGAAGCAAGATCTCTAGGAGATTTATCAGAAAATGCTGAATATGATGCTGCTCGTAACGAACAAGCTCAAATTGAAGGCAGAATTAAACAATTAGAGAAAATGTTAGAAAACGTTTCAATTATTAGTGAAGTTTCAAAAGATAAAGTAGGCATTGGTAATACTGTTGCCATTAAATATGTTGATGATGACGAAGAAGATGAATATAAAATCGTTGGTAGTCAAGAAGCAGATCCTTTTGAAAGTAAAATTTCTAATGAAAGTCCAATTGCTAAAGCCTTATTTGATCATAAAGTTGGCGATATTGTAACAGTAGAAAGCCCAAACGGATCTTACGAAATAGAAATAATCGAAATAAAATAATTAACAGTCAAGATGACTGTTTTTTTTCTATTTTTTTACAGACTTTTTTGTACACAAAAATTTATTCAACAAAATTCAGTTCACAATTCCGTGAATTTTTTTTGACCTTTACAACAAAGTATTGTATA
>CAVIUA010000036.1:0-6583 GCA_963645945.1 bacterium
TATTTTCCCGTTAATGTTTCAAATTATTTGAGACATTTTCCTAAATTATTGACAAAATTACCAGTAATAAATTAATTATCAACCAATATTCTACTCATCAATACTAGTATATTCTTTATCTAACATTTGATGCTTATCAGCTATTTTTGTATCTTCAACTTTCTCTAAACAATACCAACCTTTTCTAAACATTAACTCATAAACTTCTCTTTGCATGCCCTCAATCTTCAAGAAAACTTCCTTATGTAATTGATATAATTTTTCACTACTAGCCTCAATCATTGCTAAAACATAATTCTTCCCCATTTCTTTTAAATTAGATGATAACGAATTAAGATAATCTTTATCATTTAAAGAAATCCCTTCAGGAACTGCAACTTTTATATTACATATTTTAAAGCTCCATAATTCCATTGAAACATATCACTTAAATAATCTAAATCCTTTCCTGTTAAAATATTATTAGGAACTTCAGCATATTGTCCATTCATATATTTTTCCTCCTCAATAGTATTTTGAACAAAAAAGATAATTTTAAACAAAAAAGGATTCTCAAGACGAGAATCCAAAATACTACTTTTCTAATAACTTAGATATTTCTTTAATATTCTTTTTAAATATAATTGTATCAACTATACTTGATATAGAATTAATAGTTATTAAAAGACCTAATGATACAGTTAAAGCCATAGTACCAATACTAGGATTAATTATAATAATTACACCAGATATTATAGCTATTAAAGAACATATAAATATAGAAAGCCAAGTATCATATTCATATTTTTTAAGTAGCAATGAAAGTCTTAAATCCAAAGTTGATTTAGTTACCATTACTATACCAGTAACAATAGGAAATAAAGTCTTCATAATATCAGGATTAAGTAACATAACTACACCAAGTAATAATTCTATAATACCAAGTGTTAAAAAACTTGAAAAGAACAAGCTAGCCTCTTTTTCAATTATAAAATAGATTCCATTAACTATTAATATAATTGCTAAAACATAAGTTATAGTCGTAAAAGAAACATCTGGAAATATGATAAATATCATTCCAATCACAAACATTAACACAGATATTATAATAGATGAATACAAAAACTTATTTAATCTATTAAGCATAATTTACTCTCCCTTCTAACATAATTATATATTTTTTATATAATTAATGTAAATTCTAAAAAATTAATATCCAACAAATCAATTTATCTGTTGGATATTATTATAACCAAAAAAACTAATATTTATTATGGTTCCATTCTACTTGGTCCTCTATATATAAACATTGTTTCTTTTAATGAACCAGTACCTAAAAGTAACATTGTTATTCTATCAACACCAATAGCGAATCCACCGTGTGGAGGACAACCATATTTAAAGAATTCAAGATAAAATTTAACATCATCTTTAAGACCTTTTTCTAAAGCTTGACTACACAATATTTCATAATTATTTTCACGTAATGCCAAAGTTGTAGTTTCGCATCCTTTCCAAATCAAGTCCGCTCCTTGTGGAATACCATTAACTCTTTTATGATAAAAAGCACGTTTCTTAGAACTGAAATCTGTAATAAAGACAAATTCATGTCCATACTTTTCCATTATATATTTAGATGCTAATTTTTCAGATTCTGAATTCATATCACCAACATCTTCATAGTTCATTTTAAATCCATATTGTTCTTCCAAAACTTTATATAATTCTTCCAACTTAATTCTAGGAAATGGTTTAGTAGGAACAACAACGTCTACTCCAAACAATTTTTTTCTCATCACCATATTTTTCCTTAACTGCACTAAGTCCAGCTATAAATAAATTTTCTTCAAAATCCATTAACTCATCGAGAGATTCTAAATAACTAATCTCAATATCGAATGACGTAAACTCTGTAGCATGCCTATAAGAATTAGAGTTTTCCGCTCTAAATGCAGGAGCAATTTCAAATACTCTTTCAAATCCAGAACACATAGCCATCTGTTTATAAAACTGAGGACTTTGTGCTAAATAAGCCTTTCTATCAAAATATTTAACCTCAAAAACCTGAGAACCAGATTCACTAGCAGTACTAATAATTTTAGGAGTATGTATTTCTATAAAATCATTTTTAACTACAAATTCTCTCATTGCATTAATTAAACATGTTTGAACTTTAAACATAAGAAGATTCTTTTCATTTCTTAAGTCTAAAAATCTATAGTTCAATCTTGTATCTAATAGTGTGGACTTACTATCTTTATAATTAATAGGTAATTCTCCTAAACATTTACTAGTAACAACTATCTCTTTTGGTATTATCTCCATACCGTTAAGTTTTACCTTATCATTTTCAAATAATTTTCCCGTAACTTTAACAGTACTTTCAGGAATCAAATCTGAAACAATAGCATTTAACCTTTCATTATCTTCATTTTTTTCAACAGTTACTTGTACTTTACCAGTACTATCTCTAATTACTAAAAATTGCACATATTGCAAATCACGAACATTTTCCACAAATCCTTCAATACTTATTTCTTCATTAAAATGTTCTTTTAAATTTTTAAAACTTATTTTCTTCATTATCACACTTCCGCAAATATAAAAATTTAAATAAAAAACAGTAATATTATCCACAAGGGAAGAATTACTGTTATATCCGCGGTACCACCCAATTTATTATATAAATATATAATCACTTAAAATAGATAACGGTTTTAACCGACTTATTCTACTATTATTTCAAATAAGTAGCTCCTAGGTGTCTTTCCTTAAAATGACTAGTTATCTTTCACCAGACACGATAACTCTCTACAATAGTTATTAAAAGTACTCTTCCTATTCACAGCTGATATGGGTATTATACCATAAAAATTCAAAAAAGTCATTATTTTATTTCTTATATATAGGAAATTTCTTAGTAAGATCAAGTACTTTTTCCATACATTCATTTTGTATTTTTTTATTATCAACATTACTTAAACTCTTATAAATGATTTCAGCAATTAATTTAAATTCCTTCTCTTTCAAACCTCTTGTCGTCATAGCAGCACTACCTATTCTAATACCAGATGTAATAAATGGAGACTCAGTATCAAAAGGAATTGTATTTTTATTACATGTAATATGAATTTCATCAAGTACTTTTTCCGCAACTTTTCCGGTTAATCCAAATGAAGTTTTAACATCAACTAAAATTAAATGATTATCAGTACCATCTGAAACAATTTTTACACCAGATTCTTTTAAAGTATCAGACATGGCTTTCATATTTTTAATAATTTGTTTTTGATAATCTTTAAACTCTGGTTGTAGCGCTTCATAAAAACATTGTGCTTTAGCTGCTATAACATGCATTAAAGGTCCACCTTGAATACCTGGAAAAACTACCTTATTAATCTTTTTAATTAATTCTTCACTATTAGTTAAAATAATTCCTCCTCTTGGACCTCTTAAAGTTTTATGTGTTGTAGAAGTAACAACATCAGCATAAGGAAATGGACTAGGATGTAATCCAACAGCTACAAGTCCAGCAATATGAGCCATGTCAACCATTAAATATGCTCCTACTTTATCAGCAATTTCTCTAAATCTCTTAAAATCAATTATTCTAGAATAAGCACTACATCCAGCAATAATCATTTTAGGTTTTTCTTCTAAAGCTATTCTTTCCAATTCATCATAATCAATCATTCCAGTCTCTTCTGAAACGTTATAAGAAACAATTTCATAATCAAGTCCAGAAAAGTTAATTGGATGTCCATGTGTTAAATGTCCACCATGTGATAAATTCATACCCATAACTTTATCACCATGATTAATTAAAGCTCTATAAACTGCCATATTAGCACTACTTCCAGAATGTGGCTGAACATTAGCAAATTTACAATCAAAAAGTTGACATACATACTCAATAGCTTTCTTTTCAAATATATCTATATATTGACATCCACCATAATATCTTTTGCCAGGATACCCTTCTGCATATTTATTAGTAAGAATACTTCCTTGTAATTTCAAAATATCTTTAGAAACATAATTTTCAGAAGCGATTAACTCAATATTTCCCTCTTGTCTCTTAGTTTCTTTTCTTAAAGCATCTCTTAATAATTTATCCATCATTACCACCTCATTATAAATAGTTTTAAATTTATTTTATTTCAGAACCGCCCCATTCAACAACACTATAACCTTTTCTAACAACCTTAGTCAATTTTTGCTCCTCAACATCGACTTTTTTATCCAAAGCTTTATAATCCATAATTACTCTAATAAAAGTATCAGGTTCAGGACTAATTTTCATAGGCATATAGTTATTTATTTCTTCTAACGTCTCAAACCTTATATAATTATATTTATTACCTTCAAGTCTAGGCAACCAGTATACAATAAACTCATTAATTTCTCTTTCATTTAAACCTAAAATTTCAAGTTTTTCCTCTAAAAAATCTACAATATCTTTTCCTTCAACAACAAAACCATCATTCTTTACAGTTGCTAAACTATTTTTCCCTTCATAATACAAGCCATAATAACTTCTATTAGTATTTAAATCAAATAAAGTACCATCTTTTTTAGCGATAACATTCCATCCATCTTCATATTTAGGATAAGAAACCGTTAATAATGACGAATTTAATAATTTAACAGTAACATTCATCTCTTCTTCAGGATAAATATATATAATAGGTTTATCAACAGTACCAGAATATTCACCATAAATATTACCATATTTAACAATATTATTATACTCCTCATCTGTAAACGTAATAACTATCTCATTTTGATATACGCTTGCATCAACTGGTACTACTAAAAAATAAGCACCAATATCTGCAGTACCACCAGAAACATTTTCCCATAAATATAAAGTAATTTTACCATCTTCTTCTATAGCGTTAGCAAGACGAGCTTTTACATTAAAAGTACCAATAGTTGCATATGAAACTATCATATATTTTTTACTAGTATCTGTATATTTTATAAATAAATTAAACTCCTTACAAAATTCAACATAATCATAATAATCATACAATTTTATACTATTAAAAGTCTGAACAATTTCCTCCGCTATATCAGTATTATAATATTCAGAAAAAGACACCTCTTGATAATCATAATCACCAGTATAATCATCTTCAATAACATAAAATTTTACTCCATTATGATATTTAACATCTACATTAGAAATTTTTTCTTCCTTAATAGCCTTCCCAATACTTTCATTATGACTATCTAAAAAAGTACAACCAATGAATAAACCAATCACAAAAACACATATCAAGCTAATAATAAACTTACTTTTACTTTTCAAATTACTCACCTCATAATATAAATTTCATCAGAAAAATTAAAAAATATTTTAAACATCATCTCCCTTTAATTTTATCAAATACTCTATTAAAATAATAATACCAATTTATTGGCAAATAAAAGTCACCAATATATTCTTCTACATGCCCACCAAAACCCTTTTTAAACTCATAAACTCCATCAGCATCTTTATCAAATATACCTCTAATACCATAAAAATTATACTTTTTATATTTATTTTCACAAGCATATTTAATCATCATCCATTGAATTAAATATTGTGCATAAAAATTATTATACTTATCAACATTTCCAGAGAATAAATAGATCACTTCATCACCAAACAACATAAACATAGATGCTGATAATGGAATCATCTTTTCATCATATTTAGCGACTTCATTTAATCGATTAGTTAAAGAATCAATATTTTTCTTAACTTCTTTAGCACTATTATTTTCTTTATTATAAAACTTATCATACTTCTTATTATAAGTTTCTAGCTCTTCTTCTATTTTCTTTTTATATTTTTCTGCATCTAAATAAGCTATTACAAATCTAACATCATCACCAAACGACTCATACATATGCTGATAATATTCCAAACTTCTATCAGAAAATCCAATAAGTTTACTAGTTTGTTCCGTAATATTTTTAAAAACAGGTAAATCATCATAAGAAATATCCTTAATAATAATACCAAACTTTTCAGCCTTCTTAATCTTACTCATATGATGAGGTTTAAACTCTTTAACAATATCATCAAAACTCTTATCTTCTAAATCTATTACATATTGCCATCTAACTTGATGTCCCTGATCATAACCGGTTGTAAATCCATTATGAATAAATCCTTGTTTCTTTAATATTTCAACAATATCACTATTATCATATTCATCAGTAATATCACCATTTATATCTCTACTCTTATACAATATATTAGGATCTATATGTAAAACATAACCTTTTCTTTCTTTGACAAATTTCTTTAAACTATCTAAAAAAAACTTTAAAACTTC
This sequence comes from bacterium, assembly GCA_963645945.1. Classification (GTDB taxonomy): domain Bacteria; phylum Bacillota_I; class Bacilli_A; order RF39; family UBA660; genus CAG-877. Next base: position 6,312 of record CAVIUA010000036.1, read on the forward strand.
TTCATTCTTATAATCTAACAATAAACCTCTTGGAGAATAAAAATAATTATATCCTAAACGATTCATTTTAGAAGTTAATCTAGCAGCAGCTACAATTTTCTTATCTTTTTCAACACCTACATAGTATACATTAGTATTTGCAGTATCCATTTTTGAAGATTGCATAAATGATTTTAATTTATTCTTATTTAAAAATTTTGTGAACTCATCAATTGTTAATTCTCTAAACTTCATACCATTTTCTCCTTATATTAATCTATATTATATTATTT
>CAVIUA010000037.1:0-10055 GCA_963645945.1 bacterium
AAACTTTATAACAAAGGTTCTTGTTTTCATTCCATCAAACCTCCTTTCTAAAAAAAAGAAATTAGGTAGACACTTATTCAACTTAAGCTTCCAAATATATTATTATAAATGGAAAAATAAATCCTATAGATTTTTGACATCTTGTAAAAAATAATCACTTATGATATATTTAAATTGTCAAGGAAACTTGATAAAAAAAGGAAGCATTCAGTTGTTCCGAAAATTGAATGCCTACCATTTTGTGTAATAGGACATTTAATTCCTAAGAATTAAGTGTCATTTTTTTATTACAATAATCAATATGATTAAAAGAAATAAAATGATAGAAAGAGAGTGTAAAAACTTTATAACAAAGGTTCTTGTTTTCATTCCATCAAACCTCCTTTCTAAAAAAGAAATTAGGTAGACACTTATTCAACTTAAGCTTCCAATTATATTATTATAAATTGAAAAATAAATCCTATAGATTTTATGTAAAAAAATGTTTGTTAAAAAATAAAAGTCTGTTATAATAGTCAAGCAACCAAAATTATTGTATAATAAAAAAAGAGGTGATACCAATAATGGAAAGACTACAAAAAGTAATTGCGGCATCAGGATTAACTTCACGTCGTAAAGCAGAAGAATTAATTACAGAAGGAAAAGTAAAAGTAAATGGTCAAGTAGTAACTGAACTAGGTACAAAAGTTTCAGATAAAGATAAAATATTAGTAAATAACGAGCCAATATCAAAAGAAACAAAAGAATATTACATCTTAAATAAACCAAGAGGAGTTCTAACAACAACATCAGATGATAGATCAAGAAAAACAGTAGTAGATCTAATACCAACCTCAGCAAGAATCTATCCAGTTGGAAGACTTGATTATGATACAACTGGCTTACTAATTTTAACTAATGATGGTGAATTTGCCAATATCTTAATGCATCCAAGTAATAATGTTGAAAAAGTTTATATGGCAAAACTTAAAGGTATATTAAAAAAAGAACAAATTGATGCTCTAAAATCAGGTGTCGAAATTGATGAAGGAATTACCGTATCTGCTAAAAGAGTTAAACTAAAAAAAGTAGACTTAAAAACAAATACTTGCTTGGTTCAAATAACAATTTGTGAAGGAAAGAATCATCAAGTTAAAAAGATGTTTTCAGCTGTTGGCTTTGAAGTATTAAAATTAAAAAGAGAAAAAGAAGGCTTCTTTGACTTGAAAAATCTTCAGTCAGGTGAATTTAGAAAACTAACACCAAAAGAAGTAAAAAGAGTATACAGTCTAGAAGAAAACAAATAAAAAGACACATAATGAACTATTCAAATAAAAATGCTAGTTCAAACATTGTGTCTTTTCCTATTTATTTAGTAAATACATATAAAAATATAACCAAACTATTCCACAAAATATTAAACCTCCAAGTACAAGTGTCAAAAGACTAGTAGTCTTGTCATTACAATCTCTTAATATATCAAGGTAATTATCAGGGTTTTTTAATTTTATTTTCTCTATTTTTTTACTATATATTTTCATATATATCATATTAGAACAAGTCATATAAAAGACTCTTACCATGATAAATAGTAATAAAACCTTAAATATAGAAAGATCAAAAGTAGTAATACAAAAGAAGTAAAATAATACATCTATTATTGCACAAAAAATAATCTATTAAAACAAAAATAAAATGGTCCAAGGAAAAATATTATAAGCGTATTTTCATTATGACAAATAGTATTAAATTTATCTCCTAAATATATATCAATATCTGTTGCACTAGGATTCTTTTCAGTTTTAGTTATTGTGTTACCATTTTTTATGTAGCCACAGTATAAACAAAAAGACCTTGTCATTGGCTTTCCACATTTTGGACACTTCATTTTATCAACTCCATTATCATAAGTATAACCTAAAACTTCAAAAAAAAGAATAATCTAATCAATTATTCTTCAACTTCAATAGCGCCAGTAGGACAAGACTCAGAAGCATCTCTTACAGCTTGTTTTTCATCCTCTTGAATTTCTTCTTTCTTTACCTCTGATAAGCCATCATCACCAATTTCAAAAACAGTATCACATATAGCGCAACAAGCACCACAACCGATACAAGCATCTGGATTAACTTTAACTTTCATAAATATCCTCCTTAGAAAATATTATAACTAAAATATTCTTTTACGTAAAGAACTAAATAGCTAATTGAGAATTTATTTAACTTATGGTAAACTTATCATAGTAGAAGGTGATTAGTATGGCGAGTAGAATGGATCGATACAAGGATGAAAATCCAAAAACATATAGTCGTTCAAGTAAAAATCAAGAATTATACCAAAACATTGGCAACAATACTAGATATACTAGTATAACAGATGTAACTAATGCCAATGCTATTGACCTAGATAATGCCAAAAGTCGCGCTAATACTAGGGAAGGATATCATCAAATCAAAGAATTCAATCAAAATATTCAGCCAGTACCAAGAGTAAAAAAAGAATTAGAAGATTTTAATCATTTATATAAAACTAGGGAAAACAGAATATATGATGTTAATAGAGTTCTAGAAGAAGCCAGAAAAAATCGTACCGAGACTGATGAAAAAGAAGAGAAAAGAAAACTAAAAGATAGTAGTTACAATATCATTACAAGTTTAAATAAAGAAGAATTAGAAAAATATCGTAAAGAGAAATTAAATAAAGTTTATAGACCAGATGATGATGAAATAAAAGAATTAATAAATACAATTACTTCCAAGACTCTAGCTGGCGAAATAGATCAAGCAACTAGTGTCAACTTACTAAGTGATTTAATGGCAACTAATATTCTTGATAAAGTAGAAAAACCAGAGCCAGAAGAAGACGAAGAAACATCTTCGAGAGAAAAAGAAGATAAACAAGAATTATCTCAAGAAGTCTTAAATAAAGAACAACTTGAAAAAGTAAATGAACAAGCAAGTAAATTAGAAGAAGAGACCGAAGAAATTGTAGATGAAAATTTAAAAGGTGCTGATACAGACTTCTATACAAGAAGTATGGATTTATCTGATAAAGACTTTGAAATGGATGATGAATTCAAAGAGAAAAAAATGCCAGTAGCATTAAAAATTATACTTATATTAATAGTACTTGCTGTACTAGGAGCATCAGCTTACTTTATCTGGCTAACATATTTTAATTAAAAAACATTAAAAATTTATAATTTTTTATAGATTTAATGTTTTTTTTTTGAATAATATAAGTGAAAAGCAATTATAAAGTAAAATAAAGACAAAACTCTTTTTTTAAAGAGATTAATTGTGCTATTATATATATAGAAGTATTTTAAAGAAAGTGACGTGTTAAAATGAAGTTGAGCTTCTTAGTTAATGATTATATTTTAATTTGGAATATATTATTTCAGGCTTCTGTATCAGAACCTATATATAAATTGAAACAAAAATTATGGGCAACCTATAAAGAACAATACAATAATACCTATAAAGATAGAGTAACAATTCTAAAAGATGTAAAGAACTACATTCCAAATGATGACACTATATATAATATAATGTTAGAATCATCTGAGTATCAAGACATCTTAAAAAAAGTAGAGAAATATCGCTTAGAAATTATTAAATTATGGAATAGAAAAATATCAAATCAATTACAAAAAATAATAAAAAAAGATATAGATGACTATTCTGTATACTTAATAGATAATCGTTTAGAAATATTAGAAAATCCAACAATATCTTCTCAAAAACTAAACGTAATAATTCTAGGTAAAAAAATACCTGAAAATGAACCTAGTAAATTAATTATTACGATACTTGAAAGTATTTTAAAAAAAGAATTAAATATCTATAAAGGAATTGATAGCTTAATTGCTGATGCTATTATCGAAATGGCCATAGAAAACGAATTAGCAACTCTTATAACTTCCAATAGTCATTACTGGCTAGGTAATGAAAAACTAATCAATATCAAACGTCAAATATATCCATTCTGGCTAATGTATTTAGGTGTTACAAAAGAGAACATGATAAAATATATGAATCGTGATAAAATATCATTTGATGTAGAAAAATTCCCTTATGAAAAAAGATTAAAAGATATAGATATTTCTCAATTTATTGAGTTTTGTATAGCGAAGAAAAGAAGTCTAATTAGAGAAGAACAATTAGATCTAATATAACAGTATAGAAAGAATGATGGTAGTATGGATGAAAAAATAGAAATATTATTAAATAAAATAAATATTGATAAAGAACATTATCAATATTTTTCTGATGCCAAAATGTCTAAAATAAAAATAAATTCACATACAAATAATTGGAATATATTTATCGAAAAAGAGACTTTATTACCTTTAGAAATATATGAAGAACTAGAAGAAAAGAAAAACTTACTAGATCCAAAAGCAGAAGAGATAAGATTTATTTTTGATATAAAAAATATTGATTTAAATATTTATAAAACATATTACTCTTATTTATTAAAATTATTAAAAAGTGAGTTAAAAGTCTTAGAAATATATGAAGACTGCTTACAAATAGAAGATGAATTATTAGTATTAATTGTTTGTAATGAAGTAGAAAAAGAACGTTTAGAAAAATGTTTAGAAAAGATTAATGTATTTTATAAATGTCTAGGTTATCAAAAAAATATTGAAATAATTATTCGTAAAGAAGAAAATATTTTAGATGAAATAAAGAAAGATTTAGAAGTAAGTATTCCAGAAAAAGAAACTAAATCAGTAAAAAAAGAAGAATCAACTTCAGCACCAGCTCCATCACCTGAGAAGAAATATCATAGAGAACCAAAAGATCCTAATAGTGTTTTAGGTAGAGGGATTAAAGAAGATCCAATAAAAATAAAGACTCTTTTAGGCGAGGACAATAACGTTGTAGTTGAAGGATTTGTCTTTGGTACAGATTACTTTGAGTCATCTAAAACAGATTTTAAAATAATTACCTTAAAAATAACTGACTATTCAGATAGTATATATTGTAAAGTCTTTGTAAGAGATAATGAAGAATATGCAAGACTAACTAAAGAATTAAAAACCGGTAACTGGTTTAAAATAAGAGGCTATACTAAAAATGATCAATTCTCTAAAGAATTAGTATTAAATGCTAGAGATATCATTAAAATCGAAAAAAATGTATCTGTAATAAAAGATACTGAAGAAGTTAAAAGAGTAGAACTACATTGCCATACTAAAATGAGTCAAATGGATGGCCTTGCTGATGAAGAAGCTTTAGTCAAGCAGGCGATTGCTTTGGGCCATAAAGCTATTGCGATAACTGATCACAATGGTGTTCAAGCATTCCCACATGTCTTTAACTTTGTAACTTCACATAATAAAAATTTAAAAGAAGGAGAAGAGCCATTTAAAGCTATCTATGGTGCCGAATTAACTTTAATAGATGACACTGTAAACATTGTTCTTCGTCCTAATAAAGACGTTTTATTAGACCAAACTTATGTGGTGTTCGACTTTGAAACAACTGGATTTAATGCCGGTGGTGCTGACTCTATCATTGAAATAGGTGCCGTAAAAATAAAAAATGGTGAAATATTAGAACGTTATGATGAATTAATTAATCCAGGAAGGCCATTACCTCAAAAAATTATTGATATAACTAACATTACTGATGAAATGCTAAAAGATAAAGATAATGAAGAAAACGCTGTTAAAAGATTTATTGCTTGGTATGGAGATTGCCCAATGGTTGCTCATAATGCCAAGTTTGATGTTTCATTTCTTGAGATGGCCCATAAAAAATATAATCTAGGAACATTTACAAATCCTGTAATAGATACGTTAGAGTTATCAAGAACTATGGATAATAATTATGCAAGACATTCATTATCAGCATTAGTAAAAAGATATGAAGTCCCATGGGATGAAGAAGCTCATCATAGAGGAGATTACGATGCTGAAGGAACTGCCTTAGTATTCCATAAAATGTTAAAAAAACTATCTAATCGTAACATCGATACAATGGATCAGTTAGATACATTAGTTAGTAAAGATGAAATTCATAAATATGGACGTGCTCATCATGTAAATATTTTAGCTAAAAACCAAACTGGACTAAAGAATTTATTCAAACTTATATCTTTAGCGAACACTACATATTTATATAAAACTCCAAGAATTCTACGTAGTGAAATAGAAAAAAATAGAGAAGGACTACTAGTAGGTTCTGGCTGTTACATGAGTGAAGTATTTACAGAAGCTAGTTCTAAAAGTGATGATGAATTATCAAATATAATAAGATTCTATGATTATGTAGAAGTGCAACCATTAGAATGTTATAATCATTTAATTCAAACTGGTGATTTTGCTAATGAAGTAGAATTAGTAGCCAATGTTGAAAAAATAATTAGAGTAACTGAAGATGCTGGAAAAATTATTGTCGCAACAGGGGATGTTCATCATATTAAAAAGGATGACAAGATATATAGAGAAATAATCGTAAATCAAAAAGTACCTGGTGGTGGAAGACATCCTTTAGCAAAATCAAGCATCAAAGAAATTCCTTCAAATCATTTCCGTACTACTGATGAAATGTTAAAAGACTTTAACTTCTTAGATGCTGAAACTGCTTATCGTATTGTAGTAGAAAATACCAATAAGATAGCGGATATGATAGACATCATTGAAGTAATTCCAGATACTGCTGGTATACCATTCTCACCTAGAGTAAAAAGTGATGATGGAAAAAGTTATCTAGACTGTCCAGCTGTTGTTACTGAATTAGTTTATACCAAAGCTGCAGACTGGTATGGTGACCCGTTACCATATTATATTGAAGAACGTATCGCAACAGAGTTATATGGAGATATTGTTTTAAAAATAATAAAAGGTAAATTAGAAGGAACTCTATCAGATGAAGAATTGGAAAAAGAGTCTCATAAACAACTACATGATACTATCCTAAAAGGTTTTGATAATGTTAAAGCATTAGTTCGTGAACATGTAAAAGCAACATCTGAAGAAGAACTAGACGAAAAAGCTCTTGAAAAACAAGTCAAAAAAGTATTAGGTGGAATTATCGGTGGAGGATTCGATCCAATTTACCTAATTGCTCAACGTCTTGTAAAACACTCTAACGATGAAGGATACTTGGTAGGATCCCGTGGATCAGTTGGATCAAGTTTCGTTGCTACCATGATGGGTATAACGGAAGTTAATCCCTTACCAGCTCATTATCGTTGTAAGAAGTGTAAAACAAGTATTTTCTCTGATGAAAACGGAGTGTCTTTCTCCAATGAATATTCATCTGGTTACGACTTACCAGATAAAAAATGTCCTAATTGTAATGAACAATTATATAAAGATGGCCAAGACATGCCATTCGCAACATTTCTTGGCTTTAATGCCGATAAAGTACCAGATATTGACTTGAACTTTTCCGATTTGAATCAAGCTAGTGCTCATGCTTATACAAAAGTATTATTTGGCGAAGACAATGTATATCGTGCTGGAACTATTGGTACAGTCGCTGATAAAACTGCCTTTGGTTTCGTAAAAGGATACTGTGAAGAACATGGAATTATGGATATGCGTACTGCTGAAGTAGAACGTCTTGCCATGGGCTGTACAGGTGTAAAAAGAACAACAGGTCAACATCCTGGAGGAATCGTTGTTATTCCAGATTATAAAGAAGTATTTGACTTTACACCATTCCAATTTCCAGCTGAAGATGCAACTGCTGAATGGCGAACAACACACTTTGATTACCATGCCATAGACCAGTGCGTTTTAAAACTTGATATTTTAGGTCACTCTGACCCAACACAATTACGTATTATTCAAATGCAGTCTGGAACAGATATTATGAAAGTACCAATGGATGATAAAGATACCATGAGTATATTTACCAAAACTGATGCCTTAGGTGTAACCAAAGAACAAATAATGTGTAATACAGGTACACTAGGCATTCCAGAATTTGGTACCTCATTTACCATAAAATTAGTAGAAGATACAAAGCCAACAACCTTTGGCGAGTTAATAAAAATAGCTGGTCTTTCACACGGTACTGACGTTTGGCTAGGAAATGCTCAAGAATTAATTCAAAAAAATATTGTTCCATTTAAAGAAACTATCGGTTGTCGTGATGATATCATGGTTTACTTAATGAATAAAGGAATGGCTCCAATAAAAGCCTTCAAAATAATGGAGTTTGTCCGTAAAGGAAAAGCAACTAAAGACCCAGAAACTTGGAAAGGTCATGTAGAAACAATGAAAGCTTCAAACATTCCAGAATGGTACATAGAGTCATGTCATAAAATCAAATACATGTTCCCTAAAGCCCATGCAGCAGCTTACGTAATGAGCGCCTTTAGAATAGCTTGGTACAAAGTACATATGCCAGTGTATTTCTATTCATCTTGGTACTCATCAAAAGCAACAGATGTTGATGTTGAAGCTATGATTAAAGGATATGACGCTATAAAATCTAGGCTAGAAGATATTCTTGCTAAAGGCTTTGAAGCAACAAATAAAGAGTCTGGTCAAGCTGAAAGTTTAAAGGTAGCCTTAGAAGCAACAGCTAGAGGAATAAAATTCTTAAATGTTGATTTATACGAAAGTGACGCAACAGTTTGGATAGCCAAAAACGATAAAGAAATTTATCCACCATTCGTCGCTATAGATGGACTAGGGGAAACCGTTGCTAAAAACATAGTTAAAGAACGTGAAAAACAAAAATTCTTAAGTGTTGAAGATGTACAAAAACGAGGCAAAGTATCACAAACACTAATAGATAAAATGAAAGAAATGAATCTTCTAAACGATTTACCAGATTCAAATCAATTGTCATTGTTTTAATTGAGATACTAATCATTTAGTATCTTTTTTGCTATAATTAATTATAAAAAAGGCAAACTTTATTATTGCTTGTCCTCAATTACTTTAACATCATCTATGTATTCATAGTTTAATACATTTTTATTGCTTATAACAGGTCTACCTAATTCTTTTTCTAAATTATCCCTAGTTATTTTTGCTATATTACCAACTCGTTTTGCAATTTTTTTATTTTGTTCTAATCCATATGGTTTATGTTCTTTAGCAAGTTCACGAGTAGCAATTTCTCCTAAATCAGTAAGGGCAACTTCTATATCAGACATATTATCTCTTAAAGATTCTTTTCTAATTCCTTTATATGCTTTATACTCATTTGCTTTCATACCAGACCAAGATTTATATATTTCATTAGTAAGCATCGCAAACTCAATTGGTTTTTCAATGCCACCTTCTTTCCATATATCAGTTAATTTAAATCTATTCACTATAGAAATTAATCTTTCCTTAATCCAGTCATCACCATATCCCTTACGTCTGTAGTATTCTACAGCTCTATTAATTGCTAATTCTGGATCAAATACTTCATCAATTCTTTCTTTACCAAGTGATGCTAGCCAAAGTTTCATAGGTTCAGCCTTTGGACTAGGTACTGATTCAATAAGCCTAAATATTCCAGCTGTATCTAGTACATCCTGGTTATAATATTTACCATCACATGATTTTAATTTCAGTTGACTACAGTTTGTAGTCAACTCAGATCCCTCTTTTTTCAGTCTTGACTTTAATACAGACCAATATTTTCTTGCATCACTACTTTCTGTCAATGCACTTACAACATCAACAACACTAAAATAATATTCTTCTTTTTCTGAATCCCAAACACTACGAATAGTGCTGTTTTCAAATAAATTTGTGATTGTTTCTAATTTCTTTTCCTTCATTTCTTCACCATCCTTTATTATGTACTTGGAAAATATTTTTATCTTCACTTATATTATACTAAAAAGAAAATAAAAACCCTATCAAAAACAAAAAATTTAAAAATAATTTGAATAGTAGATAATTAAAAGAAATAAATCCATTAAACGATTTACCAGATTCAAATAAATTGTTGTTGTTTTAATCGAGATACTAATCAATTAGTATTCTTTTTGATAATAATTGAATCTTGAAAATATTGTAAATAATTGGTACAATGAAGGTGTAATAAAAAAAGTAAAGGTTTGGCGATGAATTATGAAAAGTAACTTTATAAAGTCTTTTTTACATA
>CAVIUA010000038.1:0-16485 GCA_963645945.1 bacterium
AATTCATCCATTGAAGAAATGTATTTTTGATCTTGTATAACTCTAAATTTTTCATATTCTTTTTCAGCTTTTTCTACTGCTTCTTTATGAGATACGATGCCACTATTATTTAATACTTCTTTTCTTCTAAATTTTAATAAATCATCAGTTGCATTTATCCAGTCCTTCATTGTCATAACATGTCTTTGTTTTGCCTCATCTTCAGCAAATACTAAAAACATATTTGTTAAATCTTTTAAATTATTCATTTCTTCTTCGCTTAAATAATTTTTTGCAATAACTACATCATACTTATATATTAAACCATCAGGAGAATTTTTCCAATTAGTTAGTCCCATATGCTCTTTTTCCGAATTTACTCTATTATACATTAATTCAGCAGCAGTATGCCCACTTATAGCATAATGTAACTTATTTTGAACTATTTTAAAGAAAGTATAAGCTTCCTCTGATTTGGGATTGTAATCTGTTGCTGTTGCAATAAATAAATCAGTAATTTTTTGATATGCCATTCTTTCGCTAACTCTAATTGTTTTGATACGTTCTAATAATTCATCAAAATATTTTGTATCATATTTATTTCCATTTATAAAACGTTCATCATTTAAAGCAAAACCTTTAGTTATATATTCTTTTAATATTTTTGTAGCCCATATTCTAAATTCTGTTGCTTTTTTAGAATTAACTCTGTACCCTACAGCAATTATGGCATCTAAGCTATAAATGGTTGTGTTATATTTTTTTCCATCATCGGCAGTTAACGAGCATTTCTCGGTAACTGATTTTTTATCTAATTCATTATCTTCAAATATATGTTTCAAGTGTAAACTTATATTATCTGTAGAACATTCAAAAACTTTTGACATACCTTTTTGTGATAGCCATAAAGTTTCATCTTTATAAATAGCATCTACTACAATATTTCCTTCTTTATTTTTATATATAATTAGTTTATTATCTTCCACCAATACTCTCCTTTCCCCTAGTTTTTCATAATTTCTACACTTATCAATTTAAATCAAAATTTATTAAAAAATATTCTAAAACGTAAATAGCATTTAATAAGAATACTCTTTATTTTTAATAATTTTAATCGTTTTTCATTCATTTAAGTATAGTGGACTTAAAATCCATAAATAATTTAACATGTTATTTATGTTTTTTTCATTCACATAAATTAAGTATTTATTTCCTTTAGTATAACATAAAAATGGCGGATTTGAAATCTATCAAACATATCAAACACTTTAATATTTTCCCTTATAAAATCATCTATCAAAATTATTTTCTAACTTTACTCTTTTGATATACATATTCTTCAATATGTATTTGATGTCCGTAGTCACTTACATCATCTATTTCCTGTAATCCTTTAAACATTCTCATAAAGATAACATTAAAAGGAGTATATCTACTTCCTGAATTACGAAATCTAACTCCTATCATTCCTAAAGTATTATATTCTCTATCATATCCTTCAATATATGATTGTGTCTTAAATTCAATTAAAAACTTATCTTCACACTTTTTAATAGAAACCATATTAGCTACTTCAAAACCAGTTTCATCTGATACCCAAGTAACAGTTCCATCATCACTATCATATAAGTCATTATAGTGTGACATATTATATTTTCTTTCCCGCATCTTTTGGAATTTCATATCTGATGAAATCTTTATTTCCTCGCCATCAAAAATATTAATAGTCCCTATGTCATATAACAATTTTTCAAACAGTGAATATATTTGATAGTTTTCTTTAGTAATTTCAAAATAATCATAGGCATATTCTTCAACCTCAACACAGTCAGTATTTCTAATAATCCAATGTAAATCTCCCGTACCAGCAAATACTATTGATAAAGTTTTATTTTCATCTACTAAATGAATATCTTTAGTACCATAATCATTATCGCTTAATATTACTCTCACAAAAATTCTCCTCTTGGTTCAATACCATATATTATAACACCAGTTTTATTTTGTTCCTATAAGTTTCTTATTTTCTTGTTGCTTCTTTTCTCTTTCAAGTTCTTTTAAACTCTTTTCAGGAGTAGGCATTTCTTCAGGCATCATTCCACCAATATCAGCAATGGCTTTTCGAACCTTTTTACCTACTTCATAATGAACACTTCTAGCCTCATTTTCCCCTTGTACATTATCTCTTAGAAGTTTTTGTTTAGTTTGATTTATTCTAAACAAATTAGCTACCAACTCATCTTCATTCATATTATCTAAAATATCTTCTCTATAACGTAGTTTTTTTCTTTTCGCAATATCATTAGCAGTCTCACCATTATATAATCCTCTATATCCAGCATTATGAAATTCAGCCATATTTTTAACACCAGCAGAAGATGCAACTTTTTGCAATGTATAATTATCTTGTCTCGTTAATTTTCTCTGGTAAAATCTTTTTTCATCATCTGACAAAGAATCGTATTCTTGTTCTGTTATTTCTTGCTTTCTAGTTTGAATAGCAAAATAAGTTTGCCCAAGAGCTACAGACTTTTTTCTAGGATTTGCATTTTGAACTATTAAATAACATGCATATCTGGATAAACGATAATCAAGCACGTTTTGAACATTGCCCTTACCACCAACTATCGGTTTCCTGAATTCAGGAAAGTGATCTAAAACATTATTATTACTAGTTTCACAAGCAACCATTGCACGTTTTATAACTTTATGAAAATTCTCCCATTTACTATATTCTAGTAGTGGCATCAATTCTCTTGCTTCCCAAAACTCATTTCCATATTCATCAATATGTTTTATACTTTCAAAAGTTTTTTCTTCATATTCTTCTATATTATTCATTCCTACTAACCTCCCTCATTGTACATGATATCAACCATTTTCTATTATATTTATATGAAGATTTATATAATACTCTTATTACTTCATTTATATTATAGTTTTTTGAAACAAGTTTCCCACAAATATTTACAAAATCATTAATATTTATTTTGTTTTCACTATACTGCTATTTTACATTGCAATTAAAAAACAGGACTAAATCCTGTTCATATAAACATTAATTTTCTTCTACTTACTTTTTATTGAGTTACTCTTATCATTATATTTTTCATTATAATAATTAATTGCCTTAACTAATAAATTATTTTTTACTATCTTAATTTGCTCCTTATCTCTCAGTAAATCCACAAAACTATCTTTACCAAAAGTATCTATCAAATAACTAACCATTAAATATGAATAATCATAGCTATCATAATCATGCATACCAAATTCATTTTCTATCTCTTCTTGATTAGGAATTGGATTATTATTTATATAATTTTCCATCAACCATTTAATGCCCCTAGAATACGTGCCATCTAAATATTTTGCTATACCCTCATTTAACCATTCCGGTGTTGTTCCAAATAATGTGAATTGAATTCCATGTATCAATTCATGAAATATTACTTTCTCATACTCAGTCTTTGACCATTCATTGTTAAAAGAATCATTGCTCGGTTCAAAAAAATTAAGTGAATTATCTTCATCTTTATGACAAGCGCACATATAATCAGGATCATTTTTAAATCCTCTTTTTTTAAGTCCATCAACCAATTCACCTATACTGTCATAAACATATATATCAAAAGGTAATTCAACTTCTTCACTATTAAAGAATGCAAATATTTCACCTTTTCTTCCATCTATAATATCATCAATTATTTGACCATAATTTGAACTACTATTCTGTATTATATACCTCATAATTACATCTCACTTTTAAACTATATTTTATTTTTTAATATAATAATCTTTAACTCCCAAATAAATTTGAAATCATTTCTAATTTGTCATCCCATGAATTCGATTTACTCTTTCCATTACCTCAGTAATTTTACTAGCATTAGGTTCAAAATGTTGCCAGTCACAAGACCATAAGTTTGACTGTTGCGGCCAAATTCCGCCACACTCAAATCCTACAGAATCAAATGCACAACAAACCCAATCTCCTAACGTAATAATATGTGGATCACTCTTAGCCTTTTCTTCTCTATCTATTAATACACTTTTTTCATATTCAGAAAGTGAAGAAACATCAAAAGTACCATCACTATTTCTAAGTGTATATGGATTTGATAAAGGATTTATATCAATGGCAATACCTAAAGCATGATTAGATAAATTACCTTTTCCAACTATACTTCTAAAACAAAAAGAACTACTATTATTATTTAAAACACTATTTCTATCAGTTTTATCAGTATCACCAGATACCCAGAAGTCATCAATTAATCTCATACTATTTATTTGATATTTCTCCTCAAACAACTTAGAAAAAACTTCTCTAGTTTCGTCTAATATAGCCTTATGAATAATTAATTCACCTACTTTAACTTTTCCATCATAACCATAATGAAGAAGTCTTACATAAGCCAAATCTTTAAGTGAAACATACTCATTATCTTGAAAACTTTTTCCATAAATTCGATTATATACAGAATCATTTTCCTCTATATCGCATTTCTCAAAAATATATTTATCAAACTCAACAGTCTCTCCTATTTTATATTCCTTCAACATAATAATCACCTATTCAAATATATAAACATTTTGCAAAATCTCTTTACTTATATCTTATCACATAATCAATAACGTTTAGAACAAAAATAACCCACCAAATACAATTTTTTAACTTAGTAATTCATATTTCTAACACTTTACAATAACACTACAACGTATTTACAAAAAGCATCACAAATTACATAAATAAGTGCTATAATAAAACAAATAGGAGGAAATATGAAAAAAAAAAAATTATAATAATTGTTAGTATTATAGTAATATTAATTGCTGCTGGATTCACAGTATATAAACTAACAAAAAAAACAAACGACAATAAAACAGTCGATGTTGAAAAAAACAAAAAAGAAACTGGTTATACATTTAAAAGTCAAGACGGAGAAAAAATTACAATTAAAGCCGATAAATTAGTAACTGCAAAAGGCTTTGCAGGAGCAAGTAACTATAAATATTATTTAAGAGGAACTACTCTATACTTCCGTGATATAAGTAGTAGTAAAAATGAAGAAATTATATTAGCTTACAATGTAAAAGACCTTTATCTTGATGGTGATACAGTAGTTGCTGAACTTAAAGATAACGGAAAAGTTGTAAAAGAAAATGATTATATTACATACAAAAACAGAAAAAATGAAGAACAAAACAGTACCAACCAAAATGGAGAAGAAATAACAATAAATGCTGATAAAATTGTAACCGCAACAGGCTTTGCAGGAGCAAGTAACTATAAATATTATTTAAGAGGAACTACTCTATACTTCCGTGATATAAGTAGTAGTAAAAATGAAGAAATTATATTAGCTTACAATGTAAAAGACCTTTATCTTGATGGTGATACAGTAGTTGCTGAACTTAAAGATAACGGAAAAGTTGTAAAAGAAAATGATTATATTACATACAAAAACAGAAAAAATGAAGAACAAAACAGTACCAACCAAAATGGAGAAGAAATAACAATAAATGCTGATAAAATTGTAACCGCAACAGGCTTTGCAGGAGCAAGTAACTATAAATATTATTTAAGAGGAACTACTCTATACTTCCGTGATATAAGTAGTAGTAAAAATGAAGAGATTATATTAGCTTATAATGTAAAAGATATTTATCTTGATGGTGACATGGTAGTAGCAGAACTACAAACAAATGGAAACATTGTAAAAGAAAATTCTCATATTACATACAAAAAACAAAATGAATACAAAGAAGTTTATAAATTGACTACTCAAGATGGCAAAGAAATAACGATAAATGCTGATAAGTTAGTAACTGCAAAAGGATTTGCAGGAGCAAGTAATCATGTATTCTATTTAAAAGGACAAACACTATATTATAGAAATATAAGTACAGAAAGTAATAAAGAAGAACTACTAGCCTATAACATAAACGACATTTTCGTTGAAGGAGACATGGTAGTCGCAACAAAACAAAGTAACAGTGAAATAATTACTGAAAACAATTACATAACATATAGATAAAATATATGAATGAAATTACAATAAAGAAAGAAGTGAACAATTAAATGTTCACTTTTAATATGCAAAAATTTTAAAATAACTATTATTTTCTCTTTACAAAAAACTTATTCATATCATTACCTTCAAGTTTTAAAAGTTCAATTTTATTATCAATGCCACCGCCATAGCCAGTTAAATTGCCATTTGCACCTACAACTCTATGACAAGGAACAATAATACAAATAGGATTCCATCCAACTGCACCACCTACAGCTTGACTAGACATTTTCGCTATTCCTCTTTTTTTAGCAATCATCTTAGCTATATCATTGTAAGTTAAAACATCTCCATAAGAAATTGTATTCATTATTTCAAAGACTTCTTCGCGAAATGGTGTCAAATCATTGATTTTATATTTTGGCGTAAAAGATGGAATTTTCCCAGAAAAATAAATATCAAGCCAAGAACTAGTCTCTTCAAATACTAATAAATTCTTAGTTTCCATATCACCAGTATGTTTTAAATCATCCTTTGATCCAACAAAACATAGACCAGTTAAATATTCTCCATCACTACACATTATCATATCAGAAAAATTACTTGGAGTTTTATACATACACTTATACATCAAAATCACCCACATAAAACATTGATTACTTCAATATAATCTTATCATTACTAAATAATTTTTTCAAAAAAGAAAAACTAGTAAAAACTAGTTTAATCTTTAATAATTAACTTTATCATTAGATTCAAAGAATGCCTTATATCCAGAATAAGCTGAATAAACATCATACTTACTTGTAACTTCATATGGTGAATGCATTGATATAACAGGAACTCCACAGTCAATAACATCAATTCCCTTATTAGCTAAAATATAAGCAATAGTTCCTCCACCACCAATATCTACTTTACCAAGTTCAGATACTTGATACTTAACATTGTTTTTTTCAAATACATTTCTAACATAAGCTACAAATTCAGCATTAGCATCACTTGCTCCAGACTTACCTCTAGAACCTGTATATTTATTTAATTCAACACCATATCCAATGTATGATGAATTATTAACCTCAGATACATCTTGATAATTAGGATCAACTCCAGCACCAACATCAGCAGATAACATTCTAGAATTACAATACGTTCTATTTAAACTAGAAGGACTTGCACTACCAGTCTTTTCAAGTAACATATGAATAAAATTATCAAACATTTCAGAATACATTCCTGTATTTCCTACACTACCAATTTCTTCTTTATCAGCAAATATCGCTACATTTGTATATTCAGTAGTATTACAGTCAACAATAGCTTTTAAAGTACCATATGCACATACTCTATCATCTTGTCCATATGAAGCAACCATACTATTATCAAATCCTAAACTTCTAGCCTTAAAAGCTGGTACAATTTCTATTTCAGAACTATAAAAATCAATTTCATTAATACCATACTTTTCATTTAATAATTTTAAAATATTCTTCTTTATTGGCTCTTCTTTTTCATCATTTGGAATACTACCAATTAATAAATTTAAACTTTCTCCCTCTACTGCTTCACTCAACTTTTTCTCATATTGTTTTTGAGCTAAATGTGGTAACAAATCAGTAATAGTAAATATTGGATCATTATCATCTTCTCCTATATTTATATAGACTTTTTCTCCAGTAGTTTTAACAATAACACCATGTATCGCAAGAGGAATAGTAGTCCATTGATATTTCTTAATACCACCATAATAATGAGTTTTAAATAATGCTAATTTTGAATCCTCATATACAGGATTAGGTTTTAAATCAAGTCTAGGAGAATCAATATGTGCACCAACTATATTTAATCCATATTCCACTCTTTCACTTCCAATAACAGCAGCAAAAACACTTTTACCACGGTTATTAAAATAAACTTTATCTGAATGTTTCAAACTATCAATAGTATTTATATCTTTAAAACCATTTTCTTGAAGCTTTGAAATAATATTTTTATTAGCTTCCCTTTCAGTTTTAGAACAATTTAAAAACTTAATATAATCAGCAGAAAAATCTAATATTTTACTCATTTCATCATCACTTAAATTCTTCCATCCAGATTCCTTTTTATTTAATATATTATCCATAAAATACCTCCTATAATTATAATAACACAAAAATATAAGATTATACTACCTCAACAAACATAAATCTAATTTTGATATTTTCTAATATCATCTATTCTAGCAGCAAAATAAGGTTTATCCTTAGATTTTTCTTTTAAAAACAATGCAAATGTATCATCTAAATAGAATTTGCGAATTTCATCATCATAACCAATAGATATCGAATCAAATTCAACAGCTGCTTCACTTTTTATTTTACCGCCTTTTTCATCTAAAGAAAAATTAATAGTTTGAATAGCTTTTTCAATATAATATTTTTCACCATTGGATGTATAAAAATCTTTAAAACTTAGTTCATCATATTCCCTTCTTATATTAAAATCTATATATGGAACCTTGAATTCATCTTTATCACTAAAAGTAGTATTCCCATCATATACAGATATATTTTTAGTCATATTATCATAAATTTCATTAAAATTATTACCTTTAGGATTCTTATAAAGTATAACTTCATCATTACTCTTAGTTTTTAATTTAATCGCAAAATCATCATCAGAATTATAAAATAAAACTTCAATTTGTTTTCTTACACTATCATTAGATTTACTATCAATTCCAAAGTAATTAATATTTTCATATTTTCCAAAATTACCTTTATGCAATTTAGAAAATCTAGTTTTATATTCAAATTCTCTATATAACATTGTATAAAAGAAATAACTATCACTATCTCCATCTTCAGACCAACCAAAATCATCTAATATATCACTTGTTTGATTAAATTTTTCTTTTATACCAGCTTCTATTTTTTCTTTTAAAGATTTAGTCTTCAAACCATATATCTTAAAATAATATTCATCAGATATCATATCTTCTGTAAATTCTTCTCTATTTAAATTTTCAGCCATATCAATCTGAGGATTAAATACAATATCTTGTTTAACTACTTCGTTTTTCATATCATTCCAAACTAGCTGAAACGTTGCACACCAGCTACTATCAGGCTTTATGTCATCATCCATTGTAGGAACAACATAAATACCTTCAGTTAATGGCATATCTTTTATTTTATTCTTATTACCCATAAAATAAATAACTCCTCCTAAAATAATTAAGCAGGTACATACAACAATAACAAATTTCTTTTTATTAATATTTTTCATATTATTTTCCTCCATATGAACGGCTATCTGAATTTTTCAATACAGATGAAACTCGTTTAGCATAGTTCTTTCTAGTCATACTAAATATACTATTAAATCTACTGTTTCTAATACCATAGGTTTTCCAATAGAATCAATAAAAGCTTTTCTTTCTTTTATCTCATCTAACTTCAAACTAAGAATAGAAGCGCTTTCCCTAACTACCTCAAGCACACCTAATTTATCTAAATAAGGAAAAAAATCACTCAAGTATCTAACGTCCCTAATTATAACTAAAGGTGTTAAATAAGAAGAATCATAATGTTCTTTAATAAAATCTACACTATTTTGAAGTTTATCAGCCGTTTTATTAAATACACTACCAGTTATCTCAATATTATTTTCTCGGCAGATTTCTATTATTGCTTTTACTTCATCGGCAGTTCTCATAAATACAGTACCTTTTGGATCTATATCATTTTCCCTACAGATTTCTACTATTTCTTTTATCTCTTCGGCTGTTCTCTGAAACACAGTACCTTTTGGCTCTATATTATTTTCTTGGCAGATTTCTACTATTGATTTTATCTCATCTGCAGTTCTATTAAACACAGTCGCATTATCTTTTAAATCTACATTATTTTCTCTGCAAACCTCTATTATATCTTTTATCTCATCTGCAGTTCTATTAAACACAGTCACATTATCTTTTAAATCCACATTATTTTTACGGCATATCTGAACATCTGCAACTATATCATCAATAGATAAACGACTAGTAGCGGCTGATAAAGTTATATCTTTATCAAGATCCAACTTTTCAATTTCCTATATTCTTTCTACATTAACACGCAGTATAGAAGTAATTTCATTGATAGACTTCACACCATAGTTGTCCTTAACATAATTATAAGTTTCTTCCAATTGAAAAGGATCTGTATTTAAAACATGTAAACACGTTTCAACATTAGAAAAAGATATATGTTGTTTCTGTAAAAACTCTACATTTGTTCTTATTGCGGATACATTAAAATATAGTATACTTGGAGCCTTTTCTATGTTTTTAGGACTAATTTTCAACTCACCAATTAAATATTTAATAACAGACTCTATTTCATCATAGTTTTCTTTAACTAAAACATTTTCATTATTTTTGATAACCTTATTTGGATCTATTCCATATCTTTCTAATAATAATTTTAATAAATCAACTCCTATCATTGTAAATCCTCCAATAATGATAAATCATTTTCGATATCATCAACATATGTAACACCCAGCCTCAAAATTAATTTATCAAGTTTTTCCTTAAAAGTACTACTATCATACAAAAATAACAAAGTTTCTCTTTCAAATATATCTTCCACATCATCAAAGCCTAATGTATACATATACTTAATATTTTCAATTACTTCATCAATATTATTTTGTATATCATTTAATGTATCCTTTCCATATATTTCACTAATCTTATCAAAATCAGCCTCAAATTCCATATTATTTCCCTCCATATGTTCAAGTATAATTCTTACTTGCATTTTTTTAAAAGAGCATCTCCTATTTTTCTTTATGAGCCAACTCAAGTATTTTTTTAATAAAATCATTCTTAGAAGCTGTATACATTTTTCTATCATTTTGATATTTAATTGACAAATCTTTTTTTAAGTCTTCATACTCTTTTAAAGCCCAGTCATATTTTCTTAAATAGTCCCTATAAAGAATAGACTCAATATATCTATCACTATCAATTTCCATCACATGAATAAAATGTGTACGATTATCTTCATTACCTTTTCTAACTAAAATTTCTCCCGCAGTAGAATCTTCTTTTACAGAATAAGGCTCTTTCATAAACTTTTCTTTTACTTCGTCAAAATCACTTAAACTTTTAACACCAACCGCAATATCAATAATAGGTTTTGCCGATAAACCTTCTACTGATGTTGAGCCAATATGTTCAATAGCTAAAGCTATGTCACCAAAGGTATCTTTTAAATTTTCTTTTTCTTCCAAGTACATATCCTTCCATTTTGGATTATACTCTTCCAACTTAACAACACCAACTTTTAATCCCATAAATAAACACCTTCTAATAATATCGTTCTATACAAATTTACTAATCAGCATTTATAAAGTCTAAAACATCTTTATAAATTTCATCTTTCTCTTTTTCATTTAAAATTTCATGTCTCAAATCTTTATAAAGTTTACTCTTAATATTTTTATAGCCTGCATCCTTTAAAAACTCTTCTAACTCTCTAAACTTCTTCTCATTTTGAATTACTGGATCATCTGCACCAGCTATTAAAAATATATCTAAATCTTTATTATTAACTTGATAATCCTTCTTTTTAAAAGCCTGTCTCATCATTTTATACAAGTTAATAAAACCATTAGTTGTAAAAATAAAGCCAGATAATTCATCATCATTATATATACTTATATTATCACTATTTTTAGATAACCAAGAATTTTTCTCATCATATCCTTTATTATAATTACCAAAAGTCAATTTATTTAAAAACCTATTTCTTTTCTTACCTAAGCCAAGCAATTTTCCTAAATAAGCCAGTCCTATCGCAACTGAAGTCAATGGATTATAAGTAGGAGCACCAGATAAAACTAACTTTTCAATATCCGCATCATACTTTTCTATATAACATCTAGAAACAAGTGTACCCATACTATGACTAAATAAATATATTTTTTTGTTCTTAAACTTTTTCTTAATATACAAAGTCACTTCATGTAAATCATCAACTATAAAATTTATATTATCAGTATAAAAATATCCTAAATCATCTTCATTTTTAATACTTTTACCATGGCCTCTGTGATCACTAATAACACAAATATATCCATTAATAGCTAAAAACTCCATAAAATCAAAATATCTTTCCTTATGTTCAGCCATTCCATGTGATATTTGAATAACTCCAAGTACATCACCCTTAGGTACAATATAAGCAATATCTAATTTTAAACCATCTGAACTAGAAACAATAGAATCAAATTTCATCATACCTACCATCCTTATAATTATCTATTTTTTCTCTTTCTTTATCCGTAACATCTATATAAATAGACACATCTAAATCATTTAAACATAAAAACATTTGATTATTTAAAATATTTTTTAAAACATCATGACTACAAGCATCATCATTTTTAATCAAATCCACAAGATTCATTAAAGACTTAAACATTCTAAAACGATAAGCATTTTTAATATGACCTTCTTTTTCCAACAACATTCTCTTATAAATTTCTTCAATAAACTTCATATGATCATTAATAACTTTATCATTAACTTTTCTTCTACTGATAGAATAATCATTTATATAATAATTGTACCAAACACCAGAACTTATACCAATACGTTTTACTCTACACATCAAATCAATCATAAATAAAGTATCTTCACTCATACCAAGTTCCTTATTAAATCTCAAATCATCAAGTACACTTCTTTTATAAATTCTTGTATATATTCTACCAGTAGGAAGATTACCTATATTTTTATTACATTCCATCAACTTACCAGACAATAATTTATCCATAAATAAATCTAAATTATTATCATCATAAATGCAAAAGTCATTAACACATTTTCTTACCTTGTAAACTTCTCCATTTTTTATTTCATTATACCCACCAACAACAAGATCTAAATCATGCTTTTGAATCAAGTCAAATGCTTCTTCTAAAAAGTTACTCTCTAAAGTATCATCACTATCTAAAAATGTTAAATACATAGAATTTGATAAGTCTATACCAACATTTCTAGCATTACTAACACCAGCATTTAATATATGTTTAACATTAAATCCAGTTTTATCCTGCACAAAATCATCTAAAAAATTCTTAGTCTCAACATTACTACCATCATCAATAATATATATTTTATAATCCTTAAAAGTTTGTCTAAGAACGCTCTCAAAACATCTTTCTAAATCTTTCTTAGGCGTATTATAAACTGGAATAATAATATCTATCATTTTATACCTCTATCTTAAATTTCTTAATCATCATTTCAGGCTTACCCATATTTAATTCACTAGATACATTAATACCTAAAGAATTAATAAATTCCTGAATCTCTTTTTTCACATAACAAACATCAACATCTTCATTAGTACAATACTCAACCTCTAAAAAATATCCTAAATCCTTAACAGTTTCAAATACAATTTCATACTTATCAGAAACATAAGTTCTCTTACTATTATGAATAGTAAGTAATTCTCTAAAACCAAGTCTTTTTAATATCTCCGTAACCATAAAAATATTATCAACCTCAGTTTCATACTCATCAGTATACAACCAAGTTCCATCATTAAACTTATCTACTTTATACGTAATATAATTTTTATTTTCTTTTGTTCTAACTCGTAAACATTCATCAATCTATCCTTTACTATTAGGCTTTAAAGTATCACGCTTCGGATCATAATAATAAACATCCTATCGTATCTTTAACACCCTCGTAAGAGAATTTTTCTAAAGCATCAATAACCTCATTTATCGGTGAATAAACTTCAACTAAAATCTCTATTTCTTTCATAAATATACCTCCAAAAAAATTCAATTATTTTATACTTTTTCATACAAAATCAAAAATAATTAGCATCTTCTTTTTTTGCTGGACGAATTGAATACTCTTCAAAATAAACTTCATAATTTCTAAATAACATTCCATCTTTTTCTTCACTAACTTGACATGTAGAAACATCACATATTTCATAATCAACATCAGTTAAAGAATTATAAGCTTTAATATTACCATCAAGAACAGTTAATGCTGGCACATAATTCTGTTTTACATAAACTGCTTTTATTTCTTTTATTATTCCGTCTATAACAAAAAGATTTTTCCAGTCCTCGTTATGAGGATCATATATATAATCAGTTTTACTTTCATACATTGAACCAGGATAATTCATACTACCCTTAGATACAGTCCAAACAACTCTGCAATCAGTAAAGAATAATCTATGATAGTATGTCATTTCAGTATTATCATAATATACAGTACAACCTTTTTTCATGAAACTACCTTTCTAAAATAAAATTAACTTCTGAAACACTAACACCATCAACAGTCTTAACATTTTCTACAATAGAAGTTCTCTTAAATCCAATCTTTTCAACTAAATGCATAGATCTTCCATTAATTGAAAAAACTACAGCCCTAATTTTCTTTAATTTAATATCATTAAAAGCATAATCAATAATTCTCTTTATAGCTTCAGTTCCATAATGTTTATCTTGCATACTATTTGTAATACACATACCAACTTCACAACTATCAGCATCCACATCCATCAATGAAACATTACCAATAAATTTATTGCTACCCTTTTCTAACATTGAAAATTGATAATCACCTGATTCTAATGTCTCCTTAATCCAAGCAATTTCTTGTTCTTTTGTATAAGTTCTTTCAACTACAGAAATCATTTTTTGTATTTCGTTATCATTAACCATTAATAAATACTCATCAACTAAATCTTCAGTAATAATAATGTAATTTATATTTTCTGATTCAAATATCTTTTCCATAAAAAATCTCCTAATATAAGCTATATATTATAAGTATACATAGCAATCTAACAAAAGTCCAATCCTTTATTTTTCTCTATACATAAAACAGCACTTTTCATGAGAATATATAATACCAATTGCTTGTAAGTATGAATAAATTATTGTCGTACCAACAAATTTCATACCTCTTCTTTTCAAATCATTAGAAATAGAATCAGATAATGAAGAACTAGTAATTCCTATCTCATAAAAAATCTCATCATTAGTAAAACTTTTTAAATAATTATAGAAACTGCCAAACTCTAAAACAATTTTTTTAAATATCTTAGCGTTGTCAATACTAGCTCTTATCTTTAATTTATTGCGTATTATATCTTTATTATTGATTAATTCTATTATTTTATTATCACCATAATTACAAACTTTATCTAAAGAAAAATCGTCATATGCTTTTCTAAAACTTTCTCTTTTATTAAGAACACATTCCCAAGAAAGTCCGGCTTGAAAAGATTCAAGTATCAACATTTCAAACAAATATTTATCATCAAAATTAGACCGACACCATTCATTATCATGATAATCAACATAAAGTATATTATTTAAATTACACCAAGAACATCTCTCCATCAAATTCACCTTCTCATACGAAAATTATAACAAAAAAAAGTAACTTTTAATAGTTACTTAATTCTTATTACCAAATCTACTAAATGGAAAAATAGTTAATTTAGTAGTACCCATAATATCTTTAATTGAAACTGTACCAATGATTCTACTATCTGTAGAGTTTACTCTATTATCACCAAGTACAAAGTATCTATCTTTTTCAACTTTAATCTCATCAAAGTCTTCGGTATCAGCATGTGAAAAGTCTTCTTTCACAACTTTTCCATTTACATATAATTTATTGTCTTTATACTCAATTTTTTCGCCTGGAAGACCAATAACTCTTTTAATTAATTTTTCACCTTTGTAATCTAAAACAACAATATCAAATCTTTTCAAGTCATTAAATTTATAACTAACTTCATCTAAAATCATAATATCTTTATCTTTTAATGTAGGAAGCATAGAAGGTCCATTAACTCTAATAGGAGTTACAACATATCTTTTAATCAATAATACCAAAATAATAATAATTATATAAGGAACATACTCTTTAACAAATTTCTGCATAAATCACCTATAAAAGAAAAAATAAGGTGTAACCTTATTTTTGTCCTCTTTCTTTAATACGGTATCCACCAACTCTATCCTTTAAGAATGTAAGTTTAGCACGTCTAACTTTACCATGACGTACAACTGTAATACCAGCTATCTTTGGTGAATGCATTGGGAAAATTCTTTCTACACCAACACCAGAAGAAATTTTACGTACAGTAAAAGTTTCAGAAACAGATCCACCTTTACGAGAAACTACTACACCTTCAAAAGCTTGGATACGTTCTCTTTTACCTTCAATAATCTTAACATCTACTCTTACAGTATCACCAACACGAAATTCAGGAACATTTGGATTAATTTGTTTTTCATTAATCTTGTCAATAATGTTTGCCATATAAGTTCTCCTCTCTAAAAATATTTACAAAATGATCATATCTAATATAAAACAGCGGATCATCTCCATTTGACAAAGATGATTATAACATACTAACACCTAGAAATCAACACAATTTAGCCAATTTTCAGATAAATA
>CAVIUA010000039.1:0-19620 GCA_963645945.1 bacterium
CTTAACGCCGACGATAGTGAATGCGAAAATAGGAAGTTGCCAAGAATTTTTTTTTGCAATTTTTTTTGTTTAAAAAAGAAAAAATAATTGACAAAAAATAAAAGAAAAAGAGTAAAGAAGAGTTGTATAACTCTCTTTTTTTGATATAATAAATTATAGGTGATTAAAATGGATTATAAAATAACAACATATTCAGAAGAAGAAACAATTGAATTAGCACAAAATATTGAATCAGAAAAATTTCCTAACATGGTAATTTGTTTAGAAGGAGATTTAGGAACAGGAAAAACTGTTTTCACTAAAGGCTTTGCTAAAGCTATGGAAATAGATGAAGATGTAACATCTCCAACTTTCAATATTATTAAGGAATATACCTCTGGAGAAATGCCATTGTATCATATGGACGTATACCGTTTAGATGGAAAGATGACTGGTTTTGATATTGAAGAATATTACACAAAAAAAGGTGTAACAATTATTGAATGGGCAGATATGATACCAGACTACTTACCTGAAAAGAGATTAGATATCAGAATAAGAAGTTCCGAAGAAGATGAAAATAAAAGAATCATAACTTTAATTCCACATGGTAAAAAGTATGAAGAATTATGTGAGGCAGTAGTATGAGAATCCTATATATAGATACTTCATCAAGTTATCTATATGCCGGTATTGTTTCATCAAGAAAATTACTATGTGAAGTAAAAAAAGAATTTGGACATAGTTTATCTGAAGAAGCATT
This sequence comes from bacterium, assembly GCA_963645945.1. Lineage (GTDB taxonomy): Bacteria > Bacillota_I > Bacilli_A > RF39 > UBA660 > CAG-877. The sequence goes on from CAVIUA010000039.1 coordinate 743, forward strand.
ACCAAGTATAGTTGAACTATTCAATGAACAAAATCTAAAAGCAACGGATATAGATAAAATTATAGTTGTATCTGGTCCAGGTTCATTTACTGGTATTAGAATTGGAATAACTATTGCTAAAGTTTTTGCTTGGAGTTTAAACATTCCTATCACAACAATTTCAGCATTAGAAGCCATGTCATTATCAAGTAAAACAAATATGATTCATGTACCAATATTAGATGCTAGAAGAGGTTACGTCTTTGGTGCCATCTATGATCAAAATAATAATGCGATTTTTTCGCCAAAACATATAAAACTAGAAGAATTATTACAAGAATTACAAGATAAAGAAAATTATATTTTCATAACAAATGATGAGTTTGAAAATATTGAAAATAAAGAATCATATGACCCAGATATTGAAAAAATAGTTAATACATTTGAGTCTAAAGAGCCAATGAATCCACATGCGGTTAATCCTGAATATTTAAAATTAACTGAAGCAGAAGAAAGTAAGTTAAATTAATATGATTACTGAATTAAATTCTAAAGAAGAATATAAAAAATCATTTACAGATTTAAATATTTTAAAAGAAGAAATAGAAAATAACCCGTTTGGCAAAGTTGTATTATATATAGAAGAAGATAGAGTTATTGCTTATCTGTATTATAGTGAAATATATGAACGTGTTGAAATCAATAATATTGAGGTAGAATCTGATTTTAGAAATAAAGGAATCGGAACCAAATTACTAAAATATTTAACAGAAACAACAGATCAAAAAAGTGTTTCTCTAGAAGTAAAAAAAGACAACTATAATGCCATAAAGTTATATAAAAAATTTAATTTTAAAGAAAAAGCAATGAGAAAAGGATATTACCATGGAGTAGATGGTATTTTAATGGTAAAAGAGTAAAATAAATAAGAGAGCAGTGATATCATGAAAGATATGTACATATTAGGAATTGAAAGTAGTTGTGACGAAACAAGTGCATCTATTGTTTTAAATGGTAGAGAAGAAATAGCAACTGTTATATCTTCGCAAATAGACATTCATAAAAATTATGGCGGAGTGGTACCAGAAATAGCAAGTAGACAACATGTAAAAAATATAACAATAGTTTTAGAAGAGTGTCTAGAAAAAGCTAATATGACAATGGAACAAATTGATGCCATAGCAATAACCTATGGTCCAGGACTTATAGGCTCATTATTAATTGGTCTAGAAGCTGCTAAAACATTAGCTTTCATCTACAACAAACCATTAATTCCAGTTCATCATATAGCGGGCCATATATACGCAAACAGTTTAGTAAAAGAATTAACATTCCCATTGCTTGCTGTAGTTGTATCAGGTGGTCATACAGAATTAATTGAAATGCCTGCTCACTATAAATTTAACAAACTTGGCGGAACATTAGATGATGCCATTGGTGAGTGTTATGATAAAGTAGCCAGAGTCATTGGCTTAGAATATCCGGGAGGACCAAAAATAGATAAGTTAGCCAAACTTGGTAAAGAAACTTACAAGTTGCCAATACCATTACAAGATGATAGTTATAACTTCTCATTTTCAGGACTAAAAAGTGCCGTAATAAATCTTGTTCATAATGAAGAACAAAGAGGAAATGAAATAAGAAATGAAGATTTAGCAACGTCATTTCAAAAAGTTGCCGTAGAGTCAATAACTAACAAAGTAAAGAAAGCTATTGTTGATAAAAACATTAAAACAGTAATAGTTGCCGGTGGCGTGGCTGCTAACCAAGGACTTAGAGATTCTATGAGTAAATTATCATCTGAATTAAATGTTGAACTATCTATTCCACCAATGAAATATTGTACAGATAATGCTACCATGATTGCAGCAGCTGGATATTATGCATACTTAGATGGAAGAAGAGCAGATTTAACATTAAATTCAAAATCACAAGACAAATTATGTTAAAAGATACACTAAACTAGGAAACTAGTTTTTTTCTTTACAGCTAAATAAAAGAAAAAGTATTCAAAAGAAAAGAAAGTATGGTATAATTATCACAATAGAGAATATAAAAGAATAGAAAGAAGGGTATAATATGTTGAAATCTTGTACAGGCTATAGTACAGCAACCGATAATATAACACTAGGCATAGAAACTGCGAAAAATACACTTAAAGAATTGTCTAATTCTAAAATTGGCTTTCTATATACATCAGAAAAAAATAATATAAAAGAGCTTATGAAAGGAATTAGAAGCGTTACTAATATGCCAATCATTGGTAGTACAAGTAGTAATGCCATTATTACAAACGAAGGAATAATTACTTCTGAAACAGGATTTGCAGGAATGTTAGCCTTAGAAGATAAAAATATGACAGTAGGTCTAGCTTGTCATGAGGCCGGAAAAGACCCAAGAGCCATTGGTAGAAGAGTAGCAATTGATGCAGTAGAAAATGCCAAAACCACAAGAGCTCCAGCATATTTCTATATGGTCGCAAGTCCTAAAGAAGAAGAGGAATACTTAATGGGAATTCAAGATGTTATCGGTCGTGTTCCAATGTTTGGAGGAAGTGCAGCAGATGATAACATATCTGGAAATTGGAAAATAATATGTAATGATAAAGTATTCTCAGATGGTGTTGCCGTAGCCTTCTTCTATACAGATAATGAAATCATAACTTCTTTTACAGGTGAATATAGAGAAACAAATAATATGGGACTAATAACAGAAGTAAAAGATGATAGAACATTAGTAAGTATTGATGGAATATCAGCTTTAAGAAAATATGCTTCATGGATAAATAAAGCTCCATCAAGTTTAATAGGAAAAAAATTACTTGACATTTCTGCAAGCAAGCCATTAGGATTAAAAGATCCATTAGGAAATTTAACAATTATTCGTCACCCTATGATAGGAAATGATATGGGTACAAAAACAACAACTGATGATACAATAACACTAGGAAATAAAGTTGTTCCAAGAACAGCTATCATCCAGTTAGAAACAACAACAGATGAATTAATTGACGCATCAGCAAACACATTAAGAAATCTAAGAAAACAATTATATACAGAACCAGGTGCTTATGTACTAATCCATTCAGCAAGTAGAAAGAATGTCATTGGTGACCGCATTGATGAGGTCTATAAATTATTAGTAAAAGAAACAAAAGGTGTACCATTTATAATGCCATTTACCTTTGGCGAATATGGATATGATTCTCATTCCGCAAATATTACAGCTGGTCTAATGTTATCATTTACCGTTTTCGGAAAAAATTAAAACTAATAACAAAAACTTTAAAGAACTCATCACAGAGAAACCTTTAAAGTTTTTTAATTTGCATTAATTACTTTTTAGTAATTCATATATTTATAAAGTATTACACCTAAAAACGTATCAATTTAACTATCGATTTTTAACATATAAAAATTTTAAAAAACTGTCATTAATAACAATGTTGTATTATAATACAAAAGAAAAAAGAAATAGAAAAAGGAGAAAATCATATGGCTACTGAAAAAGCAGGATGTTTTCTGATAAAAAAAGAAACAAAAGAAATCGCATTAATCTATAGAAAAAAACAGGAAGATTATTCATTTCCAAAAGGGCATATGGAAAAAGGTGAAATAATAAAAGAAACAGCTATAAGAGAAACTGCCGAAGAAACAAAAAGAGTAGCTGAAATAATAGATGAATATGCTCCCTTAGTAGAAAAATATACAACACCAAAAGGAGAAGATTGTGTTTGTTATATGTTTTTTGCAATAGATAAAGGAAAAAGTGATAATAACAGTGAAGATACACATGACCTTATTTGGACTCCATTTGATAAAGTAGAAGAAATTTTAAGTTATGATAGTTTAAAAAATACTTGGAATTCGGCAAAAAATATAATAAAAGAAATATTGGAAAAATAAATATAAAAAATCAACAACAAAAAACTTTAAAGAACTCCCTAAAAGAGAACTTTAAAGTTTTTTAATTTGCATTAATTACTTTATTCTCAATACTATCAACAATAAAAAACAGAAGATAAGAAATTATGCCTAAAATAACCAGACTTGTTATTACCAAGTCAATATTAAACACCTGTGATCCATACATAATTAAATATCCAAGACCTTTTTTTGATACTAGAAGTTCACCCATGATAACACCAATAAGACTCATAGAAATGTTAATCTTACAGGCATTTATAAGAGTTATTATATTACTTGGTAAAACAGCCTTAAAAAATATTTGAGTTTTCGTAGCCTTAAATGACTTAAGTAATGTTATATATCCTTTATTAGTTGATACAAAACCATTATATATATTAATAATAGTTATAAAGACACTTATCAATAAAGCCATAAATACAATAGAATTTGTACTAGCACCAACCCAGATAATAATCAATGGACCAAGAGCAACCTTAGGAAGTGAATTTAAAATTGTAAGATATGGATCAACTATTTTTGAAATAATTTTATTACTCCAAAGTACAATAGCCGTAATAAAACCTATAACAGTTGCGGTAGCAAAACTTAAAAGTACCTCCCATACAGTAACCCAGATATGACCAAATAAATCACCAGTTTTGAATAATTTAATAGTAGTATTTAAAACCTTACTAGGTGATGATGATAAAAAAGTATTAATAAGACCAAGTCTTGCCAAAACTTCCCAAATTATAAGAAATATCAACACAATAGCAATTTGAAAAGAGACAACTATTATTTTTTCTTTTTTAATCTTACTTAAAAACTTTTTATGTTCTTCACTATAGGTGTACATCCAAATCACCCCAAATTTTTTCAAAATAATAATTAAATTCCTTACATTTTCTATTATGAATTGGATTTTTTCTATCAGTTAACTTTATTTCATATATATTTTTAATTGTAGCAGGTCTTTTTGACAAGACAATAATCCTGTCTGACATACTAATAGCCTCAGCTATATCATGAGTAACCATGATAGCAGTTTTACCTTCCTTTTTTATAATATTATAAATATCATCACTAATGGCAAGTCTTGACTGATAATCAAGTGCTGACAAAGGTTCATCTAAAAGTAATATATCTGGATTAGTAGCCAAAGTCCTTATAAGAGCAACCCTTTGTTTCATACCACCGGATAAACTACTTGGATATTTATTAATAAATTCTGAAAGACCATATGTCTCCAGTAAAGAAATAACTTTCTTTTTACTTTCCTCAGTCAAAGTATTAGTAATTTCTAATCCCAATAAACAATTATCTAAAATAGTTCTCCATGAAAATAAAGAATCATTTTGTAACATGTAAGACATTGTAACATCGTTGTCAAAAATAATTTCACCAGCAGATTTATTTTCTAAACCAGATAAAATTGAAAGTATCGTTGATTTTCCACAACCAGATGGACCAATAATAGATATAAATTCACCTTTATTAACCTCAAAACTAACGTCATCAACTGCTCTTATTTCAGTTTTTATATCATGATAGTTTTTTTCTAAATTCTTAATAGTTAACAGTTTATTTTTCATCATATATCAACTTACTATATGAAACTTTTTCCTTTAACACACCATTATCAATCATAATACTTTGTAAGTGATTAAAAGACTCTTCACTGAAGTCAGTTGTTTTAGGCCAAACATCTATACTTCTATAACGAGCAATTACCTTTTCCAAATCATTAAGTGATGTATCTGGGAATTGTTTAAGAATAGCTTCAGCAATCTCTTTATCAGTACTATTATGTACAAAGTCAAGACCTTTTTGAATAGCCTTAGTAAAATTACTTATTAAATCCTTATTATTCTTAATAAAACTTGTTTTAGCAGAGTAAGAAGTATAAGGAACAACACCACCAAGTTCACCAACACTAGCAACAACATATCCAAAACCTTGTTGTTCTATTTCTAAAGCATTAGGTTCAAATAGAGTAACAAAGTCTCCCTGTCCAGAAATGAAAGCTCCAGACATTGCCGCAAAAGCGATAGATGTATCAATAGTTAAATCCTTCTTTGGATCAATTCCATTTTGTTTAAGAGCCCATTCAAATGTCATCTCAGGCATACCCCCGTATCACCCTTAAAAAGATGAATTTTATAATGAATAATTCAATAATTTATGCAACGTTTTAACTGTCAATGAACTTTACTTATCAAAAACAATATGGTATACTCAAAATAATATAGTATAGTAGGTGAGAGTGTATGAAATTGCAAAAATACATAGGCATATGTCTAATGTTTTTACTAACTTTAATCTTATCAGGTTGTGGAAGAAATGAAAATGAAATTATCATGGTAACCGAGGCTGGATTCGCACCATATGAATACTATGAAAATGGTGAAATAGTTGGCGTTGATGTCGCTATAGCAGAAGAAATAGCCAAAGAACTAGGTAAAAAACTAGTTGTAAAAGATATAGATTTTGACTCAATTGTAAGTGAACTAAAATCAGGTAAAGCAGACTTTGCCGCAGCCGGTATGAGTATAACTGAAGAAAGAAAAAAACAAGTAGATTTTACAATTGAATACGTAACTTCAAATCAAGTTGTAGTTGTAAAAAAAGATAGTTCCTTAACTGATATAACACAATTAGCTGGAAAAAGAATTGCTGTTCAACAAGGAACAGTTGGCGATTCATATGTAACAGAAAATTACAAAAATTCAGAAATAAATAGACAAAAGAAATTTTTAGTAGCAGCAGAAGCTGTAAAAAATAATAAAGCAGACTGTATAGTAATGGACCAAATTCCAGCACAACAACTAGTAAGTCAAAACAAAGAACTTAAAATACTAGATGGAATTTTATTCAAAGATAGTTATGGTATGGCCGTAAAAAAAGGTAATACAGAATTACTAGATACAATGAATAAAGTATTACAAAAATTAATAGATGAAGGAAAAATAGAAGAGTATATAGTCAAATATAGTAAATAAGAAGAGGTAACATCCCATGGAAAAGTTTATCAATAACGTATATGAACAATTTTATCAAACACTAATTGAACAAGATAGATACCGCTTTATTCTAGAAGGTTTAGGTAAAACTTTAATCATTGCTTTTTTTGCCGTAATTCTAGGTGTCATTTTAGGCGGACTAGTTGCTCTAATTAGAAACTATCATGAAGAAACCAAAAAAGCCAAAATAGCCAATTTTATATCAAAACTTTATGTAACTATAATTCGTGGTACTCCAGCAGTATTACAATTAATGATTATATATTATGTCATATTTAGAACTGTTGACATAAATACAATTCTAGTTGGCGTAATCGCTTTCGGTATTAATTCAGGTGCCTATGTATCAGAAATAATAAGAGCAGGAATTAACTCAATAGATAGAGGACAAAAAGAAGCAGCTGATTCACTAGGCTTAACATATAGAGAAACAATGAAATCTATAATCTTACCGCAGGCAGTTAGAAATGTTTTACCAGCATTAAGTAATGAATTTATAACTTTGCTAAAGGAAACTTCTGTAGCTGGATACATTGGAATAATAGACGTTGTAAAAGCTGCTGATATCATAGCATCAAGTACCTATAATTATTTCTTCCCATTAATAATTATTGCGATTATTTACCTAATTCTAACAATAGGACTATCAAAACTATTGACAATATTTGAAAAGAAGGTGTTAAGTCATGCTAGAGGCTAAAAATATTGAAAAAAGTTTTGGAAAATTAAAAGTACTAAAAGGTATAAATCTAACTGTAAATCAAGAACAAAGAATAGTTATCATTGGACCATCAGGTTCTGGAAAAAGTACTTTTCTTCGTTGCCTAAACTTATTGGAAGAACCAAGTAAAGGAGAAGTACTATATAATAATGTAAAATTAACAAATGATAACAAATTACAAATGCGTAAAAAAATAGGTATGGTTTTTCAAAATTTTAATCTATTCACAAATTTAACTGTTTTAGAAAATTTAATACTTGCACCTATAAAAGAAGATATATTAACAGAAAAAGAAGCCTTAAGAAAGGCTGATAAATTATTAAAAGAAATATCGTTAGAGGATAAAAAAGATACCTATCCAAGTAGTTTATCTGGAGGTCAACAACAACGTGTTGCAATAGCAAGATCTTTAATGATGAATCCAGATATAATTCTTTTTGATGAACCAACATCAGCATTAGATCCCGAAATGATAGAAGACGTTTTAAACCTAATGAAAAGAGTAGCTAAAGAAGGAATGACCATGGTTGTTGTGACTCATGAACTAGAATTTGCTAAAGATATAGCAACCGATGTTTTGTTTTTGGATAAAGGTACTATAGTAGAATCAGGAACACCAGATGAAATATTTAATCATCCAAAAACAGAACGTTTGAAAGAATTTTTATCAAAAATAAAATAATTGTTTATTCATGGTATATCCATTGAAATAAACGAGTTTCACGACATCTCGTAAAAAAAATCGTAAGTATTAATAAGGAGGATAAAAATGGAAAAAATACATGTAACAAGTGAAATTGGAAAATTAAAAAAAGTTTTATTACATAGACCTGGTAATGAATTATTAAATTTAACACCAGATACATTATCAAGACTTCTTTTTGATGATATTCCATATTTACCAGATGCAATAAAAGAACACGATGAATTTGCAAATGCATTACGTAGCCATGGCGTTGAAGTAGTATACCTGGAAGATTTAATGGCAGATGTATTAAATACAAGCGAAATAATTCGTGAAAAGTTTATAAGACAATACATCTTCGAAGCCGGAATACGTACACCAAAATACAAAAATTTAGCATTTGATTATTTAAACAATTTTACTGATAGTAAAAAATTAGTTTTAAAAACAATGGAAGGAATTCAATTATCTGATATTCCAAGAAAAAAAAGAGAAGTTGAAAAATCATTAGTAGACTTAATAGATGAAGAAGACAAGTTTATCGCAGAACCAATGCCAAACTTATACTTTACAAGAGATCCATTCGCAAGTATTGGAGAAGGAATAAGTTTAAATAAAATGTACTCAGTAACGCGTAGTAGAGAAACAATTTACGCAGAATATATTTTTAAATATCATCCAGATTATCAAGATCAAGTACCATTCTATTATGAACGATATAATCCACATCACATCGAAGGAGGCGACGTTCTAAATATAAATGATCATGTACTAGCAATAGGTATATCACAACGTACACAAGCTGAGTCAATTGATAGATTAGCTGAAAATTTATTTAAAGATCCAGAATGTAAAATAGATACAATATTAGCTTTCAATATTCCAGAAAGTCGTGCTTTTATGCACTTAGATACTGTATTTACACAAGTGGATTATGATAAATTTACATATCATCCAGGAATCATGGGTACTTTACAAGTATTTGAAATCGTTGAAGGTGATGATCCTGATTCTGATAATGATTTAACAGTTACAGAAATCAATGCTCCATTAGCTGAAATATTATCTAAATATGTTGGACGACCAGTAACACTAATTCCATGTGCCTCTGGTGACAAAGTAGCAGCAGAACGTGAACAATGGAACGATGGTAGTAACACATTGTGTATAGCACCTGGCGTAGTAGTAGTTTATGATAGAAATAACATAACAAATGATGTTCTACGTTCATTTGGTTTAGATGTAATCGAAATTCACGGTGCTGAATTATCACGTGGACGTGGAGGCCCTAGATGTATGAGTATGCCATTAGTAAGGGAGGACATATAATGAATTTACACGGAAGAGATTTTCTAAAATTAATAGATTATACTCCAGAAGAAATTAAATATTTAATAGAAGTTGCTATTGATTTAAAGAAGAAAAAACATGCTGGAATTCCACATGATGAATTAAAAGGAAAAAACATAGTTTTACTTTTTGAAAAAGATTCAACTAGAACACGTTGTGCTTTTGAAGTAGCAGGATTAGATTTAGGTATGGGAGTTACTTATTTAGGACCAACTGGTTCTCAAATGGGTAAAAAAGAAACAATTGCTGATACTGCTAGAGTATTAACTAGAATGTATGATGGAATTGAATACCGTGGATTTGATCAAGAAATAGTTGAAGAAATTGCTAAGTATGCTACGGTTCCAGTATGGAATGGTTTAACTAATGAATTCCATCCAACTCAAATGTTAGCAGACTTAATGACCGCATATGAAAACTTTGGAAAGTTAAAAGGATTAAATTTAGTGTTCTTAGGAGATGCCAGAAATAATGTTGCTAATTCATTAATGGTTATTTGTTCAAAATTAGGTGTTAACTTTACTTGTTGTGCACCAAAGGAATTATTCCCATCTGCTGAACTAGTTGAAACTTGCCAAGAATATGCTAAAGTATCAGGCTCAACAATTACATTAACAGAAGATGCTATGGCAGGCACTAAAAATGCAGATGTTTTATACACAGATGTTTGGGTATCTATGGGCGAAAAAGAAGAACTTTGGGAACAAAGAATAAATTTACTTAAACCATATCAAGTAAATAAAGAAATTATGGCAAATGCTAATCCGAATGCAATATTCCTACATTGCTTACCATCATTCCATAATACAGGGACAACAATTGGTAAACAAATATATGAAAAATACGGCTTAAAAGAAATGGAAGTAACAGATGAAGTATTTGAATCAAGTCAATCAAAAGTATTTGATCAAGCTGAAAACAGACTTCATACTATCAAAGCCGTAGTTTATGAGACACTAAAATAATGAAGAAAACAATTGTTATTGCATTAGGTGGAAATGCCCTAGGAAAAAGTCCAGAAGAACAATTAGAGTTAGTAAAAGGAACAGCAAAAAATATTGTTGATTTAGTTGAAGAAGGAAATAAAGTAGTTGTATCACACGGCAATGGACCACAGGTTGGTATGATTAATTTAGCAATGGAAGAGTCACATAAAAGTATTAATTCACCAGAAATGCCATTTGCTGAATGTGGAGCAATGAGTCAAGGTTATATTGGATATCATCTTCAACAATCAATTCAAGAAGAATTAGCCAAAAGAAATATAAATAAAAATTGTGTAACTGTAATTACGCAAGTTGAAGTAGATAAAAATGATAAAGCTTTCGAAAATCCAACTAAGCCAATTGGAAGTTTCTATACAAAAGAAGAAGCTATTAACTTAGAAAAAGAAAAAGGATATTGTATGAAAGAAGATGCTGGTAGAGGTTATCGTCGTGTAGTACCAAGTCCTAAGCCAATAAAAATAGTTGAAATATCGAATATTCATGATTTAGTAGAAGATGGAAATGTAGTAATTGCCTGTGGAGGAGGTGGAATACCAGTAATTAAAACCCAGGAAGGTTATGAAGGCGTTGATGCAGTAATAGATAAAGATCGCACTAGTGCACGATTAGCCCTTGATTTAAATGCAGATGCTCTTCTAATTTTAACAGCTGTAGACCAGGTTTATCTAAATTATAAAAAGGATAATCAAAAAGGTTTAAGTGAATTAACGATTAGACAAGCAACTAATTTAATCAAAAACAAACAAGTAGCAGAAGGAAGTATGCTACCAAAAGTTGAAGCCTGTATTGAATTTGCTAAGGAATCAACTGGCTATGCATTAATTACATCATTAGAAAAAGCAAAAGAAGCTTTAGAAGGACAAACAGGTACAATTATAAAAGGAAAAAGGAGTAAGAAAATGACAAAAAGAAAAAAGAAGTTTAGTTTAGCACTATCTTCATTCTCAATAATTTTATTACTAATATTCATGTTGGGAATTCTTTCACATCTATTACCAAGTGCAAAATTTATAGGAGATAATATTGTTAATGGCTCTGGTGTTGTTGGAGCAAAATTATCTGATGTATTGTTATCTCCAATTTTAGGATTTGCGGATGCAGTAGATGTTGGAATATTCATCATGATTTTAGGTGGATTACTTGCTGTAATTAATTCAACTGATGCATTAGAAACAGGAATACAAGTTCTTGTAAAAAAATTAAAAGGAAATGAATTAGCCTTAATACCAATATTAATGTTTATCTTCTCAGTATGTGGTACTACATATGGTATGCTTGAAGAAACTGTTGGATTCTATGCATTGCTTGCTGCAACAATGGTAGCTGCTGGTATGGATACAATAGTAGCATCAGCAATTGTTTTATTAGGTGCCGGTTCTGGTTGCTTAGGTTCAACTATTAATCCGTTTGCAGTAGGAGCAGCAGTAGCTGCATTACCAGAAGGAACAGTAGTTAACCAAGGTATCATTATCTTTATTGGAACACTACTTTGGCTTTCAACACTAGCTATATCAATTTACTTTGTAATGAAATATGCAAGAAAAGTTAAAGCAGATAAAGGCTCTACAATTCTTAGTTTAAGAGAACAACAAAAAATGGAAAAGAAATATGGTAAAGAAAAAATTGAAGATGACGTAGCCTTAAATAGCAAACAAAAAATCACTTTAATTCTCTTTGCCCTAACATTCTTAGTAATGATTATTGGATTCATTCCATGGAATGACTTTGGAATTACATTCTTTGATAGCTGGACAGGTTGGCTAACTGGTAGTCCATTAGGAAGTTGGTATTTCAACGAAGCAGCTGTTTGGTTCCTAATAATGGCAATTATCATTGGTGTTGTTAATGGAATGAAAGAAAAGAAATTTGTTGATACATTTATCGATGGAGCAGACGATATGATTGGAGTTATCCTAATTATCGCTGTTGCTAGAGGAGCTAGTGTCTTAATGCAAACAACTCATTTAGATAACTACATTATCTACAATGCCGCAGAATTATTAAGAGATGTTCCTGGATTCTTATTTGCACCATTTAACTATATAATTCACATAATACTATCTGTATTAGTACCATCATCTTCAGGTTTAGCAACACTATCAGCTCCAATTATTGGACCATTAGCAGCTCAACTTGGACATAGTGTTGAAGCTACTGTAATGACTTTAGTTGCAGCAAACGGACTTGTAAACTTAATAACTCCAACTTGTGGAGCTATCATGGGTGGTCTAGCTTTAGCAAAAGTTGAATACGGTACCTGGGTAAAATGGGCTGGAAAAGTAGTTTTAATAATCGCAATTACTAATATTCTACTTTTAACACTATTTACATTAGTATTCTAAAAAAAATAATAAATAAAAAAAAATCTCGTATTATTTAATAGGAGGTTTTTTTATGCTAAAAATTATCTATAATAAACAAGGTCCAACCCTAAAAGAATTACTAAAAAAGTACTTACAAAAAATTAGTAACAATGAATGACTATAAAGTAGGTATCTATCTAAGACTATCAAAAGATGATTCTAATACTAAAGAAAGTGAAAGTATTATAAGTCAAAGAAGCTATATAATGAATTACCTAAACGAAAATAATTACATACTATGTAAGGAATATGTCGATGATGGTATATCAGGAACTACTTTTGATAGACCTGGTTTAGAAGAATTATTACTCGATATAAAAAATAAAAAAATTAACTTAGTCGTAACAAAAGATTTATCTAGACTAGGTAGAAATAATGGAAAAATGAGTATCCTGTTAGATGAGTATTTTGTTAAATATAATGTCAGATTCATCGCCATAAATGATAATTATGATAACTTTAATAATGAAACAACAGAACTAGTCTGGCTAAAAAACGGTATAAATGAAATGTATGCTTTAGATATATCTAAAAAAGTAAAAAGTAGTTTAAAAATAAGAAAAAAACAAGGACTATATACTGGCTGGAAAGCACCCTATGGCTATAAAAGATCAAATAAAGATTATCATAAATTAATACCAGATAAAAACGCATCTTTAATCGTAAAAAAAATATTCAATTTAGCTCTAAAAAATAATTATTCACAAATAGCTAGAATCTTAAATAATGAAAATATAGAAACACCAAGTTCATATGCCAATATAAGTTATATGCATCCAGAATGGAGTCCCACAACAATAAAAGAAATTCTAACAAATCAAATATACTTAGGACATACTGTCCAAGGTAAAAGAAGAAAAATAAGTTATAAACTAAAAAAAGAAACAAAAGTAAAAGAAGAAGACTGGATAATTGTAAAAAATACCCATGAAGCAATAATTGATACTAATTTATTTAATCAAGTACAAGATAAAATATCAAAAAGAAAAGCCAAAAACAAAACAAAAACAACATATTTATTAAGTGATTTACTTTATTGTAAAGAATGTCATCACAGTATAAATATTTTAAAAAGTAAAGATAAAAAAAGACTTTATTGTAGTTGTTCATACTATAGAAGAAATCCTAAAAAGTGTTCACCACATAGTATGAATTATCAAAAATTAGAAAGTCAAATTAAAAATGAAATAAAAAATATAGTAGAATCAGTAATTAGTATTATTGAAAAAGAAAACAGTCAAAAAGAAAAAATAAATAAAATATCTTTGTCCTTAAAAAAAACACATATCAATTATTTAAATAAAAAAATAACTAAAGAAAAGTATCAGAAAATAGAAGAAGAATTAAAAAAAGAGTTATCAGTCATAAAAAACAAAACAAAATATAATATCACTGAAATTATAAATGATAAGTCTTTTCTAGAACTAATAATAGAAAAAATATATCTAACTAAAGATAAAAATATAGAACTTTATCTAAATTTTAATAATCTTTTTTAAAGACGAAACCCAGCTCGTCCTCCGATAACATCTTTTCCTTTTAAATCATCTAAAGTAAAATTATCAAATTTCGCTCTAGATACTAAGAATGATCCATCCTTTTGTGTAAGTTGTGCAAAAGTTTTTAAATAATCCTTTTCATTAGCATTATAAACATAAATTGTTGCCTCACTACCAGAAAAACCTATATCAGCATCTCCTGATAATACTGCAGCAGTAACTTTATCTGCACCAGCAGTTAGAATTAAATCAACATCAATTCCATTATCTTCAAAATAACCATTTTCTATAGCGGCATACATTGGTGCATAAAAAATAGTATGAGCCACCTCAGCTAAGGTTATCTTTGTATTCTTATTAGTATCATCCTTTTTACCCTTATTTAAATCTAAGAATAAAGAACCAACCATTAAAAATACTAAAACAAAAAATAAGCAATAAAATAAAATATTCTTTTTCATAAATCTCCTTTCTACTAAAATATTATATGAATAATTATCAGTTTGTGTTATAGTATTAATTGATAAAGAAAGGAGAAAATATGAAATTATTAGTAATATCAGATATACATGGAATAAAAACAAATTTACCATTAATTAAAAAGAAATTTAAAGAATTTTCTTGTGATAGTTTAATAGTATTAGGAGACTTATATTATAACTATGGTAGAACTAATCAAGAAGATTATGATTCAGAATACGTAAGAAATTTTTTAGATTCATTTTCAGATAAATTAGTTTGTATGAAAGGTAATTGTGATGAAAATATTAATACATATTTAGAACCATTTGATATAATACCTGGTTGTATAAATATGAAAATTAATAATAAAGATGTTTATTTTACTCATGGTCATGTGTATAACAAAAGAACATGGCACAAAGATAATGCTATTTTAATATCTGGTCATACCCATATAGCTGAGTTTACTAATATTGGAAAATGTACTTATATTAATCCTGGATCTATCTCTTTACCATTAGGTAAAGAAGATGCAAGTTACATGCTTATTACTGAGGAAAAGTGTATAGTAGCAGATATTAATGATCAAATAATATTTGAAAAAGACATTTAGATAAAGTAAAACTTGCAAAAAAACAAAAGATATGATATAATATAGCCACATTTGAGGGGAAAGGTGAATAAAATGAAAAAGTATTTAAGTAAAGTAAGAATCTTTATTATGATGATTCTAACAGGAGTCATACTTGGCTCAAACGTTTTAAATGTTAACGCAGTTGCTCAAACAATATCACTAGGTTCAGGAGAACAATTACCTGCATATTTAGCTGGAGTAACATTCAAAACAAAAGTAACTACATCAGGAGAATATATTTATTGTTTAAATATACATAAAGCAACAAGTCAAAATGTAAACGCTACCTTAGTAGGTGAGATGGATGCTGGTTTTGCATATTTAATGGAACATGGTTATCCAAGTGTAAGTATTACTGGTAATGCTTCAAAAGACTACTATATAACACAAGCTGCTGTTTGGTGGTATCTAGATGAAACTACAGGAAGTTCAAACTTAAGTAATAACTTTAAGTCACAAGCAAGTGATCCTAATGGTATTAGACAATATATCAAAAACTTAGTTGCAGGAGCTAAAAAAGCAAAAGCAGCAGGTTATGCAAAAACATCTATATCATTATCAACATCAAATAAAGAAATGAAATTATCTTCAGATTCAAAATATTTTGAATCAGAATATTTCAAAGTTACATCAAATAACATAAGTACATATAATGTATCTGTTAGTAATGCACCAGAAGGCACACTAATAGTTGATGCATCAGGAAAAAACAAAACATCATTCGCAAAAAATGAAAGTTTTAAAATAAGAATACCAGTATCAAAAGTAACAGACACTAAATTAAACTTAACAGTAAAAGTTTCAGCAACAGGAACAGTAAATAAAGCATACGAATACAAACCATCAAATAGTAAAATGCAAAACTGTATGCCATCTGTACTAACTCCTGAAAAACAAAACGTATCAGCTACAGCTAGTTTAACATTGTCAACTTCACAAGTAACAATAGTTAAATTAGATAAAGCAACTGATAAAGCTTTAGCAGGAGCAACATTAGTATTAAAAGATGCATCAGGAAAAGAAATTACTAGATGGAAATCAACAACAAATGCACACGTAATTAGAAACCTAGAAAATGGTACTTATACAGTTGAAGAAGCTGAAGCACCAACAGGTTATAAAAAAATGACAGAACCAGTTAAATTTACTGTATCAGATAGTAATAAAAGTTTAACTGTAAAAGTATATAATGAAGCAAAATCAAGTGTAGTAACAATTACAAAAGTTGATGCTTCAACTGGAAAAGCTTTAGCAGGAGCAACTCTAGTAGTTAAAAATAGTGCAGGCGAAGAAGTAGCTAGATTTGAAACTACTACAGAACCAAAAGTATTTACAGACTTAGCTGATGGTACATATACAATTGAAGAAGTACAAGCACCAGAAGGTTATAAGAAAAGTGATGAAGTAATAACAATTACAATTGATGATGAACATGAAACACATCAAGTAACTTTCAATAACTACCCAGAAGTACCTGTACCAGATACAGCATCAACAAGTTCAATTATAATGACAATTCTTGGTATATTATTAATCGGATCTACTTTAGGATTCATATATAAGAATGCCAAGAAATAAAAAAAAGTCAAAGAAATCAAGAATCTCTCCTAGTGTAACTACTACAATTTGTGCGATAGTAATACTAATTGGGGGATTCTTTCTTTCATATAGTTATGTTCAGTCAAAAAAAACCATGGCCTATGACTATATGTCAAATATCTTCTATACTTCAAATAATCAAAATATTATAGAAGATGATGGAATAGCAGAGAAAGAGGAAACGGTGGAAACCGAGGTAACAAATGAATACTACATTGGTTACTTAAATATACCAAAGATAAATTTAACAAAAGGTTTCTTAAGTAAAAACGCTCCAGATAATGACGTTGATAAGAACCTTTACACAGTACCTGGTTCATCGTATCCAGATGTAGAATCAGGTAACCTAATTTTAGCAGGTCACTCTGGTACAGGCTGGAATGCCTTCTTCAATGACTTATACAAATTAAACAAAGGTGATTATGCATATATAACATATAAGAATAAAAAATACGCTTATAAAATTGTTAATATATATAAACAAGATAAAGTTGGTACAATAGCAATTTACAGAAATTATGATAAAACAACATTGACTTTAGTAACTTGTACAAATTATGAATCAACAACACAAACAATTTATATAGCTGAACTTCAAGAAATAACAGAAGCGTAAAAAAGAAAAAGGGATGGTTGAATAGTTATGGAAAGATTATCATTTATGGATAAATTATCAGTATTACTAGAAATAACAAAATCTTCTAGTCTATACATTGTAATACTAATAGCGATACTAGCACTAGGTTTAATATTATTATCAACTAATAATAAAAAAGCCAAAGGTAGTAAATTTTTCTATGCTATTATTTATGTAATAATTATAATGACATTATTATATGCTTACAGAGATAGTTTAAGTAATATGATGGATTATATGATGAATAACTTGTTTATACTTATATATTTCCCTAACTTAGCTATTTATGTAGCGGCCATCCTAATAAGTAATATTATTATCTGGCTAACAGTTTTTAATAAGAAAGTACCAAAGATAATAAAAAGAATTAATGTTTCAATATATTGTATTATTACTTATATATTAATGTTAATTTTAAATATCATAAACGAAAATAAACTTGACGTTTTTAGTCAATCATCTGTATATGGTAACAGTAATGCACAAGCATTAATTGAATTATCAAGTACCATATTTATAGTCTGGATTCTATTCTTAATAGTTTATAAAATTATTAAGCCATATGTATATAAAGAACCAGTAAAGACAAAAGTAATAGTTAAAAAAGTAGTAAAAAGACCAGAAAACTATAAGCCAGTTGAGGCTCCATACCAAGTTAAAGCTGTAAATAACAGTATCAAAGTAGAGCCTAAACAAGTAGTAACAACTACACAAACAACTCAATATAATGATCTTTTAACTATCGATGATTATAAGTTATTACTTAATATTTTAAAAGAACAAAAAGAAAAAGAGAAAAGAGAAAAAGAACGTCAAGAAAGAATTGATAAAGAACAAGAAAAATATAAAGAATTACAAGATTTATATAGAAGTGTAAGATAAACACTTCTTTTTTTTGATAATAATTGAATCTTGAAAATATTGTAAATAATTGGTACAATGAAGGTGTAATAAAAAAAGTAAAGGTTTGGCGATGAATTATGAAAAGTAACTTTATAAAGTCTTTTTTACATA
>CAVIUA010000040.1:0-15710 GCA_963645945.1 bacterium
AATAAATTTAATATATAATTATTCATAGACATAGGTTTATTCCTTTCAATGTTAAATTTTTCCAAATACATTGTATCAAACCTATGTCTTTTTTTATAAATAAAAAATAGTGTAGTGAATTTGCACTCACCAACACTATTTATAATACAACCGTTTTTTTGTTCTGAAAAAAGATTAGTTATATTTCAAACTAATTTATATGTAATTTGTATGAAGGTTAATTAATAATTGAAAGATATTCAAAAAAATGGTTCAAAAACAACAAACAACTGAATTTTGGAAATTATTATTGTAATATATCTTATAAATAATGATATACTAAACAATTTGAAAAAAGATTTTAAAAAAATTAAATTATAATTTATCTGTCACATCTATATATAATATATCAGCAATTTAGCAGATTTTATAACTGCCTTGAATAATTCAAAATCTATTCAACATTTTTAAAGTACATTCAAAACTTGGATTTTAATTAATGCTCATTTTATTCTTAATTTATAAAACTTTAAAGAGAAATATTGTAGAGACCCGCCATATTTTATAATCAATTTTGCAAGTGTAAAATAAGAAATGATAGCACCATAATCTCTTTATTTATATAGCATAAATTAAGGGCTTGCTTTCAATTTCCTTATTCTGCTTAATAATTATGAATATATTTTTTAAAACCAATTATTATTACCAACTAAAATAATAATATTATACATTCCATATATTCTTCCTAATAAACTTATAAAAATTATTTTTGGACATTTTTTCATTTGTAAAAATAATATTTTTTTATTTAATAGATGGAAAAAGTTATTCCAGTACAATGGAATAACTTTACAAAAACTAAATATGATAGTATAATGTAAACGAGGTGGTTTATAATGTTAATCAGAGAAAAATATTTATCTAAAATTAGAAGTTTTTATCATACCGAATCATTAATTAAAATTATATATGGTATGAGAAGAAGTGGTAAATCTGTAATTTTAAATCAAATAAAGGATGAAATTATTAAATCTGGTATTAATGAAGAAAACATAATTTATATCAATTTTGAATCTTTAAAATATGATTTTATAAAAAATGCTAAAGATTTATGTAATTATATTGAATCTTTAAAAGTAAATAATGATAAATACTATGTTTTTTTGGATGAAATACAAAAAGTAGATGAATTTGAAAAAGGAATTAATTCTTTAAGAGTTACTGATGATTATAGTATTTTTATTACTGGTTCTAATAGTAGAATGACTTTGCTTGAATTATCAACAGATTTATCTGGAAGATATGTTAGTTTTAGAATAAACCCTTTATCATTTAAAGAAATAGTAGAGTTAACAAATACTAAAGAAAATGATTATGAAAAACTATTATTTGATGTTTTTAAATGGGGCGGACTTCCTCAAAGATTTTTATTTACTAACGATGAGGATAAAATTAGCTATTTATCAAGTGTATATGATTCCATTATTTTAAAAGATATTGTAGAAAGACTTGGAATAAAGGATATAGCATCATTTAATAAAGTTCTTCAATATATATTAGATACTGAAACTAGGAAATTTTCAAGAGATAATGTTATAGAGTATTTAAAAAAAGAGTATCATGAAATAGCTAATGATACATTATATAATTATTTAGAAGCATTTTCTACAACTTTTATTATGAATAAAGTATATAGATATGATGTTCATGGGAAAAATGTTTTAAAAACATTAAATAAATATTATGCTAATGATTTAGGAATTAAGCAAATTAAGACAAATAATGAGAAGATTAATTATTCGGTGGCTTTGGAAAACGTTGTTTATAATGATCTTATAGGAAAAGATTATAAAGTATTTATTGGAAAAACTAAAAAAGGTGAAATTGACTTTATTGCATCAAAAGCTAACAAGTTTAAATATATTCAAGTTTGTTATGATTTATCAGACGAAAATACTAGAATAAGAGAATTTAGTGCTTTTGATGATATAGAAACTTCCGAAAAATATATAATTACTTTAACTAAGGAAGATTATTCTAATAATGATGTTAAACAAATAAATATTTTTGATTTTTTAATGAATGATAATTTTTAATTTAATATAATATCATATCATCTTTTAAACTAAAAGTTGATAGACATGCTCCTTGCTCGCACCAGATTGATTGGTATTCGAAATATTCGAATTAATATAAAAACTACTCTCAAGTTTAATTGAAAGTAGTTTTATTTTTACAATTTAGTAATACACTACGCTATTGACAAAGTCAATAACTGTGTTTAAAGGAAAATTCCTTTTGAAATCCTTTAAACATAATTTTAGCAAGGTATAGAGCTAAGCAAAATATGTTTTTATTTTCAAAATTTTGTAATGAAAATAAAGGAAAAAGATTTCTACATTTTAGGACCTTTTTCTGATAAATTATCAGTAAACTTATATGTATCTTCAAAATCTCTTTGAGAAATTCCATACATATCATCAACATTTGTAATATTGATGTATCCACCAGCTGCAATTAGCATATCAGAACCATGTTGATTTAAAATAATGTTGTCTGTAATTTGGACAAAAATTTGAGGTCCATCTTTTGGCTTGTATAGTTCAGGATTTTCAGGGTCTATTTCATATTTCTTTTTGAATGTTGTATCATCAATAACCCTTTGATTAAAATGCCCATTATCGTCTATGATAACATTTCCTTGTTCATCTACTTTAGTAGCAATCCATCCTGGTTGATTTGTTTGAGCATCAACTTGAACTTGTGCAACTTTTTCTAGAATTTCATTTCCTTGAGAATTAACACTCCAAGAAACAACAGTTTTACCAATATAATGCCTTGTCTAGCAATAATTCTAGCAAATTTTTTTGCTTGTCTGGGTATCATAGTACCATTTTCAATACCTTGTTTTACATAATTAATTACTTTAACTTTTGTATAGTTTTCCATATCTGCCATTCTTTCCTTGTATTTCTTGTAACATATATCTAGTTCTTTTTTATATTTTTGTTTAAAAATTTAAAAAATTTTTGAATACTCTGAAAATTATTTAAAGGAAAATGATAAAATAAACATTAAATTTTTAAATAATATTTATAAAATATTACTTGATAGTGTTAGAGGTAATGAAATAGAATCAGGCAAAATTAGAAATATACAAAACTGGATATGACCTAAAGGATGTATTATAGAAGAAGCTATTTTTATTCTAACAGTACTAGTTTGATTTATACTTGAACTATTTGAGTTTGTATATTAAAAAGCACTATGGTTGTGCAGAAAAAATGTTTAAAAAAGAAAAAATGTACAATTTACTTAG
This sequence comes from bacterium, assembly GCA_963645945.1. Lineage (GTDB taxonomy): Bacteria > Bacillota_I > Bacilli_A > RF39 > UBA660 > CAG-877. The sequence continues at coordinate 3,299 of CAVIUA010000040.1, forward strand.
GATAGGTAGTGATAGTTATTGTTGCTACATATTTTTAATGTTATTAGTGATTTTTATGGAGCGGTAGTATTAGAATTTGAGAAAGATGATTTTATTGGTCTTAGTGTTAGAGCTAATGCTGATACTGTTCTTACTTTGGTAACTGATATTAATGCTTATGTAATTATTACTAAGTTTGTATAATTAATTAAAATTTGCCTATATTATATGTAGGAGGATTATTATGAAAGAAAATATTAATGCATTAGATGAAATGAATAAAGGTGCTAGTATGGGAATGGATGCGATTAGTTTTATAATGGATAAGGCAGAGGATGCAAAGTTTCTTAAAGTACTAAAATGTGAATATGAGAAGTATAAAAAGATGAGTGACAGAATTCGTGATGTTTATAAGAAATATAATGAAGATGATATGCCAGCTGAGACAAATACAATGACTAAAGCTATGACTTGTATGGGCATTGAAATGAAAACTTTTAATGATAATAGTAATTCTAAAATTGCAGAGTTATTATTACAAGGTACTAATATGGGTATAATTGAAGGTAGAAGAATTCTTAATAATAAAGAATTAGATAAAGAAGTTACAAAAATAGCTGATGAATATGTTAGAATGCAAGAAGAGAGTGTAGAAGTTTTAAAGAAATATTTATAAAATACCAATTCTATTTGTGAGAGTTGGTTTTTTTATGATATAATTGTTATTGCGATGGTGATAATATGAATTACTTGTATAATTTAGATCTTAATGAAAATGAAATATTAGATATAGCTGAAGCTAATGGCGAAGTTCAAGATTTAAGTGATGAAGAGATGATTAAATATATTTATGTCTTAATTGATATAGGATGTACTCAGAAACAAATACATACTATTATTACTTCTAATCCGGCTTATTTTAGTAGAGATGTTGATGATGTAGGTTCCTTTTTAAGAAAATTAAAGTCATATGACATTGACGTTTCTTTGGCAGTTGAGGCAAATCCTTGGCTTTTAAATAAAGATAGTTTTGAACTTGATGAGTTTATTAATGAAAAACGTAGTCTTGGTATTGCTGATGATAAAATATTAGATAATTTTATACATGATTGTTTTTAAATAAATTAATTGCTATAATTAATTTGTTAATTGCCGGATTAGCTTAGCTGGTAGAGCAGTGCATTCGTAATGCAAAGGTCGAAGGTTCAAATCCTTTATTCGGCACCAGATTAATTGATTCAAACTATTATTATAGTTTGTTTTTTGTTTAAAAAAAGAATCACTAAAATAAGATTAGTTAATATTATTTATAGTGAAATTTAGAATAATAACTGTTAGTATATATATTATTTTTTGATAATAATCATATTGGTCTGATAATTAATAATGAATTTTTTTATTTGTTATTTATATTTTATGTTATTATATTGATTAAGGAGAAGTTTATGAAAGTTATTACTATTAAGCAACCTTTTGCGTCTTTAATAGCTAATGGTATTAAAGAGTATGAATTTAGGACTTGGAAAACTAAATATAGAGGTAAATTATTAATACATGCTTCTAAAAGTATTAATAAGAAAGCTATGAAGAAATTTGAAATGTATAATTTAGAGTATCCTACAGGGTGTATTTTAGCGATTTGTAGATTTGACTGACTGTATTAAAATAGATGATGAGTCAAGAAAAATGTTACTTGCTAAAAATGATATTGTATATCATCATGTTTGTACTGATAAAAGTTATGATGGATATGGCTTTAAATTAGAAAATGTTAAAAAAATTGATCCTATTTATGTATCTGGTAAATTAGGTTTATGGAATTATGATTATGAGGAGTAAGTGTGTTAAGTTATAATAATAAAAATGATATAAGTGAAATGATTTGTTATCATAGGACTAGGGATATGATAAATTTACTTAAATATTTTCCAGATTTAAGTCCAATTATTGATTTAACTATAGTTAAAGATATAGATGATTATATAAATAATAAAGAATATTGTGATAGTTTTACTGCTAGTAGAAATGATACTTTAATTACTAAACCTTCAATGGTTAGTGTAGAGACTTCTGGTACAACTGATGGACTTTTAGAGATATTTAAGAAAGTAAAAGAACTTGATAGTGATGGAGTTTTAGTTTTATTTAATTTGACACATGAAGTTAGTAAGAGATATGAAAGATATGCTGGTATATCTATTGGTGTTAGTGTAGGAGTAGGTGTTTATATTGATGCGGTTGGTAGAGGATATGATGGAAGAGAAGTATCTAAAGGAATTGACTGTCATGAAAGATATTTTATTCCTTGGTTTGATATTAGAAAGTGTAATTTAAGTAATTTTAAAAATTATCGTACTTATCTTATAAATGAAGAAAAGTATAAAATTAGTCGTAAGAAAAGAATTGAATTTTTAGTTAGTGTTTGAATGGATGAGGATGAAGTTTCAAAAAGTATACCGAAGAGTTATAGTGAAATACCTGATTTTATTTGGATGGATATTATTAAGAATTTTTTAAGAAAACTTGAATACATTGAAAATGAATTTGAGGCAATTGGAATTACCGAATTTGCTTTATCTGGACATACTGAAGGTAAACATTTTCTTCCTTGGCAAATGTTTGATAAAAGTAGATATGGAGCGTAAGATTTACAGATTTGAGAATAAATGCTATAATAAATTTGAAGGAGTGATGTTTTTTGACAGCTCAAAAGAAAGATGAAAATGAAATTAATCAAGAAAAGATTATTGATCAACTTAGATGTTTAGGAATTGATATGATTAGTGAGGCTAATTCTGGTCATCCTGGTATTGTACTTGGTGCTGCGCCAATATTATATACATTGTATGCACATCATTTAAGATTTGATCCTACTGATCCAAATTATTTTAATAGAGATCGTTTTGTTATGTCAGCAGGACATGGTTCTGCTTTATTATATGCGACTTTATATTTAGCTGGCTTTCCTATTACTTTGGATGATTTAAAAAAATTTAGGCAAATAGATTCTATTACACCTGGACATCCTGAATATGGAGTTACACCTGGAGTTGATGCTTCAACTGGACCATTGGGACAAGGTATTGCGATGGCTGTTGGTATGGCTATGGCTGAGGCTAATTTAAGAGCTAGATATAATAATGGTAAAAAAGAAGTAATTGATTATTATACTTATGTTTTAGCTGGTGACGGAGATTTAATGGAAGGTATTAGCTATGAAGCTTGTTCTTTAGCTGGTACTTTGAAATTAAATAAATTAATAGTTTTATATGATTCAAATGATATTTGTTTAGATGGTAAGACTTCAATGACTTTTAATGATAATATATCAATGAGATTTATTTCATTAGGTTGGAATGTTATTACAGTTACTGATGGCGAGAGTTATGAAGCTATTTCTAAAGCAATAGATGAAGCAAAGAATAGTACTGATAAGCCAACATTAATTGAAGTTAAAACAGTTATTGGAAAACATTCTAGTTTAGAAGGAACTAATCTTGTGCATGGTGCTCCTTTAAGTAGGGGAGAAGTAACCGCAATTAAAGAAAAACTTGGAGTTAGAGATATTCCATTTACAGTATCACAAAATATATGTGATGATTTTAGATACTTTGTTGAGAAGAGATGTTCTTCTTTATCTGAGAAGTTTGATAAGACAGTTGCGTCTTTATCAGAAGAAGAACAAGAAGAGTTAAAATTCTTTATGGGTAATGATAAATCTCTACCTATTAAGAACTTTATTTATACACCTACAGAAGATTTATTAGAGTCTCCTCGCGATACTTCTTCTAGATTACTTAATTCAGTAGTTAAAGATTCACCATTTATATTAGCTGGTAGTGCAGATTTATTTGCCGCTAATAGAACTTATATTAAAGATGCAGGTGACTTTTCAGCTAATAACTATTTAGGAAAAAATATTTTCTTTGGAGTTAGAGAACATGCGATGGGCGCAATACTAAATGGTTTAGCTTTATCTGGATTTAGAGTATATGGTTCGACATTCTTAAGCTTTTCTGATTATATGAAACCTGCTATTAGAATGGCTGCTATGATGAAATTACCAGTAATTTATATTTTTACGCATGATTCAATTAGTGTTGGAGAAGATGGCCCTACACATCAACCAGTGGAACAATTACTTGGATTACGTAGTACGCCTAATTTAGAAGTATTTAGACCGGCTGATGCTAATGAAGTAATTGGCTCATATAAAGCTATTTCTGAAACTGTTTCTGGACCTTGTGTAATTACATTATCACGCAATAAGTTACCAATATTAGAAACAACTAATGTAGTAGGAGTTAGTCATGGTGGATATGTTGTATTTGATACAGAAAGAAAGCCTTCTGGTATTGTTATTGCGACAGGTGAAGAAGTTCATCAAGTAATAGAAGTTGCGAAGAAATTACTTGTTAAAGGTATTGCGATAAGAGTAGTTTCAATGCCAAATTTAAATAGATTCTTAAAACAAGATGAAGAATATATAGAAAGTGTTTTACCAGTGGAAGTTAGAAAAATAGTAGTAGAAACTGGATCATCATTCTCTTGGAATAGATTAATATTTAATGATAAATACTTAATTACATTAGATACTTTCGGTGCATCCGGTAAAAAAGATGATGTTTATAAGAAGTTTGGATTTGATGTAGATAGTTTAGAAGAAAAAATAGAAAACTTATTAAAATAAAATTCGATAAAATGTGACTTTCATAATTGATACTATATACTTGGTGATATTATGAGAGTCTATTTTATTTTTGATATAAAAGAACAATTTATAAGTTTGTATCAAAATAATTATCGAGTTTTGTATAATATATTAAGACAAATATATTATTTAGATAAAGAAGAAATAAGTTATGCATATACTTTATTTAGTCAACTTATTAATAAAATTGATAAGAGTACTATTGATAGACAGATATTTTTAAAGTGTCATAAAGATATTCCATATTCAAAAAGAGGCAATATACATTATATTAATAATTTATATAAAGATGAAATAAGCAGACTTATTATTAAAAGAAGTTATATTAGATTAGAGTCTGAACAATATAATTCTTCTTTCTTTAAATTATTAGATAATTATTCAAGTAATTTTTTTGTGTGTGACTTTAAAAATCAAAATTATTTCTTTTTGAAGAATTTTTGTGAAAAAAAGCAATTAGAATTTTCGTCTTTTGCTTGATATGACTGTGTTTAAATGTTACAATATTCATATAATTATTAAGGAGATGATTTTATGTTACATGATATTTTATTAGTTCTTCTTGGATTGGTTATAGGAGCTGTTGCTGGTTTCTTTATAGCCCGTAAAGTTATGGAAAAATATTTAAAGAAGAATCCGCCTATTAATGAAGATATGATTAAGGCTTTAATGATGCAAATGGGAAGAAAACCAAATCAAAAGCAGATTAATCAAATGATGAAGGCTATGGAAAAGTATCAATAGTATACTTTTCTTTTTTTCTTGTTTGTTTTATAATTATCTTGGTGATATTTAGTGAAAGACTTTAAAGAAAAGTTAGCTTTGGTACCAACTAAACCTGGTAGTTATCAGATGAAAAATAAAGATGGTGTAATTATTTATGTTGGTAAAGCTAAGAATTTAAAAAATAGACTTAAAAGTTATTTTACGGGTACAGTTACTGGTAAAACTAAAATGTTAGTTGAAGATATAGATGATTTTGAATATATTGTTACTTCTTCAGAGTTAGAGTCTTTAATATTAGAAATTACTTTGATTAAGAAGTATGATCCTAAGTATAATATTATGCTTACAGATGATAAGACTTATCCTTATATTGAGTTAACTAAAGAGAAGTATCCAAGACTTAGAGTTGTACGTAATGTTAAGAGAAAGAAAAATTTAAACTATTTATATGGTCCTTATCCTAATGTTACAGCGGCTAGAAAAACAGTTAATATGTTGAATAGACTTTATCCTTTAAGAAAGTGTGAACATTTAAAGAAAGAGCTTTGTTTGTATTATCATATACATGAATGTTTAGGTTATTGTACTAAGAGTATTGATAAGAGTGTTATTGATGAGATGTCTAAAGAAATCGTAGCTTTTTTAAAGGGTGATAGTAGTTTTATTAGAGAAAAGATTAATAAAGAAATGTTAAAAGCCAGTGAAGCAATGAATTATGAAAGAGCATTAGAGCTTAAAACTATGCTTGAAGATATTGATATTACTTTAAGAAGACAGAAGATAGATTTAAATAATAATTATAATTTTGATTTGATTAATTATTATGTAGATAAGAATTATCTTTCTATACAAGTTTTCTTTATAAGAGATGGTTTATTAGTTGGTAGAAATAAAGATATTATTAGTAGTGATTTAGATGTTTTAGATCAAGTAGTAGAATATATTTTGAAGTTTTATGAAAAGACGGGTGTTTTACCTAAGGAGTTATTGGTTCCAGAAGAGGTTGATAGTGAATTACTTTCTAATTATTTAAATATTAAAGTTAATAGTCCAAAAAAAGGTAAGTTAAAGAACTTATTGGATTTAGCTAGAGATAACGCTAAAGAGATATTAATGTCTGAAGAAGAGATGTTAAAGAAGAATGATGATTTAAGACTTAAAGCAATAGATGAGTTAAAGGTTTTGCTTCATACTGATAATGTTTCTAGAATGGAAGCTTTTGATAATTCACATTTATTTGGAACTTTTTATGTTGGCGCTATGGTTGTTTATAATGACTTTTTACCGTTGAAAGATGAGTATAGAAAATATAAAATTTCTGTTTCTGTTAAAGACGATTTAGGAGCAATGAAGGAAGTTTTATATAGAAGATATTATAGAGTATTAATGGAGAATTTAACTCCTCCTGATATTGTTGTGATGGATGGTGGAATGAATCAAGTAAGAATTGCAAAGGAAATAATAGATAGTTTAGGACTTAACATTGGAGTCATTGGTTTAGTTAAAAATGATAAACATAAAACTAGTTCTATTATAGATGAAGAAGGTAGAGTACTGGAAGTTAGTCCTAATAGTAATTTGTTTTTATTCTTTAGCAGAATTCAAGAAGAAGTGCATAGGTACGCTATTACGTATCATAGAAATATTAAGGCTAAAGGGTCTTTGTCTTCACTATTAGACTTGGTTCCAGGTATTGGTGAAGTTAGACGTAAGGAATTATTAAAGAAGTTTGGCTCTTTAAAGAAAATGAAGGAAGCGTCAATTGAAGAGTTAAATGAAGTACTACCTGAGGATGTTTCTAAAGCATTATTTGATTATTTAAAAGAAATGTAATATATAGAAGTGGGTGTTTTATGTCAAAAATTAAAGTTATGGATGAGGTTTTAGCTAATAAGATAGCGGCTGGAGAAGTAGTTGAAAAGACTATGAATGTTGTTAAGGAATTGGTTGAAAACTCAATAGATGCGAAAAGCAGTGAGATAACAATCAAACTTATAGATTCTGGTGTTAAAGAAATAGAAGTTAGTGATAATGGTATTGGTATGGATAGAGAAGACGCTGTTATGGCTTTTTCTCGTCATGCTACTTCGAAACTTAAGAACTTAGATGATTTATTTTATATTGAGTCATTAGGATTTAGAGGTGAGGCTCTTCCTTCTATAGCGTCTGTTTCAAATGTCTGTTTAAAAACTTCTAATGGAGAAACTGGGACATTAGTTACATTAGAAGGCGGCGAAAATATAAAGGTTTCTTCATGTGATTTACAAGAAGGTACTACGATTACTGTTTCGGATTTGTTTTACAATACACCAGTTAGATTAAAATATTTAAAGAATTTATATGTAGAACTTTCTAATATAGTTGAATATGTTGATAAGATGGCTTTATCATATCCAGATATTAAGTTTTGTCTTATTAATAATGACAAGGTATTACTTAGAACTGATGGCTCTGGAGATTTATTAAAAGTAATTTATCAGATCTATGGTGCTGATGTTACTAAGAAGATGATATCTATATCTGGTGAGAATGATGATTACTATATATCTGGTTTTATTTCTTATCCAGAAGTTACAAAAAGTAATCGTAATGGTATTACAACATTAGTTAATGGGAGAGTTATTAAGAATAATGAACTTAATAAAATAATAATTGATTCTTATCATACTTATATTCCTAAAGATAAATTTCCAATAGTTGTTTTAAATATTGATGTTGATCCAATACTTATAGATATTAATATACATCCAACTAAAATGGATATTAAGTTTTCTAAAATGGATACTTTAAAGGAATTGGTAGTTGATTTAGTATCTAAGAAGTTAAAGCAATTAACATTGATACCTAATGCTTCTGTTAGAGATGTTTCTTCTATTGCTGAGGTAAGTAAACAGATTAAAAATAGTAATGATGATGTTTCATATACTGATGTCTTTGGTGATAAGACTTCTTATGAAGAAATTAAACTTGATTTTGAAGTTAATGCTAGGGAAGAAAGATATAATAAGACTAAAGAAGATGAAGATACATCTGAAGTAGAAGAAATTCCAGCTGAGAAAGAATATCGTATTAAGAAAATGGAACCTAGAGGAATAGTTTATTCTACTTATATAATTGCAGAGAATGAAGATGGTATGTATATAATTGATCAACATGCCGCAGCTGAGAGAATTAATTATGAAAAAGTGCTAGCAGCATTAAAAGAAAAGGTTGTTATTGTTGATTTACTTATTCCAATTAAGATAGAACTTAGTGCAAGTGAAGCATTAATCGTTAAAGAGAACTTTTCTTTGTTAGAGGAATATGGTTTTAAAACTGAAGAGTTTGGTATTAATACAATTATAGTTAGAAGTCATCCTTCTTGGATTATGGATGATGTTTGTGAAGAGTGTATTCGTAAAGTTATTGATATTATTATTACTAGAGAGTCATTTGATTTTGATTTATTTGTATGGAGAATGGCCGCAACTATGGCTTGTAGAATGTCTATTAAGGCAAATGACTATATTTCTTATGATGATCAGGTGTTTTTATTGGATACTTTAAGAAAATGTGATAATCCGTTTACTTGTCCTCATGGTAGACCAACGATTATTACTTATACTAAGTATGATTTAGAAAAATTATTTAAGAGGAGTCTTGATTAGTACTTCTTTTTGGTTTATACTCATAAAAAAGTTTTGAGGTGATATTTTGGAAGATATTATAGTTATCATTGGTCCTACTAGTGTTGGTAAAACAAAGTTAAGTATTAGTTTGGCAGAGATATTAAATGCTGAGATAATTAATGGAGACTCTGTTTCTGTATATAAAAGATTAGATATAGGCAGTGCTAAACCTACTATAGAAGAAAGAAAAGGTATTATTCATCATTTGATTGATGTTTGTAACGTTACTGATAATTATAGTGTTTATGATTATCAAAAAGATGTTAGAAAATTAATAGAAGATATTAATAGAAGAGGTAAGAGAATAATTATTGTAGGTGGTACAGGACTTTATATAAAGGCAGCTTTATATGATTATAAGTTTACAGAAGGTACAATAAATAATAATTATGATGATTATTCTAAGGATGAGTTAATTAGTAAGATAAATAGTTATGGAGTTAGTATTGATGATGTTAGTAATAGAAGACGATTAGTTAGGCTTTTAAATAAACTTGAAAATAATGAAGAGATTACTAATAATAAGGATGTTTTATTATATCCAAGTAAATTTATTGGACTTACTACTGATAGAAGTTATTTATATGAAAGAATTAATGAGAGAGTCGATAAAATGATGAAGTCTGGTCTTTTAGATGAGATATTAGGACTAAAAGAATATTATTTAAATTCTAGAGTTTTAAATTCTGCCATTGGCTATAAAGAATTTTATGATTACTTATTTGGTGATACTTCAATAGATTTAGTCGTAGAAAGGATTAAACTTGATTCTAGAAGATTTGCGAAGAGACAATATACTTTCTTTAATCATCAATTTAATACGACTTGGTTTGATGTTAATTTTGATGATTTTGATAAGACGGTAGAAGAAGTATATAATTTTATAGAAGAAAAAAAGGAGAACTAATTTTGTTCTCCTTTAGTATGTTAATTTTAATTCTTGATATATATCTTGATCAAATTGGTGTTCAGTAGTTTCTATTTCTAATAATTTTTTAGTATTTATTAGGAAGAAACTATGATCTAGAACTGGTGTATTATTTGATGTAATAGGATCATCCCAGGTTAAGTCTAGGTGATACCAAGCGTTACCTAGTTTAACTGCGTTCCAAACATGATTATCACTTGATATTTTATAACTTTCAATTCCAAGTCTTTCTAGGATTAATTCCATAGCGTCTGTGTAGCCACCACAGATTCCATATCCTTCTATTAAAGGTCCGTAAGCAATATCTGATTCATATTTTGTTACACCTGTGTTCTTTTTTTCTATATCATATGATGAGTTATTTATGATGTAGTCATGTGCTAATTTTATATTTTCTGTTGCAGATAAATTTTTATTTAAAACATTTGCCTCAATATAATCTAGTTTTTTTTCTATTTCTTGTATTTGACTTGTTGTATAACTTTTATGAACGGTTATGGTTACTTTGCCAAGGCTATCATATTCAGTTTCAATATGTTGAAAACCATTATATGGATGAACAAAGTTATTTATGTGAGATAGAGTTTCTTGATTATTAGCTAGTTCTTTAATATCATCCATGCATGTTTCATAATCTTTTGAACAGTAGAAAGTAAAAGTGTTTTTTCCAGCATTGATAGCTGTATAATAAATATTTAATATATCTTGACGACATTCCGGATTAAAATTATCAGTATTTTGAACGTAAGAGAAATCGTAGTTGCGATAATAGTCATTTTTTTCACCAAGTTCAACAGTAATATTTTTAGGATTTAAATTTTCATTTATAAAAGTAACAATAGTATCTTTTTGCATTAGTATTAAACTAAGTGCAATCATAAAAATACCAAGTTTTAATAGTTTTTTCATGTTTCCTCCCGTTATATTCTATGTCTCTATTGTAACTTAAATTTTTGACAAAGTAAATAAAAAAAGCCGTTAGACGACTTTTAGTTCATTCCGTTTTTCATTTTTGTTAATCTTGATTTTAAACGTGCAGCTTTATTTTTATGTACTTGACCAGATGACATTGCTTTATCAATTCTTTGAATAGCAATGTTTAAATTGTTACTAGCTGTTTCTTTGTTTCCTGCTTTTACTTCTTTTTCAAACTTTTTAATAGCAGTTCTCATGCTTGAATTTACTAATGTATTAACGTTAGTCTTCTTAGCATTTGAACGCATACGCTTTTTAGCACTTTTAATATTTGGCATAATTTCACCTCACTTTTTGTAAACATATTAATTTTATCAAAGATATGGGAAAAATGCAAATAAAACTTTAAGTTTTTGTTAATATTATAAGTAAGGGTGAAAAAATGCATAGTATAGATTTAAATAAGTATAATTATAGAACTGACTTAGTTATTGAAAAAGATGAGAAAAGTTTATTCAGTAATACTTTTAAATATGATAAAGGTATTACTGTTGATAAAAGAGTTGTTTTGGATAAGAATTATGTGACGATTAGTTTTTTAGATATTACAGATAAAGATAATTATTTAGCTGTTTCGAAAGTATTTATAAAAGAACTTAAAGAATTACTCGGTGATGTTAGTAAGAAAAAGGTGTTGGTTGTAGGACTTGGTAATAGTAAATCAACACCTGATGCTTTAGGCCCTATGACTATTGATAATGTTTTAGTTACAAGTCATTTGTTTAAACTTGGTGAGGTGGAAGATGGATATGTTAATGTTTGTTCTTTTAAACCTAGTGTTACAGGTGTTACAGGTATTGAAACATCTAGTTTGGTAAGTAGTTTAGTTAAGCTTTTAAAAGTTGATTTAGTTATTGTTATTGATGCTTTGGCTGCTAGAAGTATATCTAGAATTAATAAGATTATTCAAATTACGGATTCTGGTATAACTCCTGGTTCTGGTGTTTCTAATTATAGAGAAGAAATTAGTAAAGAAAAATTAGGAGTTTCTGTTATTGCGATAGGAGTTCCTACTATTGTTGATGCGGCTACTATTGTTACTGATACATTTAGTTTTATGTATAAAAAATTTAGTTATAAAATTAAAAATTATAATAATGTTAAAATGAAATTGGTTTCTGATAGTAATTTAGATTATAGTAATGAAAAAGATGAGTTATCTAGTAAAGAAAAAAATGAATTATTAGGAATGCTTGGTAGTCTTAATGAACAAGAATTAAATGAGTTATTTAGAGAAGTTTTAATACCAGTTAATTATAATATGATGGTATGTCCTAAAGAGGTTGATTTTATAATTGAAAAGTTAAGTATGCTCATTGGTAATGGCATTAATAAAAGTTTACATAAATCCTTTAATCCGACAAATTAATTTGGTATAAAAGTTTATATTAGTCTTGGTGATAATATGAAGAAGCGATTTATTAC
>CAVIUA010000040.1:15813-114671 GCA_963645945.1 bacterium
ATTTATTACTAAGAAGAGTAGAAAGAGAATTACTAATTTAAAGATAATTTTTGTTTTATTATTATTTATTTTTTCTTTAGTATTTAGCTTTTGTCTTTTGAATAGAAATAATATTAAAATTAATGATAAATATTTAGTACAAATATTATTAAAAGATGATACGACGATATTTGATAATATTATTAGTTTGACTATTAAAGATTTATTTGCGAGTCCAGCTATTTTACTTGATAATGATTATTTTAAGAATGAAAGGGTAATTCATAATGATGATGAAGTTGTAAATGTTAGTACGGAGCCAATAATTTATATTTATAATTCACATCAGAGTGAAGAGTATGCATTTAGTAATTTTGCGGAATATAGTGTTAGACCGACTGTTATGTTTGTGGATTATATTTTACAAGAAATATTTAATAAGAATAATTATTATTCATTGGTTGAGGAAAATAATATTAAGAATATTTTAAATAATTATGGTTGGAAGTATTCATATAGTTATAGAGCAAGTAGAGTTTTATTAGAAAGTGCTAGGGAGAATTATCCTAGTTTGAAATATTATATTGATGTACATAGAGATAGTTTAGATAAAGAAAGGACTACTGTTGCGATTGCTGGTAAGACTTACGCTAAAACTATTTTTTTAATAGGACTTGAAAATGAGAATTATCAGGAAAATTTAGCGTTTACAGAAAAAATTAATGATCTTATGAATACTAAGTACCCTGGATTATCTAAAGGTATTTATAAAAAGGGCGGCGAAGGTGTTAATGGTGTTTATAATCAGGATTTTTCTAATCGAACTATTTTAATTGAGATAGGAGGGTATGAAAATACTCCTTCAGAAGTTTTGAATTCGGCTTTAGCTTTTTCAGAATGTTTTATGGAGGTTATAGAAAAGGATGAAAGGTAAAAATATTATTAGATTAGTAGGTATTATTATTGTAGTTTTATTTTTAGCGCTGTACTTTGGTCAGTATACAGGATATTATGATGTTAGTAAAGGGAGAAAGAATGCTTTAACGAATGAGGCAATTAAGAGATTTGAAGCTGATGTTTCTTCTGGTAAGGAAATAGTTGCTTCTAATTATTTAGAGAAGGAAAAGGATTATAATAATAACTTATCGAAGCTGGCTATTATGGTTTCTAACTTGATAGAAAAGGGTTTTGATACGATTATTAACTTTATCTTTAATGAAGTTGAAAAGGCAATAAAGGATTAGTAATTTAAGAGTATCTTTTTTGCTTTTTTTTTGCTATAATAGTTTTAGAATAGGAAAAGTAGACGGGTTGGAGATGGTCTAGATGGAAAATTATAGTGATGTTTTGCGTCGCGTTTTAAATCAAATTACTTTAGAACTTACTACTGCTGAAATGGAATTGAACAAGATTAATCTATCTAAAGATTTTATGCAGTATAAGACTGATATTTTACATTTAGCTGATTCTTCAGTTAATTTACTAGCTAATTATTATATGGAATCTACAGGTGAGAAGAAAGATAGTTTTACCTGGTTACTAGAAAAGTCTATTCCAGATAAAAAGTTTCGTTTACAAGTTATGGAACAATTTAAAAATATGTATTATCTTAATAAAAATCAACTTAATAAAACATCACAGTATTTTGAAGCTAAGAAATGCGTAGTTGATTTTATTTTAATACTCAAAGATTTTAAATTAGATGATAATGAAAAAGAAGAAAAAAAGATTTTAAAACGTATTAGTGATCTTAAAAAGATGCAACGATATTTTTCTACAGATAGTAGTAAAATATATATAAAGAATATTGATAGATTTAAAGATTTAGTTATGTCTTTAAATATTACAGATACTGATAAGACAAAAGTTTTTGAGTTGATACTTCTTAATGAAATTAATTTTTTTAATAGAGATTTAAAAGAAACAAAGATTAAACAAAATAATCATAAATTTAAAGTTAAGAAATCTGTATATAATAATTTAATCAATAATTTATCTTCTTTTGATTTTATTAATAATTGTTTAGTTAAAGCAGGACTTAAAGGTCTTGTAAAGATAGATTTATTAGAAGATACTAATGCAACACGAGAAAGAGAGTATCGTAGTATTATTGATATGCTTAAAAATAATCCAGATATGAATGCAGAAACAGTATTTAAAGACTTTTATAAAAAATGGGATAATGAAGAATAAAATGGAGTGATATTTATGTTGGAGACAGTTAATGGCTGCGACAATTTAATACATTTGCTTAAGAAAAGTATTAGTGATAAAAAAACTATAATTCATAGATATTATCAATATAAAGATGATACTTTGGATGAAAAACAAGAGTTAGAAAAACTAATGTTTGTTAGTTGCTACAACATTTCTACTGTTTCTTTAGAAACTATAAATGATATTATAGATTCATTTTCTATTTCTAATGATTTAAAAAAACAACTTAAAGAAGAAATTTCAACAATAATGACAATACTTAAACTTAATAATATTTCAGGTACTACTTTAGTTCTTGATGATAATCAAATAAATGTATTAAATAAATTCACTAATTATTTACATGAATATGTTGTTACTAGAAGAGATTTTGCTATGTATGAAAATGTTGATATAGAACAGATTATTTCTTTAAATAATAAGTATAAGTCTTTAGCGACAATACTTAATAATCCTAAAAATAAAAAGTTTGTTTCAGATATTTCTACTTTAAATATATTATTTGATGAAAATAATGTATGTAGTGATGAGAGAAGAGACATTTTACTTTCAATTATTAAATATAATAAGAGTTTATTTAATTATAAGAAAAAAGAAGATGAGTCTTCTATTACTAAATATGGTGATTTAGATATTGATAAAGTTAGAGTTATATTTAAAAAATATGATTATGACTTTGATTCTTTTTCAGAAAATTTTAGAAATAAAGTGTTAGGAAATGGAAGTTTTGTTAGAATTAGAGAAGTATTAGATTCTTTTTCTAAATATAAATTTCCTAAAGTATTAAATGAATATACTTTAATGTCTTTACTTTTAGGATCAGATAAGGAAACTATAAGTAAATGTGTTAGTTTAGCTACTAGTAATAAACTTAAAGTAGAACAATTACTTAGAATACCAGGGGTATTAATAAAACGTGAAAATGGTACTATTTTAAGTAAGAGATATAATAAATTTAGAATTGTAGGATATGAGGCTGATAATTATAAAGATGAAGTTTATATAGTTGGATCTTTTAAAGATTTTGAAAAGAATATTTATAGTCTTTCAAAATATGGTTTATCAATAAAGAATGTTTTTAATAGATGTCCTTTAGTTTTAGTTATTCCTAATGAAATATTAACTGAAAACTTAGAGACTTTTTTGGAATATGGTTTTACATTTAAAGATAGCAGTAATAATTTATTTGATAAAGCAATGCCAGCATTACTTTGTAATAACTTAGCTGAGGTAATTGATCAGTTTATTGAAATACATCCATATGGTATTAGTTATTTAAGACAGAATTTAAGTTGTATTAAGACTGTTCCTTCTTGTTTTGATAGTATGTTTTATAAGATATATTATTCTATAATGAAGAAAGGTATAAATGAGGCTTTTATAACGGTAATTAGTAATAATAAGAGTTTTTTATGCTTTAAGAATTTAGAAAGTGAAGAATATTTAAATATTAATGATAATAATAAATTAGAAATCACTAATACTATTATTCCAGAATTTATAGATAGAGATAAATATATGAATATAATTAAAAATACTGATTTAAATATTGATACTTTGATATTTGATAATGAGTTTATTCAAAATATTAATGTTTATTCTGATAAGGAAGAACCTTTAATATATAATTTTGATGGAATAAGAATTTCTAAGATAAAAGTCTTAAGAATATTTAATGCTTTACTTAAGAATCATGTTTTAGCTGATATAGATAGTTTTATGTTTTCTATTACTTATAATACGATTATTAATCAAAATGATTATAATAAGTTAGTTGATATTATTAAGAAGGTGATTTAGATGCAGTTTTTAATAGATGCAGGATTTGAGATTGATGTTATTGGCGATATAGAGGAAAATAATGAACCTTCTGTTGTATTTGACTTTTTATGTAATAAAGATAATGTCAGTAAGATTGTAGAATATTTTAAAGCTATTGGAATAAAGAAGATAGATGAGTTATTAGTAAATAAAATAGAAATATTTTTAGTTGACTATGATAGTTTAATTAAGAGCTTTGATAATTATGATATTCCTACACTGGTACAATTAATTAATGATGATATTAATGCAATTAATATAGTTAGAAATTAAAAAATCCTATAGAGTAATCTATAGGACTTTTTTATTGATATAATTCTTGTTTTAATAATTCTAAGTTTTCGGTAATTATTTGTTCGTAATCTTTCTTTTCTGATCTTTCGGTATCAGTGATATTATCTAATCTATGTAGTTGTTGGTTTTTAATATCTGGATAATCTTCTAGTATTTTTTTAGCGTTGTCTGATAAAGTATCATTTTTAAATGAGTATATATAATTAATTTCTTTATTTTCAATTAGTTCTTCAACATCACTTATTGTTTTATCGGTTGCGTCTCCATCAATACAATAGACCTTTAAGCCAAATTTTTCTAGATATTTAAGCGCTGAATTATCAACAACAATATTTTTGTTAGTTGTATTTTCAACTGTTATACGATAGTTGGCATCTAATTCTGAAAGTGTTATTTTTAAATTTTCATATTCTTCATCTATATCATCTATTAGGTATTTACTTGTTGCATACTCTTCAAGTCCAATACGAATATTTTGAGCCATCATTAGTAGAGAAGAAGGATTAAGCCATAATTCTTCTGGAGAATAATCTGTTTCTAAAACATCTGAACTATCAATTATTTTTAAATCTGGATTTAAACTTAATAGGTCAACGGCCATGTCTCGTTCTTTTTCTATTAGACCATTATATATAAATAAATCAGATTTACTATAAGTTTCTTTTTGTTTTTTACTTACTTTATATTTATTTATATCAATACCATCTGGGTAAATAGAAGTAACTGTAGCGTGTTCTCCATATAATTCTTTAGTTATATATTCATTGGCATAATTAGTAACATATATATCAATATTATCCATATTATCATCTGTACAACCTGAGGTTGTGAATGTTATAAAGATAGTAATTATTAGTAATAGACTGTATTTTAGGGCTTTTTTCATTATTTTTTCTCCTTATCCGGTACTGGATCATATCCTGGTTTTGTAAATGGATTACATCTAATAATTCTTTTTATTGTTAGAATGCTTCCTTTAAATGAACCGTATTTTTCAATAGCTTCAATTCCATAACTAGAACAAGAAGGAGTAAAGCGACATGATAAATGGGAAGATATAGGCATTTTTTGATATAGTTTTATCAGCGAAATTAATATCTTTTTCATACTTTTTCCAGTTCCTTTTTAATTATCTTGTATTTCAATTTTACTATAATTACTAAAAAAAGGCAATTATAAGTATACTAATTTGATTTATTTTGATATACTTATCTTTGGTGAAGATTATGAATGAATTATTTGAAAAACTTAATATTAAGCCTAATGATATTAAACTTTATAATACAGCTTTTTTACATAGTAGTTACGCTAATGAACATAGAGCTAAAGCAGATTATGAAAGATTAGAATTTTTGGGAGATTCTGTAGTAGACTTAGTTATTGCGGATTATTTATACTCATGTAAAAGTGAAAGTGAAGGAGAAATGACTAAGGTTAGAGCTAGTTATGTTTGTGAAAATGCTTTGTATGAATACGCTACTAATTTAGGTCTTAATAAATATATTAAAGTTGGTCACGGAGAAGAAAAAGAAGGAGGTAAATATAAGAAGGCAATAGTTGCGGATATATTTGAAGCTTTAATGGGCGCAATATATATTGATTTAGGATATGCTACGGCGAGAAGAACTGTTTTAAATATAATTGTTCCTTATATTGAAAATCCAGATATTACATTCTTTAGTGATTATAAGAGTGCTTTACAAGAATATGTTCAAACTGAACAAAAAAGTCTTGTTTATGAATTAGTAGAAGAATTAGGACCTGCTCATGATAGAACATTTAAAGTTGATGTTAAAATTGATGATATTGTTTATGGCACTGGTATTGGTAGTTCTAAAAAAGAAGCGGAACAAGATGCTGCTAAAAAGGCTCTTAATAAATTAGCTATTTAGTTTGATAGTACAATATAATTTTAGTGATTTAGATTAGCTGAATATAGGTTTTATTTGAAATTTTTGACATTTAATGATATAATGGCTTTGCATTTTGGGAGAAGCCTTTATATCATTTATTAATTATGAAAGGAGATTATAATGAGTAAAATTAAAATTTTTAGTTTAGGTGGATTAAATGAAAATGGAAAGAATATGTATGTTGTTAAAGTTGACGAGGATATTTTTGTTTTTGATGCCGGTTTAAAATATGATAATGATTTAAACTTAGGAATTGATTATATTATTCCAAGTTTTGATTACTTAATTAAGAATAGGAAAAATGTAAAAGGTATTTTTTTGACACATGGTCATGAATCTAATATGGGTGCTGTACCAGATATTTTAGCTAAGTTACCAGATATTAATATTTATGGTACTAAGTTAACTTTATCAATGGTTAAAAATGATATGAATAAGGAAGAAATAGATAGAACTAATTTTAAAGAAATTAGACCGCATTCTAAAATTACGTTTGGTAAGAATGCTATATTTCCTATTAGTGTTACACATTCAATACCTGATGCGGTTTGTTATGTTTTATATACAGAAGATGGAGCAATTGTTTATACAGGAGATTTTGTATTTGATTCAACTGTTCCTAGTATATATAAGACAGATATTGGTAAACTTGCTTATGTTGGAAAACAAGGAGTTTTATGTTTATTAGCGGAATCTATTTATGCAGATAGAGTTGGTCATACTAGTCCTAATAATAGAATTTCGGGATTTATAAAAGAGGTTTTTGCTAGTAATACAAATCGAATTGTTGCGACTATTTTTCCAGCTCATTTTTATAGGGTACAAGAATTGTTTAATGAAATTCTATGTACTCACAGAAAAGTTGTTATCATGGGTAAAAGTTTACAAGAAACAATTAATCAAGCTATAGATGCTGGTTACTTAACATTTGATAAGAGTAGAATTGGAAGTCTTAGTGATTTAGAAAACAAAGATGTAGTTGTGTTTATTTCAGATGAGAAAGAAAAACCTTTTGCTAATTTGGAAAGAATTATAAAAGGATATGATAAGTATATTAAAATTAAAGATACAGATACTATTTTTATTACGGAGCCAAGTTATGCTGGAATTGAAAAGAGAATGGCTCTTATAATGGATGAAATAGCTATGTTAGGTGCTAATGCAATATCTTTATCTAGTAAGAAACATTTATTACATCATGCGTCTAGTGAAGACTTAATGCTTATGATTAATTTAATGAATCCTAAGTATTATTTCCCTGTTAAAGGTGAATATCGTCATCAATACGCTAATGCTGAAATAGCTGAATCTTTGGGTATTCCTAAAGAAAATATTATTTTAAAACAAAATGGTGATGTTTTAGAATTAGTTGATGGTAAAAATATTAATTCTATAGAACATGTTGATGTTGATGAAATATTAATAGATGGTAATAGTCAGGGAGATATTGGCGACTTAGTTTTAAAAGATCGTGAGATGTTAGGCGAAAATGGTATCGTTATAATAAGTTGTACTTTAGATAAACAATGCAAAAAGATAATTGCTGGCCCTGAAATGCTTACAAGAGGATTTATTTATGTTAAAGAAAGTCAAGACTTATTAGAAGAGACTAAGAGAATATCTAAAGAGACAATTGAAGCTAATATTGATGTAACAGCTAATAGAGTTGATTATTCTAAAATTAAGAATGATGTTAGGGAAGTACTTGGTAAGTTCTTTTATAAAGAAACTGGTGCTAAACCGATGATTATTACTGTTATTCAAGAAATATAATTTTTAAATTTAAAGACTAGTACTAGAAAATACTAGTCTTTTGTTTTATACTTTTATTATGAAGAAGAGTTTAAGGAAAAAATATTTGTTATTACGAAAAGATATTTCTGGTAAGAAGGAAAAGGATAGTATTATTTTTGATAGAGTTATTAGTAATGATAAAGTTATTTTAGCTGATACTATTTTAATTTATGTTTCTTTAAAAGATGAAGTTGATACGAGACGATTAATTAATTATTTTTTAGAATTTGATAAGAAAGTTGCGGTTTGTAAAGTGCTTGGTAAGGAAATGAAATTTTATTATATTAGTAGTTTTGATGATTTGGCTTTAGGATATAAAAATATATTGGAACCTAAGAAATATTGTGTGGAAGTGTCTGACTTCAGTAGTTCTATTTCTATTACTCCGGGTATTTGTTTTAATAGAGCAGGGTATCGGATAGGATATGGTAGCGGATATTATGACAGATTTTATAATGAAGTTAGTCTTTATAAGATTGGACTTTGTTATAAAGAGTTTTTAATAGATGATGAGTTTAATGATGTTTATGATGTTGCGGTAGATGAAATAATTACAGATTAGACTTTATAATAAAGAGTTTTAGTGTTATAATCTTTTTAGTTGTTTTGTCTTCGTAGCTCAGTTGGATAGAGCAATCGCCTCCTAAGCGATAGGTCGGCAGTTCAAATCTGCCCGAGGACACCAGATTGGTAGAAAACTCGAACTTTTCGAGTAGTAATAAATATTAACTAGAATTATCG
Organism: bacterium; assembly: GCA_963645945.1. Taxonomy (GTDB): domain Bacteria; phylum Bacillota_I; class Bacilli_A; order RF39; family UBA660; genus CAG-877. Next base: position 24,573 of record CAVIUA010000040.1, read on the forward strand.
TCTAGTTTTTTTGTTCTTATTTAAGAAATGAAAGTGATTGAGTTATGACCAGAGATTATGAAGAACTTGAATAAAAATAAAAAACTTCTAAACCTACAATAAATGGTAAAAAAGTATAGTTATTAGTAATAAAATGTAAAGCGAAGGATGTAATTTATATAGATTAGACGTTTGACTTTATGTATTGGTAATGCTATTATTGTTGTAGTTGAATTTTATTTATGTAAGGTGGGTTTTAGATGGCAAAGAATGAGTTTGATCCTTTTTTGGAGTATTTAGATTTATGTAGTAGAGAATTAAAAGATACATTTGAGAGTAGAAATAATGTTTTGGATGCAAAAATAGAAGATGTATACTTAGATACTTTATTCGATTTAGATGAAGCTTATAGAATTGATGTTTCTATTGATATTGTTAAAAAAATGTTTATTTTACAAAATTTAATTACTGAAAGATTTTGTAATGGTAGAGGTTTTCTGCCAACGAAAGAGATGATTACATTACTTTCTCGTGAATTAAGAGCAAAAGTAATAGAGTCTAATGAAAGAACTGTGTTAGTCTTAAAAAATGATGGTAATATAAAAAGTGTTACTATGATGCTTGGAGATGAAGCTATTTTAGGCATTGAGACATTTGATGATGATAGGTTTACAAATGATCTAATGGTTAGTTGCAACCGGGTTAGAAATGCAAGACCAGTCACTTCAACTAGAGTTATTTCTTCTAATTATATCTTTGGTGATAATGGTGTTTATATTAATGCTAATAATGAAAGCTTTTTGGATACATTTAAAAGAACTGATACTGAGAAGTTTGATTCAACATTAGGGCTTCATTATTGGTATATTGATTATTCTAGACCTGAAGAAAGAATTTTGGTTGATAGGGTTCATGGATTAAAAGATACTATTACTGATACAGGTGAAGTTAAACTTGGTTCTTTTTATGCACCAATGCTTAATGGTGTAATACTTGGTTCTTTGAAACATTGTGATGAACAGATACTTAGTTTTATAAATAAGCCAAGTACTAATAGTGAAAATACTGGTAAAGTATATCAAAAAGTTAATGAATAAAATGTTTGAATTTTAGTTATTTTGGAGGTTTAAGTTATGGCATTGGATAGAGCTAAAGAACATTTAAAAAAATTTGGATTTGATGATAGAATTATAATTTTTGATGAGTCAACAGCTTCTGTAAAGGAAGCAGCTCACGCTCTTGGTTGTACTGAAGGACATGTTGCGAAAACATTATCTTTTTTAGTTGATGATAAGCCAATTTTAATAGTTACAGCAGGGGATATGAAAATTGATAATGCTAAGTATAGACATTATTTTAAGAAAAAGGCTAAAATGATTCCATATGATGATGTTTTAAATATTATAGGACATGATGTTGGTGGGGTTTGTCCTTTTGGAATTAATGCTGGAGTTGTTGTTTATTTGGATGAATCGTTAAAAAAATATGATGTAGTTTATCCTGCTGCAGGTACAGGAAATAGTGCCGTATCTTTGACTGTTCCAGAACTTGAAGTATGTAGTTGCTTTTTGGAATGGATTGATGTATGTAAAGAGTAGGTTTTACTACTTTTTTCTTGCTTATTTTTAGTTATTTGGATATTATATATTACACCTTGAAGGGAGATATATTATGTTGATTGATGTTGTTGCGACAATTATGAAGAAGACAAAAATTAATGATTATTGTGCGTTATATAGCGTGTCTAAGACTACGACTGGTCATTATGATGATGAAATGGAAGTATTTTATGCCGCTAATGGTGATGCTTATCATAATATTAAGTCATCTTTTTTTGGTAAAGGAGATTATGCTTTTGACAATCTAGCTGAAACAAGTCGACTTAGTCAAGATTTTTATGCTCCTAACTATACTTTAAATGATACTATTGCTGAATACAGTGATGAGTGTAATGATTATGCAGTTTTGGTTGTAGTTGATAAAGAGAAAAAGGGTGAAATAGCAACTATATATATTGACACTAAACAAATACTGGGTTTGGCAAGGGAGTTTGGATATAATAGTATTGATGATCAATTATCTATTATTGATGCATTATGTAGAAAATTTGAATTTTGTAATGATGTTGATAATATTCTATCTGATGTGTGTGATCTTGCCTTGGCTGGAGGTGTGTCTACTGAAAAATTAGAAAGAGCTAAGAAGATTGTTAATTATTATTTATCTAGATTAGGTGTAGTTTTAGAAATACTTAATGGTGAAATTAGATTTAATGAATTAAGTTCTAATACTTCAGCTTCACGTTCTGATGATGATAGCGCTGATATGGATTTTGATGAGTTCAACATTGAAAAAATATTTAATTATGTAAAAGGGAATGTTGTTGGACAAGATGATGCTGTATATCGATTAATTGTTGAAATAGCTAGAGCATACGATTCTGGAAGAGAAAAAGATGGTATTTTAATTACAGGGGACTCTGGGGTTGGTAAGACTTTAGCTCTAACTTCTTTAGCTGAATGTTTAAATAAACCAATATTAATTGTTGATTCGACACAGCTTACAATGCCTGGATATGTAGGAAAAAATATAGAAGAGTATTTATATGATTTGTATGTTAAATGTGGCGGTAATATAGATTTAGCAGAGAATGCTATAATTTATTTTGATGAAATTGATAAGAAAGGTTCTTCACAAAAATCTGATGTTTCAGGACAAGGTGTTTTAAATGTTTTACTTAAGTTTTTAGATGGAACAACATATGATGCTTCTAATTGTCAAAAAGACCCTAAAGATGTTGTTAAAATATCTACTGCTAATATGCTTGTTATAGCTGGAGGAGCTTTTATAGATGTTTATAAGAAAGATAACTTTGGATTCATTGGCTTTGGAAGTGAAAAACCTGTTACTGATGTAGAACCAAGTTGTGATGATTTTATTACTAAAGGCATGATGACTAAAGAATTCATGGGAAGATTTCCTATTGTTGTTCATTTTAAAGATTTAGATAAACAAGATTTATTTGATATTTTAACAACTTCTAATAAATCACCATTAAAAAGAGAAGAAAAAACATTTGATAATGCTGGAGTTAGACTTAGAGTTACACCTGCATATTTAGAAGCAGTTACTAATGGAGCTCTTAAATTAAAAACAGGTGCTAGAGGATTAAAAAGAATTGTTGCAGATACTACTTGGCGTCCTTATGCAAAAATTAAGAGTGATGATTCTTATGGAGAAGTAGTATTGGATGCAGATACTGTTAGTAATAATAAAGTATATCAATTAATAAAAAAAGATAAAAACGATTAAATGCTGTTTTTATCTTTTCTTCTTTGTCTAATTAATTTTTTTTCTTCTGACTTTGTCATTGAATATGATACTAATTCTTGATATGGTGTATATAAATATGAAATTTCAGTTGGATTTTTTGCTTTAATAAAACTTATTTGACTGGCTAAAATTTCTTCGGCTTGATGTTCATCCATAATTGGAAGTTTGTCTTTAAATCTTTTCATTGGACCAAGTGTATTTTTGTAAAATAATTCACCTTTTTTTAAAGTCGTTTTTTGCATGGCTACACAAACCATTCCGTCTTGAACACTTAATTCTTTAATAGATAATCTTTTTATAGCTCCAGTATAATATTTACGCATACTATCTCACCTGGTTCCATATTATAGCATAATTTAGCTTTTTAGTAAATAATTATTAGGCTATTACTGCTCCTTATTATGTAATTTCTTGCTTTTTTGACATAATTATGTTATAATCTCCTTGGTTGTGATCAATGGGGGTTGATTATTAATTACTTATGTAATCTCATTGTCTTTGCAATGAGATTTTTAATTTTAAGGAAAGGTTGTGATTGTATGACAACACCAGCATTGCCAAGGAGAAGGGCTAACACAATAGCACCTGTAAAACAAGAATATACATATTCACAAATATTAAATCAGGATGTTTCAGGATCTACTCTTTTTTTATCAATAATAATATCTAAAGATGATTTAGATTTGGATATGAGCAAGTTATTAGAATTTATCCAAAAGGGTGTTACAATTAAATGTTTAGATTATGACAGTCTTATGTTTGTTGATGGACTTTTAGATGAAAAAGTTGGTAACAAAGTGTTTTTGGTAGATGATGGACTTAAAAAATCTAGAGAAGATATTGATTTAACAAAACTTAAGAATATTAATGCTATAGTTCCATTAACTTATCTTTTATGGGGACTTAAATTTAATGGTACTGTTGATACTTATTGTTTTAAGTTTGTTAATCCTAATACAGGGGATTTTAACTATGCTAGTTCTAATGGAAATGAAAATTTATCTTTGGAAAATTTGAAGAAAATAAAAGAGACAATTCTAATGTTGTCAAAACAGAATCCTAAAACTGATCTAGATAAAGTTTTATTAGTATCTGATTTTATTCAAAGTAAAACACAATATGTTTTTGATGTGGAAAGTGAATCTGGAAGAGGTGTCTTTGTTACACCGGATTTCCAAGAATATAAAGATTTATATAAGAGAACTGGCTTGATTGAAACTTTAAATAATGAACAATATGGTTTGTGTATGGGTATAGCTAATTATTCTACTGTGTTATTGAATAATGCTTTATTTGATACTGAGGCCGAATCTGTATTTGGTTCTTCTCATGCATGGAATAAAGTATTAATAGATGGAAAATATTATTATTTTGATAATACTTGGAATATAACAAGAAGTGATGATTATCATGAAGATGGTTTGATAACCTTATCATTCCAAAAGAAGTATATGTTATTTGGAACAAAAACAGCAGATTCAATTGGACACCATCAGGCACAAAGTTTGAGTGTATATAATAATGGAGTAATGTCTGAAGAGGATTATAATAGAGTTATGGACTATGCTTCTAAATTTTCTTATAATCAAAAGCCAGTATACAAATCTTATAAAAAAACAAAATAATATTAAAAGGATATTTATATGCTGCTATAAATATCTTTTTGTTTTTGTATAAAAAAAATAAAAAAGTATTGAAAAATAAAAATGCTTTTGATATAATCAATTTGTCACTTGTAAATGGCGATGTAGCTCAGCTGGCTAGAGCGTCCGGTTCATACCCGGAAGGTCGGGGGTTCAATTCCCTCCGTCGCTACCAAATGAATGTTACTCGGAGAATTTTCCGAGTTTTTATTTTCTTTTTCTTTATTTTTTTATAATAATGTTGTAAAATTGAATTGTTGATTTATTGCCCTATAGCCAAGTGGTAAGGCAGTGCGCTCTGACCGCATCATTTCGTTAGTTCGAATCTAACTAGGGCAGCCAATATAAATAATAATACAGTGAGGTGTATTTATGAATATAGATGAAAGATGCGAATTAGCGGAGATTTTATTTCCTAATATTACTAAAACTAGAGAATATTATGAAAAAATGTATCCAGAAAGAAATTTACCTGAAGGAGCAATGGTAACTAGATATGGGCCTTCTCCTACAGGAAGTGTTCATTTAGGAAACTTATATTCAGCTTTTTGTGATATGGTTTATGCCAGACAGTCTAATGGTGTTTTCTTTTTAAGAATTGAAGATACTGATCAAAAACGTATGGTCGAAGGTGGAATAGAAAATATTACTGGGGTGTTAAATGGTTTTAATATTTTACCAAGTGAAGGTTATTCTTTTGATGGAGAGTATGGTCCTTATCAGCAAAGTGAAAGAACAGAAATTTATCAAACTTACGTTAAAGATTTGATTAAACAAGGTCTTGCTTATCCATGTTTTATGACTGAAGAAGAACTTGCTAATATAAGAGAAGAACAGGAAATTAATAAAGTAAGAACAGGTGTTTATGGTATTTATGCAGCTGATAGAGATTTATCATTAGATGAAATAAAAGAAAAGCTTTCTAATGGAGAAGAGTATGTTATTAGACTAAAATCTCCAGGCGATGTTTCCAAGACAATAGAAGTAATTGATTGTATTAAAGGAAAAATGAAATTTCCTGAACATGATACAGATATAGTGCTTTTAAAGAAAAATGGAATTCCTACATATCATTTTGCTCACGCTATTGATGATCATTTAATGCATACAACGCATGTTATTAGAGGTGATGAATGGGTTTCTAGTTTACCATTACATATTCAGTTGTTTGAAGTGCTTGGTTTTGATAAAGTTCAATACGCACATATTGCTCCAATTACAATTAAAGATCAGGAAACAAATGCAATTCGTAAGTTAAGTAAAAGAAAAGATCCTTGGGCTGGAGTAAAATTCTATGAAGAAGGTGGAATTCCAATTGAGGCTTTACATCTTTATCTAGCAACAATTACAAATACTAATTTTGAAGAATGGTATTTAGCTAATCAAGATAAAACAATAGAAGACTTTACTTTTAGTTTTGATAAGCAAGCTATTGGTGGAACTAGTTTTGATGAAGCTAAGTTTAATAATATTTGTAAAACATATTTTTCTAGAAAGACTGGAAAAGAAGTGTTTGATGAAACATTAGTTTGGGCTAAAAAGTATGATGAAGACTACGCTAAATTATTAGATGAAAATAAAGAGGATATGATTAAGTTTTTAAGTATTGAAAAAGATGGTCCTAGACCTAGAAAAGATATATCTAAATATAGTGATGTTAAAGAAGAATTTTCTTATGCGATAGATTCTATGTTTGAGAAGGAAAACTATTCAAAGTATGATGGAGACAAGACTTATGATGTTTCATTGGTAAGAGAATATGTTAAGAATTTAGATTTAGATGTTACTAATGATGAATGGTTTAATATGACTAAGGAGTTTGCTAGTAGTCATGGTTATGCAGCTAGTCCAAAAGATTATAAGAAAAATCCGGATGATTATAAAGGACATGTTGGTGATATATGTGAGGCTGTTAGAGTTATGCTTACTGGTAGAAGACAATCGCCTGATTTGTTTTCTATAATGAAGATACTAGGGTTAGATAAAATAAATAGTAGAATTAATTCTTATGAAAATGTGTTTATTAAAAAGTAGCCTGATTCGCTTGGCTATTTTTTATTGCTTTTTTGGATGCTTTATGTTATTATATACAACAAATTTATAGCTACGTTGATTTATTTACTTTATGTGATATTTATTTTAAAGTTGGTGATTATATGAATATTATTGAAGCAAAAAAAAGGTTACGTAAAGTTTTACGTTATCCATATCTTAATAGTTACAACCAGGATTTTTGTAAAAAAATACTTGAAGAACTTAGAATTTCCAATGATGACGATTATTATTGTTTACTTGGGACATTTCTTATATTTGAAAAAAAATATGAAGAAAGTAAAAATGCTTTTAATAAGGATTTAGAAAAGGGAGCTAATTATAGTTCATATTATGGCCTTTATAGAATAGCTTTATATGAAAATGATTATGAAAGTGCTTATAAATATGCTCTTTTATGTAATGAGAAGAAAAATGCGTCTGGTGTTGATTTTTCATTACAGGCTGGATTGGCAAGAAAAACGTTAAAAGTATCAACTGGTGAAAATGCTTTGGATGATACTATTACACTTGATAAAGATGTATTTTTTGAATTTTCAGTAAATAGATTTTATTCTAAAGCTGTTGCTGCATTTAATAATAATGATATGTTTGGAGTTAGAGAAAATATTATTAATATTTGTGAAAACTGTGATACTAAAGAAATTCCTTTTGATTTTTATGAAATGATGAATAGTATTGATTCATTAATTTTCTTACAAAGAGATGCTTATTTTAATTCAGTAGATGAAGGGAAAAGTAATAAATTTTCTACAAGAGAAGCATTAAATTATATTAATATGACAATATATTCGGACGTTGATAAAGCATCAGAAATTTATGAAAAAGAAAAGGACAGATTAAAAGAAAATACTAATCCTTTATTTATTAATTATATTGAGAAAAAAATATTAGAAAGAAAAATTTTTATTTCACTAGAAAAAAATCAAGCTAGATTTTATAAGTATTCTATAAATCAAGTTAAAACTGCAATTAATAATGGTAATTTTGATAATGCATTGTTATTTTGCGATAATGGATTAGATATTACTCGTTGTGCAGTATTTTCTTATTATAAAGGTAAAGCATTATACTTTTTGGGAAGATATGATGAAGCAATTGAATCATTTAAAAAATATTTAGAATCCGGTTCTAGTAAATTTACTGGTGCTATGCAATATTTAAAAATGTCATATGAGGTACTTGGTAATGATGAAGATGTAATTAAAACTGGAAATGATTATGAGACATTTATTAATTATTTTATTAATTTATCTGAGTCGACAAAAAATAAAGGAATAAGTACTTCTAAAAAAGAAAGTTCTAATAATTATTCAAAAACAGGTCATGTTAAAATTAATATTAAGTCATTAGTTTCTGATGACTTAACACTAGCAGATTATGATAAGTATTGTTTTAAACAAAAAATAGGTGTAGTTGCCGGATTATATGGATTCAAATCTAGTGTAAAAAAAGCTGATAAATTAATTGGACAATTAGAAAAAAGTGCTAAAACTATTGAAGAAAAAGAATTAGTTAAAGTAATTAAAACAAATAAAAAATTATTAATGAGTCGTGGAGGTAAAAAATAATTTCTTTCTTTTTATTAATAATTTGATGAGGAAGTGAATTTATGTCAATAATAGACATTAGATATAGATTAAATAAAATACTTGGTCGTGAAGTAATAAAAGAAAATTCTTTTATTGAATGTGAAGATTTAGTTGAAGAGCTAAAAAAAATGAATGATAGTAGATATTTATTTTATAAAGCAAAATTACATTATAGAAAGAAAGAATATGATAAAGCAAGAGAATGTTATTTAGAAATGATAAATTCTTCTATTGATGTTTTCTCTGGATATTATGGATTGTTTACGTTAGATGTATTTAACAAAAATTATGAAAGTGCATATAAAAATATTCTTTTATGTAAAAAATATAATGAAAATTCAAATTTGGATTTAAGTTTTTATATTGCTTTAGCTAAAGCATGTTGTGATCTTAATTCTGATTTTGATAAATTTTCTAATGCTCAATATAACGTTGTGCCTGAAAAAAAAGAATTTTCTTGTAATTATGATGTTCAAAATCTTTATAATGAGGCAATAGCTTGTTTTAATAATTGTAATTATATTGATGCTGCATTTTTATTGAAAAAAATTAATAAAAATGATCATTCCGTTAATTCATATTATGAAGCGGGTGTTCTTTTGAAAAGTATTAATAATTTAATAGATTTGCTTGGTAAAAAATATTTGCAATCTGTTTTAGAAAATGGAATTTCTCCTTTAACTAGTAATGCAGAAATAAAACAAATTGTTAATTTTATGCAGATGATTACTTATGATGAATTTCCATTAGTTGAAAGTGTTTTTTATAAGAATTATGATTTGATAAAAGACAATACTAACGAAGTTATTTTTCATTATATGGAAAATAGAATTTCAGAAAGAAAAAAGTTTTTGAGTTTTGATTATGATTCTAGGCTTGAATATAATAAAATAATGTCTGAAATAAAAAAAGCTAGGAAAGAAAAAGATAATAATAAAATAATTGAACTATCTACACTTGGGAAAGAATTGTTTGATATACCTATTTTTGATTATTATCAAGGGCAAGCTTATTTTAGAATGAATATGTATGATGAATCAATAGAAAAATTACGTGAGTATTTAGAAGCAGGTTCTGTAAAATCAATTAAGGCAAGAGGATATTTATCAATTGCTTATATGGCTACAAATAATTATGAGCAAGCTTCTTTAGTAGAAGAAGAAATAAGCCAATTAGAAGATTATTTTCTTATATTAAATAGAAAAAAGATTTATGCAGAGAAAAATAAATATGATAAATTAGTAAATACTAATGATATTTCTAGTGATATAGATAAATACATGGAAGAAGAACTTACGATAGATGAATTTTATTCCTATCCTTTTCCTAAAAAGATAGCTTTAGTTAGACAACTTTACACTTCTAATATGAAAAAATTAGGGGATAAATTAATGAAAGAAATTGAAAGCAGTTCTTGTACTGACTTGGAAAAGAAAACTATTTCAAAGGAAAAACAAAATAAAAAATTATATATTATTAAAGGAAAATTTGGACAAAAGTAATTTTTGTTCTTTTTTTTTCTTTTTTTTTATGTATAATTATATTATAGGAGGAGTGAAAAAATGAAAAAGGGTACAATTATAGGTTTGGTTGTTTTAGGGGTATTATTAATATTAGTTTTGGTTGTTATAGGAAATTATAATAGTATTGCTACTAGTAGAGAAAATGTTGATACTAAGAGTAGTGATGTAGATGTTTATTTACAAAGAAGAGCTGATTTAATTCCTAATTTAGTAAGTACAGTTAAGGGATATATGCAACATGAAGAACAAGTTATTTCTGATATTACTACAGCAAGAGAAAATTTATTAAGTGCTAGTAGTATGTCTGAAAAAGCAGCAGCAAATGATGAGTTAACTAATGCTATTAATGCTTTAGCAGTGGTAGTTGAAAATTATCCTGATTTAAAAGCAAATACAAATTTTATTAATTTACAAGATGAACTTACAGGAGCTGAAAATAGAATATCAACTGCTAGACGTGATTATAATGATGCTGTTAAGGAATATAATACTTTAATTATTAAATTTCCTAATAGTATTTTAGCTTCTATATTTAAGTTTGAAAAAGCAGAGTACTTTAAAGCTGATGAAGAAAAAACTGAAGTTCCTAATGTAGAGTTCTAATATGAAAAAGAAATTATTTTTGGTACTAGTATTAGTACTTTTTCCTTTTAATTGTTTTGCATTAGTTAGTCCTACAAATGAATTTTATATAAATGATTATGCTAATATTCTTAGTGATGATGTTGAACAATATATTCTTTCTAGATCAGTTGATTTAAAAAGTAAAACTGATGCTCAGATTGTTGTTGTTACTGTTGAAAATTTAGAAGGAATGAGTTTGGAAGATTATGCTACTAAATTATTTAGGAAATTTGGAATAGGAGATTCTGAGAAGAATAATGGTTTGCTGTTACTTTTATCTTTAGAAGAACGTCAATTTAGAGTTGAAGTTGGATATGGTTTAGAAGGAGTATTAACCGATGGTCTTACAGGAAGATATCAAGATCAATATATTATTCCATATTTAAAAAATAATGACTGGGATACTGGTGTTAAAACTGGATATACAGCATTTTACAAAAAACTTTGTGATTATTATGATATAGAAGCATTAGATGATACCATTGTAATAACTGATTTTGATGAATATTTAGAAGATGACGATAGTGATGATATTATTGGTTCTTTAATAGCTCTTATTTGGACGTTTTCAGTTATTGGTTTTATGCAAGGTAGATATTCATCGCTTGTTAGTAAGAAAAAGAAAGGTAAATTGTGTACATTTTATATTGTTGCTTCAATATTATTATTGGTTTTCCTTTTCGCAATGATTTTTTTAGTTTCGTATTTATTTTGGTTACCAATTTTAGTATTTAAAGAAATCTTTTTTGTTATTGGTATAGCTAGTACTAAGTCTGGTTCTAGTGGAGGACACTCAAATCGTTGGTCATATTCTTCTAACAGTAGCTGGTCATCATCGAGTTATTCTTCTGGAGGTTTTTCTGGTGGAGGAGGATCATCTGGTGGAGGCGGAAGCTCAAGAGGATTTTAATTTATGAGTATTATAATGTCTATCTCATTGATAGACATTTTTTCTTTTGTTTTGTATAATTAAATATATAATGGAGTGATTTATAATGAGTGATGTATTTAGTATTGAAAAAGCTAATATTTATGAAGACCAGGATAATTATTATTTCTTTAGGGCTCTTAATCTAAATGACTGTAGAGATGCCGATGATGGTGTTATTACAAATGATTCTGGATTAGTTAATCGAGTTAGAACTGATAGAGAAAGGTATACTGGTGAGTCTAGATATGCTTTTTCGTCAGCTGTTTCTTTAGAAGAAGTTACAGATCATATTAAAATACATCAGTCTAAAACAACTAATTGTATTTCTTTAACTAGTAATGCTAATACCGCTATTACATATGGTAGAGGATATTATAGGGATAGATATATACTTGTTAAAGTTCCTAAAAAAGAACTTGGTAGTAAAGTATTTCAAGCTGGACCTTATATGTTGGATGAGATAAATAAGGCAATTAATGAGGTACTTGAAAGTAAAGATGGAGCAGAAAGAGAAAAATATGAAAGACTTTTTTCAAGAGTTGATGAATGCAAGACAAGCAATAGTTTGGAGACTTTAAAGCAACTTTTAGTAGATGATAATTTAGTTTCTTTAGAGAATAGAAAAAGAGAAGAAGACAGCTTTGTTAATGGCTTGGATTTTAATATGACAAAGTCGGTTAATTATAATGCGTTAGATGAAGAAGCTAATTTAGAAAAGAATAAGACTATTCTTAAACTTGATATTTTAAGTGAACAAATATTGCCTAGAATATCTAATAAACTTTTAATAGCAACGGTAGGTGGTGCTTTTTCTTCATCTGAATTAATTCATTATGGAGATATTGAACCTAGTGAATTAAGATAAATACAGAAGGAAGTAATGGATGTTTTGTCTTTACTTCAACAAATGCCTAGCAATTTAGAATTTATTGATGAAATTAAAGATAGAGTGCTTAATTGTGTAAGTACAAGAATATTTTCTGGTGAATTTAATTATAGTGATTTTGATTTAGTTGATAGAGATTTATCGATTGATAATATGTATGAAGTTTTTGGTAATGGTAGAGTTTCTTATGGCGAGGCTAGAGAATTATATAGAAAAGCTTATTATTTAGCTAAGTCAAGACTTAGGGCTATTAAAAGTGTTAGTTTATTGAATACTATTTTAGATAATAATCCTAAATATAGTGAAACACTTGAATATATTGCTAAAAATGGATATGGTATTGAACCGGAAATTACGACTAGAGTTTCTAAAGACTTGGTTACAGTATCTGAATCGGTTAGTTTGGATATAAGTAGTAAAGATATTGAATTAGTTAATTATATTAATAGTTTAAGTGAAGGTCAGTTAAATACGGTGTTAAATCATCCGAATGACGCAATTAGAGTATTTGCAGCTAGACATTTCTTTGATGATTTTTCTAGACATACTGTAAATAGAGAAGAATATATTGCTGATAGTTTGATTGATTTGTTAGATTTAAGTAAGTTTGGTGTTAAATTTAATTTAAGCCCTGAACAAAGAGAAGATATTAAGAATAGAATTTTAGAATTTAATTTAGAAGAGTTATATTCATATTGTAGTTCTAATGGTGTTTTGGAAAAAGATATGGCTAGAATAGTCTTTACTAATTTGATTAAAGGAACAAAAGATTTTAATACAAAGGATACTTTTACTTTAGAAGAATTAGAATGGTTCATTGGTTATAATGCAATTAAAGATACTAATATAAAGTTACTTGCTTATCAAAGACCTATAATTAGAAGAATTAAAGAAAAATATGAGGATAAACAATTTACGGCTGCTGTTATGCCTACTGGAACTGGTAAAACTTATATTAGTTTAGCTATGATGAATGAGTTCGAAAAAACGGCTAATGGTTTAAGTGAAAATAATCATGCTAAAATATTGTATTTAGCTCCTAATGTTGAAATACTTGATCAATTAAAGAGAACTATTAGAAAGGCATATCATCCAGAAGAACATCTTGGTCAAGATATTGATACGGTTATAAAGGAGGTTTTTCCTAATTTAGTTTTATCAACATATCAGAATTTAGCTGATAATAGTAGTATTGGTATAGGGCCTGATGGCAAAAAAGAAATTAGTTTAAAAGAAGATTTTAGAGATCAATTTGACTTTATAGTTTTAGATGAATTACATAGAACTGGAGCTCCTGAATGGTATAGTTCTATTGGTATGCTTTTAGATAGTCAGGATGAAAAGACGAAGATTTTAGGTATAAGTGCAACACCTGAAAGAGATGTTGATTTTAAAGATATGACAGATTTCTGGGCTAGAAGATATGACTATAGTGAAGATGAAATTTTACTAGGTGAACAAATGGCTTATAATATGGATCTTATAAAAGCTATAGATTTAGGATTAGTTAATTAACCAGTAATTATCAATTGCTTGTATTCATTGATTGCTGATGGTACTATGGATGATTTGGAATTGTCAATTGATGATTTATTGGATGAAAATATAAAAAGCACAGAAAAAGCTAAATATGAGAAGTTAAGACGAAATGTTGAAAATTCTGATGGTATAGAAAAAATCATTGGAGATAATATAAAAGAAGGAAGTAAATTTATTGTATTTTTACCTGTTACTAGAAGAGATGATGGTACTTTTACTTTAGATGATGGAGAAGAAATTGAAGGTAGTAAAGCAAGTTAAATAATAAGAGATTATCAAACTTTATTTATACAGTATTTATATGCCAATAAATATTTTAATGAACATGCTCAGATATATGACATTTATGATAAATTGGCAGCTGGAGAGGCTCTTGGCAATGAAGAAATATCTTATTTAGAAAGTGAAAAGGATAATTTGTTACTGTTGTCAAAAGTCAGTATTTCATATAAGCCAATGGCTTTAAATACACAAATTGAAGAAATATCTTCAACAATTATTTCTTCGTTGGGCTGGAATGAGTTAGACAAGAATGAACTTGTGACAAGACTTAATGAAGTTATGGGTGATGAAGTAGAAAATTATTCAATGCTTGGAGAATATTCTAATGGTAGAAATAAATCAGAGTTATATAGTTTTAGTAATTCAAGAAGTAAGAAAAGAAAATTAATGTTTGTTATAAACAAGTTAAATGAAGGTACACATGTTGAAGATGTAGACGGAATTGTCTGGTTAAGAACATTGAACGATAATTCCAGAATTTTGTTTCAACAACAACTAGGTAGATGTATAAGGGCTAATTTGCCAGATAGACCGGCAAAGACACCTATAGTATTAGACTTGGTTAATAATACGGTAACAGTTAAGTTAAAAAAAGGCGAATTACAGGAGTCTAGAGATTTAAGTAACTTAGATAGTTTGATTGATTGGTTAGATGATAATAATAGAATACCAAATATTAATAGTGAAAATATCACTGAATATGAATATGCTAAATTTATAAAAGTTTTACAAGATAGATATGTTAAATATTTTGATGAAGATGTTTTACAAGAAAACAAGAATACTTTAAATATTCAGATTATTAAAAGAATTCTTTCTAAAGGTTCTGAAGCTGGTTTATGGGATGTTGAAATATTAGATAAAAATGATAAATATACCGATGATATTAAGAAAAACAGTGTTACTGATTATTCATTTATTGGAAGACTCCAAGTAAGTTCTGAAATACATGACTTTTTAGAATTACAAGGAGAAATTAGTTCATATGAGCCAACTGATCTTGAGACAAAATTTGAAGAGTATTGTCAAATTTTAACTAATTTGAAGGAACAAGGACTAAATCCTAATTTAAGAATAGGAGATAAAGTACTCGTTAATGAAGAAGGAAGCTTGGAAGTTATAAGTGTGCCATCGGTTCGTAAAGAAGGTAAGCCAAATCTTTCTATAATAAATGGTAGAAAAGAGACAGAAATTGAATGGAGAGAAAGGAAGAAAAAATATTCATCTAAAGAGGCTATTCCTGTTGGTAACTGGCTATATAAAAATTATTCTGAATTTACTCATTCTATGAGGGATAGATTAATAGATCTCGGCTATACTAAAGGTGAAGAGAGCCTAAAAAGAAGAACTGCACATGCTAAAAAGAAGGCTGATTTTGATGATAACAGTACCTTTGGTAAGGTTGTTACTGAGGTTTCCAAAGGAGCTTTAGATAATAAAGATACTGATGTGAAAGCTGGTGATAAGAAATGATGGAAAGTTATTATGAGTTAGTTGATTCTTTTAAAGACTTGGATGTTTATGATAAGAAAGAAGAAATAATTAATGAATTATTAAGCTTATTAAAACTTCTGTCTGTAGTTAATAAAAATTCGGATGTTATGAATGAAGTATTACCTGTTATACAGAGTCATGATGATGAAGAGGAATACTTTGATGAGTTATTTACAATAATCATATCTTTGAAGGAAGAATATGCTAAGTTAATAGATAGAGATTATTTAGATTAATAGCAAGAAAAACTTGCTATTTTTCTTTATTTGATAAAGTATTTTTGTTATAATATTTTTTGGTGAAGTATATGAAACGCAGTGAAGTAGATAGAGAAAAATTAAGTCCTATGATGCAACAATATATGGAGATAAAGGATAAATACGAAGATAGTATTATCTTTTTTAGACTTGGAGATTTTTATGAGATGTTTTTTGAAGATGCAATACTTGCTTCACACGTTTTAGAGTTAACTTTAACTGGCAAACAAGCAGGATTAGATGAAAGAGTTCCAATGTGTGGTGTTCCTCATCATGCTTATGCTTCATATGTAGATGAATTAATAGATAAAGGCTATAAAGTTGCGATATGTGAACAATTAGAGGACCCTAAAGAAACTAAAGGAATGGTTAAAAGAGATGTTGTTCAAATAGTTACTAAGGGTACAAGACTTGATTCTAATATAGACGCTAAAAGTAATAATTATATTGCTAATATATATGACTTTTCATATTGTTATGGGGTTAGTTATGCAGATGTTTCTACGGGAGAAGTTTATGTTACTTTAATTGATGGAGAAAAATATAAAGTAATTAAAGAAGTAGTCAGAAATGGTTTTAGAGAAGTTATCGTTAATGACTTAATAGATAGAGAAATAGTAGAAGAATTACGAACTAATTATGGAATACTTGTTAGTATTACTAAAGAAGAATTAGATGATAAAAATTATGAATATATTTATAAAGATTTAGAAGATGTTAGACTTACACAAACTTTAAAACATTTACTGTATTACATAGTTGATACTAAAAAGGGGGATTTACATCATTTACAAAAAGCTATTGTAGTTAAATCAAGTGAATATTTAGAATTTGATATTAATACAAAAAAGAATTTAGAATTAATTGAAACACTTAGAAATAGAGAAAGACAATATAGTTTATTCTGGTTACTTGATAAGAATAAGACTGCTATGGGATCTAGATTTTTAAAACATAATATTGAAAATCCTTTAACATCTAAAGAAGAATTAGAAAGACGATATAATTATGTATCTAAATTATCTACAGAATTTATTTTGAGAGATGATTTAATAAAAGCTTTAGACGAAGTTTACGATTTAGAAAGAATTGCTGGTAGAGTTACATATGGTAATTTAAATGCTAAAGATTTATTACAATTAAAAGGATCTTTAGAAGCTCTTCCAAGGATTAAAGAAATATTAACTACTATTGGCTATGACAAAGAAATAGAAATTTTTGATGACTTATATTCATTACTTGATAGAGCAATATTACCAGATGCACCTTTTACTTTACATGAGGGACATTTAATTAAACCTGGATATAATGAAGAACTTGATGAATTAAAAGATATTAGTGCTGGTTCTAAAGACTTTATTTTAGAGATAGAGCAACAAGAAAGAGAAAAGACTGGTATTAAAAATTTAAAAGTTGGATTTAATAAAGTATTTGGATATTATATTGAAGTGCCTAAGGGACAAAAACATTTAATTAAAGATGAATATGGATATGAAAGAAGACAAACTTTAACTAATTGTGAAAGATTTATTACACCAATATTAAAAGAAAAAGAAAATATTATACTAGGTGCAGAAGATAAGATTATTAATCTTGAATATAAGTTATTTATGGATATTAGAGAAGTAGTTAAAAGATATGTTTTTAGATTACAAAGACTTTCTAAAATAATTAGTGAAGTTGATATGTTACAAGCATTTTCTATTGTTTCTGATAATTATAAGTTTGTAAGACCAGAAATTGTTTCGGATAGAACTGTTAAAATGATAGGATGTCGTCATCCAGTGGTTGAACAAGTTATGAAGGATAAGTATGTTCCTAATGATATTATTATGGATAAGACTACTGATATTTTATTAATTACTGGTCCTAATATGGCTGGTAAATCTACTTATATGAGACAATGTGCTATTACTGTTATTATGGCTCAGATTGGATGTTTTGTACCATGTAAGAGTTGTGCTATGCCTATTTTTGATAAGATATTTACTCGTATTGGTGCTTCGGATGATTTAGTTTCTGGACAGTCTACTTTTATGGTTGAAATGAGAGAAGCTAATTATGCAATTAGTGAAGCTACACCTAATAGTTTGATTTTATTTGATGAACTTGGTCGTGGTACGGCTACATATGATGGTATGAGTTTGGCACAAGCTATACTTGAATATATTCATGATAAGATTAAGGCTAAGACAATGTTTTCGACTCATTATCATGAACTAACTGTTTTAGAAAAAGATCTTAAACATTTAAAAAATGTACATGTTTCAGCAGTTGAAGAAGATGGTAAAATTACATTTTTACATAAAGTAAAACCTGGTTCAGTAGATAAGAGTTATGGTATTCATGTTGCTTCTTTAGCGAAATTACCTGATAGTTTGATAAAAAGAGCTGATGAAATACTTAGTGTATATGAAAAGAAGAATGTTAAAAAAGAAACATTTACGCAAACTTCATTATTTGAACTTAGTGAAAGTGAAGTTGAAGTTAAAACTAATCCAATAGAAGAGAAAGTTAGAGAAATTAATCCTTTGGAAATGACACCAATGGAAGCTTTATCATTTCTTTATGAATTAAAAAAAGAAATTAAAGATAAAAAGTAATTATTATGATATAATCTATTTAAGATGGTGATGTTAATTGAAAGAAATAGAAAAGGCTTTTATAGTTAATGCAGGTAATTCATATACACCTGATGATTATGGTGTTATTTTATATCGAGATGGTACGCGTGAATATTTAGATACTGGTACATTTTTAGATAGATTAAATAGTGAATCTAATACTTTAAGAGAAATACCAAGTATAACAAAAATGCAATTTGTTACTGATTATTCTTATTTTAAAGATGAATTTAATGATTTTGTTCATAGTCAGAATAATGTAAAGGACAGAAAAGCAAAAATTGTAATGGAGAGACTTGGTTTGGACTTTAATACAATGTATGATATTTATGAATATGAATCATATAAAAAGGCTTCGGATGAAGAATCGGTTAATCGAATTGATTCATTTGTTGATAGATGCTTTGAAATTGCTTCTAGTGAGTGTAGAAGATCAGGTATTTCTTATAATAGGAATAAAAAAGAAATTATTGAAAGCGTTTTGAGTAAGACAGTAAAAAATGAAAGTTATCCTTCTGGCATAGATATAAGTTTTTGTACTAGTCGTGATGCTGTCTATGATAAATATGATGAAGATGTTAATCAAGCTAGTAATAGTAGAGATTTAGATAAAATTTCTAAAGATTATAGATATATTAGACAATTTTATCTTATTTCTTATTTATCTTCATTTATGGGAAATGAGAGTGATTTTCTTCTTGCTTTAGTTGATAATGCATATCCTAATCGGAATTTAATTTTAGAGAATTGGACTGAGTTTTTCTCTGTATGCAGGGAATATTCTGGTATAATTGACGCTGTTAATGAATGTTCAAATGATTCAGAAAAGTTAAAAGCTGATTTTGATTTACTTAACCTTGAAAGTAATAAGAAATTTATGAATGATTTGGATTTATTACTTGAACATAA
This sequence comes from bacterium, assembly GCA_963645945.1. Classification (GTDB taxonomy): domain Bacteria; phylum Bacillota_I; class Bacilli_A; order RF39; family UBA660; genus CAG-877. The sequence goes on from CAVIUA010000040.1 coordinate 44,241, forward strand.
TCCAGATGAAGAAACATATTATTTTCATGCTACTAATTCTAGAACTAGTGCACAAAATATCTTGGATAAAGGTTTATATATGTATGCTGATGATTTAAGTTCTACTACTTATCCTGAACTTACTAAGAAAGACGTGCTAAGTTATGAATATGGAAATGGATTAGGTAATAGTGCTACATATGTTGTGGTACTTAAGTGTAGAGAAGGAGATAATATAGTTAGAAATACAACTGATTTTGAAAAGAAAGAAAGTGTTGGTGTTTCTAGAAGAATGGCTTTGGTTTCTGAAGAATGTGATTATATAGTTGATCCTGAAAATATCGTTGGATTTATTGATAGAAAAAAAGGAGAGGTTGTTTTTAACAAAATGGTAAAAAAAGATACTAATTCTAAGGAGGGTAAAAATGAAAAGTAGAAGTGAGTTAAGAGATATTATTGTTAAAGTTCTTTATCAAGCTAATTTGTTTGATGAGGCTAAAGTTAATTATAATGTTGATGAATTAATTAAGGAACAATTTGATGTTCAAAACGAGTTTGTTGATACTTGTGTTAAAGGGATATTAGAAAATAAAAAGGAAATTTATAAACTTGCTGATAGTAAGCTTAATAAATGGACTATGGATAGATTAAATAAAGTTGATCAAGCTATTATAGCTCTTGGTATTTTTGAACTTAAATATATTGATACACCTAGTGTAGTAGCAATTAATGAAGCTATTGAATTATCTAAGACTTATTCTGAACCTGCTGTTACTAAAATGATTAATGGCGTTTTAGATAAGATATATCATGATGTAGAAAAATGTTAGGTGAGAAATATGAATGATAAATATATTACAGTTACACAGTTAACTAGATATATTAAGTATAAAATAGATAATGATGTTAATTTAAATGAAGTTTTTCTTAAGGGTGAAATATCTAATTTTAAAGCACATACTAGAGGACATTATTATTTTACTTTAAAGGATGATGGCAGTAGAATTAACGCTATTATGTTTGCTTCTAGTACGAAAAAACTTAAGTTTATGCCAAATGACGGAATGAAGGTTTTAGTTACTGGTAAAATTAGTGTATTTGAGGCAAATGGTGGTTATCAGATTTATGTTAATGATATGTTGGAAGATGGTATTGGTAATTTATATATTGCTTATGAACAGTTAAAGAAAAAACTTGAGGCTGAAGGATTATTTGATCAAGCTATTAAGAAAAAGATTCCTAGAATTCCTAAACGTATTGGTGTAGTTACGGCTCCGACAGGAGCTGCTATTAAAGATATTATTTCAACTATTAAAAGACGTTGGCCCATTGCTGAGGTATATTTATTTCCAGCCTTGGTTCAAGGTGAAGACGCTAAAGAAGATATAGTTAAGCAAATTCATAATAGTATTAATTATGATATAGATACTTTAATTGTTGGTCGTGGTGGAGGAAGTATTGAGGACTTATGGGCATTTAATGAAGAGATAGTTGCACGAGCAATATATGAGTGCCCGGTTCCAGTTATTAGTGCTGTTGGTCATGAAATAGACTTTACAATAGCTGACTTTGTGGCAGACTTAAGAGCTCCAACTCCTACTGGTGCAGCTGAAATGGCTGTTCCTGATATTAATGATATAAAAGCGTATTTAGAACAAATTAAGATTAGACTTAATAAAGCTATTACTAATGATATTAAAATATATAGAGAAAAATTAAATTATTTAAAGTCTAGACCAGTACTTGTTAATCCAATTACTATATATCAAAATAAAGAAATGATTTTTGATAATATTATTGAAAGACTTAAGTTTAGTATGAAAGATATTGTTAATTTAAAAGAAAAAAGATTAATAACTATTAAGAATTCTTATGCTTTGAAAAGTCCATATCAATTAATAGATAAGAAAGCTAATAAGTATTTGCAGATAGTTTCTAAGTTGGAAACACTTAGTCCATTACTTACTATTAAGAGAGGTTATTCTATAACGAGAATTGATGGTAAAGTATTATCTAGTGTTAAGAAAATTAAAAAGAAAGATGTTATTACTGTTGAATTTAGTGATGGTAATATAAAAGCGGAGGTATTGTGATGAGTAAGAAAAATGATTATTCTTTTGGTATATATTTTTATATTTTATTAGGAATGAGTTTAGCTGGTACTATATCTTTAGTTATACTTTATTCTATTATTAGCACGTATTCAGTTTGTGCCGATGATTTAATTTATGAATTTGTTAGGAGAATTTTTGTTTTCTTTTCTTTAGAAAATGGTATTTTGTATTTATATTGTTTGATTTCACTTATTTTGGCAGGAAAGAAGAAACTCATTAATTTTAAAATGATTCTTTTAATTATATTTGCTATTCTTTCTAGTCCTGTTGTTTGTCATTTTATTCAAAATACTATTTCTAGTCTTAATTCATATTTTCATGTTGAAGTGAATGGTAATATTGTCACTGATGATAAACCAATGCTATATGTATATCCAACAGAGGATATGGATTTAACTATAAAATTAAAAAATGATAATTTAATTACATATTCATATCCTAAGTATAATAATGAATGGAGCGTTCACGCTACTGTTGATGGCAATTTATATGATTATGAAACAGGTAGAAATTATTATGCATTATTTTGGGAAGGTATTGATAATAATATTTACGATATGAATGAAGGGTTTGTCGTTACTGGTAAAGATACTGTTAAGTTCTTGGAAGAGAAATTAAGTATACTTGGATTGAATGATAGAGAAATTAATGAGTTTATAGTATATTGGCTACCTAAGATGGAAGATAATAAATATAATTATATAAGATTTAGAACTGAAGATGAGATAAATACTTATATGCCTATTGAATTTAGTAGTAATCCTGATACTTTAATAAGAATATATATGGATTTTAAAGGATTAGATAAGAAAGTTAATATAAAAGAACAAAAGTTAACTAGTGTTAGTAGAGAAGGATTTACTGTTGTTGAATGGGGCGGCAGAGAACTAAAGTAAGAAAGGAAAAATATTATGGCAGAAAAAAAAGTTCTAAGTTTTGAAGAGAACTTAGAAAAGTTAGAAACTATTGTTAAAAAGTTAGAAACTGGTGAAGTTCCTTTGGATGAAGCAATAGATAATTTTAATGAAGCTATGAAATTAGCTAAAACTTGTGATGAGAAATTAAAAAATGCAGAAGAAGCTATTACTAAATTAGTAAAAGATAATGGCGACGTTGTTGATTTTAAAGTAGAAGAGTAGAATAAAACCTATGTAAAATTACATAGGTCTTTTTTTTATTCTTCAATTAAACTCATAGCTAGTTCAAATTCTTCATCATTATCTAATGGGTATATTGTTTCTTGATCTACAGTTGTATATTTTCTTATTAAATTATCATTTTCATCATCAAGATTTGATAAATACATATAAGTAGTATCACCTGATGTTTTTTCCATAACTACTTCGTATTTTTTGTTATCAATTAATACGTATTCTACTTCTCTTTCTTCAGTCATATTATTTTCCTCCTTTACTAGCTTGGTCTGTGTTAGTAGCGGATTTTTCTGCTGATGCTGGGAACATAGAGTCAATTTCATTTTGAGCAATTAATGCATCAGCAACATTTTGTTTCCATAAGTTTACATCTTGTTGGTTACTAGCATTTACTTGTCCTTGGGCACGCATGAATTCTTCTACACTTCCAAATGGTCTATTAACTGAAGCTGTATCTACACTTTGTAAAACGCGGTTTGCTTCAGCTTCACCCATGTTACTATATAAACCATATACCTCATAATTATCAACTTCACCATCAGCAGAGATGCTTTTTGCAATTCCTTCTTCGTCGTATTCTAAACCATCACCGGTTGATGTTGTTGTTACATAAGGACTTATATTATCTTCGTAGAATTGTTCTGCATATTGTTGAACTACAGCTTCTCTTGTTTCATTAAGTTCTTTATTATCTAGGTAGTCTGTTACTTGTATAGTTCCATAAATTCCAGCTGCTCCACCGGCAATTATTCCTAGCGCTAATCCAATTGTAGCAGCTTTCTTTCCGATAGCTTTTTTAGCTTTTTTAACGGTGTCTGCTTGTTCTTTCCATTCAGCTTTCTTTGGCTTAGCATCTGTAGTTGTTTTATGTCTTGTGTTACTTGATTTGTGCATTCCAGCAGTATCTTTACTTGAATTTATGTAGGTACGTTCTGCTTTTCTGGCTCTTTCCTTAAATGTTTCTCTATATATAGCCATTGGGTCATCAATGATTACATAGTCATCTGCTGTTGCAACTAAACTACTTTCAGCAGCTGGTTCTTCTTGTCTTGGGCTGTTAAGATATCTATTGTCTTTTGCCCAGTCGTATGCTTTGTCTGAATCAGAAGCAAATTCAGCCATTATGTCATCTAATTCCATATTATTTCTTTCCATATTATCACCTTATATTAATTATACTTGGTAGTAATTATTTTGTCAAAAAAAACGTCAAATTATTTATCTTATTGACGTTTTTGTTTTTTTATTAACTTTGCTTGAACAACGACTCTTTCACCATTATTATTTAAACAAGTTGATAAAGTTAGAAATTTATCAGATGTTGATACATTAGTAGACTTATTAGTTATGTTTCTTTTTACCATTGTATCTAGCCAGGATTGTTTATCATTTTCATTTTTGAAATCTGTTGTTATATAATATGATTCACTCTTTACAGTATAAATTGAAAAGATTTGAAACATCATATTTTCTGTAGGAGTAGATAGCCAAATAATATAGTTGTCTTTATTTTCTTGCCAAGACTTTTTTAAAGCGTTTTTTAATGAGCCGAAGACTGTTTTATCTAATCTTCCATGGCCATAAATTATAGTGTTATCTGACAAATTGTTTACATTATTACGATAATCCATAAAAACCCAGCCAGCATCATTTTTACTTTTATCAAAAGCTCTACCTAAATAATATTCATTGTCATTTGTTTGAACAACTGGGTAATTTATATTGGTTTCAGCCATATGAATAAAAGCAACAGTATCTTTGTTTTTTTCTTTTAAGGCTTTAAAATCAACTTCATAGAATGGTAAATTTATATAATACCAGTAATCTGAATTTTTATCATCAGGTGGATTTATGAGTTCTCCTTCTTCATTATTTACGACAGGTTTTACTTCTTTACTTAAGTCATCAGTTATTTTTTTAATTTTTTTATTATCTAAGTTCCAAGAATAAACTTTATATATTGATATAGCGAGTATTCCTAGAAAAAAGATAAGAAATACACAAAAGGACCAAGGTTTAAGTCTTATTTTCTTTTTCTTATTAATTTGACGATATTCTTCTCTGGTAATACGAATTTTTTCTTGATTTTTATTATCGTCCATATTTTCACCTCGTATGTTGTAATTGTATCAAAATTATTTATTAATAACAAGTTAATCAATTTATGTTTTTAAAAAATAAATGGTAAATTTTTAGTAAAATAATTTTTAATATATTACTAATAATAATAATGTAGATTGGTTTTAAGAGGTGAATTTTATGAAAATTAAAAACAAGCTACATTTGATATTATCTGCACTTCTTTTTTCTTTATTTATTGTACCTGTAAATACTTTTGCTTATTCTAATTATGTTATTTCAGGTGGTAATACTATAGGTATTGAAGTTCAGTCTAAAGGTGTATTGGTTGTTGGATTTTATAAAATCGATGATAAATACGTAGCACGAGATGCTGGATTTATGACAGGAGATATTATTTTAGAAGTTAATAATAATAAAGTTAATGATATTAACTCAATGATTAGTTTAATTGAAAAGACTAATGATAATAATATTTCTTTTAAGGTACTTAGAAATAGTAAAGAAAAAACTGTTATGATAGAACTTTTAAAAGATTCTAATGGTGTATTAAAAACAGGATTATATGTTAAGGATAAAATTAATGGTATTGGTACATTAACTTATATTGATCCTGAAAGTAAAGTTTTTGGTGCTTTAGGACATGAAATAATAGAAAGTTCAACAGTGTCTAAGTTCGAAATAAAGGACGGGAAGATATATGAAGGAACAGTTTCGGGATTTGTTAAAAGTAGAAATGGTAAAGCAGGAGAGAAGAATGCTACTTACGATAAGAATGATGTGTATGGAGTTGTAACAGAAAATGAAATAGCTGGGATATTCGGTAAGTATTCAAAAGATATCTCAATGATGGATACAATAGAAGTAGGTAAGATTAATGATATAACAACAGGTGATGCGATAATTAGAACAGTTATAGATGGCAATAATGTAGAAGACTTTGACATTAATATTATTAATATAGATACTAAGAATAAAACTAAAAATATTTTGTTTGAAATTACTGATAAAAGGCTATTAGATATTACTGGTGGTATAGTACAGGGAATGTCTGGTTCTCCAATTATACAGAATAATAAAATTATAGGGGCAGTAAATTATGTAATAGTTAATGATACAACTAAGGGATATGGTATATTTATTACAACGATGTTAGAAGAAGGCGATAAATAAGAGACTTTAAGTCTCTTTTCTAATTTTACTTAAAAAAGGTAGATTAAATTAAGATATTTTAGCTTAATTTAGTCTTTTTTTTGATGGGAAATTATGCTACAATTTTATTGTAAGGTGGTATAAAGATGTATATAGATTTAATAGTTTTAATTATTTTAATTTTAGTTGTAGTTATGTTTTTTAAAAGATTTTCATCTTTTGTTTTCTTTATGGCTATAATTGATATATTACTTAGAATTTTAACTTTTATAAAAAATAATATTGGTTTACCTGATGTATCAGCTTTAATAGGTAAATATGTTCCAGAAAGTATATTTGATATTATTAATAAATATTCATCTGGTACAATTAATTTGATACTTAAATGGGCATTTGTAATTATTATGATTATTTTCTTATCATATATTATTAAAATATTTATGAAAAAGAAAAAGATATAGTTAATACTAAAAACGACAGATAAGTCGTTTTTTTATTTGTATAGTTATATTGGTGATATAAATGAAAGTTTATTTAGACTTAGTATTTTTACTAAATTTCTTTTTTGATTTTTTATTATTATATGGAACTAGTAAGGTATTGAAGGAAAGGATTTTTATTAAGAAACTTATTTTAGGTAGTATAGTTGCTTCTTTATCGATATTTTTATTATTTATTAAACTTAACTCAGTAGAATTATTTTGTATTAAGGTTTTGATAAGTATTTTTATTATTCTTGTTACCTTTGGAAAAAGTAATTTTATAAAAAACATTAGTTATTTTTATTTACTTAGTGTTATTTTAGGAGGGTGTTTATATTTACTTAATGTTAGTTTTACTTATAAGAATCAAGGTATTTTATTTATAAATAATGGATTATCTATTAATTTTGTTTTATTTTTAATAGTTAGTCCAATTATTATATTTTGTTATGTTAGGGAACATATTTTATATAAGAATACGTATGGTAATATGTATGAAGTGTTGATTTGTATTGGTAAAAGAAAATATAAATTAACGGGAATGATAGATACTGGTAATCAATTAAAAGATCCTTATAAAAACAGGAGTGTTATTTTAATAAATAATAATATTGATATTTCTTCTGATAAGGTTTTATATGTACCTTATAAGGCACTTAATACGACTGGTGTTATTAAGTGTTATAAATTGGATGAAGTTGTTATTGATAAGAAAAAGTTTAAGAATTGTTTATTGGGTATTAGTAAGGATAGATTTAGTTTAAATAATGTTGACTGTATATTACCAAATATATTTAAGGAGGATTTGTAATGTTTGTTATTAATTTATTTAAAAAGATATTTTATAAGGTTACTAGTATTTTTTATGTAGGAGCAACTGATATGCTTCCAGAACCTTTATCTAAGGAGATGGAAGATTATTATGTTAATTTAAAGGATGATGGTGATTTAAAAGCTAAGGATATTTTAATTGAACATAATTTAAGATTAGTTGTTTTTCTAGCTAAAAAGTATGAAAATACTGGTGTTGATTTAGAGGATTTAGTTAGTATTGGTACTATTGGATTAATTAAGGGTATTAATACTTTTAGTAAGAATAAGAATATAAAACTGGCTACTTATGCATCAAGATGTATTGATAATGAAATACTTATGTATCTTCGTAAGAATAAAAGAATTAAATCTGAAGTTAGTATTGATGCATCACTATCTTTTGATGGTGATGGAAATGAGTTGCATTTAGAAGATGTTTTAGGAACTGATCCAGATATAGTTACAAAAGGAATAGAGGAGGAGACGGAACGTAATTTAATGATTAATGAAGTTATGAGACTTAGACCAAGGGATAGAGATATTATGATATTACGTTATGGATTACTTGGTCATGATGAGTTGACACAAAAAGAAGTTGCTGAAAAGTTAGGTATATCACAGTCTTATATTTCTAGAATTGAAAAAAAGATTATTAAGAGACTCAAAATGCTTGTTAATTATAATTAGGTTAGTTATAATGTAATTAGAATGGAAGTGCATTATTTTATGGCTAAATTATTTTTTAGATATGGAGCAATGAATTCTGGTAAGACAACAATATTATTGCAGACAGCATATAATTATGAAGAAAGAGGTATGAAAGTATTGATATTTAAACCTTCTATTGATTCTAAGGGAGAAGAATATATTGTTTCTAGAATTGGATTAAAAAGAAAAGTTGATTATTTAATACAAAAAGATGACAATATATTTAAGTACGTTGTTGAACATGATGATAAAGTTAAATGTATCTTGGTAGATGAAGCTCAGTTTTTAGAAAGAAATCAAGTTGATGAATTGATGCAAGTTGTTGTTAGACTTAATATACCAGTTATTTGTTATGGACTTAGAACAGATTTTAGGACAAATGGTTTTCCGGGAGCGACTAGATTACTTGAAATTGCTCATACGATAGAGGAAATGAAAACTATTTGTTCGTGTGGCAGAAAAGCTATGTTTAATGGAAGAAAAATTAATGGTAAGTTTATATTTGATGGTGAACAAGTTGCGATAGATGGTAAAGATAAAATTACTTATGAATCTTTATGTCCTAATTGTTATTATGATAAACTTATGAAATATAATAAATTAAAGGAACAGTTAAAAGAAAAGGACGTTTAGTTTAAACGTCTTTTTCAATGTATGTTTCTTTAACTTTTTCTATGTTATAGATATTTAATTTATCAAGAAAAGTTATTGGTACTTTTATAATATAGGTTATTTGTTCCTGATAAGACTTTGATATTATTTCATAGTCTTTTAATAAATAATCTAAGTTTTTTTGCATATCATAATTAATGATAATTTTTACTTCTAGACCTTTTTCTAATTCGACTATTTTAGATTTTTTTATTGTTTCTGTTAATGATTTAGTATAAGCTCTAACTAGTCCTCCAGCACCTAGTTTTATACCACCAAAGTATCTAACTGTGATGGCTATAATATTATTAAGATTATTTTTTAATAAAACATTTAACATGGGAATACCTGCTGTACCGGCTGGTTCGCCGTCATCACTTGATTTATTAATATTTTCAGTTACATAGGCGTAACAATAATGTGTGGCATCTGGATAAGTAAATTTTACTTTTTGAAGAATATCTTTTATTTCTTCTTCAGAATTTATTTTTATTAAAAGGGTAATAAACCTGGAATTTTTAATTACTATTTCATTTGTTTTATTTTCTTTTATTGTTTTCATGAAATCACCTGTAAATATTATAATGGATTTTATAGTTTATTGCTAGAAAATATGTTATAATTTAGATAGGAGGAGGACTTTTATGTTTAGAAAGAAAGATGAAAAAATAGATATTTCTAGTTTAAATGAAATACTTTCTTTTGGAAGAAAGCTTATTAAGATATTATATGTTGCAATGATGGTAGGAGCAATTTTATTAGGAATATATTTATTAAAAGAATTAAAAATATTGGTATTTCTTAAAGATTTACTTATTGTTATATCACCGGTATTCATTGGCTTACTTATTGCTTGGTTATGTGATCCTGTAGTTAAGTTTTTACAGAGTAAGAAGATACCGAGATTTGCTGGATGTATTATTGTTTACTTGTTTTTAATAGGTATTATATTTATGTTTCTATATTTATTTTTACCTACATTTGTTAGACAAATAGGTGATTTTGCGGTGACTATTCCAGATATTTTAGCTGATTTAAAAATATTTGGAAATAAATTTTTTGGTACATTCGCTACTGATGGTATTGATGTTAAAGCTATACAAACACAAGTATATACAACGATTGAAAATTTTGCTTTAGGATTAACTACTAATTTACCTAATACTATTATTAATATTACTAAGTCAATTATATCTTCGTCAGTTAATTTTGTATTAGGATTAATGATTGGTTTTTATATGTTGTTTGATTTTGATAAGATTAATAGTACAGTTCTTAGTCATATGCCATTTAAATGGAAAGACAATTATGTTGAATTAACAACTAGGATTAATTCATCTTTAAGAAAATATGTTCAGGGAGTATTCTTAGTAATGTTTTTAGTGTTTATTACACAAAGCATTGGTTTAACTTTGGCAGGACTTGAAGCACCTTTATTATTTGCTACATTTTGTGCGGTAACTGATATTATTCCTTATTTTGGTCCATATATTGGTGCAATACCAGCTGTATTAGTTGGATTTACTATTTCTCCTAGTGTTGGAATTTTCTGTATTATTTCAATTGTTGTCGTTCAGGCTTTAGAAAATAACTTTTATCAGCCTTTGATCATGGGTCATACAATGCAACTACATCCAGTAATTATTATTATTAGTCTATTGATTTTCCAACATTTTTTTGGTATCATAGGAATGGTAGTAGCAACTCCGGTTGTTTCTTGCCTAAAAGTCATTTTTATGTTTGTTGATGAGAAAATTCATTTTATGAATTCATTTAATAAAAAAGAAATAGAATAGGAAACGTTGATTAAAGATAAGTACTTAAATTTACCCTTAGAGAGCTAAAATTATTTATTAACTGGTGAAATTTAGCATTAATTTAAGGAAGCTACTTTAGGAGTTTTCTCGGGAGAACCGTTATTTAAAATTAAGACCATAGAAGATAGGATGGTACCGGGCTATTGTCCTCCTATTTACTGGTCTTTTGTTTGTTTTTAGGAGGATAATTTATGAAGATATTTGTCATTGGGGGTAAAGCTAGAACTGGTAAAAATACGCTTGGTAATTATTTAATGGAAGAGGCTAAGATATATGGATATAAGCCTTGTGTTATGCATCTTACAGAACCATTATATAGTTATGCGAGAAACTATTTTGACTGGAGTGAAAATACAGGAGAAAAGCCTAGAGAGTTTTTACAAAAAATGGGTATTGAAATTATTAAAGAAAAATTACATAAAAATTACTTTTTAATAGATCGTACTTGTGAAGATATTGAAATTCTTTCTAATTTCTTTGATGTTTTTATAATTACGGATGCTAGACTTATAATGGAATTTAGTGAATTAAAAAAGCGTTTTGATGATGTAGTTACTATAAAATTAGAAAGAGAAGATTATGATGATTTATTAGATGATGAGGAAAGAAAACATATTACTGAAACAGAAATAGATGATTATAATAACTTTGATTATATTATTAAAAATACTGGTATTGATGATTTAAAAAAAGAAGCTAGAAATATTATTAAAAATGAGGAGATGTAAATTATGAATAAGTTAATTGCAGTCGTTGGAATGGCTGGCTCTGGTAAGAGTATTGCGACTGATTACTTAGAGAAAAAAGGTTGGACTAAGATTTACTTTGGTGGTGTTATTTATGAAAATATGCGTAAAGAAGGTATTGAAATAACACCTGAATCTCAAAAGGAATATAGAGAAAATATTCGTAAAAAATATGGTATGGGTGCGGTTGCTTACCTTTTAAAAGATAAAATTGAAGAAGCCTATAAAGCTGGAGATACTGTACTTGATGGTTTATATTCTTGGGATGAATATGTAATTTTAAAAGAAAAATTTAAAGATAAATTAAAATTAGTATGTGTTTGTTGCGATAAAAGTATTAGATATGAACGCATTGGTAAGAGAATTGATAGACCATTTAATTTAGATGAAATTCAAGTTAGAGACTTGTCTGAAATTGAGAACTTAGCAAAGGGAGGACCTATTGCTTTTGCAGATTATTATATATTTAATAATGGTAATATTGAAGAATATGAAAAAAGACTTTTAGAAATACTTTCAGATATAGATGAACATTAAGGAGGTAGAAGTTAATGAAGTATATGAGTCATGATGATATAAGAAATACTTGGTATAAATTTTTTGAAGAAAAGGGACATAAGGTATTAGAAAGTGCTTCTTTGATACCTATTAATGATAATAGTCTTCTTTGGGTTAATGCCGGTGTAACACCATTAAAAAAATATTTTGATGGTTCTTTAGTACCTGAATGTAAGAGACTTGTTAGTATTCAAAAATGTATTCGTACTAATGATATAGAAAATGTTGGTGTTACTAAAAGACATCAAACATTCTTTGAGATGATGGGTAATTTTTCAATAGGAGATTATTTTAAGAATGAAGCAATTGAATATTCATTTGAACTATTAACTAGTCCTAAGTATTTTGATATAGATAAAAATCTTTTATATGTAACGATTTATACTGAAGATAATGATGCTTATAATCGTTGGATAGAAGTTGGAATGGATCCTAGTCATATTGTAAGACTTGAAGAGAATTTCTGGGAAATTGGCGAAGGTCCTTGTGGCCCTGATTCAGAAATATTCTATGATCGTGGTGAAAAGTATGATAAAGATGGTACAGCATTAGAAAAATTCAAATTAGATGAAGAACAAGAAAGATATGTTGAAATTTGGAATAATGTATTTAGTCAATTTAATTCTAAAGATGGAGTAGCAAGAAAAGATTATAAAGAACTTCCACATAAGAATATAGATACTGGTGCTGGGCTTGAAAGATGGTGTTGTATTTTTCAAAATGTAGATTCTACTTTTGATACAGATTTATTTAAACCTATTATGCAACATATTGAAGAATTAACTGGTTCTATTTATACTGGTCAAAAGGAATATAAAATTATTGCTGATCATATAAGAGCAATTGTATTTGCTTTAGCTGATGGAGCTTCTTTTGAAAATACGGGTAGAGGTTATGTTTTAAGAAGACTTCTTCGTCGTAGTGTTAGATATGGAAAAAACTTATTTATTGAATGTCCTTTTATGTATAAACTTGTTTCAGATGTTGTATTTACTATGGAAAAAGCTTATCCTTATTTAGTTGAAAAAAGAGCTGTTATAGAGACTTTAGTTTTAGAAGAAGAAAAATTATTTTTAAAGACTTTGGAAGCAGGAGAAAGACGTTTAAAAGAACTTGTTAAAAATTCTAACGATGGATATATTTCTGGAGAAGATGCTTTTAAATTATATGATACCTATGGTTTTCCTTATGAACTTACTTTAGAGTTCTTAAATGAACTTGGATATTCTTGTTCTAAAGAAGAATTTGATAAATATATGAATATTCAAAAAGAATTAGCTAGAAAAAATAGTAAAAATAAGACTTCTATGGCTAGTCAAAAGAAAGTTTTATTAGATTTTATTGATAAGAGTCAATTTGTTTATGGAATTTATCGTTTAAAGACTTCTGTTTTAGCAATTTTTTCTAAAGATGAAATTATTAATGCTGTTGATCATGACTGTTATATAGCTCTTGATAGGACTTGTTTTTATGCAGAATCTGGTGGACAGGTTGCTGATACAGGAATGTTACTTGGTAAGAACTTTAAAGCGCGTGTACTTGATGTTTTTAAAGGACCTAATGGACAACATATTCATAAAGTTAAATTACTTGATGGTGTTATTAAAATAGGTGATAATTGTGAAGCTGTTATTGATAAAGACAGACGTAAGAAAATAGAAGCTAATCATTCTTCTGTTCATATTTTACAATATGCTTTACAACAAGTTGTATCTTCTAGCATTAAGCAAGCTGGTAGTTATGTAGATGATGAGAAATTTAGATTTGACTTTACTTACTCTGGTAAGATTAGTGATGATAATATTTTAGAAGTTGAAGGTTTTGCGAGAAATGTTATTTCAAAGAACTTAATTGTTTCTACGGAGATTATGCCTCTTGATAAAGCAAAACAACTAGGAGCAATGGCTTTATTTAGTGAGAAATATTCTGATATTGTTAGAGTAGTTAAGATTGGAAAATCTATTGAGTTATGTGGTGGTACTCATGTTTCTAATACTAAGGATATTGAACATTTTACACTTTATTCATGTGAATCTAAAGGAAGTAATACTTATAGAATTGAAGGAGCTACTGGTACACGTAGTGAAATAGCTTTACTTACAGCTATTAAACCTTATAATGATGAAATTGTTAAGTTACTTGTTAAAGCTAGAAATATTTTAGATAAAGCTAATAATGAAGGTATAAAGTTAAAATTTGATGTTGATATTGATAATAATAAACCTACATCATATAAAGATATTATGTTTAATAAAAATGAACTTGGATATGTTCAACAAGAAGTTAAGGGTTTAGAAAAGCAATATTTTAATTTAAGAGAACAAAAGGACTTATCTAATTTAGATATTTATAAGGAACATATTAAGAATTATAATGGTACTTTAGGTATTATTATGGAAGTTAGTAATAAAGATGTTAATTTACTTAAATCAATAGCTGATAGTTTAATTAGTGTTTTGGGTACTGGATTTGTATTTTTTGTTAATGTCAAGGATGATGGTAGCGTTAATTATTTAGCCCGTAGTAGTTGTTCTTTAAATGCCGGATTTGTTGTTAAAAGCGCATCTGTTGCTTCTAATGGTAATGGTGGTGGTAGTCCTACTTTTGCTCAAGGTGGAGGAAAAGAAATTAGTAATCTTAAAAGTATTTTAAAAGATGTAGGAGCAGCTTTAAATGAGTGTAAATAATTACTTAATTGAAGGTGAAGACTATGTTTGTATTCAAAGTACTATTAAAGATGTCATTTTAAAAAATAGTTTTAATGAAGTAGTTTCAGAATGTTATGATTTAGTTGAAAATTCATTAGAAAAGGCTTTAGAAGATTTAGATACTTATGGACTTTTTTCAGATAAGAAAATTGTTATAGTTAATAATGTTGACTTATTAAGTAAAGAGGAAAATAGTAAGGATTTGGATCATTTATATAGATATTTAGATGATCCTAATCCTAATAATTTATTGTTTTTATGTAGTAAGAAGCTTAATTCTACTTTGAAATTGACAAAGGAATTAAAGAAGAAATGTACTTATATTAAAGCTGAACTTGATAAGAGAAATTTTGCGAAAGAATTACTTACTGACTATAAAATCAATAATAAAGCACTTAATTTGTTATTTGAATATTGTCTTGATGATATTACTAAGTTAGAAAATGAAATTATAAAGTTAAAGACTTATAAGTTTAAGGAAAAAGAAATTACTGAGAAAGATATTTTGGATTTATGTGTTGCGAAGTTAGGTGATGCTAGTGAGTTAACATTTTCTTTTAGTAGATCTTTAGCAGAAAAAGATAAAAAACGTGCTTTAGAAAAGTATAGGGAATTATTAAATTATAATATTGAACCTTTAAGTATTGTTGGATTACTTGCTAGTCAAATAAGAATTATTTATCAAGTTAAATGTTTGAAGGATGAAGGTTTAAATAATAATGAAATCGCAACAAAGTTAGATGTAAAGCCTTATCGCGTTACTAAGACTTTAGAATTAACTAATTATTATACTTTTAAAGAGTTGCTTAATTTAATGATTAGTTTACAAAAAATAGATTTACAAATAAAAACTACTAGTGTGGATGCAAATTCATTAGTTGAACTTTTTATATTAAACATATAGATTTTAATTTATATGTTTTTTTCTTGGTATATTTTTCATTTTATTATATACTTTTTATAGAGGTTGGTGAGTTTTATGTCTTTTGATGATGTAGAAAAGGCAAGAATTAAGTATAGGAATAAGTTAATTGTGGCGATTATTGTTTCCTTGGTTATTATTGTTACAGCTGGAATATTAACTAATGTATTTGTTTATGTTGAATTAGTGCCGTTATTGTTCGTTGGTTCTATTATTTTATTTGTAATAGATGCTCTTATTGTATCTGGTGATAAGAAAAGATATACTTTAGCATTTAAGGAGTTCTTTGTAAAGAGTTCTTTAGAAAAAGTTTTTACGGATTTAAAGTATATGCCAGGATCAGGGATTAGTCCTAATGTTATTAGAAATACGGGAATGATGTATATGGGTGATAGATATTCATCTGAGGACTTTGTTTCTGGAAAGTATAAAGACATTGGATTCTGTCAAGCTGATGTACACATAGAAGAGGAACGCCAGAGTACAGATTCTGAGGGTCATACTAGAACTTACTATGTAACTATTTTTAAAGGTAGATGGATGATTTTTGATTTTAATAAGACTTTTAAAGCTAATGTTCAAGTATGTCAAAAAGGTTTTAAAAATAATAAAGTTATTAATTCTATATTTTCTAAGAGTACTAGATATCAAAAAATACAAATGGAGTCAACTGATTTTAATAAGAGATTTTTAGTGTATGCTCAAGATGCACATGATGCTTTTTATATTATTACGCCTCATATAATGGAAAAAATAATTAAGTTGTCTGATGATAGTAAGGGTAGAATTTTATTATGTTTTATTAATAATCAGTTACATGTTGGATTATATGATAATAAAGATACATTTGAACCTAGTAGTTGTTTTAGTACAATTGACACGGAAATGGTTACACAAAATGTACTTTCAGATATTAATAAGATTACAATGTTTGTTGACGAGTTAGAGTTAGATAATGACTTATTTAAGAGTAAAATTGTCAATTAATGTATATTATTTGTTTATTTAAGTTTTGATTTTATCTTTTTAATGGTAAAATTGAGATAGATATAATAGTTGAAGGGAGGTGTAATTGATGGAAATATTAATAATTGCTGGCGTTATAGTATTACTTATTATCGTAATATGGTTTATTTCAGTTTCTAATGCTTTTAATAGAGATATTGTTAAAATTGATGAGGCTGATTCTGGTATAGATGTTGCGTTAACTAAAAGATATGATGTTTTAACTAAAATGATTGCTGTTTGTAAAGGATATGCTAAACATGAGAAGGAAACTATTACTGATACTATTAAATATAGAAAAGGTATGAGTATGGAAGAAAGAGTTGAAGCTAATAATAAAATGAATGAAACTCTTGGTAAAATCAATGTTTTAGCTGAAGCTTATCCAGATTTAAAGGCTAGTGAAAACTTTAAAACATTACAGACTGCTATTGCTGATGTTGAAGAACATTTACAAGCAGCTAGACGTTTATATAACGCAAATATATCTTCTTATAATCAAAGAGTAGTATCTTTCCCTTCTAGTATTATTGCTTCTTCAAAAGGACTTAGTAAAAGAGAATTCTTTGAAGCTGATACAGCTAAAAAGGAAGATGTTAAAATAGAGTTTTAAAAAAGATATTCTAAATTTTAGAATATCTTTTTTTGTTCTTATTTTTGTTCTTTATTAGAATCTGTTTTAATAAATGTTTTGTTTTTTTCACTTGTGTTATTATCTTGAGTTGTATTTGTTGTTAGAAGTTCTTTTTCTTCAATGGACATTCTAGCAAGGTATTCTTTGCAATCGTCTATTTCTTGTTTGGCATCAGCAATTTGTTTTGTAATGGTTGCAACTTTATTAGTACGGTGACCAGTGTTTTTTCTTAAACAATTCTTTTTATATTCAATTAAAGAACTTGAACTTTTATATTTATCTATAGCATCTTGATCTATTGACATAGCATTTCTATATAAATCGATATATGTAGCTACTTCAGCTGATTTTTCGGCAAATTTTTTTATGTAATTTATGTAGCCAGTAATTGCTTTTGATAATCTATCATCTGGCTGATTATCATTATTTTCTTTACTTTCATCCCAGAAATTATTAAATTCTAAAATAGCTTCTTTTAAAGTTAATGGTCTATTTGAATAATTTTTAAGACTAGGCATGATAATTTCTAATTTTTCACGTCTACTTAAATCATTTACTTTAGTAATGAAATCTGCTCTCATACTATCTTTAAAGTCATCTGGTGCAACTATTAAATGATCTATTTCTGACTTTTCAGCAGTATTTACTAATTGTGTTAACTTTTGAACTGTTTTTTTAAAATCTTTATATCCATTATTGCTAGTAATATATCTTAAATATTTTATGGTATTCTTTTTACTAGCAAATTTTTCATTATAAAATTTAATTAATTGTGATACTTCAGTAGGTAATTTCTTTGTTGTTGTTCCTTTTATACCAGCAGTTTTATATGTGTAGGTATATGTTTCTTCATAGTCCTTGTTCATGT
Organism: bacterium; assembly: GCA_963645945.1. GTDB lineage: Bacteria > Bacillota_I > Bacilli_A > RF39 > UBA660 > CAG-877. The sequence goes on from CAVIUA010000040.1 coordinate 62,631, forward strand.
TTTCGTTGTATGCGGCTAAAAGTTGACCATAATTTATAATTTCATCAGCTGGATTTAATTTTGATGTTATTCTTAATACATCTTTTATAGTAATGTTCCCGTCTGCTTTAGTGTTAATGATATCTTGAAGATTTCTTCTATTAGCTTGAGCTTGTTTTATAAACTCTGTTGTTTTTTCGTCATCGTCATTTTGTTCTTGAAGTGTTTTTGCTCTTTCTTGAGATAAACTTACTATTTTACTTTCTAAATTTTCTATTCTAAACAAAATGTTTTTTCTTTGTGTTTCGGTTATTTTTGATAATTCTTTAATTATTTCGCCTTTATCTCCGGCGATTAGGGAAAGACAACTTTCCATTGTAATATTTTTGGTTGCAGGATTAGTGCTCGCTATTTGAGTAAATTGAGTAATAGGGATGTTATTATCTTGAATGTTTATGTCATAGAAATACATTGATGATTTTATAGTTTCACATTCTAGCCAAATTTGTTCATTTACTCCTTTGACATCTGATAATGGTTTTGTTTTTACTTTCCATTTGAATCCAGTTTCTTTAGATAGGGTAGTTGCTACTTTTGCTAATAACTTTTTACCGTTTATAGTGTGTTTTTGTAAGATGTGTTCTATTGCAGCAATTGTTCTTTCATCATCATTTAAATAACTATTTAGAAATTTATCTTCATCTATGCCTAGGATTCTACAAAGTATTTCTGTTAATTCTTTACTCATTGTTATCGGCTCCTTTTAACACACTATTATATTTTATTGTAAGTTATTTTTCAATGTTTTATTTATTTTTTATTTTTTCAAGGCGGTCGTATATTTCTTTTATTTGTTTTTCATAACCTATGTCTTTTGGCTGATAATATTTTTTATTTTTAATTTTATCTGGCAAGTATTGTTGTTTAACGTAGGCACCTTTATAATCATGTGGATATTTATAGTCTGTAGATGATGTTTTAATATGACTTGGGACATTTCCAGTATTGCCATTTTCAATATCTTCTAGAACTTTATCTAGAGCAATATGGGCTGTGTTACTTTTAGGGGATAGGGCCATTTCAGCAACTATTGTTCCAAGAGGGATTCTAGCTTCTGGTAGACCAACACGTTCTGCGGCATTAATAGCAGCATCTACTCTAGGACCGATGGCTGGATTGGCTAGACCGATATCTTCATAGGCAATGACACTCATTCTTCTATATATTGAATCTAAGTCTCCTTCTATTATTAATCTTCCTAAATAGTGTAGGGCAGCATCTACGTCAGAACCACGAATTGATTTTTGAAAGGCACTTAAGACATCATAATGACCATCACCATTTTTGTCAGCAAAAAAGACAGGTTTATTATTTATTCTTTTTATCTTCTCTTCAGTAATTGTTTTATCATCGGTTGAGTAATAAGATATTTCTAATAGATTATAAGCATATCTTAGGTCTGTTCCAGCTAGTTTTGCGATTAGTTTGATACTTTTATCATCTATCTTAATATCTTTTAAATCAGGGTGTTTTATGGCTCTTTTAAGGCCGGTTATAATATCTTCAGTAGTTAATTCTTCTAATTCAAATAATTGACATCTACTTCTAATGGCTGGATTTATTGCATGATATGGATTGGAAGTAGTCATTCCGATTAGTGTTATTAGTCCTGATTCTAATGCTGGTAATAAGACATCTTGTTTATCTTTATTTAGACGATGTATTTCATCCATGATTAATACAATACCATCATAGACTTTTGCTTCTTCAATTACGATATCTAAATCTTTTTTTGTATTTATAGTAGCATTTAAAAATCTATATCTAACATCTAAATCTTTTACAATAGCATTTGCGATACTGGTTTTACCTATACCTGGTTTTCCATATAATATCATAGAAAATAATTTTTTATTTTTTACTAAGTTTGTTAGTATTTTATCTTTTCCAATTAAATGAGTTTGTCCAATAACTTCTTCTAGTGTACTTGGTGCTAATTTGAGTGCTAAAGGTTTGTTCATAATATCACCTGTTTCTTTATATAATTATATTTTAACAAATTGATGCTTAAATATCTAGAAAGATTACTAATTTTTGATATAATATAATTGGTGATATGATGAATATAAATGACGCTATTGGTGATTTTATAAATTATTGTATATTTGAAAAGGGTTTATCTAATAAGACGCGGGAATCTTATTTAAATGACTTGGATGTATATAGAAGTTTTTTAAATGAGAGAGGAATTTTTAATGTTAATGATATTCATGATGATAATATAAAGGATTTTTTAAAGGAAAGAGGTTCTTTGGAAAAGACTACTACTATTGCTCATAATTTGACAGTTATTAAGAACTTTCATTCCTACTTATTAAGGGAAAACATTTTATCTTATGATCCTTCTTTATATATTGAAAGACCAAAGTTAAGAAAGAGTTTACCTAGGACTTTGAGTATGGAAGATGTTAGTCTTTTGCTTGATATTCAATTAGAGAGTGTATTTGACTATCGTAATAAGGCTATGTTAGAATTAATGTATGGCACCGGCTTAAGAGTTAGTGAAATTGTTAATTTAACTATTAATGATATTGATTTATCTAATTGTTTTGTAAGAGTATTTGGTAAAGGTAGTAAGGAAAGAGAAGTACCTTTAGGTGAATATTCTATATATTATTTGAAACTTTATTTAGATAGACGTAAAAGTATGTTAAAGGATAAGCCATGTGATAAGTTATTTTTAAATAATCATGGTTTAGGTATGACAAGACAAGGTTTTTTTAAGAACTTGAAACAGATACTTGTTTCTAAAGGTTTAAATGCTGATATATCACCTCATACGTTAAGACATAGTTTTGCTACTCATTTATTAAATTCTGGTGCAGATTTACGTAGTATTCAGGAGATGTTAGGTCATTCTGATATTGCGACTACTAAAATATATACGCATGTTAGTGATGATAAAGTTATAGAAGACTATAATATGTATCATCCTCGTAGTCATAAAGGAGATGAATAATTATGCGTTTTAAAAGAATTTTTTTGATTGTTTTAGATTCGTTAGGTGTTGGTGAAACTGCTGATGCGGTTAGTTTTGGTGACAATGGTGCTAATACATTAGGCCATGTTAATGAACAATGTGATTTATTTATACCTAATTTAAAGAAAATAGGTTTTTTAGATACAATTAATATGAGTGATAATGATAGTGTAGATGCTTATTATACTATTGCTAAACCTATAAATGCTGGTAAAGATACTTTGAATGGTCATTATGAAATGTTAGGTATTAAGAATAATATTCCATTTAAAACTTTTAATAATGGTTTTACATATGATATTTTAGCTGGTATTGAAGAAGTTACTGGTAGACGTGTTATTGGTAATAAATGTTCTAATGATGATTTAGCTATTATTAATGAACTTGGTGAAAGACAATTAAATTATGGATCTTTAATTATTTATACTTCTGCTGATTCAGATTTACAAGTTGCGGCACATGAAGATTGTATTCCTATTCCTACTTTGTATCAGTATTGTGAAAGAATTAGAGCTTTAACTTTAAGAGAGGAATGGAGAGTAGGGAGAGTTATTGCTAGACCTTTTACTGGTAGCGTTGGTAAATTTAAACTTATTAATACTGCACGACGTGATTATGCTGTAAAGCCAGGTAAAAAGACTGTTATGGATAGTTTAATTGAAAATAGTTATAATGTTATTGCGATTGGAAAGATTAATGATATTTTTGATGGTCAAGGTATAAATAAAAATATTAAGGCTAATAATAATTCGGAAGCTGTAAATAAATTGATTGATATTATGGATAAAAATTTTACAGGTTTATGTATAAGTAATTTATCTGATTTTGATAGTTTGTATGGTCATACTAGGGATGTTGCTGGTTATGGTAGAGCAATTGAAGAGTTAGATGTTGATATACCTATTATTTTAAATAAATTAGAAATTGATGACTTATTAATTATTACAGCTGATCATGGTAATGATCCTACGTTTAAAGGAAATGATCATACGAGAGAAAATGTTCCAGTAATTATATATAGTCGCAATTTCAAGAAACCTTCTAGATTAAAACCATTTGATACTTTTGCTAATATAGGAGCAACAATAGCTGAAAATTTCGATGTAGAAAAACCTGAAATTGGTATCAGTATTTTAGATGAATTAAAGTAGTTTTGGAGTTAATATATGAAAAAAGCAGATATTGAAAATGATGATTATTTGATTATTCATCCGAATGGTGACTTTACTAGTTCTTTAAAGATTGATCAGGATGAACTTACTAAAAAGAAAGTGATTTGTTTGATTCCTGAATTTTCTTATTTGGATGATAAATGTTCTTCACGTACTATTAGTGAGATTAATGCATTTATTAGAAATAATCCATCGGTTAGTAATGTACTTATGATTTATACTAATAGTACTAACTCTGATTTTAATTTTAATGATGAACTTAATATGGAAGAATTTTTTTGCAAATGGTATAAGAATATTGAACAACCGGAAAAGATTCAGCTACATGTTCCTAGTATATTTGCTGCTAATCCTGATAATTGTTTATCAGTTGTTTATGAAGACTTTTCTTTGAGTCGTTGCAAGGATATTGATCAAAAAATTGAGATGTTTATTAAAGATGTTAAAGAAGCTGATTTATCTTCTTTTGAAAAGATTATGGCTACTCATATTTTGTGTTCTCGTTTTATGAATTCAAATACTGATTATGAAGAAAATGGGAAAAATACTATTCCTATAAATTTTGATGAGAATGTCTTTGGCAGTAGTATGCATATTTTGAGTGATGGTGAAGATGGATATAAAATTAAATGTTCTGGCTATGTTGATATGTTTGTCCGTATGTTAGATAAAATGAATATTTATGCATCTCCTGTTACTGTTTTTAATGTTGAAAATGGATTTGTTCATACTGTTGCGATGGTTGATGTTCATGATGAAAAGTATAGTATTGATGGTAGATATATTTGTGACTTAAGGTCTGATTCAGATTTTAGAAAAATGCGTGAAGATTTAGTTAATGGAGATACAAATTCTTCTTATTTTGGAAGAGATAGTTTAACGTTTTTTTGCTTAAATGTTGAAGATTTTGAAGCTTTAAATGGAATTGATAAATTTAGTGAGGCTATGAATTATTTTACAAAACCGGGAGTAGAGCAGGTAAAGGATGAAATTTCTACAGATAGGTTAGATATTTCTAGTATTTCTAAAGCATTAGGCGTTGTTTCAAATCATAGATTTGATTTACAAAATAATTTAGATTATTATTTATATAGTAATAATGCTATTGAATCAATTCTTCAGGATAATAAAGATACTATTTCTTTCATTAGAAATTCTAGAGAATTTATAGATAGTTCTAAAAACAGTTCTTTTTCTACTATCTGTAGTTCTGAATTCAAATTAAAAGAGATGCTTGATTCTTCCAAAAAGAATGCAATTAATACAACTGAAAAAAATAAAAAATAGGAATAATAGGTGATATGGATGAAAAAAATTGATTTAGACGATAGTTCAGAATATGTATTTTTTAATTGTAATGGTGATATTTCAGATATTCCTATTTTATTTGGTTCAAAACAACCAGTTATATTTGTTGTTGATGATATGTTGGATGATGAGTCTTTTCAAAAAAGAGTAATTGATGAGATTAATGAATTTTTAAAGAAAAATATTTCTCTTTCTGATGTTATTATTGCTCCTTATCCTGTAGAATTTGATTTTTCTCGATTTTTGAAGTTTGAAAATTTGTTTTATAAAGAATATGATAGTATTTTAGAGCCTGAACGTATTTCTTTAAGAACTATCGATCATTATATATCTAGAGTATTTGATGATGAAACTGTAAAGGCTTGTTGTGAACCTTTTCCTTTAAAACGTTGTAAAGAAGTCAATGACAAGTTAGATTTATTTATTAAGGATATTAAGAAAAGCGATTTATCTTCTTTTGAAAAGATTATGGCTAGTTATCTTATTTGTACTCATTTTATTGATTCTGTTCATGATAATAAGATAGAGGAAGAATACGATAAAAATATTTATAGTAGTGTTTTTCATATTTTAGGCGATGATGAGGATGGATATCAAATAAAATGTGCTGGTTATACAGATTTATTTGCTAGAATGTTAGCTAAACTTGATATAGATGCTGTACCTTTATTAATATCTTGTTCTAATATTAATCTTTATCATAGCATAGCGGCTGTTGATGTTCATGATGAGAAGTATGGTATTGATGGACGTTACATATGTGATGTACGATTTGATTCTGATAGCAGAGAAGTTATTGATAAAAAGGTTAGGGATAGATTAACTGATGAAGAAAAAACACACTATTATACTTATAACAGTTTAAAAGCTTTTTGTCTGACGTTTCATGATTACGATTATTTAATTAATTCTGATATGGAACAAATAATATATTCTTCAGGACCAGGTGTTGATGATGCTGAATTATCGATTTCTGATGATAGAGTAGAATTGGCTAATTTAAGTAATGCTTTAATGAGGGTTTCTTTGTTTACATATTTAACTAAAGGAAATAATGAATTGTCTACTGATGATAGTATATTAGAAAATGTTTTTAAAGAAGTTAATAAAACTTCTAATAAAATTGCTTCTTTTAGAAAAAAATCTGATCAATTTTATGTTAATTTATTTGGTAATGAAAAATAGGCTGGTTATCGCCCTATTTATCTTTTTATGCAAAAAAATCATCATGCATTTTCAAAACTTTGACATATTGTTTCTTCTGTACATTCACATTTATCACTGTTGCAAGTACAGCTAATTTTTATTGATTCTAATTCACAACATTCTTTGTCTTTTCTAATTATTATTTTGAAGATTTTTTTCTAAATTATGCAATGTTAAATATTTTAAATTTAGATGAACAATTATACATCTTTTAATATTTAAATCGCTTAAAATGCATTTTAGATTTTATACATAATTTTTAATAGGGCGGTAATATTTAAATTAATATAGAATTAATCAGACACATTTAATAATATAAAATGATTAATAAGTAATAATAAAATAATACTATGATAAATAAAATAGATTTACAGATAAAAAGTAATTAAAATAATTAAAATGAATTTATATTTAAAATTTATATATGGTATTATATAATTAGTTGGAGATAAATGGATAGAAATAGAATGTAGTAATCCTTATTTATATAAATATATAAAGATAGGGTAATATTTATTTTGATTTTGAAATATATATAGAAGTTAACATAATATCAATTATAGGAAGTTATAATATTAAAAAAATAGATGAATATATGATTGTTTATGTATATAAATTAAGTTATTGAACTTATATTTTTTTTTTTTTTTTGGATATAATTTTTATATATAACTTATATTATACATTAATTATTATCGTGTATTAATTTTTTTTGTTATATATTTATATAGATAAAATTTTAAATTAAAAACAGTTCTTTTAAATTTTATATAGAACTGTTTATTTTTTTAATAATTTATATGTATAGTTATAGTATACTTACTACTACTCTTCTCTACTACATCCTTATACTTTTCTAGACTGAATCTCAGCTATTTTTTCTAATACTTCTTTAGCATTATCTTCATTTATTTCAGTGTAACCTAGTTCTTTTAAGGCTTGAACTTTAGCTGTATTTAGTTCTTGAGTACGAGATAATTTTTCTTCATTCTTATGTTCAATATCTTCCTCAAATCGTTTATGTGTAGCAGCTAATTTTGTTTTAGATGCACCACCGTTGTTATATAAAGTCATTGCACTGAACATAATACTTTCAAATATAAACTGTTTTTCACTATTGAAAGCAAAGTCCAATGGAGGTGTAAATCCTAAAGATTTTGAAACATATCCTAATATATATTTTAATTCATTATTTGTTTCCATCGATTGTAGAAAATGATATAGATATAAATATGTGTTATAAGTTTCTTTTGTTTTATCAGAAGATAGTTTTTCTTTTAATATATTTATAATATCTGATAACAATTCTTGCTCTTTTTTATTAAATCCTTTTAGATCAGCTATTATATCTTTGCTGGAAGAATCTTTTACTCCTTCATTTAGCCTATTCTCTACTTCAATTATATATTCACCATTGATTTTTAAATCTTTTAATTCATCAATTTTTTCTATATTTAATAAGCTTAATAATTTAGCAGCTTTTTCTTTTGGCCAGTTATTAATATCTTCTATAGCTAGATAATTATATAACATTTGTCTTGATACCCCTAAATATTTAGCTAAACGTACTTTACTAATTCCTAATTCTGTTAATACTATATTTAATTCTTTCATGTTTTACCCTCCTAATATTATTATAGGCAAATTTATGTAAATAATCAAGTGTAAATTGACACTTTTTAAAATAAAAAAAATACTGTGTTATTTTACAGTACTTTTTCTATTATTCCACCAGCTAAGCAAATATTGTTTTGATCATAAAACACAACTGACTGTCCTTTTGTTATAGCTCTTACTGGTTTTTTAAAGGTTACTAATATTTTATCATCTACTTTTTCTAATGTAGCTTCTTGTTTGTCACCTCTAGACCTTATTTTAGCTAGTACATTGCTTGGTAATTCATCTACTAATATATTTATATTGTTTGCTAGTAATTTGGTTTTAAATAGGCTTTTATTTGGTCCTACAATTAAAGCATTATTTTTAGTATCTATTTCTAGAACATATAATGGTTCTTTATAACTTATATTTAGTCCTTTTCTTTGACCTATGGTGTAATATATTAATCCATGGTGTTTGCCTATAATTGTATTATCTTCTAAATATATATTACCTGGTTTAACTTTTTCTTTCATGTGTTCTTCTAAATATTTTGGATAATCATCATTTGGTATAAAGCATATTTCTTGACTATCTTTTTTATTACTTACACTTAGTCCTATACTTTTAGCAACTTCTCTTACTTCATCTTTACTTTTATATTTTTCTAAAGGAAATATAACATGTTTTAAGACCTCTTTATCTATACCATATAAGAAGTATGACTGATCTTTATTTTGCACGTCTGATGATATTAATTTACCATTTTCTACTTTTGCATAATGACCAGTAGCAATATAGTCAGCATTTAATTCTTCTTTTGCTTTTTTATAGAATAATCCGAATTTGAATTTTTTATTGCATAATACACATGGATTAGGTGTTTGACCAGATTTATACGACTCAATAAAGTTATTTATTACTATTTCTTTAAATTCTTTAGTTAAATCAAATACATAGTGTTTTATTCCTAATTTTTGACATACATCTTTAGCGTCATTTATTGCTTTTTCAGTTTTTTCATCATTTATTAATCGCATTGTTGCTCCTACGACATGGTAACCTTTTTCTTGTAATAAGTAGGCTGTTGTAGAAGAATCTACTCCTCCTGACATCGCAACAACTACTATTTTTTTATCCATATTACTTCACCTGCTAAAATTATACAATAAAATGATTATTTTTTAAAGACTATGTTAGAGAAAAGAGCTTTGGTACTACATATGTTTCAATTAAGGAACTAAATATTAATATAATGATACTAATAACTAATAATTTTAAATATCTATTTACAATAATTCTTTTATTATATTCTTTTTTTTGAAAAAGATAATTAAATAACATTACTGAAAAACTTATTGAATAATAGCTTATTACAAAAAATATAAATAAATTAATAATATTTGGTACTATATATATTAAGGCTTTAATTACTCCATTTAATTTATATGCACTTATAATGCTGGATATGGTAAAACCTAAACTTAAACTTTTGAATCCTAGTAATATAATTACTATTGGAATTCCTATTATTGAAATACCTAGTAACCAGATAGTTAAGTCTATTATTATATTACTAGTTAATGTTTTAAATAATAGTTCATTTGTTTTTATTTGATTGTTTTTTATTGTATCAAAGAATGTATTTAGACTTGTTTCAATTATTTTTTTATTTTCTTCATTTAGAATACTTGGTAATAATATTCCTATTATGAATGATACAATACATATTATAAAGATTAATATTAATTTTTTTTTATCTTTTTGTTTATTTATTATTTTTTTCATATTATCATCCTCATTTAAATATATTATTTTTATTTGTTTCTATGTAAAAATATGTTTTACTTTTTATGACAATTATTTTATAATTATATTGAGGTGTATGCTATGAATAAGAATGTAACACGTATTATATCAATTATTTTATGTTTAGCAATGGTAATTGGTTTTATTAGTGTTCTATTTTATTTATAAAAAGAAGAAGTCATCGCTTGATGGCTTTTTTATATGTAAGGAAAGTGCTTTTTATTTTTCAAGTTTTTATAATTGGACCGTTGATAAACAAACGTTTGTGTTATAGTATTGTAAGACAAGTAATTAAGGAGTAAGAAACTGGACATGTTTTAATTCTGGATGTGAAAAATGATAGAGTTATAAAAGTTAAAAAAATATGAATAAAATAATTAGTATGGTAGCGACTTTAGGCCATTATGGCGAATAGAGTTTACTTTATCTATGAAGTAGGAAGTTTGAGCGGTGATGACCAAGTAAAAAAACGACAAATTGAAATTTATAAATTGAGTTTTGTCGTTTATTACTTGCTTATATATCCTTCAATTTCAGGGTTTATATTTTTTATTGTGTCATTACTAAAATTATATTTATTAGCAATGTCATTTATTCTCTTATAGTCTTTTGCTAGATAAAGCATTAATATACCAGATATGCGGTCTGCTGTATATTGACTTAATTTAGCATAGTCTGATGATGAAATATTATATTTGGTTTTTATACTATTGGCAGGTCCTAGTGCATATAAATAATTTGTTAGAGAACGACTTACTTTATCTATTTCTTTATTTCGATCTTTTAATCTTACTTTTGTCCATACTTTCATATTAATACCTTCCTTTTCTTTGTCTTAATATACTAGCATATATAAAGAAAAAAAGAAAGCAAAACTTTCTTATTTTAAATATGGATTATTTTCTTTTTCATATTTTAGTGTTGTATCTTCATCATGACCAGGATATAGTTTTATATTTTCATCGTATGTTAGAATTTTCTTGATACTTTCTTTCATTTCGTCGGGATTAGCTCCAGGTAAATCTGTTCTACCAATTGATTCTTTAAATATAAAGTCTCCAACAAACATTACATTTTCTTCTTCAAAATAGAAAGTTACAGAATCTTTTGAATGACCTGGAGTATATATACATTTAAATTTAAATGGTCCTACTGCATATTCTTTTTCTTCTAAATTACTTCTTTTAAATATTTTAATAGATTTTTTAGTTAAGAAATTTCTTAGTGCTCCTATATGGTCAAAATGAGAATGGGTTATTAAAACTCCTAGTATTTTGTTGTCTCCAATGGCTTCTTTTATATTTAAATAGTCATCTCCCGGATCTATTACTAAAGCTTCTTTATTTTCAATTAAGACATAACAATTTTCGTCTAATGCTCCTGTTACTACTTTTTTAATTTCCATTATTAATTCACCTGCTTTTTATATTTTTAATTCTTTACTTTTATATACATAATTATAATTTGTATCTAATTTGAATGTATAGATATATGTTCCGGAAACTAAATTTTCTGGCAATTTTTGACCTTCACTTCCGTAATATTTTACATTTTCATATAGAAAAATTGTAGATTCTTGTGATGTTGCTTTTACAAGTTCTTTTTCGGCTCTGTATGTTGTTGATTGTTCTTCTTCACAATATCCTTCTACATATTCTCCCCTTTTTTCAATATATTGATATCCACCGATGCATTTTCTACCTATTTGTATATTATTATTTTGAAAATTAGCATCTTCACCAAAGAGTTTTTTATATTCTACTTTAAGGGTTTCTTCTTTAAATGCTTTTGGTGTGTATGTGTTATTATTTATACAAGAATAATATGGCATTACTGTGTCATTGAAATAATTACAGTTAGAATCATATATTTTGTAATTTGGTATTAGTCTATAGGCTAAATATATTTTTAGGGAATCATTTAATTCTGTTTCTGCAGCATCTTCTTTAATTGTTGTATAGACTTTGTTGTAAAGATCTTGAACTATTGTTGAATCAAGTGAAAGTTCTTTTACATCACCTGTTGTTGATACTGGTGTACATTTTTCGTTTAAATCATAAATTTCTTTTTGATGTTCAGTATATGTGGAATATGTGAAAAAACAGAATCCAGCTACTACAAACAGGAAAAATATTAATCCTGTATGTTTTTTCTTTTTCTTTGGTTCTGCCATTGTATTTTGTGTTGCTACTGGCGTTGTGTTTGCATTATTGGTATTATCCATTTTATAATCAGCCCTTTCCTACTCTATTTATTATTTTAATATAAATGATGAAAAATCTCAAGTTATTTACAATGAAAAAATTTCCTTTTTAGGAAATTTTTTTAATTTTCTTTTTATTTATGGCTTTCTTCAATTTTTATTTTTTTTGCTCGTTTGAAAAAGGGTTCTGTTTTATATAATGTTTACCATATCTTTTATTTGTTGCTTTTGAATTGGATTTAAATTACTTATTCCAATTACATGATTAGCATCAAGACTTCTAAAGGTTATTTGATTTTCTCATCTCTGCAAAACCTTTTTTATTTTAAATAATATCAATCATTTAAAGATTTATCAAATTGTGAATTGTAAAGATTTGCATAAAATCCATTTTTCTTTAATAGTTCTTCATGATTACCTTGTTCAATGATATCGCCTTCATTCATAACAAGAATTAAATCAGCATTTTTTATAGTTGAAAGTCTATGAGCTATTATAAAACTAGTTCTTCCTTGCATAAGTTTATCCATGGCTTTTTGAACTAATTCTTCGGTTCTAGTATCAACATTAGATGTTGCTTCATCTAGTATTAAAAATGGAGCATCTTCTATCATACCTCTTGCGATAGTTAAAAGTTGCTTTTGTCCAGCAGAAATACTTTCATTGTCACTAAGTTCAGTATTATATCCTTCTGGAAGTGTTTTTATAAAATGATCTAGACCTATTGTTTTGCATACTTCTTTTATTTTCTCATCTGATATATTTTGGTGATTATATATGATGTTTTCTTTTATTGTACCATTAAATAACCAGGTATCTTGTAAGACCATTGTAAATAATGTATGAATGTTTTCTCTAGATAAATCATTAATGGATATTCCATCTATTATTATGTCACCAGAATTTATTTCATAGAACTTCATTAATAAGTTTACAAGTGTTGTTTTACCGGCTCCTGTTGGTCCTACAATGGCAATTTTTTGTCCAGGTTTAGCACTAGCAGTAAAATTTTTAATAGTTGGCTTTTCATTTCCATCATATTTAAAGACAACATTTTTAAATTCTATTTTGCCTGTTATTTTATCTTTTTCTAAAAGTTTAGTTATTTCTTTTTGATTACTCATTTCGTTTTCATCTAAGAATTCATAAACTCTTTCGCTTGCTGCTGCTGTAGTTTGTAATCTTGATGCAACTTGTCCTAATTCTGATAATGGTGATGAAAATAATCTAACATAGGTGATGAATGCTACAATTACACCAAAGGTAATGTTTCCATTCATAGTTAATAAGGCTCCAACGATACAGACTGCGACATAACTAAAGTTTCCTATAAATTGCATCATTGAAGGCATAAGTCCTGATAAAAATTGACTTTTTCGATTAGCGTTGTATAGTTTTTTATTTAATTCATCAAATTTTTTATTAGCTTCTTCTGTACCATTGTAAACTTTAACGACATTAATACCTGAATATACTTCTTCAATATGACCATTTAAATTTCCAAGTTCTACTTGGCGTTCAGTAAAGTATTTTTGTGATTTACCTAATACTAAGAACATAAATATAAATCCAAACAAGCTTGATAATATTGCTGTAAGAGCTAAAATCCAGTTTGTTACAAACATCATTATTATTGTACCTAGTAATAAGGTTGTTGCACTTACTAAAGTTGATAATGATTCATTCATTGACTGTGCTATAGTATCAATATCATTGGTAATTCTCGATAAAATGTCACCAGTAGAATGTGCATCAAAATATTTTAATGGTAATTTATTAATTTTTGTTGATATACTAGTACGAAGTTTTTGAGCAAATCTATTTGCAGTTTCAGTCATAGCGATAGATTCAATATAATTAAATAAAGTACTTATTATATATAATGTTGCTAGTAATATAGTTATATTTTTAATTTTTTCTAGGTTCATTTTTGGTTCTACTAATGTTTTAATACTTGTAGGTAATTCATCTATTTTTTTATATAATTTATTTACATCAATATCTTTTTTATCTTTGACATTAAGTGATTTAAAGATATTTAGAAATTCAATTTGGTCTTTACTTGATATAGTTTTATTTAGTACTTTTAACTCTGGTAGTAATATTTTTGATAAATTTGTACTTAATTCAGTATCATTATTTGTAAAATATTTTAGTAAAGTAATTTTTTCATTTACACTTATTTTAGTATTTTTATAGCTGGTTTCTTTTAAAATAATTTTTAATATGTTATCTGGTAAATTACTAAGCTCTGTTATAGCGTCAGTTGGATTTTCTTTTACTTTTAATAAGAAATTATTGAATAGTAATTTATCATTTTCTGTTATATCTGTAGATGTTAATATTTTGTTAATATTATTTTCATTTAAATCAACACTTAATATTTCTTGAATATTTTTGGCGGTTTCATCTGATTTTAAATTTTTTGTAATACTTTTTGTTACTGTTTCTAAATTTTTATTATTTACGACTAATCCTTCAGAAATTTTATCTGTTAAATCTGATAATATATTTGGTGTAAATATTGCTAAAATTGATGATGAAGCTGCTAAAATTAGTGAAATTATTATCAAAACTTTATATATTTTTAATTCATGAAATAATCTTTTAATTGCTTCTTTAAAGTTTTTTGGTTTTTCAACAGCATTAGGTCCTCCTGGAGGCCCATGTCTTTTTGGTTCATTTGTATTTTCTCTATCGTTAGACATTTTCTATTTCCTCCTTTGATAATTGTGATAAGGCTATTTGTTTATATATTTCACATGACTTTAATAATTCTTTATGTGTACCTATACCAACACATTTTCCATTATCTAAAACCAATATTTTGTCTGCATTCATTATTGTACCAATGCGTTGAGCAACAATTAGGTTTGTAGCATCTTTTGTATGTTTCTTTAATTCTTTTCGTAAAATAGAATCGGTTTTGTAGTCAAGTGCTGAAAATGAATCATCAAATATATATATTTCTGGATTTCTAGCTATTGCTCTGGCAATTGCTAAACGCTGTTTCTGACCACCGGAAATATTGGTACCATTTTGAGATAATTTTGTTTGATATTGTTTATCCATTTTTTCAACAAATTCTTTTGCTTGAGCAACTTTTATTGCTGTTTTTATATCACTTTCGGTTTTTTTGTTACTGCTTTTTCCGTATGATACATTAAAATCTACAGAGCCATTAAATATAACGGCTTTTTGTGGTATGTAACCTAATTTATTATTTAATGTTTCTTCTTTATATTCTTTAACATTTATACCATCTACTAAGACTTCTCCTTCGCTTGCATCATAAAATCTTGGTACTAAGTTAATAAGTGTTGATTTACCAGAACCTGTTGAACCTATAAAGGCTACAGTTTCACCTTTATTTGCCTTAAATGAAATATTTTTTAAAACATATTCTTCAGCATCAGGATATTTAAATGATACATTTTTAAATTCTACGGTACCAGTTTCTTTTGTTTTTTCTTTGAAGTTTCCTTCTGTTATGGAGTTTTTTGTTTCTAAAACTTCATTAATACGTTCTGCAGATACTTGAGCTCTTGGAAGCATCATAAATATCATTGCTAACATTAAGAATGACATTATTATTTGCATAGCGTAAGAAGAAAATACTACCATGTCACCAAATAAAGCTATTTTATTTGTCATTAGGGCTCCATCAATTAAAAATGATCCGATGAAATATATTGATAAAGCTAGACCATTCATTACTAAAAACATTATTGGTGATAATATAGCAAATTTCTTCTGATTAAATAATTGTTGATTAGTTAATTTTTCATTAACTTCTTCAAATTTATCTTCTTGATATTTTTCAGCATTAAAGGCTCTTACAACTCTAATACCAGTTAAATTTTCTCTTGTTACTCCATTTACTTTATCTATTAATTTTTGAACTATTTTAAACTTAGGCATAACTATTATTGTTATAATACTTATTACCGATAGTAATATTACAATAGCAACAGCGGTTGCAGCACTCCATTGCCAGCTTTTATTAAGTATTTTAAAAACTGCCCAAACTGCGGTAATTGGAGCTTTTAATAATAATTGTAGTCCAAAACTAATTAACATTTCTATTTGAGTTATATCATTGGTTGTTCTTGTTATTAAACTGTTTGTTTTAAATAATTTGATTTCACTCATTGAAAGTTCTTCTACTTTTGTAAAAATACTTTTTCTTAAATTCATTGAGAATGAAGATGCTACATTAGCAATTATATAACCAGTTATTATGGCTGCTACCAAACTGCCAAAGGCACAGATAATCATCCAAGTACCATTGTAGATAATTTCTGACATCTTACTACCTTCTGTTTGAACTAATTTTGTTATTTGAGACATATAATCTGGCATTTTTAACTCTAACCAAACTTCTACTACTATTAATATTAAAGCTATAAATGAAAATAGCCATTCTTTCTTTTTAAATCTTTTAAGCAATTTAATCATATTTTATATACCCTCTTTCTTTTTGATGTTTTCTTTCATTTGCGATATTACTTTTAGAAATATTTCTAAGTCTTTATCTGATATATCTTTTATTATATTATTCTCAATATTTTTAATTTTCTTTATATCTTCATCAAATCTTTTGACAATTTTACTATTTAGAATTATTTTTTTAGTTCTTGTATCAGATTTATCTGTTATTCTTTTTATTAGACCATTCTTTTCCATTGTATGCAAAACACCAGACACTGTTGCGCGACGCAACTCTAAAATTTTTTCTAAATCTTTTTGATATATATCTTTATTTTTATTATTAAGTATATATTCAATAATCTGACATTGTGTTGGCGTTGATAATAGATTTTCTTCGTTCTTTGCATCACTAATGTTAATGAGTTCTCTTACCAACATTTTTTCAAGTGATTTTATTTCATACAGAACTTTGTTATCATTCATAATTTCACCTTCATATTTATACTTTGCTTTTTAATTTTAATACGATGTTTTAATTTTGTCAACAACCTTACAATCTTTAATGACAAATAAAAAGTAGTTTTACACTACTTTAGTTTTAAAATGGTAGCCTGTACGGAATTCGAATCCGTGAATGTTGCCTTGAGAGGGCAATGTGTTAAGCCACTTCACCAACAGGCCATTTCTTAATGTCTTTTACAAGAACATCTCAATTTTATCATAGTTAATTTAGTTTTTCAATACATCAAATTATTTTTTGATAAATACACATTAAAATTTATTGCTTATTTGTTATTTTTTTCTTATACTTGAATAAAGGTGGTTATTCTAATATGAGTTTATTTGAAAAAAAATATGATGTTGATAAAGATATGTTAATGAGACAATTTTCGCCAGATGAAGGATATTATTATGTTAAATTTATTGACGGAGAAAAAGTAAAAATTGATTCTTCTAAATTAAATTCTAAAACAAATAGACTTCTAAAAGGAGAAAATCAAAGGCTTGCTTCCAATCGTGAATTATTAGAAAATGAAGTTAAGAGATTTTATTTTGCTAAACGGTTCGATAAACTCCAAAAGCTTGGTTATCCATGTCATTCTTTTGAATATCTTGGCGAAGCTCAAGGAAGTATATCTCCTTTAATGCAAGATTTTTTAGATGATTTAGTTAGTGAAAAAGATGTTTTAATAGGAATTCATAGAGTTAAAGAAGGAGTTTCAATGAATGATATTGGCGATATATTAGAAAATGGATTAATAATAAATGGTCATTTAGCTGGTGCTACTAATACTGAAAAAGATTTAGCAAGTACAGTTAGTTATTATCCAGATAATAGAACTATTATAAAAGAATTGATGTATGCTAATCTATATAAAAATGCATCTGGTTCTATTTTACTTAGAATACCTGACGAAGACTTAGAAAAAAATGATGATATTTATATTACTACTGGAAATGAAGTTAGAGTTAATCCAAAATATATTCTTGGGTTTGTTCCAGTTGATAAAGATCATTATGTTGATAGGCTCGTTACTAAAACTGATTTAAAGAAGGAAGTTATACAAAATAAAAAATAGTGCCAATTAGGTACTATTTTATTTTCTTGGTCTTAATGTTTTTACTAAGACTTGTTTTTTACCACAAAATAGACACGTTTGCTCTACTTCTTCAGTTTCAATAGTAAAGTCAATTGATTTAGGACGATTTAATGGTTTTATGGTATAAGTCCTATAATTTTTCTTTGGATTTGATGATGCTACAAAGATATGATCTTCTTCACTTGTACAAATCCTAATACCAAGTTTTTCTTCTAATGAAATATCATTTTTAGTATATTCTTTGGCTGTTTTTAACGTTCTTATTAGTTGTTCTTCCAATTTACTCATTTTATCACTTCCAATTGGCGTATATTATATACTAAAAAAGAAGAATTGTCTAGTTATTTAGTAATTCTTCTTTATAGGCGTTGATTAATCCGTCAACATAAGCACAGCCCATGAAACACACTACAGATTCTTTTTCTTTTAACAATTTGTCAATCGTACTTTCACTTATTATTTCACCAGAGGTAAGTCCAGATAAAATAATTGATGAAGATATTCCAGGATAATCTTCAGGCTTTTCTCTATTACAGTCAATTTCAGTTAAATATGTTTTATCAGCAATTTTAAATGCTTCAATAAACTCATTTTTAAAGTCTCTTGTTCTTGAATATGTATTTGGTACAAAAACAACAACTAATCTTTTATTTGGATATTTTTGCTTAACTGCTTCTAAAGTAACCTTTATTTCAGTAGGATGATGAGCATAGTCATCTATTATGATGCTTTCACCTACTCTTTGTTCAGCAAATCGTCTTTTTGCATTTTTAAATGTCTTTAGAAGTTTTTCTATGATATCTTTTTCTAAACCTATTTCTTTTGTCATGATGATAGCTGCTGTTGCATCCATTACCATATGTTTACCATATAATGGAATATTGAAATGGCCATATAATTCGTCATTTATATATAAGTCAAATGATGAACCTGATTCCTCTAAAGAAATATTTTTTATTACAATATCATTATTTTCATTGAATCCATAGAATAAAACTTTAGTTTTATAATTTATTTTTCTAACTTCTTCATTATCTCCGTTGGCAACTATTAATTTTTTAGTTTGATTAGCAAATATTTCGAATGTATTTTTAATATCATCTATATCTTTATAACACTCTAAATGTTCAGCTTCAATATTTGTAATTATTGAATATGTTGGATGATAAGCAGTGAAATGACGATTGAATTCATCACTTTCGACAACATAATATTTATTTTCTCTAGTTGCATGGCCATCACCTGCGCCGATGAAATAGTTGCAACCTACTGTATTTTCTAATAAGTGTCTTATAATAGATGATGTTGTTGTTTTACCATGAGTACCTGATACTCCTACAGTTGAAAATTCATCTATTACATCGCCCATTATTTCATTATATTTTTTTATAGTTAGACCTAGTTTTTTTACTCTTTGCATCTCTGGATGATCTTCTTTAAAAGCTACACTATAAGTTACAATAGTATCGGGACTTATTTCATGATTACCATCATAGTATATAGGGATATTTCTAGCCTCTAAGCCATCTTGAGTAAATTTATGACCTTTTGCGTCATCATAGCCAGATACATTGTTTCCTAAATCACTTAAAATTTGAGCTAGAGTTGACATTCCAGTTCCTTTTATACCAATGCAATAATATTTCATTTTCCTACACTCCTTGTTTTTTTTAGTATACAATATTTGTTTTTAGAAGTAAAGTTATCTATATATATTATATGTGATATTAGATATTTTCAGAAAGAAAAAGATTGAACTTTATTCAATCATTTTAGTTTTCTTTATTTTCTTGGCTGTTAGCTCTTGCTGCTTTTCTTTTATTACGACATTCTTTACATCTCTTTGGTTCATTATCTAAACCTTTTTCTTTGTAGAATGCTTGTTCTCCAGCAGTAAAAACAAATTCATTTCCACAGTCTTGACAAACTAATGTCTTGTCTTCGAACTCCATCGTTTACCTCCTTATTAAGAATTGGACTTATGAAAAGGATATAGTTTCCAGTCTCAATAAAGAGGAAAAATAATAGCCAATTTTATATCAAAAATCCAGTGAAATCTCACATTTAATAATATAACATTTTTGATGAATTTATGCAATGTGTAGATTAAAATTTTACATTTTGTATTTACTTTTAACTTTTTGATAAGCTTTTCTGCTGTCTTCTACTGTTATTATTTTAGTATCTGCCATGTGTTCTATTTCATATATTGCTAAAGCATAATAGTTGGCATAATTATCGGAAACACCAGTCTTTAGGTCCTCATTTAAACGTCTCATAGCAAGTGATGGAATTTTACTAGTAACATTAGTTCCAAAACTGTTTGTTATAACAGAATTTAGTATTGAACGCATTGTTCTTCTATATAATAAGTCTTCTTCGGTTTTTTCATCTATTAAACTTAAGTCTAAGTCAATTAAAGAGATATGATTTGAAAATAAGATATTGTCGCCAGCAATGTCTTCTGTTTTTATATGATGTTGTGATAAAGTACGTACTTCTTTTTTTATTCTATTTAAAGCGTTTTTTAATACATCGATTCTTGTATCTTGAGGTATTTTATCTAGACTTACTCCTGGCATTATTGATGATGTGTATCCATATAATTCGTTTTCACTTCTAAAAATATTTCTTGGTGTTGCAACGGAAGGTATATCAGGTATTTTCGATAATGCTTCTAATGTATTTAATACTTCTTTATTTTCTTTTGCGGCTAATGAATAATATTCTTTATTTAATATTTTTAGATATTCATCTTCGTTATAACGATATATTGTACTACAACTTCCTTTCGCAACGATATCTTTTTCTTGTAAATTTAAATCGGCTACGGAATTAATAATATTTTGCATAGTGTCCTCCCTTTTTATGGCGCCTATTATACTATAAAATAAAGAAAAAATAAAGCTTTAATTGATATTTGCTTTATTTTGTTCCCTTTCTAATTTAGAGTATATGCAACCACAGTAGTCTTGACGATATAAATTATACTCTTTTGATAATTCAATACTTCTTTTATAACCGTTTTTCTTTTTAAAATCAGAATATAAGTAATTAGCTTGATATTTTTCGGATAAATTTTCTCCTATTTCATTTAACCAGGAAGTCATTTTATATGGACTTAGAGTTAGTGTTGTGGCGAAGAAATCAAAGTTTTTTTCTTTAGCAACTTTAGCTGTTTCTTCTAGTCTTAATTCATAACATTTGTAGCAACGTTTACCGCGCTCTTTTTCTTTTTCTAGACCTTTTGCTATTTGAAAGAATTCTTTTGGCTCATATCTTGAGTCAATTATATTAATAGGATATTTAAAAGTCAATTTTGATATAAAATTTTTTAATTCATCTAGACGTTTTTGATATTCTTTTTCTTCAGTAATATTTGGATTATAATAAAGAATTGAAATTGTAAAGTGTGAAGCTAATCTTTTTAATACAGCTGATGAACAAGGTGCACAACAAGCATGTAATAACAAACTAGAACCTTCTTTAGAATTTAAAATTTGTTCTTCCATTAATTTTTCATAATTCACTACTATCACTTCTTTTCGTTTCGTATTATAACATATTTTTTTCTTCTTTAGTATATAAATTACTATGGAAAGTATTGTTTTTAGTTTTTTAGTGACAACTTTAGCGGGATTTAGTACTTTACTTGGTATTATTCCGTGTTATTTAAATAAGACTAGGGAAAGTGTTATTAGTAAATCTTTGGCATTTTCAGCTGGGATTATGTTAACGATTTCTTTATCTTCTTTAATACCAGAGTCAGTTTCTCTCCTCTCTTTTAAATATAGTTATATATTTATTTTTATTATTGTATTTATATATGTTGTTTTAGGTATTTTATTTTCTTCTTTTATTGATCAAAAAATTGAAGAATGTTTTACTAATAATAAACTTTATAAGCTTGGTCTTATTTCAATAATTGCTCTTTGTTTACATAATATTCCAGAAGGGATTACTACTTTTATTTCAACTAGTAGTAATGTTAAGCTTGGTATTACTTTATCTATTGCGATAGCGTTACATAATATTCCGGAAGGTATTTCAATAGCTGTTCCAATATATTATGCGACTTTAAGTCATAAAAGAAGTTTTTGGTATACATTGCTTTCTGGATTTTCAGAATTACTGGGAGCTATACTTGCCTATTTATTTATTGCGAGATTTGTTAATAACTTTGTTCTTTCTTTAATGCTTTGTGTTACGGCTGGAATTATGATACATATAAGTATTTATGAACTCTTACCTAATTCCTTTGTATATAAAAATAGAAAAGATACTATATTATCTTTTCTATTTGGAGTTTTAGTAATGTTTATTTGTGAAATTTTAATTTGATTACTTTTATTTAGTTGCTGATTTTATTTTATAAATAAATGTTGAATTACTTGAACTGTTTGAACTATATCCATTATAATTTTTTGATAATTTTACTAAAGTTTTTAATTTATTAGAATAATTATTTACTGTTTTTCCATATGATGATAATTTATTTATTCCTTCTTTATTTAATTGTTCAAGACCTGAAGCTAGACTATCAGTACCATTAAATATTTCAACTGTACCAGTAGATAATTGTTTAGCACCAGCAGATAATTGAGCTACACCAGCTTTTAATTCTGTTAAGCCAGAATTTACTTGTTCTGATCCTGCTTCGGCTTTATATAAAGCTTCTTCTAATTGATTTAGCATATAATCAACTGTTGCAACTGTACTATTAATTTGTTCTGTTAGTGTTGAAATGGCAGTGTTGTTATTTTCTAATAAAATTAAGTAAGGTAATGTTTCTATTTGTTTCAATGTAAGACCTTTACTCATTAAACATGTTGCTAAAGTAATCTCGTTTTCTTCAGTTTGAAGATTACATTCTACAGCTGCCTTTTTAGCATTGATGATTTGTTTTTCATCATTATTATATTGTAATTTAATTTTTGCAATCATTTTATTGTTTGAAATTTGTAATTCTTGTAATTGTTTCATTTGTTCAACTGTTTCTGTACTAGTTTGAGTTTTTTCTAATTGTTCCTTTGCTGAAGTTAAACTTTCTATTATTTGTTTTAATCCTGTTGTTAATTCTACGGATCCAGATTCTAGTTTTTCTATACCTGCTTGAGCTTCTTCTAATTTAGTACTTAAAGTATTTGCTCCAGTAGAGATTTCTTTAGTACCAGCTTTTAATTCATTAGCGCCTGCTACAGCTTTATCCATACTAACTTGTAAAGTATTTAAAGAAGAGTTTAAAGTATCCATTTTATTAAATATATTCATATCAGTTTCTGATAATAGTTTTGGAGAGGAAATTAAATAGATGTTATTTAAACTGAAGCTTGTAGTATCAAATGATATTTCTACACTATCTAAGCCTTTTAATTCATTAGCACCTAAACTTTCATATAATCCAGGGGCTGCTAAGGCTACTACCATACTCTTATTTCCTGTACTAGTAACTTTACCATTAGTAATAGTAATATTTGAGTTTGTTTTATTACTTAGAGATGTTCCAAGTGTTACTACAAATGGAGTATATAAACCAGTTCTTGTATCATAAGCATTGTTCTTTAAACTTAATTTAATAGTAACTTTACCTTTTTTACCTACTAATTTTTTAGCTTTCATTTCTTTACCATCTAAATAGTATTTAGCATCTACTGTAATAGGTAATTCTTTATCTGTTGTACCTTGATAATAAATATCTTTACCTTTAGCATTCCAAGTAATGATACCATTATTTTCAGTATAAGTTTCTTTTCCATTAATATTTAATAATTCTTTTAGTTCTGTATCATCTTCTACTTTACCTTTATCTAAATTAGATATATGATTATTTACAATTGTTTTTTCAACTGTTCCGTCGTAGTTTAAATTTGTATAAACTGTTTCTTCTTTAGTTAAAGCTAATGTTGATACTGGTGTAAATAATAAACTTGATATTAAAACACCTGATATAACTTTATTTAAATTTTTCATTTTAAACTCCCTCTTTCTTGACATTTTTATTTTTTAATACTATCTTATCAAACATCATTAATAATGTTGGTAAAATGAATATTACAGATGCCATACTGATTAATGATCCACGTGCTAATAAATTACAAATTGAACCGATCATATCTATTTTTGTATAGAAACCAACACTTGATGTTGCGGCAAAGAAACATAAAGCAGAAGTTATAATTGATGGTATTGTAAATTGTAATGTTTCTTCCATACACTTTTTCTTATCGGCACTCTTTTGTCTTTTTTCAATGTATGTTGTTGACATAAGAATGGCATAATCAATTGTTGCTCCTAACTGAATTGTACCAACGACAATTGATGCTATAAATGGTAGAGATGTACCTGTATAATATGCAATTGACATATTTACGAAAATGGCAAACTCAATTACTAAACTTAAAATTATTGGTAAACTTAATGATTTTAGTACTAATACCATGATTATAAATATTACAGCTAATGATGTGTAATTTACCATTTTAAAGTCATGGTCAGCTATACTTATAAGGTCTTTCATTAAAGCACCTTCACCTGCTACGATAGCTTTTTTATCATATTTATGAACTATTTTATTTATTGTAGTTATTTGATTATTTAATTTATCTGATGCTATTTCATATTGTGAATTAGTTAAGACTAATTGATATTTATCGTTATTAAATAAATCTTGTAATTCATCTGGCAATATTGTTTCTAATCCATTATTGATTATTTCACTTGGTGCTAATACTAAGTCTATTCCTTTTACATTCTTTAATTCATCGGTTAATTCTTCTACTTCAGTACTTGATACATCTTTATCTAGAATAATTATTTCTGGAGATGTAATGTTAAATTTTTTAGCTAAATTTGAATTAGCTACGTTAAATGCTAATTCTTTTGGTAGAGAATCATCTAGTTTATAATATACATCATAATGACTGTTTCCATAGTATGCAGGTATCATTAAGATGATGAATATAATTAGAATTGCTTTAGATTTTGATGTAATAAATTTTGGTAATTTTTTAAATTCTGGTAATAATATTTTGTGTTTTGTTTTATCAATTTGTTTATCAAAAATAAGTAAGAATGCTGGGAATATTGTGACAACAGTTAATAGTCCAAATAGAACACCTTTTGCCATAACTATTCCGATATCTTTACCTAATAATAAATCCATTGTACATAGTGCTAGGAAACCTGCAAATGTAGTTAATGATGAACCTAATATTGATTTAAATGTTTGAACTATGGCATCAGACATAGCTTTTTTCTTATCTTTGATTTTCTTTTTAGAATCTTCATATTTGTGATATAAGAAAATTGAGAAGTCTGTTGTTACACCAAGTTGTAATACTGCAGAAATTGATTTTGTAATATAACTTATATCTCCTAGGAAGTAGTTACTTCCCATGTTGTAGATTATAGCGATACCAATGTTACCTAAAAGTAAGAATGGTATAATGTATGAATCTGTTGTTAGTAATAGAATTATTAAACAGAATAATACGGCTATAGCTACATAAGCTACGATTTCTTGATTTGATAAATCCATTGTATCAATTACCATTGCGGTCATACTGCTAACTCTTGTGGCATCATTTACAGTTTCACGTAATTCTCTTACAGCTTTTATGGTTGAATCTTCAGATGTAGAGCCATCAAAGGTAACAAATATTATTGTTTCGTTATCAGAATATAGTTTATCTTTTACCTCATCTGGTAACATGTCGTAAGGAATTGTTGTATCAATTATGTCTGCTACACTGTATACGGCATTGACATTTTTAATGTCTTTTATTTTATCCTCTAAATTAAGGATATAGTTTGATGATTTGTTATCTACCATGACAAAGGCATATGAACCTAAGCCAAAATCATCAGTTAGTATGTTTTCACCTTTAATAGTTTCAATACTATCTGGTAAATATACTAAAATGTCATAATTTACTCTGGTGTTTATATAACCGAATACGGAAACTATTAAAAGAATAAAACCTACTATAAGGATTAAAATACCATTGTTTGTTATTTTATCCGCTATTCTTTTCATTGTTATTCCTCCTTCTTTGCATAATTAATTGTATTCATTATTTTAATAATTTCCATTATTTTTTGTATTTTTTTGGTCGATATCCAACACTTGTATGTCAAAAGTAGTGCATTTAGACAACTTTGTGTAGTTTATCTTTACAAATGGCGTATTAGGTATATAATGTTAAGTAGGTGATGGAAAATGGATAAAAAGGAAGATTTAAGAGTAATAAAAACTAAAAAGAGTTTATATGATGGTTTAATTATGATGATGAAGGATAAACCATTTGAAGAGATAAAAGTGTCCGATATCTGTAAGGTAGCTTTAACTAATAGATCTACATTTTATGATCATTTTAATGATAAGTATGAACTTTTATACGCGTTGATGAAAGATTTGGAAGACTCTTTAATAAGTAAATTAAAAACTAATACAAATATTTCTAACTCAAAAGAGTTCTATTTAAAAACAATTGAATTACTATTTGAACATGTTAATGAAAACATTTCTATTTACTCTTCTATTCTTAAAAATAATAATAATAGTGTTGCTTATGATATGATTAGAGATACCATTATGAAAGATGTAAAGAGTCATATTGAAAGTGAACAGGAATATAATAGTGATATCCCAATAGAAGTTATAACTACATTTTATGTTAATGCTGTTATAAATGTATGTTCTATGTGTATTAGAAAACCTAATCAATATACAGCAGAAGATATGATTCGTTATTTAGATAAGTTAATACCAGATAATTTATATTAAAATGAAAAGAACATGAATTATTCATGCTCTTTTTGTTTGTTTAAAATTACTTACTAATTAGTGTATATTAAATACCCTATTAAAAAGGCTATTATTATGAGGAGAATAGTTGCGAAGACTCCTCTTTGCCTACTGGTTAATTTATTGTTAATATGGGAAAATAAATTAGTAACTATGATTGGTAGTAGTATTAAAATTGCAACTCCTACTATACCTGCGATAACAAACAATTTTGAAAGATGTTCCAATTCCATATTAAACTTCCAATTTTAATTTAATCTATATTAATAAGTTCATACTCTGTTGTACCTATGCCTAGGTCTTTAGCAGCATCTATTGTATGATGTCCATTTCTTGACTCAATACGTTCTATTAAATGATCTTTACCTGGATCACTGCTGTTATATACCATGTCTAGACAAGCTTGGTCTATAGCAACAGGGTCAGTTGATAATACAATACCAATGTCTTTCATACAAGGATCTTCAGCTACACTACAACAGTCACAGTCTACTGACATGTTTGCTAGTACGTTTATGTAGACAATTTTATTATTGAATAATTTTACTACAGATGAAGCTGCATCAGCCATTGATTCTAGAAAACTATCATGATCTGCTGTCCATATATTTTCTGGTACACCTGCTCCATGAATATATGCCTTTCCATAAGATGAAGCACAGCCAATTGATAATTGTTTTAAAGCTCCACCGTAGCCGCCCATGGGATGACCTTTAAAATGAGATAAAACTAACATTGAATCATAATTCTTAATATTTTTACCTACATGATTTTCTTTAATTTTCTTACCATTAGGAATAGGTAATACTAAATCTGGTCCTTCGGCATCTAATAAGTCAACATTAAAATATTTAGTCCAACCATGGTCTTCTAGTAATTTTTCATGTTTTTCTGTTGTATTTCTAGCTCCATCATAAGCAGTATTACACTCTACTACAGTTCCTTTTACATAGTCGATCATATCTTTAAAATATTCTGGATGAAGAAAGTTTTGATTACCTTCTTCACCTGAATGTACTTTTACAGCTACTTTTCCTTCTAAATGACAATTAGCTTTTTCATATAATTTTATTAAACTTTCACTAGTTAAATTTTTTGTAAAATATACTTTTGCTTTTTCCATGTTTAAGCCTCCTCATTTTTATTATAACAAAGAACGAATAATTTTACTTATTTTTTTCTAAATAATTGCATACTTTAATGAAACAAGATATTTGATCTTCATTTAATTCTTTTGTTTCTACCATGTGTTTTAATTCATCCATAGAAAACCATTTAACTTCTGTTAATTCTTCCTCTTGAATTTTTATATCATTTAAATCAAGATCTTTATTTACAAAATACATTTTATAGCAATCTTTTCCATCACAACCGGAATCGTATTCTGTGAATGTTTCATTTGAAAAATCAAGTCCTAATTCTTCTTTTACTTCACTGATAATTCCTTCTATTGGAGTTTCACCAGATTTTGGATGGCCACCAGTTACACCCCAGTCGCCACCTTTTTTCTCTACTCTTTTTTGCATAAGAAACTCACCTTTAGAATTTCTTATAACAACCATTACAACCATTGGATAATATCCTTCTGGAACTTTTTCTCCTTTGTGATATGTTTTATTTGTTTTATTACTATTAATGTCATATAAATCTCTTAGTTCTGCCATATTATCACTCCTCTTAATCTAAGTCTGTTCTTGCAAGGATTTCGGCAGGTCTTTTTCTTAATAGTGCGTACACCGGTATTAATCCTACTAATAAGTTGAATCCATAACAAATAATTATAGCTTCAAGATATGTTTTTAAATTAATCATTATAATTGTCTGCATTCCTGGTATAGATGTTAATACTTTCATAATGTAAGCACATAAAGAAACACCTAATAAGCTTGTTAGAGTTGTTATTGCGATGATTTCTCCTGAGAACATTATGTAAATATCTTTTTTCTTAACGCCTATTGCTCTATAAATTCCTACTTCTTTTACTCTTGATAGGAATGAAGATCTACTCATTAAGAAAATTTCTATTAGTGAGATACATAATATTATACCAGCACCAGCATATAAAACAGTTTTGCCTTTTGATTTCCCGGCAAGATACTCTTTTTTATCTTTTTGATAATTATCATAGATATTTAATTCAAAATTACTTCTGAATTCATTTAATACTTGCTCTTTGTTTTCGGGATAAACAGTTATTTTTTTAGCTGTTGTGATAAGTTTTGTCTTAATCATGTTATTATTTACAAAATATATATTAATGTCATCTGGTGAAGTATAGTAACCAACGACTACTAATTTTTTGCCAGCTATTTTTACATCAGATTCTTTATTTAATTTTAAAGTCTCTTCGTTTGAGGTGTTTACAATTGTTTCATAGTCATTTTCTGGAAGACGTCCTTTAACTAAAGTAATTTTATCCAAATATATATTATAGTCTTGTATACCGCCAGTTCTTATAGTGTTAACATTATATGGAAACTCTTCTGACTTTTCTTTGCTGTTATATAAAATATTAATCATATTACTATTATAAGTATAAATAGATGGACTGGTTAAATCTGATATACCAACTATTGTATATGGTTTAAGGGACTGAATATATACATCTCTATTTAAAACGTCTTTTGCTTTTTTAAGTCCTAACATTTGGCTTGAGCCGGATGATGAATTATACATTTTTTCAATAGTAAATTTATCAACAACGATTTCATTTTCGTTTTCTGGCATTCTACCATAAATTAAATCTTTTTTAGTAATCATATCAATTGATGAAAGTGAGCCAGTTAATTCTAGTGTATTGTTTGACGTTTGATAGAAATCATTTATTGGCATGACGAATGATACTTTAGAACTTTCTGGCAAGACGTATTTTACTCCGGAAATATTTTCATATTTTTGATATGCTTCAATACTAGGTTTATTTGTTTCTATTGTTAAATAGTTTTTATTGGTGGAAACAAATTCTTTTTCGTCTACTCTTTTCGCAACGCCTAAAGTACTTGTTGATATCATAATAAATATTCCGGATAAAAAGAAACCAATTAATAATATCTTTTTTATTAAAGAGTAATTAAACACCTTGATAAAACCATTGGTAATAAACGTTATAGGATTAAATATTGATGAATAACGTAATTTTTTATTTTTATCGACTATGTTATCAAAATCAAATTCATATTTTTCAAGTTCTTTTTTATCCATTTTATGATATTTATCATTAATGAACTCAATACTTGAATCATCATCTACTACTTCTATGGAATTGTTATTTTTGCTCTTTATGTAGATATTATTGTTTTTAATGACAATTTCTACTTTTAATTTTTCATTATCATCATGATATATTGTTATATTATTGTTTTTATCATTGTATGTATCACATTTTTTGAAGTCTTTTAAATAGAAACGATTATCAATAGCGTAGTCTAATTCATTGGTGTGAGTATTTTGATAGTCTTTAACGACTTTACCATCGGATATTTCTATTATTCTATCAGCATAAAAGTTAGCTAAATTTGTTTCATGGGTTACTAATATTACTAATCTATCTTTGGAAATAGCTTTAATGATATTCATAATTTCAACGGAATTTTTACTATCAAGGTTTCCAGTTGGCTCATCAGCTATGATGATATTAGGATTTTTTACGATAGCTCTTGCGATACCTACTCTTTGTCTTTCACCACCGGATAACATATTAGCGGGTCTTTTACGGTAACGATACATTCCTACTTTTTCTAAGACATAAGTTACTCTTTTGTCTATTTCTTTTTTGTCTTTAATGCCAATTATTTTTAAGCTTAAAGCAACGTTATCATAAACTGATAAGTTTTCGACTAATTTATAGTCTTGAAAAATATAACCAATGTTTAGGTTTCTAATTTTATCTACGTTATAGCTAAATTTACTAGTTATTTTTTGATTATTTATGTAAATTTTACCTTTTCCTACTTTATCAAGTCCGC
Organism: bacterium; assembly: GCA_963645945.1. Taxonomy (GTDB): domain Bacteria; phylum Bacillota_I; class Bacilli_A; order RF39; family UBA660; genus CAG-877. The sequence goes on from CAVIUA010000040.1 coordinate 93,750, forward strand.
CAATGACATTTAAAAGGGTTGTTTTACCAGAACCTGATGGTCCAAGTAAAGCGGTTAAGCCTGTATCTTCTAGAGTTAGAGATGTATTATCAATTACATGTATTTGATTTTTACGATGACGATTAAAGTATTTATTTACTTTTTCTATTTTAATCATTATTACACCTCTTCCCTATATGAATTCATAACACTATTTTTAAATATTTTAGCAGCATACTTTTCACTTGTAAGGAATGATAAAATAATTAGTATTATATATAGTAATAAGTAATCTTTAAATATTAAGTAGTCATTTATTGTATTGAAAAGATTATATGAAATTATATTTATTTTATTTAGATATAAGCATCCTATAAATGAGAAATATACAAGATTTGATATTACAAATAATTCTATTACTAATAGTTGTCTAGCTACTTTTTTAGATGAGCCTAACATTCTAATTATTGTATAGTAGATATTTCTAGATTTTAATATTAGTTTGATGACAAAGTATGTTATAAAGAATAACGTTACTACTAGGATTATTGTTACTATTATTTTTAATATTCTTACTATGACAACGGCTTCTTGTTGAACTAAGGCGTCTTTAATTGCTAGAGTATTATAATCCTTGTTTAACGTATTAAGTGTTTCGTCGATTATTCTGGCATCTTTTACATAAACACTAACTTGGTAAGTTGCTTTATTATATAGGCTATTATAGTCATCTTTATTAATGAAGATAATACCATTATAATTTTCATAATCTTCTTTCTTATAATTTGGTATGTTTAAAACATTAGCAATATTTTTTATATTGTAATATTTTTCTACTGATAAATTTAACGATTCTTGATAATATAAATTGCTTACATTTATAGTTAATGGCTGGTTAATACAATTTTCTTTTGGACAAGAATACTTATTGTCTTCTGATATATAAGTTTTTCCTCTAGAAACCCAGTCATTTGGAACTATTTTGTAACTTGTATCCCAGAAGCTTGACTGATGATTTTTTCCTAGGAAGTTTACTACAGTAGTACTGTAAGTTTGATTTGCTTGAAATTGTAATTCATTAAGTAGTTGCTCACTAAAATATAAGTAATATTTATAGTCTTCTGTTGCTTTTGCATATTTGATACCAACTATTTTCAAATTTTTAACGATGTTGTTTTCACCTGATGAATATTCATTTTCTATACTGTAAGTTTTTTTCATTAAACCGTCTTTAACTTGTGATAAATTGTAGTCGTCTTTTGGGCCTTCTACAACAATTTCGTTATCATTTTCAGGAAGTCTTCCGTAGGCAAGTTTTCCTTTTAATTGTTTTATACCTTTTGGTGTTCCAGATAAAACGTAGGACTGGTCTTCGGAATTTAGTGTAAAATATCTGTCTGTAACGACATCATTTCTCATGACGTTTGAGATGTTATCTAGTTTTGAAATTTTATCTAATTCTTCATCAGTAAAAGGGCTTTTGTCTTTCTTATTTATAATGATTCTTTCTTCACTTAAATCTTTAAAGATATAGTTATAGCCTGTTTTAGAATTTTCATATTCACTTTTCTTGAATGATGAGTATTCTGCCATTAGTGAAACGACTATAAATAGATAGACAATTAGTAATAAAATGAATTTTGGTAAAACGTTGAAGGTATTTCTGATACCTAATCTTATTTTGTTAAAGAAAGTGATATTTTGATAGTTATTTTCAATACTTGGACCTTCTTTTACGTCTTTTATTTTCTTGTCTTCTAAAATTTTACCATCATGCATAGTTATTTTTCTAGTGGCATACTCGCTTATTTGTTCATAGTTATGAGTAACAATTATAACTAGTTTATCTTTAGATAGTTCTTTTAAAAGTCTGATGATTGACTCTGCTGATCTTTTATCTAAGTTACCAGTTGGTTCATCAGCTATAATTACTGGAACGTCTTGGGCTAGAGCTCTTGCGATTGCAACACGTTGTTTTTGACCAACGGATAATTTTGATACTTTTGTTTTGGTAAATTTTTCAAGATTTACTTTCTTAATTAATTCTAACACCTTTGGTCTAGCTTCTTTTTTAGTTAAGCCATTTAAAATTAAGACTAATTCAATATTTTGATACACGGTATAGCTATTAATTAAATTAAAGTTTTGATAGATGTTGCCAATGTATTTACGACGATAATCTTCCCAGTCTTTTTCCATGTAATGACTTGTTTCTTTACCATCAACATACATTTCGCCTTCTTCATAAGTATCAAGTCCTGAAATTACATTTAATAAAGTTGATTTACCTGAACCTGATTCTCCAGTAATCGCAACAAATTCTCCTATATTAAACTCGACGTTTACTTTAGAAAAGCCAGAGGCAATGACTCCTTTACTGTAATAAAATTTTGAAACATTTTTTAACTTTATCATATATTGTCTCCTTTTTTTTAACTAAAATAATTATAAGTATTTACTTGGTTGCATACAAGCGAATTTGCTTGGAATTTTGGTAAGTTTACTTTACATTTTAAGATGATCCAACATTATTTGTAGTATTTCATTTTCATCTTTATTATATATATTAATAACAATAGCGCCTTTTGGCTTAACAAAGTTACTTGTTTTGATATCATATTCATCGCGACTAAGTAGTTCTTTTTTGACTTCTTCTAAAGAGATGTCTGGTCTTTTTTTAGATAGAATTTTAACGCGTGTATTAATATCGGCATAGAAATAAAATTTGAAATCAGCATCTGGCATTATTCTTTCAGCAATGTCTCGGCCTTCCATAATAATATTTTCATTTTCTTCTATAAAGGCCTTTTGATATTTTCTAATAAACTCTTTTACTACTTCAACGGCTGAATATTTTGTTACTGTTAAGGCTACTAAGTCTTGTTCAAGGGCTTCGGTTACATCAAGATTATTTACATAATATCTATCATTTTTTATAGATAACTTCGTTGTTTTTAATGTTCTTTCTATTGACTTAATGTCTTCTGGGTCAACATCATTACTGATTAATTGTAGACCTACCATACGATATAAATTACCGGTATTAAAAACTTTGTAATTTATTTTTTTAGCTAGCAGCTTTGAGCAGGCTGTTTTTCCGGTTGCGGAAAGACCATCTATTGCGATTTTCATATTTCCTCCTAGACACTTACTTTTTCTTTTATTTCATTTTTTATAATCCATTTTATATCTTCTATTGATTTATCGATATTAAAACGACCATTTCCAATTGGATAATATACTGAATAAGCTTTGTAGATTTTATTGTTTATCTTTAAAGGATACATTTCTTTTCTAGATGTTGATACTGATATTTTTTGATTTAGGACAATACTACTTACTTGGTTGCCAAACAGGATAATTATTTTTGGATTTATTATTTCTATTTCTTTTAGTAATAAATCTAAGTATTCTTTATAAACTTTATCTGGTAATGGCCTAGCATCTATTTGAGTACATTTACCAAGATTTGTAATAAAAAGCTTGTGCTTTTTAACATTATCATATACTTCTTCGGCAAATTCTTCAGTCCATGATGATGCTGGCATTTTCTTGATAGTTTTATATAACTCTTCATCTATTAAATTAACGGCTTCAAATAAGTCCCAAATATTTTTAGTGCCAATCCAGGGTGACTTTAATCCATGCCAAGATTTAGAAGAAGCAATATTTCTACCGGTTGGATTCATAAATACAAAACAAATGTCTGGATTAGTTTCACAGCCACCATTATAAATAGAATCTAAATTTTTTGTCCCGTACTTTTGTTGTAATTTGTCATATTCTTTATTTAAGTCTTTAAGTTTCATAACTACTCCTATATGTTTATTTAATTATAAATCATTCTTTTTCTTTTGTTCTACAAAAAATTCTATTTTTGATTTTACGTTTTTATATTCTGCATCAACTCGTATATAATATAGTCCTTTTTCTTGAAGGTATGGCGTTATATCATTTATGAATTTGCCATCATACTTAACCTTTTCTGGCCTTCCATTTCTTCTTATGTATATTTTTTTGTAAGTAGTATCATTTGTTTTTACTTCGTGAAAATTGTCATCATTTTGACAGCCAACTTGTCTTTCTTTGTTTTTAGAATAACAGGCATATGACTCGATTTTTAAAATATATTTCCCTTTGCTTGACTCTGGATAATTGTCTATACTACCACCTTTTATGCCATAGTATGTATCTCTATGGTATGTGTTAAGATTAATGAAAAAAGGTACAATTGGTATTTTGTGTTTATCTAAAACTCCATAAGTAATTGGTGAATCATTTATTTTTATCTTATACAATCTATTTTTAGAATAACTAACTGGTGCAGTTATTTCAATTGTTCCTACAAGAACTTTGAAAAGAAAAATGCAGATTATTGTTATGACTGATACTTGTACTATATTATGCTTTTTAGTTTTTTTATAAGTTTCGTTGTAAGTCTTTAAATCTTTTAAAGCTTCTTTCTGTTCTTTCTTTACGTCACCTAACATATCTTCTTTGTTGTAATAAAATTTTTTCATATTATCACCAGTTCTCCAGTAATTATTAACTATATATCTTGTTTTAATTATATCATGTATTATATTAAATAGAAAAAAATTAAAATAAAAAAGGACTTGATGTCCTTTATTTTACAATAGTAGCTTTACCAGATGCGAACTTTGTTGTTAGTGATATTAAGTCATTAGTTACTTTTTCTAATTCTTCATCTTTTGTTTCTTTGTTACCAATGATTAGATATAAGACGTTTTTAGAGTCTTCTGTTACTTTTGTTTTATCTACTTGACGAATATCTAGCCAGCATACTACATCATTATTGTCATCTACAAAAGAGTATTCTCCGGCTTTTACTGGTTTTAGTTCTTCGCTTCCTAATGGTAAGAACTTTTCAGTGCCATCTGTTATTTTTAAAGTTACGTTTCCATCTACTTTATCTATGTCATGAGCTCCTAGGCATAATTTTGATTCAATTGATAAGATGTTGTAAATATCTACGGCTTTATTGATACTTATTAAGGTTTCTCTTTTAGTTAATAATCTTATTAGATTTTCTGATGCTGGTAAGTTTTTTCTTCTTGGTACACCTACTTCTTGATGTAATTTGTAAAATCCTTCAATTACTGGGTCAGCTTTTATATCATAATCTTTATATTTTTTTATTAGACTAGAAACTTTTGCTTTACGCCATGTTTCATATTCATCAGTTATTTCTTTATTATTTATATCTTCTATAATAACAGCTTTTATTTTTACTCCTAATTTTAAAACATTTTCATCTACAATAAATTTCATATATATCTCCCTGCATTATTTAAAAACTTCATTTTCTTATTTTTCTACTTATTATTTTTTATTATCCTTTATATAACATGCTTTTATCATAGTATCAACAATGGTATCTAGATAATTCTTAACTTCTGAGTCAACACTACGCATATTTTTATAGAAGTCTTTTAAATCGTTTAGTGTGAAATTAATGTCTTCTTTATAATCGTTTGGTAAACTTTTAAAAATTGTTTCAAATGTTTCTTGTACTTTTTCTTTGTTTAATTTTTCAAAAGCGGTAGTTGTTGAATCATGAATTTGTTTACTAATACTTGATAAATCTCCAGGTACAAAGTGTTCTCCAAAGATACACCAAGAATTTGGATAGTGTTCATAGAATGCTTTTTCAGTGCTTTTTACTACTTTATAATTTTTATTATTTAAAATTGTACCAACTACTGATCCTGTTGGTATAATATTAATTAATTTTTTTTCCAATCGACTATATAGACTACTTTCATATTCTTCTTTTCTGAAGCCTGGACCATCAAAATTATATACTTTTTTGATTTTTCTATATACTTCTTCGCATGCATTCATTACACTAGACATTGCCAAATTACCGGCTTTAGAATGTCCTACTACATATACTTCATTATCTGTTTCAGAAACATTTTTTGCTAGATATTCTTGAGCTAATACTTGTGTATAAGTTGGATATTGATATCCTAAACGGATATTTTCTATCCAGCCTATTATGGAACCGTCTGTTCCTTTATAACTTATAATTTTTATGCCATCAATTTTAATTACCATAGCACCAAATTGTGTTTTTTCTGTTTTAATATTTTGAAAATTAGATATTTTTAAATTTTCATATCGTTTAGAATCCTTTATGATGTTTAATAATTTATATGCTATAGGTGCCATCGCCGCAGAAGTTTCAATTTTGTTTTCATCAATATATTTTGAAAAATCATTTAATGACATTTCATTTGAATTGGATTTTGCGGATGCATAGACTAATATTGAAGACAATAAATTATCTATAACATTCCAATGTACTTCGTTTATTGAATTGTTTTTATAATATTTTAAATAATCTTCTATCGTATACATTTTATTACCTCTTTTTGAGTTAAGTTATTATATTGTTTTTTATCAAGACTGTTTATATATGCATTGAACTGTTGAAATGACAAACCTGGTTCAACTTCAAAGAATTCTGTTACTGCTCTTGATACTCCATTTGCCCGTTTTTCATAATAATCTTTTATATCATTCATGGCATCGGCTTCACTTTCAAATTCATGTATACCAACTTTTTCCCAGTTAGGATGTTCTATTTGATACACTTTGTCATCTTGATAATATAAGACAAAGCAATGCATGTGTTCATCCTGTTCTAAGTCATTAAAATCATCTTTTTCATATACTCGCGTACAAAACATTTTATTTTTTATTTCTAGGTTATCAAGCAATGTGTGCATTAAATAAACTTGTTCTATACATGTACCAAGTCCATGATCAATAGTTTCTTCCATACTGGAGATTCGATATAATCTTCTAAAATTTTTCATATTTCCTACATGTTCTTCATTATTAATATCTAACCAGCCATATTTAATGTGACCTTTCATGTATTCTAATATGTCATTTGGTGTTTTAATATCTTTTATTTCCATAATTTGTTCTCCTTATTTATCCAGGTATACATACCTGATTCTGCCACTTCTTTTTTTACTTTAAACCCGAATTTCTCATAGAATGTTGTTTTTCCTGGTGCCGCCAAAAGTTCAACTAATGACTCTTCTCCTGGTTCTAATGAATCTTTTATTCTATTTAAAAGATTCATAATCATTAGTTTCCCAATTCCTTGCCCTTGATATTCTGGTAAAACAACGACATCAGCTATTAGTGACATATATCCGTAGTCAGTTATGACCCTAGCCATTCCAATGGTATTCCCTTCTATAACATATTTTACTGTTAAACTGTTTTTAAGGGCAATTTCCATTTGTCTTTTAGTTGTTTTTTTCCATCCTACTGTTTCAATAATTTTTATAAATTCTTCATAAGTTAAATTATTTTCTTCTAACATAATATACTGCCTTATTTTATTTCTTCTAATAATTTTTTAAACATTAAACCATGAGACTTAGTTATTTGTTCTTTTTTTATTAAATTTAAGATTTCATTTTCGGATAAATAAGAAACACTTTCTACTTCTTCAGTTTGAAGCTTTAAAGAACTAATATCGATGTCTTTTTCTAAATAGTATATGTCACCAAATGGTATGCCAAATAAGATACTACCAATATATTTTATATTTTCTTTTGTTATATCTAGGTTTAATTCTTCTTTTACTTCTCTAATTATTGCTTCTTGAGAAGTTTCATTATATAAAACATGGCCTCCTGTTGTTGAAAAGAGTGATCCTTTTTCTTTAGAAGTTTTTTGCATCAAATATTTACCATCTGAATTTTTTATAAAAATTACAGAAACTAAGATGTGTTCATTATCTGGCAGTTTATCACCTCTCGCTATTTTTTTATTGAGTTTTTTCTTGTTACTGTCATATACATTTAAATACTCCATATTATCCCTCCTCTATTTAAAATGAACATAGTTAAAACCTAATTTACTATATACATCGTACGCTCTTGGTAAGTGAAAGATTCTAGCAAAAAGCAAGTTATAAAATTCATCAATTAAAATTATTGAGCATAGAGTGATACTAAGGATTAAGAAATTTTTCTTTTTCATCTTTTTAGCTAGATAAAAACAAAATGGTATTATTACATACATTAGTAATAATGCTGATAGTCCAAAAAATAAGACGCTTCTTAAACAAACAAAACCATTAATGTTACCAAAATTTAGAATTTCTTGATTATAGTCCCAACATCTTTTTCCATTTCCAATGATATACATGCCAAGTCCTGAAAAATATTCTAAAATTCCAGTTGAGAAAAAGCTTATTAGGAATACTTTCCATGGTTTCTTTCTGTGTTTATAGGTTAATAAATAAATCATTATAGAACCTGTTGCATAAATATTTATCCATGGTAAGAAGTTTCCTCCTCGCCAGTAGAATTCTTTCATACCAGAGTTAAAATAATAAAATATGAATTCGTATAGGAATCCAAATATTCCAGTTATTACTATTACAAGGCAAAATATGCCAAGCATTGTTTGTTTATCAAATGAATGATCTTTGTTTAAATACTCATTAAATCTTTTTTTCATACTGCTCACTACTTTCTTTTTTATTATATCATACTTTTTATTTTTGAAGCTGTAAATTAACATTTTAATTTTTAAGAATAAATCTATCTTCATTGACTTTAATAATTGCCTTTGTTACAATTTGATTATAGTAAAGGAGTATAGTATGAACGGAAATAATAATTTTAATAATCAATCTAATAATAATGGATTTAACAATTCAAACAACACACAAGGAAACATGTTAAATTTAAACCAAGGAGGTAATAATGGTTTTAATAATCAAATGCCTCAGAATAATTTAAATCAACAACAAAATCAATTTCAAAATGGACCTATGCCTTGTCCTATGAATAACCAGTTCAATAATAATAATAATTCAGGTCAAAAGAAAAATACCCTTGGTATTATTTTAGGTGTAGTTGGTGTTATTGCTTTAGTCGGCATTGGGTATTCTTTCTTTGGCGGAAAAACTTTAACATGTACTACTTCTGATAAAACATATGGTATGACATATAATGATGTTGTAAAAGTAAAATTCAAAAATGATAAAGTTAAAAGCATTAATCAAGAAACAACTGTAGATTTAGGAGATTATTCTTCTCAAAAAGATGAAATTGTTAAGATGTTTGAAGAAGAATATGAAGATGATGATGATTTAACATATTCTGTAAAAACACAAGGAGATAAAATTGTAGTTAGTGTTACTGCTACAACAGAGGATGGTTTTGACTATTTCTTCTATGGTGATTATAATTATGATGATTTAAAAAAAGATTTAGAAGATGATGGTTATACATGTAAATAAATAAAAGTCGTTGAAATGTTTCAACGGCTTTTTAATTTTTATTCAAATAAATCGTCTAGTATTTTTCCATTTATATTTATTATATCATTCATATTTATTATGGTGTTATCATTAAATTTAATTATTTCATTTATAACATCTATTTTTTTTAGTATACCTGTTTTTTTTATGTATTTACCTCCTATTTTTTTCTTATCTTTTATAAAATAAGTAATTGTTATTTCGTTGTTTTCATTTATGTTGTCATATAAGAAATTTAATTTTTCGCTTAATATGTTTTTATATGTTTCATCTAAATCTATTTTTTTATCTGTAAGCCTGGCTGTTTCTTCTATTTTATCATCATATCCTACTAAAGCTGCAAAAGGGGCAAACTGTGAAGCACGAGATTCTATACTTTGCTTGGGATGTTTAGAAACAGGTCTATTCAAATTAATAATATCATCATAATTGCTCATCCTTTGTGTCCTCCTACTTCTCCGTTTCTATTTTTTGCTGTTGCTCCCTCAACATAATTCATTCCTTTTAAAATAGCGTTTTTTCCATACTTTTTTTTAATATCCAATAGTGTTTTTTGGATTTTTCTTTCTTCTTTTTCTTTTAATTTATTTTTTTCTTTTTTTTGAGATTCTATTTCATAATTTGTGAATAGATTTAATTGATTAAATGTAGGCTTTTTTTCTTCATAATCTTCATTTACTAAGTTACATGCAGTAACATTTATTCTTCTTACTAAAAGTAACGGGTTTACAATTTTTTCAAATAATTTCATTACTTCGTTTATCATTATATTTGATGATGAAGTTCTATGATTAATATTTACAGTTCCATGTGAATGTTTTGGCACTTTTCTTCCATATCTATCAAGAGTTATTTCTCCTTTATATATTGATGAAATTCTCGAATTAGTTAGGTTTTCAATATCATAACCTATTGTTATAACTACTTGGTTGGTTACTAAATGTTTTTCTACTAATTTCAATGATAAGTTGTCAATCATTTCTTTAACTATTAATTTTGTTTTATCATAGTCGTATGGACAATGTAGGACTTGTCCTTCACTTATACTATTTGATTCTGGTACATAATTTTTAGCATCTTTTATAGTACATGGTTCATAAGCCCAGGCGTGATCTATTAAAAATTCTGCATTAACTCCAAATAACTTAAAAAGTAACTCTTCATTATTAATACTCATTCTAGCTACATCGCCCATTGTAAACATATTGTTCTCTTCTAGTTTTTTAGCATATCCTTTGCCTACTCTCCAAAAATCCGTAATTGGTTTATGATTCCAGAGTAATTTTTTATATGACATTTCATCTAATCTTGCCATTCTAACACCAAATTCATTTGGTTGCATATGTTTTGCTGTTACATCCATTGCTACCTTCGCTAAGTACATATTTGTTCCTATTCCAGCTGTTGCTGTTATTCCTGTTTCAGCATATACACTTTTAATTATTTCCATTGTTAATTCTTCTGGTGTTTTCTTATAATAGTTCAAATAATTTGTTATATCACAAAACACTTCATCTACTGAATATACTAATATATCTTCTTTAGCAATGTACTTTAAATAAATATTATATATATCCGTACTATATTTCATATATAATTTCATTCTAGGAGTTGCACATATAAAGTCTAATTCCAAATCTTTATTATTGTTTAGTTCAGAAGCAAGATAAGATTTTTTCTTAAATGGTTTATAATTATTATTTTTCTTTCTTTGATAATTTATTTCTTTAATTTTTTGTCTTACTTCAAATAATCTACATCTACCTGGTAAACCATAGGATTTTAATGATGGTGTTACAGCTAGACAAATTGTCTTGTCTGTTCTTGACTCGTCTGCTACAACTAAATTGGTATCCAACGGATTTAAACCTCTTTCTCTACATTCAACAGAAGCATAAAAACTTTTTAAATCAATACACATATAAATTTTTTCCATATTAGTATCACCGGCAATCTTTTTTAAAAACTATATTAATATTATATCATGAGATTTCTTATTAATTTGAAATAAGGTTATTAAATTAATTTTATTTTTTTATGAAAAAGGTCATATGTTTACTTTGAGATTGAATTATATTTTATGAGCTTTTCTATTCTCAATTATTAATTATTTTTCGTTTTGATTTTTTTAAAAATTTCAATTTATATTGGAGACTTTTTATCATAATCTATACTCGTTGCATAAATATCAGTGATTTTTTACATTTATAGTACTTATCCATATAGAAGGACTCATTGTAAAAGAATTATTTGCAGAGTCAATTTTAAACTTGCGAGATTCCGCTAGTTTAAAATTTTCATTAAACAGTTATTCCCAATGTGGATAAAAATCAAAAGAACTTTTATTGCTCATCCAATAAATAACAACATCACTAGGATTATCAGGATTTTTGTATCTTGATAAATCTGTTAAAGATATATAATCTATATTATCAATTCTCATTACGTTTATCAAATTATCTTTTACATTCATTTTTGTTGTAATTTTATTATTCATATATTATTCTTCCTTTCTATTTTATATTTTAGATACTACAAAAAATCAAATATATATTAAAAGTCAATTTCTTTCATGTTGAACTTATTCCAAAATGGAACAAGTTCCCTTTTTATCTAACTCCTCTTCAGAATATATATTATTAATATGTTTTACTATTGCTGGTTTTTGTACATTAAACAAATTCGCAATTGCATTTGTATTTAACCATACATTTTCATCTTTTAAGACTACTTCTATATTTGTATTTCCATCTTTATCTTCGTAAAAAATTATATTATTTTCTGTGCCAATTATATCTTTTTCTATTTTTATCCTACTGAGACTTATATGTTTATTATATCAAACAATTGTATTATATACAATAAAAAGAAAGAACCTACTTTCTTTCTAATATAATGAATATTTTAATATATACCCAAATACTTACATAAAAACATATGACTTTGACTGATACTGGTCAAAGAACATATGTTTTTGCTGAATACTGGCTAAAAAATATATCACCTTTAACCATTTTGATTTTTACTATACATCTCTTTTTTATAATATAATGTTCTAAGTTTATCTAATCCTAATGTATCATAATTAAAATTAAATCCATAATTATTTAATTCATCTATTAAAGCTTTTCTTTGATCATCAAGAGATAATTCATAATAATCAGGATTATCATAATAAAGTAATAATCCAACTTTTTCAATATCTTGTAATTGTATTCTTGATTTCATATCACCAATAGAATATTGATAATCAATTTTAGAGGTATCAAATACTTTAACATACCCATTATTTTCTATTTTTTTAATACAGTCATCAACTTCCTCTAGAGTTAATTCTTTTTGATTATCATTATTTATTATAAAATTATTTATATTTTCAAATCTATAACTAATTCTTGATGCACCAAACCCTTCAGTAATTCTTAATCTAATACAAGAATTTTTCATTTCATTTTCTGTCATATTATCAAGATTCTTATTAGTCCAATATATATCATGTGTTTTACAATTAAATCTATTAATTGCATTATGTTTAATTAATATATCTTTATAATAATCTATATTTTTATTTAATTTTAAACCAACTTCTACTACTAACATTTGATTACTTCCTTTCAAAAACTCTGATTACCTTACAATGCTAGATACTTGTCCAAAAACATATGATCTTACTAGACGCTGGCTTGAGAACATATCAAATTATTTACTCTTTTTGGCTATTATATTGAAATAATGCCATTTTTTATTGTCTGTATCTCTTACATATTCTATTTCATCAAATAGCAATACTTCATATTTAAATAATTTCTTAATTATTTCTTCTTTACTAAAAGTATTAATCCAATCTGTTTTATTCCATGCGTCTCTATCTCCAAATAATTGTCCTACAAAATAACCTCCAGGATTAATAGAATCATATATGTGAAGCCATAATGTATCAAAATATAATGGATTACAAAACAGGATGCTAAACATCGCTATTACACAGTCTGTTTTTTGGTATAACTATGTCTTTAAAATCACTTTCTATAAATGTTACATTATTTTTTTCTTCTTCTGTTAATCTATTTAAAATAAAATCTTTATTTAATTGTCTATCAATAGAAGTTACTTTATAACCTCTTTTCAATAAATAAGTAGATTCGTTTCCTGCTCCGCATCCTAAATCAACAAAATTATTTATGTCATTATAATTATCTAAAAATTCAATTAATAAATTTTCAACTTTATTGTTTAAGGTATTATTTTGATAATTACTCCAATCTTTTTCTTTCATATCTTACCTTCTTTCCATTACACATACACACTCTACATGATACGTTCTTGGAAACATATTGAAAGGAGTAACTTCTACTACTTCGTATTCTTTTAATAAATTGATATCTCTAGCTAAGGTTGCTGGATCACATGATACATATACAATGTTACTAGGAGAAAGTCTTTTGATATTTTTTATTGTCTTTTGATCTAATCCTGATCTTGGTGGATCTACTATTATCATATCAATATCTTTAAAGTCTTCTATAACATTTTCAACTTTATTTTCTATAAATTCTATGTTAGCAATATTGTTTAGTTTTTTATTTAAGTTTGCATCTTCTATATTTGATTTAGAATAGTCAACTCCGGTTGCAAAATCATCAACAAATTCTGAAACATAGATACCAAAACTACCAGTACCAGAATATAAATCTAATAATCTCTTTGGATTTACTTTTTCTACTTCAGCTTTTACTTTATCATATAACTTTTCAGTTAATTTCTCATTTACCTGAAAGAATGAATCAATAGATAAATAATAATTTTTATTGCCAATACTAGTAATGATTCTTTTCTTTTCTGTTAGATATTCATCATTATATACTAGAACATCAACTTTTTCTTTTAAGTCATTGATATCTAGTACTTCGCCAGATACTTTTAACATTATTTCTTCTTGATTATTACTAGTACGAATAATGACTTCTGTAATATTATTTTTTGCTGAATTTAGTTCTTTTAAAATACTATTAATTCTTGGATTTAGTAAATAACATTTATCGATTTTAATGAGATTATTTGAACCTTTTTGATAGTAGCCAAGTTGCTTGTCTTTACCATGAAATGTTACTTTATTTCGATAATAATATTCATCAGATGATACTGTTTCTTTTACTTTAGTTGGATTAATTTTAGCGAATTTAACTAGTAGTTCTTGAACTTTGCGCCTTTTAAATTCATTTTCCTTTTTAAATGATAAGTGTTCTAAATCACATCCGCCACAGATACTATAATATGGACATTTCTCAATAATTCTACTTGGTGATTTTTCAATAAAATCTACTACTTCTGCCACATAATATTTTTTAGTTTCTTTTATAATATTAATTTTAACAATTTCATTAGGTAGTGCATTTTCGACAAAACAAATTTTATTATTGATTTCTGTTATTCCTCTTCCAAAATGATCTAATTTTTCTATTTTAACATTCATAATATACCTCTTTTTTATTATAACAAAAAGTACATAGTTTTTAAATATGATTTCATAATAATAATATGGTGATTTTATGAATTTAATAAAAAATATTAAAAGAATGACAAAACATTCTAATGATTATATAGTTAAAGAAATGTCTATAAAGGGCAAAAAAGTAATTTTATTTTTTAATGAGGTACTTACGGATAGTTCCATTATTGATGATTTTATTTTAAAACAATTGGTACTGCTTGATAAAAAGTCTCTTAATAAATTAGAGAATACTCTTCCTGTTTCAAATATTATTAAAATTAAGTATGATGAAATGTTTAATTATGTTAATAAAGGTTTTTTAGTTATATGTACTAAATATCTATATGCAATTGAGGTAAAAGCAAAGCTTGATAGAGGCGTTTCTACTATAGAAAGCGAATTATCTATTGCTGGGCCAAAGGACAGTTTTTCGGAGAACTTTAATACTAATTTAGGGCTTATAAGAAGAAGAATTAAGTCAACTAATCTTTGTGTTAAAAATATAGAAATTGGAAGAAGAAGTAAAACTAAAGTTGGTGTTTTATATATTGATGATATTGCTTCTATGAAAATTGTAGAAAGAGTTAATGAAGTGTTAGATAGAATAGATATTGATGGAATAATTGATTCTAGTTATTTGAAGACTACATTAGAAGGACAAAAGAGTTTTTTCCCTACTATTATGATGAGTGAAAGACCAGATAAAAGTGCTATGGCATTATTAGATGGTAAAATTGTTATTATTGTAGATATGAGTCCATATGCTTTGATTTTACCGAGTTTCTTTGTTGACTTTTTTCATACAACAGATGATTACTATCAAAAGTCATTTAATACTACTTTTATTAGAATAATTCGCTTTATTTCTTTTTTAATTGCGGTATTTACTCCAGCTTTGTATATTGCTGTTACAACTAGAAATTATGATATTGTTCCGTTAGATTTACTTTTAATGTTAAAAGCTGGAAGAACTTTTGTACCTTTTCCGGCTTATATAGAAGCTTTATTTATGATTATTTGTTTTGAAATACTTAAGGAGTCGGATTTGAGAATGTCTAACACGTCTGGTTCATCGGTTTCTATCTTGGGAGGATTAATACTAGGTGATGCTGCTGTTAGTGCGGGAATAGTCTCTCCTATTATGATCATTGTAATAGCGATATCCTCTATTGCAGGTCTTATTTTTTCTTCGGTTGAACTAGTTAATGCATTACGTCTTTATAAAATAATTCTGTTACTTCTTGGAACTATTTTAGGAATTTATGGAGTTGTTTTAGGGACAATATACATTGTTTATAAATTGTTGACTTTAAAAGTTTTTGGCATACCTTACTTGGTCCCTTTTATACCGTTTGAAAAAAATGAAATAAATGACTCCATAATTAAAAAAGAAGAAAGTGTAAAGAAGAGAAACTCATATTTGACTAAAAATATTAATCGAGGTGAATATAAATGAAAAAGATTGTTGTATTAATCATTTTATTTATTTTGTTTAGCTTTGTCATAAAGATACCTAACTATCACGAACTAAATGATTTAGCTATTATAAATGGTGTTGGTGTTTCATATAAGAATAGTAGTTATACAATTTATATGAAGGAAATAATTCCTACAAGAAGCGATGATGGTATAGAATACAAATATATAATTTATGAAGCTAGTGCTGATGACTTAGAAAGTGCATTAGAAAAAGTTGCTGATAAAACAAAAAAGAAACTTTACTATAAAAGGTGTAAGTTTCTTGTTACTGATGTTAATCATAGTGATTTTATAAATGAACTGCTTGATATTAAACCAAGAAATATTTACCATCCTTCAGATGATGTAAAGAACGTGTTAACAAAAACTAATTCTTAATTTCTTCGCAGGTATATCCTTGATTTTCATAAAATTCTTTTTGTTTTTCTTTTTCATTGAAGTATTTTAACAATGTATCATTGGCTGTATTTACTTGAACAGCTGCTTTAATAATATTTACTGTTGTAATATTTTTTTCACTTTTTACGTCTATTCCATTGATTGAGGAGAAAAATTGTATTTCTTCTTCCGGTGTTTTTAGTGAAGATTTTTCATTACTAACAGTTTCTTCTATAGCATCTAGTTTTTCATACTTAATTGTATTTTGTTCTATGGAATCTTCTTTATATCTTGATCTACTTGTTATTTTATAAAGGTTTATAGTATCTAGTTTTTCACATGATAATACAGAAAGATTACTGAATGATACTGTATGACTATTATCATTTGATAAGTTTACATCTTTGATGGTTGCTCGTAAAATTGGTGGAACAGCAATGAATGATATCAATGTTATAATTATTAAAACTAGCAATATATTTATTGGATTTATTTTTTTCATTTGATTAATCCTTTCTATTCTTCAATGTTAATAGTAACATATTGAGTATTCTTTTTCAATGTGTTTTTTATTAGAGATTTTTCAACCTATTTAATTTTTCTTGAAGAAGGTTTCTTCTATTTTCTTCTTCTTGATTATTTACTTCATAAGAGGAATCGTACTTAATAATAATTGCTCCTTCATGAACTTTACCTTTTATTTCATTTTTTTTTAGATTTATTTTTTCTCCTGTAGTTAGTTCTTCGCAAATTACTAAGTCATCTTCAATCTTGTCTACTGCATATTTCATATTAATCACCTACCCGTTGGTATTTGTTTTTATAGTTTTAAAAGTTAAAATACTTCCATTTGATTCAGCAACAATCGAACCGGACTCATCGGTTCTATATATTTTTATATTTTTGTTTTCTAGACGTTTAATTATTTCATCGTGTGGATGTTTATATGTATTATTTTCGCCAACTGAAATAATGGCGTAAGTTGGATTTACTTTGTCTAAAAAGGCTTTTGAAGTTGAATACCTTGAACCATGATGTCCTACTTTTAATACATCACTTTTAATGTTTTTATCGAGAAGTTTTTTTTCTACTTTTGTTGAGGCATCTCCTGTAAACAAAAATGTATTGGTTCCATGTTTTAGACGTAGTACAATTGAAGAGTCATTTAAATCTTTCGAGTTGTTATCAATATATAGAGTCTCAATTGTTGTGTCGGCAAATGTAAAACTTTTATCTATTTCAGGGCTATTAAAAGCAACTTGTTTTTCTTCTAAAGCATCTAATACATCTTCAAATGTCTTTGTTGTTGTTAGTACTTCTGGCATATAAAATGTACCTATTGAAAAGTTTTTTATTATGTCATCCATACCACCGATATGATCTTCATGAGCATGGGTTCCAATTACATATTCGAATTTTTCTATTCCTAAACTCTTAAAGTAATTTACTAAATATGGTCCATCTTCATTATTACCGGCATCTATTAACATATATTTATTATTTTCTTCTATTAATATTGAGTCTGCTTGGCCTACATCTAAAAATGTTACTTTTAGATTATCACTTATTTCATTAATTACTTCAGTTTGTCTTTCTTTAGTTGATAAATTTTCTTTTTTATCATTATCAGTACTTGATGAAATATATACTCCATAAAAATAAATTATTAATAATAATATTAATGATATAATTTTCTTTTTTGTTTTCTTCTTCATATGATTCTCCTATATTTTTATTAT
Source organism: bacterium (assembly GCA_963645945.1). Classification (GTDB taxonomy): domain Bacteria; phylum Bacillota_I; class Bacilli_A; order RF39; family UBA660; genus CAG-877. The sequence continues at coordinate 112,138 of CAVIUA010000040.1, forward strand.
ATCATGTTTAATTTAAAATAGAAAAAGAATTATCAATAAGATAATTCTTTATTTTTGACCTGATGATTTATTATCTTTATAGTTACTATATTTATAATCTTTTAGCAACTGTTCTTTTGTTACTTTATACTTACTTTCGAATCTTTTAGCGTGTGTAAATACTTGGTTATATGCATCTTTCTCATCAAGTAATCCTTTTTCTTTAAGAAAACAGTGTCTAGCATATACTAATTCTGGACTGACCATTAGTATATGAGGTTTTTTAATTATTAGCCAAGATAGTTTTAAATCACTTAGAAGTTGAAATTTTTCGGCTATACCTTTTTCACTATATCCGATAACGGTTGGTAAAGTTCTAATAATTGTATGGACATCCTCATCATTATATCCTGAATCTCTAAGCTTATTCATTCTTCCTTTTATATTTTCAGTCTTTAACCCTAACATTGTCGGAAATAACTTTATCATTGAAATTATTTCATCATCCGAATATCCTGATTCTTTAAAGACTTTTATTTTTTCATCAATAGTTGATTTTTTCATAGTATATAGTGTTGGTGAAGAAGTTGTAATTTTTATTACTTCTTCTCTTGTTAGACCGAGTGACTCTAATTCTTTTATTTTTGTTCTTAAGTTTTCAGGACTATAAGTATATATCATTGGTACTGTTTTTGTTATTTTATGAATAGCTTCCTTACTATATCCTAATTCACTCAAAAGATTATAGGTAGATTTTGATTTATCAGAAGTTATAGTTAACATTGTAGGACTTCTTTTAATCATTACTATTAATTCCTCAGGAGTATATCCTAAATCTATATATTCATTAAAACGTGATTTGATTCCTTCAAAATTTATACTAAATAAAGCTTGAGCTTTACTAATTATTGCGACGACGTTTTGTCTTGTGAAGCCAAGAGTTTCAATACTACTGATTTTCTCATTTAGAGTTTCTATTTTGAAACCAAAGATTGATGGTAATAAAACTAACATTTTATGTACTCTATCAGGACTTATTCCTAGTTCTTCTAGATAAGATATTTTTTGTTTCATATTATCTTTTGAAAGACCATAAATTGCTGGGGCGGTTTTGGAAATTTTCTTAATTTCTTCTACAGAAAATCCATATTCTCTTAAAAATTTTTCTTTATCTAGAAAATTTTCTTTACTAAGACCATATAAAACTGGCTCACTGTTAAGCATTTTTAATAATTCTTCTTTAGTATATCCTTTAGATAGATAAAAGTTAAATCTTTCTTTCAATTTATCTTTTCCTAGCGTAAAAGTCCTTGGAGTTCTTTTTAATATATTAATAGCTTCTTCTTCTGTATGTCCTAATTCGATTAAGCAATTGTATTTTTCAAGAAGCTTACCTGCTGAAACACATAGTAAACTTGGAGTATCAACTGTTATTTTTATTATTTCTTCTGGTGATAAACCTAAACCATTAAATACTGCCCAGGTAGCTTGCGTTGTTAACATTGATGTTTCTTCCAATGTATCTTTGATTAATAATGATGATGTTATTTTTTCTATTTGTTCTTCGCTATATCCTAATTTTGCAAGGTATTCTTTGTACATATTACTTCCTCTTTCTCATTTGCACTATTAGTATACACTATTTTTTTAATATTAAATAGTCTTATGTAGTGTTTTATAATTTTATTATATTAACCGTTACGTTATTATTATTTAATATATTTATTAAATCAGTCGTCTTAAGCCAAATGGTTGCAGTATTATCGTTTGGATGAATACCTATTATGTTGTTTGGCATTAGCAATTCTTCATCAATATATACTTTTGTTTTATGTTCCTTATCGTTTAAAGTTCCTAATGGAGTAACCGAACCTTTTGTTAAGTTTAAAATTGATTTTAGTTCTTCTTCGCTGGCAAAACTTAAAGGTCTGGCATTATTATTTTTTCGAAACTTTTTTAAATCTACTTTTTTAGAACCTTTTACGGTTATTAAAAAATAATTTTCTTTTTTATCATCACAAAGAAATAAATTTTTAGCATCTCCTTCTTTATATGGGATACTTATTTTTTCTATGTCCTTCATATTGTATACAGCTTGATGTTCAGTTATCTCATAATAGATTTTTTTTCTTTTTAAATATTCATATATTTCGTTTTTATTCATTTTGCTTACCTCTATTTATATTTTTTGCGGTTATTATTGTGTAACTACTAGATTTTATATTTATTAAAATGATGCTAATTATAAAAGAAAAAGTAATCATTTTTTGATTACTTTTAATTATCAACTTGGTGCGGGTAACAGGAGTTGAACCTGCAAGCCTTGCGGCACTAGATCCTAAGTCTAGCGCGTCTGCCAATTCCGCCATACCCGCAACATAATATGGTGGACCCTACAGGACTCGAACCTGTGACCGCCCGGTTATGAGCCGGATGCTCTAACCAACTGAGCTAAGGGTCCATTGCTATTTAATGATAACATATATTTTATGTTGTTGCAAGAGAAAAGATAATTTTTTTTCAATTTAAAAGTGCTACAATAAATGGGCACTTAA
>CAVIUA010000041.1:0-13326 GCA_963645945.1 bacterium
CACTGTATAATTTTTTTGAAGTAATGCATCGCCTTTATACTTTTCATTTTTCAAATTCATATCTACTCTTACCTCCAATTTTCTAAATCTATTGCTCTAAAATCAATATAAGGTAAGTTAATAAATAAAAATTGATATACCAAAATTATTTTATTACAAGATTACTTTTATTTAGCATATAAAAATTTCTTTATTAGTTTTGTATTTTCAAATAATATATTTATTCATTTTATGGCATAAAAAAGCCTCTCTGAATCTCTTTAAATTTAGAAAAGGTTATATTTTCATTATAAATAAGGACTTGTTGGCAAATAATAGGCTTAATTTTTGTATCATAATTGGAGTTCTTTGATCCATCTCTTTTACATATCTTCATCCTGGCTTGTGACGCGAAAGTACATAAGTATTTCAACTTGCTTAATCGAATGTATTATGTAAAGGATGATCAACTGTCCTCCTTTACGAACGCGAAGTTCAGGTGTGATTTCGTTGACCAATTATCCTCTTCTCTTACATAATAATAAAAAAGAGTGTAATAATCAATTCATTATTTGAATTAAATATTACACTTATATGGTACCAGGTGATATGATGACGAAAAAGGATTTTCTAATCTCTTCTTTGCTTATCATAATATTACTTCTAGTGTTTTTACTATTTATAGTATTAATATAAAGAAAACACCTAACTAAGAACAGTTAGGTGAAACCAAAAACATAAGGCAACACCCAACCGATCAAAATTGAATGTTCCTTTTTATTTTATGAGAACATGTCTCATCTATATACATGATATCATAAAAAGTTACTTTTTACAATACTATGACTCTTTACCAAGACATTTAATATAACAAATATTATCAAAATCAATTTTAGAAATAATATCATTCATCTCATCAATATTCATTTTTCTTATTCTATCTATCTTATCTGGAATAATATCTCCATATCTGATTAAGTCATCACCAACATTACTCGCAACACTATCAACATAATCAAAAAGTTTAACTTCATTAGCAATCCATACTTTTTTCATTCTATTAACTGCTACCTCATCAATTCTAATATTAGCAATTTCTTTTTTAAACTCCTCAATAAATTTGTCTGGCTCATTACTAGAAGCAATTATTAAATAATTTTTAAATCCCGAAATACTTTCCCAATCGGAAGATATATTATTAATTAATTTCTTATTTCTAAGTCTTTCTCTAAATAATGATGAAGGACCAAAGGTTAATGTCGTAAACATTTGTAAATACAAATCTAAGGTTATATCTTCATAATCCCCAAGTTTACTAGTAGGAATCTTTAATCCTATCGCAACTTTAGGTACTTTAATATTAGTATAGAAAACCTCTTCTTTTGTATTAACACTTTCATCTTCTAAAATCTCTTCTACTACTGGCTTACCTTTATTATCTATTTTATCCATATAATTATGAATAACTTCACTTGCCTTATCTTTATCAAAGTTACCAACTAATAATAAAAACATATTATTAGGACTATAAAAATTATTATAACAAGTATACAAGTCTTCTTTTGTAATTTTCATAATTGAAGAAACAGTACCACCAATATCTACTCTTCTAGGATGATTAACATAAAGAGCTTCTCTTAACTTTGTCTCAACTTGCCAATCTGGCATATCAGCATACATATTTAATTCTTCCGCAATAATTCCCTTTTCTTTCTCAACATTTTCATCTGTATAATAAGGTGAATTAACATAGTCCATTAAAAACTCTAAATTATCATAAAAGTTCTTTGTACCATAACATATATACTGTGTTCTATCAAAAGAAGTAAATGCATTAGCGCCAGTACCAGACTTAGAAAAATAAGTAAATGGATCTACTCCGTCTTCTTGTTCAAACATCTTATGCTCAAGAAAATGTGCTATTCCATCTGGAACTCTAACACTTTTTTTCTCGCCAAATGGAATAAATTCAGTAGTCTCAGAACCAAATCTAGTTGCATAAGCCATAAAATAATTTTTCTTATTAGAATAAGGTATCAAATAAACTTCTAATCCATTATCTAAAACTTCTTTATAACAACTAACATCTAATCCTTTTAACTCAATCTCTATCATCTTTAACACCCTCTAAATAAAATATCGTATCAATTGTTACTTTTTTCGCAACTTTAACGATTTCACTTTTAGTAACTTTTTTTATTTTCTCTTTCTTAATTTCAATATCATCAGTACCAAGCAATTCCATCATCAAATAACTATCAATTATCTTTCCTTGACTATCTTCAATTTCCTCAAATGCTGTATTAAGATATTCTTTAGCCATATCAATATCACTTTGATTAAATTTACCAAGACACATATCTCTTAAATCTTTTTCAATTAAACTAACTGTTTTCTTATAATTAACTCTATCAATTCCAGCCCTTATAATTAAAACATTATCTAACTTATTGGGAAAAGAATGTATCGTATAACAAAGTGAATTTTCTTCTCTAACTTCTTTAAATAACTTAGAATCAGAACATCCACCAAAAATAACATTAAATAATGTTAATGGATAATTTCTCTCATACTCACTAAGTCCATTTACTCTACACGCAATAGCTAATTTAGATTGTGTATTATCAATAGTTTCTCTTCCAATTAATTTCTTACTACGTGCTTTCTTCTCTTCAACAATAAATGGAACAGTACGTTTCTTCAAAACATTAAATTTAAAATGTTTCTTTATTAAATCAGTAACACTTTTTTCATCTATATTACCAATAACAAATATATCAACTAAATCATTATTAATCATATCTAAATAATATTGATATAAATTACTTCCATCAATTTTATCAAGATCTTCAATATAACCAGTCATCCTATATGATATAGGCTCTCCCTTACCAAATACCTCTGCCATTCTAATTAAACTATAATTACTAGCATCTTCTTTAATAGAATTTAAAGCACTTTTAGCGGCACTTTTAACTATTTCAAGTTTTTCTTTATTAAAAGCCTCATCCTTAACATCAGGATTAAATATAATTTCACTTAAAAAGTCAATTGCCGAAGCAAAGTTACCTTCCTCAGTATATTTATCATTTAATACTGATAAATAAAAATCTGTATTAATATAATTTCCAAAACGCGAATTAGTAGCATGTATATCAGCAGCATATAGATCTTGGGCCTTAATAGTCAAATCTCTTTTGCTTTTATATTTCTTACTAGACTGAATAAACATATCACATAAAATATTACGCTTTGTAATTTCTTCTTTTTTAATAACTCTATGAAACGAAACTCTAACCTCAACAGTTTTAAACTTATCAGTATTAATTAAATGTAATTTATAAGAACCAAAATCTTTCTTAGTATATTTCATATCTCACGTCTCCTCTATCATTTAGTATATACAACTATTTTAATTTTTATTAGAAACAGTTTCTAAAGCTAATGTAATCATATCATTTAATGATTTTTCTCTTTCTTCACTAGTTAAACTTCTCTTATCAAACTTAGAATCAACTACTGTCATTAATGAAGTAGCTCTTTTATTTAATTTTTTAGCTAAATAGAAAAGACAGAAAGCTTCCATTTCACTTGCTAAAAACTCCTCATCTGGAAAATTACTCATAAATTTATCACCATCAACATATGGATCAAAAACATCACTAGTAATAATTTTACCAGTTTTTAAATTTAAACCTAACCTACCAGCTGTATCAATAATTTCATGATTTAATTCTTTATTTGAATCATACTCCTTCTCAGTATCTCCATCAAAAAGTAATGGAAATGTACTAACAGAATAGGAACTTGTTGCTAAAATAACATCAAGTAATTTTACATCTTTATGAATGGTACCAGATGTACCAATTCTAATAATAGTATTTACATCATAAAACTTAAATAATTCATATGCATAAATTCCCATACTTGGAATTCCCATTCCAGATGGAAATACTGTAACTTTATTTCCTTTATATTCGCCAGTATAAGCATACATATTTCTAACTGTATTAACTATTTTTACATTATCCAAAAAGTTATCAGCTATATATTTAGCTCTTAATGGATCTCCTGGCATTAATACTACTTTCGCAATATCTTCTAATTTACTTTCTATATGTGCTGTCATAATTATTCACTCTCCTATGCATCCATTATAACATATTAAAAGAAGAAGTATCAATTATTCAGATACTTCTCCCATTGAATTTTCATCAAACTGTACTAATACTTCTCTTGGCTTAGAATTACCAGTAGCTGGACCAATGACTCCACGTTCTTCTAATGTATCTATCATTCTAGCCGCTTTATTATATCCAATCTTAAATTTTCTTTGTAAAAGAGAAGCACTAGCTTTTTGTGTCCTTACAACAAATTCCAATACTTGTTGATACAACTCTTCTTCACTATCAACATCTCCCGCTACTTCATCAATAACAGCACTATCAACTGCATTATGATCAACAGCTTCAAGATTTAATAATGACTCATCATATTGTGCTTTTTGTTGTTCAACAGTAAAGTCTATTAACTTTTTAATTTCATCATCTGTAATAAATGAACCTTGAATACGTGTTGGTGAATTAACTCCTATTGGTAAGAATAACATATCACCTTTACCTAGTAGTTTTTCTGCACCAGTTTGATCAAGTATTGTTCTAGAATCAATTCCAGATCCAACAGCAAATGATATACGAGATGGAATATTAGCTTTAATCAAACCTGTAATAACTTCTGTAGATGGACGTTGAGTTGCTACTATTAAATGTATACCAGCAGCACGAGCTTTTTGTGTAATACGTAAAATTGAATCTTCAACTTCTTTAGCAGCAACCATCATCAAATCAGATAACTCATCAATAATAACAACTATATATGGCATCTTAGTCTTAGAATAATCATCATGTGCATTTTCTTTATTCCATTTATCAATATAATCATTATAAGATTCAATATTCTTAGTACCAGTTTCACTAAATGTTTCATAACGTCTTTCCATTTCAGCTACCATTTTAGATAAAGCAACAGCAGCCTTTTTAGGATCAGTAACAACTGGACACATCAAATGTGGAATACCATTATAAACAGATAATTCAACAACCTTTGGATCGACCATAACAAGTTTAACTTCATCTGGTCTAGCTCTCATTAAAATAGAACAAATAATACCATTTACACAAACACTCTTACCAGAACCAGTAGTACCAGCAATAAGTAAATGTGGCATCTTATTAACTTCACATACTTCAACATCACCCATGATACTCTTACCTAAAGGTACCATAAGTTTCTTATTCATAGAGTCTTGCATCTTCTTACTACTCATAATTTCATAGAAACTAACAGGAGTAGCTTCGTCATTAGCAAACTCTATACCAACAGTATTTTTACCAGGTATAGGAGCTTCAATTCTAACATCTTTTTTAGCTAAAGCTAAAGCAATTTCTCTATTAATAGATGTAATCTTATTAACCCTAGTACCAGATGCTATTTCAAGTTCATATTGTGCAACACTAGGACCTATATGTACTTCTACTACTTTACCAATAATTTTAAAATCTCTTAGTACTTGTTCCAAAATAACAATATTTTTCTCTATTGCCGCATTATCCATACCTTTCTTTTTACCTTTAGGTTGATTTAGTAAATTTAAAGGAGGTAATTTATATCTTAAATTAACTGGATTTTCCTTAACTACAGGAGCTGGCGTAGCTTCTACTTTTTCTGTCTTTTCAGGAACCTTAGTCAATTCATCAATACTAGTAATCTTAATATGATTATCATTTTTAGGCTCATCTTCAACACCAGAATTAATAATAACTGGTTTCTTATCCTTAGCCTCTTTCTTATGAATTTTAATTTCTTTACTCTTTTCAATTGAATTATTAATAAGATCTAAAATAGAAAAACCAGTAAATAAACAAAATCCAACTATCATCAATACACATGAAACAATCATCATTCCATTATAAGAAAACAATTTAACAAAAACACCAGATAACACACCACCAATTAGTCCGCCACCAACTGCAAGCCAGTTTTCTAAATGTCCTGTACTCATAATACTATTAAAAGACATAACTAATTGATTAACTGTTTCTTTAAAAATCAAAGCAATATTACCATCATTTTCTAATACAAATTCTTTATGCATCATAATAAGAAAACCTAAAACAAAAACATATAGACCGACTAACTTAGTCGAAAAGAAATCAGGTTTTTCTCTTTTTAATAATAAATAACATCCTATAATAAAAAGCACTAGTAAAAAAGCCATATATAAAGATCCCACTAAAAATAAACCAAAAGACGCAAAAATTCTTCCAACTGGACCAAATTTTCCTATACCTAAAATAGCAATTAAAACAAGTATAATGCCATATAATTCAGCACTATAACCAATTCCTTTTTTAGTAACTTTTTTCTTTTTCCTTTTTGCCATACTGATTCTCCTATCATTACAAACTAATTATACTAAAAAAGTTTAATATTTTAAATAGTAAAACACAAAACTTTACATGAAAAAGAAAAAGAGCCTTAAGCTCTTGATACATATTTTCCATCAGCAGTTGAAACAATAATAACTTCGCCTTCTTCAATGAATAAAGGAACACGAACCATTAATCCAGTTTCACACTCAGCATCTTTTAAAGCATTATTAGTAGTATTACCCTTAACAGCAGCTTCAGTATGAGTAATCTTTAATTCTACCTTATCTGGTAAATCAATTCCTAATACTTCACCTTCATATGTAGTAATATAAACTTCTAAGTTTTCTTTTAAAAACTTAGCTCCATCTCCAACAATACTTTTATCAAGTTCTAATTGTTCATAAGTATCCATATTCATAAAGTAATATGTCTCACCCATGGTATATAGGTATTGCATTAAAGTCTTTTCAATTCTAGCAGTAGCAACTTTAACACCAGCATTAAAAGTCTTTTCGAAGATAGCTCCAGTTCTTAAATTCTTTAATTTAGCTTTTACTATTGCTGCACCTTTACCAGGTTTAACATGTTGAGTCTCCATAACAACAAAGATAGCTCCATCCACTTCAATAGTAATACCATTTTTTAAATCATTAGTACTAATCACAAAAACACCTCCTATCTCACTTCTTTGAATCATAATATTTTATTTTTTGGTAAACTTTACCTCTTTTTCTTAAATTCCTTCTGGAATCTTCAGTAAAAAAATTACTAACAAAAGAATCATTTCCATTCAAACCGCTAGTAACTTTAGATTGACGTTCAATCAATTTATTAATATTTTCTGGTATCTTAAAATTTCTAATCATAATTTTTCCTTAACAAAAACAAAACGAAATAAAATTAATTATTTCTTTTCCTTATGTACAGTATGTTTTTTACATCTAGGACAGTATCTATTTAATTCAAGACGGTCTGTTTTCTTTACATTTCTCTCAACTCTATAATTTTCTTCTTTACATTCAGTACAAAAAAGAGTTTTATATTGTCTATTTCCTGCTTTAGCCATGTCTATCCCTCCTTACGTCTATAGGTATTATACCAGACTTTTCCTAAATTGCAAAAGATTTTTGCTTATTTTTAACAAAAACTATATCCCATACATATCATAATATTTATCTGTTATTGCTCTAGTAAGTCTATAATTAACTAAACTAGTAAAGTCACTACCTGAATTAGCATGTGAAGAATTAGGAGAAGTAACTAAAAATGCCACTTTAGGATTGTTATATGGCGCATAACCTATAAATGATGATGTAATAGTTTCAGTATCAATAATACCATCATTATTAGTATCTATAAAACTTTGTGAAGTACCAGTTTTACCAGCCGCATCCATTCTATCATCGGCATATCCTCTACCATAACCTCCAGACATATGCATAACAGCATAAAATCCTTCTTGAACTCTTTTCAAGTTCTCACTCTTAACTTCTACTTTATTTAAAACTTTAGGTTCAAAAGTATACATAACATCCCCTAAAGTATCTTTATCAGTAGCTTTCCTAACTTCTTTTAATAGATGCGGTTGCATTCTATTCCCACCATTCGCAATAGTAGATACATACTGAGCTAATTGTATAGGAGTATATGTTTCATATTGTCCCATAACAAAGTCAAGTAAATTACCAGATGCCTTATCAACAGAAGTATAACCAGCACTTTCAATCGGTAAATCTATTTCTGTTTTAACCCCAAGTCCAAATGCATGATACATATTACGATAAGTATCAAAAGACTTCTGATTAAAATTAAGTTTCATTCCTCTATAATATTCTTGTCCATTAACTCTAATAGCTGTCTTAAACTGATAAACGTTACTACTCTTAGCCATAGCTGTTAAGTCATCAATTACACCTAAGTCGTTAACAGATGAACATTTTTCTGGAGTACCAGCTATCTTAACACACTCATCTAACATTTTCTCTCCAAACTTAATAGCTCCTGTTTCATATCCTACTAACATAGATGCACCCTTAACAACAGAACCAGGTGTAATTGGCGATATCAAAATACTATTAACATTATCAATAATTTTATCTCCAACAATTTTCCTAGAAGCAATTGCTAAAATCTCACCAGTATTAGGATCAGTAACAATAACAGAAGAATGATCATAATACTCTGTATTAGCTTCACTCTTAGCTTTAATAATTGCCTCATCTATCAAATTATCTATTTCTTTTTGTAAATTAATATCTATAGACAAAACAATATCATTACCTCTCATTCCCTCTTTAACAAGTCTTAATTCATGAGAATTAACTGCCTCATATACATTCTTCTCTCCCTTTAAATAACTCTCATATTGCTTTTCCAAATAACTTAAACCAACACGATCATTTAAAGAATAACCAAGTTTCAAATAATAATTCTTATCTTCACTAGGTATACCTTGACTACTACTAGAAACAGTACCAAGAATAGTCCTTAAAGTATCACCATATGGATAAACTCTTTCCCAGTCTACTCTTGTATCAAATCCTTTTAACTTATCATTATTTTCAGAAATATAAGCAAACTCTTCATCACTAGCCTCATTTCTAATGACTTTCTCTTCATATATATATCCATTATTCATTAAATAATATAAGTATGCCGCCTTTAAATCTTCATCCTTAAAAACATTAAGTTCATCTAAACTAATTCTTTCTATTTTTAATTCCTCTATATCTTTATTACTAAGTTTTCTTTGTTTTACCTTTTCATATTCACTACTTTTAATCTTCTTTTTACACTTATCTGGATACTTAGCTAAATAAAATTCTTTCTTAGCTCTTAAAGTAAGCCTAGAAATATCTAAATTCAAATGAGGTGAAACAGTATAAGCAAGTTCTATCATTTCTTTATTAGTAGTACCCTTTTCTTTCTTATATACAATAGTATTAATAGCTTTATTATCAACAATAACATTATAATTACGATCATATATTCTTCCTCTAGGAGCACTATTTAAAGTAATACTCTTATTAGTTAAAGTCAACAACTTATCATTATATTTATCTTTATCAATAAGCATTACCATAAATAACTTAATAAATACAACAGAAAAAAGACTAATCAAAGCAATTAGTATAACAAATATCCTTTTATTAATAATTTTTTCATAATTAATTTTCTTTTTTCTCTTATTCATAAAGTTCTCCTCATCATTAGTTTACCACATATTTAAAATCTTATTTCATATATTTTTATGAGGTGATACTATTTATAAAGAAATAATTAAAAAATATATAAATATTTTAACTAAAGAAGACATTAAAAGATATGCATTAAAAGAAAATATAGAAGTAACAAATGAAGAAATAACTATTATTTATAATTTTATAAAAACAAACTATCAAGAAATTCTAAATAATAATGAAAAATCTTTTTATTTACTAAAACAAAAATTAAAACCAGAATTATATAATACTATAATATCTTTATATAACAAATATAAGACTAAGTACTTAACCTAGTCTTATTTTATCAATTAAATCACTATCAAATCTCTTATTTTTAATCATTTCAATTTCATATTTATAAGGAGCAAACTCTTTATCTACATAAGGTGTCTCTAGTATTTTAGGAATATTTTCTAATCTTTCGTTATAAATAACACCAAGTAAAGTATCAAAACCTATCTTACCAAATCCTATATTTTCATGTCTATCTTTATGACTACCTAACTCATTTTTACTATCATTTACATGTACACAATGAATACGTTCTATTCCAATAATCTTATCAAAATCATCTAAGAATTTATTAAAATCACTAAGATCATATCCTGCATCACTTAAATGACATGTATCTAAACATACGCCAATATGTTCTTTATTATTAACTAAATCTATTATTCTCTTAATCTCTTCTAACTTAGAGCCAACTTCACTACCCTTACCAGCCATAGTCTCTAAAAGAATAGTAACATCAACGTCTCCAAGTATCATATTAAGCCCTCTAGCAATATTTTCTATTCCTTTATCAATTCCAAGTCCCACATGACTACCAGGATGTAAAACAACATTCTTTATGCCTAGTTGACTACATCTTTTTAATTCTTCTTTTAAAAACTGTACTGCAAAATTAAACTTAACTTCATCATCATTAGCTAAATTAACAATATAAGGAGCATGAACTATTACTTTAGAATAATCAATTCCCATCTCTTTCATTTTATTAATAGCTTCAAGTGTCAAAGCATCATTAATTGGATAACGACTAGTATTCTGAGGAGCACCAGTATAAAACATAAAAGTATTTGAACCATATCCTAAAGCTTCATTTAAACTTCCAAGTAATTGACTATCCTTCTTAAAACCAACATGACTACCAATTATTAACATATAACCATCTCCAATACAAGTATATCAAAAATCAAAGACAAAAAAAAGACTTAAGGTATCTCTCTTAAGTCTTAAATTATATTCTAATCTAAACTGATTAAACTTCTTTACAGTAAATAGCTCCGCCGTTATTAGCACCAGCAGTAGGAGCAGTAAATGTAGCACCAGCTGTTTTTACATCACTACGTCCAAGGGCAGATTCAACAATTTCTCTTGTAAATCCATGTCCACCATCATCTTTTAAAGCTATAGAATAAGTTGTTATAACATTTCCAGATAGGGCAACACTAGTATTGATTTTTACATAACCAGTAACATTAGCACTACCCCAAGAAGATTTACCACCTTGGTCTAATAAAACAACATCTGGATCAGTTTTAGATGAATCAATTTCTATATAATAATTGCCAGCAGGTAAAGCAGAAGAAACTGTATACGTTGCATTGTTAGCAGCATCAACACCATTTGGACATTTTACACCATCAGCAGCCCATAATGTTTTAGAAGCATTAATATATTGCTTAGCTACGTCTAAGAATGTATCCTTTCTTGAATTTTCAATTGTTCTTGTAACAGCTGGAATAGCAACCATCATTAAGATACCCATGATTACGATAACAGCTAAAAGTTCGATCAATGTAAAACCTTTATCATTAATCTTTTTCATATTAAATTTCACTCTCTCTTTCTATTTTATTTACATTTTAATAATAGCATATCAAATTTTAAAATTCAACTGCTTTTTTTCTCATTTACATAATTTTACGACATTAATTTTATTCTCCATATATAGCATCAAAAGTACATGTAAATGAAGGTGTATTATATTCACTGCCTACGAATTGACTTACATAATCAAAAACCTCACCAGTAGTACTAGGAAAGTTACTAGTAAAATATGTAGAATCAAAATTACCAACAAGACTATTAGCAGCCCCTTCTTGATTCAAACTAGAAGATGTTGTAAAAGAAACACCACGATAAGTATTCTTATATTTTTCAACAATTTGAACATAGTATACTAATTTAGTGCCTTCTTTCTTAACTACAACAAAAGAATCGCTCTTTTGATAATCACCGCCATTTGGTGGATCTTCAAACTCAGCATTATCAAGATAATATAAATTAAAAACAATACAATGTCCATCAGCTGGCTTAACTATCATATTATTACTACCTCTAATTGCATAATCCGCTAAAGTTACTAGTTTCTTAGCATCTTCTACATAAGTATTCCCTCTACTTCTATAAATAATACCCGTAACATTAGGAACTGCAACAACCATAATAATACCAAGTATAACTATTGTAGCCAGCAACTCTATCAAAGTAAAACCCTTATTATTTTTTAACACTTTTCATATCACCTACCTTATAACCTAATTATAACAAATATTCAAAATATTTAAATATTATTTTACAATCTTTTTCATATTTTCTATTTCTTTTAACGTTGTTACTGTATACAGTTCCTGATCAAACAAATTACCATATCTAAATAAACTAAAACCATTATACTGATTTAAATTCCTACTTAAAAGTATTTCCTTCATAATAATATCACTATTATTTTGCCATTCCAACTTACCTGTTTTAGCAAAATCATCAGTTAAACCAACTTTATAAAAAGCTAAAGCAATATATAAATCTATATTCTTATTCTTAATTAAATCATTCCATTCATGAATAGTCTTTAAAAATGGCCTAGTCTCATTATGAAAACCATAATATACTTGTGGCATTATAAAATCAACATACTTATCACTATCAAGCCAAGTTCTAACATCCGCAAAAACCTTATTATAATTATTTTCAATATTACCATCTGGAGAAATACCAAATAATACTTTATTATCTTTACAAACTTTATATACCTTCTCTATCATTTCATTAATAATCATTAATCTATATTCATTAAAAGTTATCTCTTTATTACATTTTAAATATTCCTCATACTGTGATCTAGATACTTCCAAGTCAGGATAAAAATAGTCATCAAATAATAAACCATCAACATCATACTTAGTAACAATTTCTCTAATCCCTGAAACAATTAAATCAGTAACTTCTTTTTTACCTGGATTATAATAAATACCATTATTCACATATAATACATCAGTATCAATATATTTAAAAGCTGGACTACTATCAGTAATGCTAGAAACATCATTACTACTTCTAACTCGATAAGGATTAATCCAAGCATAAACTTCTATATTTCTTTTATGAGCCTCATCAATAAAATAATCAAGTACTGAAAAACCCGGACTAACTCCTTCAGATACACTAACAACACTGCTCCATGGATATATAGAAGATTCATATATTGCATCACTAAAACTAACAACCTGTAAAATAATCATATTAAAATTTAAACTAGATACATTATCAAGCATCTTACATATATTTCCCTTAAAACTCAAAATATCATTATTCTTTACATAATTACGTAAATCAATATAACTAATAAATACTCCCTTTTTCTCTTTATTATTACTAATCTTTCTAGTATCATTATCTTTATTATA
>CAVIUA010000042.1:0-19265 GCA_963645945.1 bacterium
AATCTAATATCTTTTTTCCCAAGAAACTAATTTAGCATGTACAACTAATTTTTGCCAATTATTATAACAAGTTGTCAAAGTTAATATTTTATCATTAAATTCAATGTTCATCTCATTATATTTTATAATGCTTCTATTTTTAATTAAATCATAAAATTTAAAAAAATCATCATTACTATCAAATCCAGTATTTAAATAATCATTAGTACCAGATATTAAATAAATACTAAATATTTCAAATATATAATTATTATAAGGAGTTGAAACATTAATAATATGTTTTCCATTATCTAAATTTAATAAGCTTCTCAAACTACCAAACATAGTACCATCTACTCTACCATGTCCATACATAATATTATTACTAGCTAAATCATTAATATCATTTCTATAATCTAAAAAAGGCCAACCGGAACTATTCCAAGTTTTATCATATGAATGATTTAAATAATAACTATTATTACTATGTTTAACTATTGGATAATTAACATCAGTATCTAAAACCTGTAACCAAGCTACTACTTCTTCATTGTTTTTAGACAATTCATCAAAATTAACTGATAAAAAATTACTATCTTTAACTACACTGACATTAGCAATCTTCTCCAACTTTTCAGATGTTTTTTTTGTTTTATTACTATCTAAATATAAAATAATAATATTAAATATAGAAAAGAGCATAATACAAGCAGAACAAACTAATATTATTTTAAATATTAAAGTTTTTTTCATAATTATACTCCCTTCTATATTCTATTTGTATCTTCAGAAGTAACGTTAGTTTTTGCTTCATAAAAAGTATTTTGTTCAACAATAGTATTATTATTTGGAACTATTACAGGATTAACAACATTAGTATTAGAAACGGTTTGTGAGGTGTTTACTACACTTGCGTTATTAACTCCTTCAATAGTATTAGAATTAGTAGTAGTACTAGCAGATATATCAACAGCGCTAACCACATTAACAGGTGTTTGTACAGTACTAACAGAATTATTATTAACAGATGATTGTAACATATCATTATTAGTACCATCAACAACAACTTGTTTTTTCTTTCTATTCTTAATACTAAATAAAACAACTAAAAATAAAATTATAAATACTGCAAATAAACTTATATATAAGATAACATCATCAGAACCAAGTTTTTTCGCAACAACAATACTTTCTAAAACTTCAGGACTATATTCAACTCTAGTCCCACGTACTAATAATCGGTGTGTATTAACAGCATAAGGTGTACAAGTAACTAGTGTTACATAATCTTCTCCTTCCTTAAGTTCTAATTCTTCAATATCAGCCGGTTCAACAACAAGTACTTGATCAACTTTATACGCAAATACCTGATCTAAAATATAAATATAAAACATATCTCCAACTTCTAATTGATTTAAATCAGTAAACAATCTAGCAGAAGGAAGTCCTGAATGTGCAGACAAAACAGAATGAGTACTTTCACCAGAAACTGGAAAAGAACTACCTTCCAAATGACCTACACCCTTTTGTAAAACTTCATTACTAGTACCATGATAGATAGGAACTTTTATATCTATCTTTGGAATTTTAATATATCCCATCATACCATCATTATTAATATTTAAAATATTTTTATATTCATCAGATTCATTTTCTTTAGGATTAACAAAAGCATCAACAATATTAACAGTAGATAAATTCTTATTATAATTTCTTGCTTCATCAATTAATTTATCATTATCAGAAACAGTATTAGTCGCTATAGAATCAGAATAATCATTAATAACTACTCCAGCTTTATTAGAATTTATCATATTAGAAATGACAGGATATAACATAATAAGTACACCAATAACTATAAGTAAAACAAATATAATTACTGGCCCAAACTTCTTAATAAATTTTCTCGTTTAAAACTCCATCATTAAAATAAACACCAATCTTTATAATAGATACAACAATTAAAATTAATGCCAAAATTACTATATTATTCATAAAAACATATCTCCTTATTAAGAAATTTCTCAAATATTAAAAGGAAAATCCTAATAATATTTGAGAAACAAATTTATTTAATTAAGCAGTTTGTTCTTGTTTTTTCTTTTTAGCATAAAGAACAAAAAGTAATACAGCACTAACAATAGTAATCATACCAATAAATGTATATAAGATAGTACCAGTACCACCAGTAAATGGTAATACACCAGCTTCAAATGCAGCTACATCTACTTTATAATAACCAGATTTAGTTCCTTCTGTAGAACCAGTTTCTTTAACTTTCAAAGAAATTACATCTTTAGTTAATGAATAACCAGATGCTGTTGATACTTGTTTTAAATAATAAGTACCAGAAGCTGTACCAGGTAAATATCCCTTACCAGTACTATCAGTAGTAAGTTCTCCTACTTTTTTAGTTAAAGTAGAGTCAGAATAAACTTCAAATTTAACTCCTGATAATACTTTTGATTTATCAGAATTATCATAAACATAAACTTCAATACCATAAGTAAATACAGAAGTACTTGAAACAGATGAAGTAGCAGTACCAGTACCATATGGATCATTTGAATAAGTTAATGTAGCGCTATTTAAGTTACCAGTATCTCCAAGAATAGCACTTGAATTTAACTTAGCTTTATATTGCACAGTAACTTTATCACTTGTTACATAATCAAGATTAAAAGTAATAGTTAAATTCTTTCCAGAAATAGTAATAGTTGCTACTGTATTACCAGAGGAATTTGCTACAGTTCCATCAGATTTTGTAAGTAAAGCTGTATCTCCATCTTTAATAGAAAATTTACTTATATCCAAAAAGTCAAGTCCAGCACCAATGGTATCTTTCATAGTATATACTTTATTAGTAGCATTAGTTGGATATTGAGGAACTCCTCCTACTAAGAAATATGAAAATTCAGTTCCAATATTATATGTTCCATCATAATGACCAATAGAACCAACATATTTAGTAAATGAATAATCACTCATTTTAGCAACAATAGTATAATCATCTAATGACCAAGTATTATTATTTGCTTTTGGAACAACATTTCCTACCATAACTGCGTAAATTTTAGAAGTAGTCTTTGGTAAAATTAAATATGAACCAGCAGCTACTAAATTACCAGTTGCTCCTTCTGTAGATGAATATGTTAAATCAATTCCTGCAACAGAATTATTTTTAACATAATTTGCAAATTTACTTACAAGAGTATCTAATGTAGATGTAGTTCTAGTAGAACCAGATGTAATACTGCCTGATGTTAATTTAGAATATTCATCTACTGTAAGATTTTTATAAGTAGAATTACTTGCTAAAAATGTCTTAAAAGTACTAGTAAACTCATATGTAACAACATTAGAAGAAGCATTATAAAATACATCTAAAACTTTATAAGCAGCTAATGTATCAGAAGAGTTTGCACCAGTAACCATAAGAGCAGCTTCATCTGTTACAATATAACTATTAGTATCAGTTGTTCCCTTTGTTGTACCTACTGATAAAGCATCAACATTAAGAACTAATCCAAAAGTAAAAATTGCAACAAACAAACTTAATAATTTTTTCTTCATTTTTATACATCCTTTCTTTTTTTATATATAACAAACCATACTCAAATATCATTAAAATATTTACGAGTTGAAGCTACTCATCTTCACCTAAACAACATCTGAAATATAGGTTGTGTTACCAAAACAATTACTTTTTCTTATTATTTTTCTTATATAATATATAACAAATTATAAATATAATTAAAGAAACAATAAATAATGATATATATAAATATAATGGATCGAAAGTATTAGGTACATTTGTAGTACTACCTTTATTAACATTAAGTGACTTAGCCTCACTTTTCATAACAACATTCAAGTCGTACATAAAAACTTCATCTATTTCATTATAATTAGGTAAGCTTATCAACACCGGTCCAGAAGTATATTCATAATCATTAATCTTTTTAGAATCTGTTTTAAGTAAATATAAACCAACATTTAAATTACTAAAAGTAAATTTACCAGAACTATCGGTAGTAGCTTCTTTTACATATTTTATATTATTTTTATCTATATAATTACTTAACTCATTAGCTAAATCCTTCCATTGAGTATCTCTTAATGTATTAATATCTAAATCATAATCTGAAAAATCATCAACATAAGTATATTCAGCATGGTTTGACATGTCAGCTATACGATACAAATAAATCTTAGTATCGGAAATATTAACATCACCATAATTAAATACTCCAGACATACTACATACTTTATCTACTTCAATTCCTTCCGCAAAACAATTACTAGTTGAAATAAAGAATGAAACTACAATGACTAATAACAATTTAAATTTTTTCATTATGTCAATCTCCCTTTCTTCTTAGTATAGTTAACATATCCTACTGATGAGATTAGAATTATAAAAATTCCAATACCTACATATGGAATATTACCAACTCCACCTGTATTAGGTAACATATTAATTTCTTTATTAACTAAATTAACATCAACTGTACCAGTTGTATTAGATATAACATTACCATTAAAAGTTACATTACCATCATCTCCAACAACTACAGTATAAATATCAGAAAGAATTTGATATCCAGAATTTACCTTTATTTGTTTTAAATAATAAGTACTTCCAGGAACCAAGCCTTTAAAAGTCATACCTGAGCCAAACGAATTACTTAAACCAGCATCTTTATATAATGTAAATTGTGAATTAGTTAAAGATTCACCCGATTCATTTTCCAAAATTAAATTTAATGCAATATTCGCTACTTTAAAATTAACTGATACTTTATAATCTTTAGAAGTATCTAAATAATATCCTGTACTTGTTAAAGCTCCAGTTAATTCAACAACATTTACATAATCACTAACAATATCATTTGGAGCAGTAAATTTAGCTAAAACAGTAACACTAGAATTAGCTGCTAAAGTACCAATCTTAACAAAGCTATCATTCATAACAGTGTAACTAGTACCATTACTAACAAATGCCGCACCAGATAATTTTTCTTGTAACATTACATCACTAATAGCATAAGATTCATTATTTGTAACAACGATATTAAAATTAACCGTATCACCTTCTACATATACATCCTTCTTATTAGCTATATCAATAGAAATACTTGGAGAAAAATATCCAGAAAACAACATCCATTCACCAGTAATAACTACATTTTCCTCAGGCATTTCGAATGTTTTTGTCTTATACCAGCCCAAGAATTTATATCCAGCAGTTACCGGATCATCAGCAACTGTAACAATCTCTCCAGGAGCATATGAAACTGTTGCTGGTAACAAACTACTAGCATTATCAGGAATTACTGATCCCTGAAATTGATAAGAAACAGTATACTTTATTTTTTCAAAAGAACCAGTTATCGTAATATTAGTATTAGGCATTTGGAAAATTCCTTCTTCATTAACAGTAACTGTACTTGGAACAGTCCAACCTAAGAACCTATATCCAGAAACAACATCTCCAACTTTTAATGAATCAAGTTTAACATCACTACCATAACTATAACTTTTAGTTGTAGGAACACTAAATCCGTCTGGAGCATCTCCAGTAATTGAATAAATAACATTATAAGTAGTTTTCTTAGTAAAGCTTCCTGTAAAGACAACATTAGAAGCTGGCATTGTAAACGAACCAGAACTAATAGTAACATCAGAACTACTCCATCCAGAGAATGTATAATTTGAAACATTAGGTTCAGCTTCAACACCAACCGTTGCTCCCTCATTATAACTACTAACACTTGGAGCATCAGGAACATCATCTGGAACAGTACCTGTATACTTGTATGTTACAGAATATAAAGTTGCTTCCTCATCACCCATGAAAGCATGAACTGTATTAGATTTAGTAGAAAAATCATTTTCTCTTGCAAAAGCCGTATTATAAAAATCCATTCTCTTACCAGTTAAAGCAGGCGTTGTTGTAACTATACCAACTGTTAACTTACAACCTGCTTGTAAGTTTTTTACTTTAAAAGAAACAGTTCTAGTAGATTCATCATAAACAAGACCCGCAGAGTCACCCACAACAGAACCTGGACAACTAGTACCATCACTTCTTTTAACAGCACCTATTGTCCCATCATCAGTCGTAACAAACTCTTTAAAAGTTAAACCGTCAGGTATCTTATCCTCAACATAAATATAATCACTATGTACATCAGCAGTAGCCGAATCACTAGAAGTAACAGCCTTAGCATCAGTTCCATCATAAATAACATCTATATAGTAAGTTAAATCACTATTAGGTGCAATTCTAGCACCATCATCCAAAGTAGCAGCAAAAGATCCAGTAAGAAGCATAATTGCGAATGATGAAATGCCAACAAAAATAGCAATAGCAACAATATAATTCCAACGTATCTTTTTCAAATTGCCACCTCCCACACAATTATAATAGTATTATCTTATAAACTATTATAACAAAATTAAAAATACAATTCAACAAAAAAAGGATATTATCATTAATATCCTAAATAAACATATAATCTGGTTTTTTATAATTTAAAGAGTAATCTTTTTCTTCCATATACTTTGAAACGCAAATTACCTTTTCTTCCTCAAGACTCTTTTTAACATCAATTATTCTTTGATTTCTAGAACCTCTAAAATATATATCAAAACTCTTCTCTTCTAACACAAATTTACCATCTACTAAAACATCTATATATTGAAGTAAAGCTTTTTGTTTTGGATTATTAAGAATCTTTTCATAAGTAAAACCAGTATAACACCAAACATTTAGTCCTAACTCTTTAGCAGCTTTACAAATTTCTAAACAAGCTTCACTTTGACACATTGGATCTCCACCAGATAAAGTAATTCCATCTTGTCCTTCTAAACTTTTTAACTCTTCAATTATTTCATCAACATCTACTAAAAATCCACCATCAAAATCATGTGTCCCAGGGTTATGACAGCCTTTACAGTTATGAGGACACCCTTGAGTCCATATAACTGTTCTTATACCTTCTCCATCAACAATAGAATCAGGTTGTAAATCTGCGGCTAATCTAATTTCCATTTACTTTGTCTCTTTTAATAGTTCTTTAACACCAGAATGCTTAACACGATCTCTTTCTTCTGCTCTTTTGCCGTTATTAAATCTGGAAACATCTCCCGCTAAATATCCAGTAACTCTTCTAATTCTTTCAAACTTTTCCCCTTCGCCAACTATTTTTTCCATAATAAATTCCTCCTATATTTTTATTTTCCACAACACTCAAGTGATGTAATTTGTTCTATTGGAACTCCCTCAAATTCATGTCTTCCACAACCAGGACAAACATCATTGATTACACCAACATATCCACATACTGGATCTCTATCTACCGGATGGTTAACTGCACCATATCCAATACCAGATTCTTTCATTATACGAATAACCTTTTCAAAAGCATCAACGTTACTAGCAACATCTCCATCTAATTCAATATATGAAATATGTCCACCATTTGTAAGTTCATGATAAGGAGCTTCAGTTTTTAGTTTATCAGAAATACTAATATTATAATAAACTGGTACATGAAATGAATTTGTATAATATTCTCTATCAGTAACACCTTTAATCTTTCCATAAATTGCTCTATCAATAGATGTAAATCTACCAGATAAACCTTCAGCAGGTGTAGCTAAACATGTAAAATTCAAATTATATTTTTTACAATTTTCATCACATCTATTTCTCATAAACTTAATAATTTCAAGGCCAAGTTTTTGACTAGTTTTACTTTCACCATGATGTTCACCAGTTAAAGCCTTTAAACATTCAGCAAGACCAATGAAACCAGTTGACAATGAACCATGTTTCCATACTTTTCTTAAACGATCAGTTGGCTTTAATTTTTCACCATTAGTCCAAACACCTTGTCCTAATAAGAAAGGAAAATTATATGAATGTTTACTACATTGAACTTCAAATCTTTCAAGCAATTGATCACGAACTTTATCCATAATTTCTCCAAGTTCTTCATAGAAACCCTTCATATCAGCTTTATCTCTTTCTTTTAAAGCTATACCATATTTAATACCAAGTCTTGGTAAATTAATTGTTGTAAATGATAAATTTCCTCTTCCCGTAACTATCTGATTATCAGGAGAAGTAACATCTGCTAAAACTCTTGTACGACATCCCATATAAGCAATTTCTGTATTAATATCCCCTGGTTTATAAAATTGTAAATTAAATGGAGCATCAACAAATGCAAAGTTAGGGAAAAGTCTTTTAGCTGATACTTTACAAGCTAATCTAAATAAGTCATAGTTAGGATCTTCTTTATTATAATTAACTCCCTCTTTTACTTTAAATATTGAAACAGGGAATATTGGAGTTTCACCATTACCTAATCCTCTATCTGTTGCTAAAAGTAAATTCTTAGTAACCATTCTTCCTTCAGGTGTTGTATCTGTTCCAAAGTTTACAGATGAAAATGGTACTTGAGCTCCTGCTCTAGAATGCATTGTATTTAAATTATGTACAAAAGCTTCCATAGCTTGTTGAGTAGCTCTATCTGTTTTTTGTACAGCTTTTTCACTCGCTAATTTAAATATTTCTTTTACTCTGTTAGATCCTTTTTGATAGTCAGAAAATTCTTCTAAATTAACATCAATACTTTCTACTTTATCAATTTCACGAATAATTCTATCTATATTAATAATACCTATAAAACCATCTAAATCTAAAAAATCATATATAGTTTGTTTAAATTGTTTTTTAAATGTTTTTAAAACACCAGGTGCTAAATAATAATCAAGTGCAGGTATTGATTGTCCACCATGTTGATCATTTTGATTAGCTTGAATAACTATCGCTGCTAATGAACTATACGTTGAAATATCTTGTGGAGGTCTTACATATCCATGACCTGTATCAAATCCATTTTTAAATAATCTTGATAAATCTATTTGACAACAAGTAGTAGTACCCATTGCTAAAAAGTCCATATCGTGAATGTGAATTTCACCTTCATCATGCATTTTTGCATATTCTGGTTTCATTAAATATGCTTTTGCAAATTCTCTTGAAACAGTAGATCCATATTGAAGCATAGTACCCATTGGACTATTACCATCAATATTAGCATTTTCCCTTTTAGCATCTTCTTCATTTGCTGATTTTAATCCTAAATTTTCTAAAGATTTTAAAAATTTATGAGTCTTCTTATCATCAAAGAATGATTGACGAGATTGAGCTCTTCTTTCACGATATTCAGAAAATGATTTATAAACATCTTCATATCCTTTTAAAGATAATTCTTCTTCAATAAAATCTTGAATTTGTTCAATTTGAAATTTATCAGTCTCTTTAGCAGCCTTTTCAATCTTCTTTAAAACTGCTTGATATACTTTTTGAATATCTTTAGAATCATATTTACGAAGTTTTTCATCTTCTCCATTATCTATTTCTACACTATCAAAACCCTTTTTTATTGCTAAAGCTATTTTAGTTTCATCAAATGAAACTTTTTTTCCGTTTCTCTTAATAACCATTAATTGTTCTAATTTGTCACTTACTTCTACCATAATTTAACCTCCATCATTAAGTAACTTCTAAATTCATTTTAAGAATTAAAGAAACAAAAATCAATACTAAAATCGACACTTTTTTTACCATTTTTTTCAATATGTTGATATATAAAGAAAACACCAAAAAAATATTTTTGTTCGATTTACGACAATTTACATTTTTATACATTTAGAAAAATCAAAATATTAAAAAAAACAAATTTTTTTAAATTAAAAAACACTAATTCCTTGATAAATAAAGGAACTAGTGATTTACAAAGTATAAAAAATTAAAAAAATAGAAAAGTCATTTTTTTATTTTTTTATTTTTTTGTATCAGTTGAACCAAAACCACCATTTCTAATACCAGTTGCTTCATCATTATCTACAGTTAAAAATTTAGTAAAAACAATTTGCCCAATAACGTCTCCTTTTTTAACTTCAATATCATGGTCACTACAGTTAAAATAAGCAAAGTAAAAATGCCCATCATTATCTTCATTACCATAATAATCAGAATCAATTAATCCTACACTATTTGCCATTAAAAATCCTTTTTTAGGCCCAGAACTTCTATTAAGTAATAAGAAACACTCATCATCCATACAATAACCCTTTAAACCAGTTGGAATAAGTGTTGGTTTAATACCAGGTTTATACATCGGAATAATTACATCTTCTGCTGCTTCTACATCATAGCCAGCTGAATGTGCAGTCTTTCTAACTGGCAAATTTATCCCTTTATCTTCATATCCTTTAACAATTTCAAATCCACGTCTTTTCATTAAACTTCTCCTTCTAAAATATTACTATTATCAATATACAAATTAATTTTATTATTTTCAAGACTTTTTTTAACATCAATAATTCTTTGATTACTACTTCCTACATAATGAAGTTTTTCTAAAGCAAGCCCAAGTACAAATCTGCCTTCAAGTAAAACATCAATGCAATCTAATATGTTTTTTAAATTTTTATCATTTTTAACCTGCTTCATTAATTCTTCCCAAGTATATCCCGTATAACACCAAATATTTTTATCCGGAAATTTTTCTTTAATCTCTATCATTAAAGAACTTAAATTTTCTCTATTATCTAAATATAATGGATCTCCACCAGAAAAAGTAATACCAGAACACCAGTCTTTTTCTAATTCATCAAATATCTCTTTTTTTGCATTATCATCAAAAATAAGTCCATCATTAGCGTCCCAAGTAATTGGATTCTGACAAGCATGACAATGATGAGAACATCCAGCTAGCCATAAAACAACTCTAAGCCCTTCACCATTTAACATGTCTGCCTTTGTAATATTATGATATCTCATACTACATTGACTTCCTTTCAGATATCTCCACCATTTTGGCATTACTTAACATTGTATCTCCATGTACTCTAGAATATGATAAATAACCATTCATTCTATCTATTTTAGTAAGATCACTACTTCCACATTTAGGACAAACATCCATTTCTAATTCTTCATGTCCACAGTTATTACAATAAGCTAAACTCAAATTAACACCTTCATAAAAACCTAATTTCATAGCTCTTTCTATATATGTAAGCATAGCTTCCTTATTATAACTTAAATTATAACGTACATATTGAATTCTTCCACCTTTAAATAGTTCCCAAAAACGATTTTCTAAATCTTGTTTTTCTATACCAGTAATATTTTCCCATACACCACAATGAAAACTATTAGAAACATATTCCCTAGAACTTACTCCTTCAATAACACCATATTTCTTTCTAAATTGTTTTATCTGTAATCCACATAAATTCTCTGCAGGAGTACCATATATAGCGTATAAAATATGATCTTCATTCTTAAATTCTAAAGTCTTTTCATTTATATATTTTAAAACCTCAACTGCAAATTCTCCATCTTCAACAATACTCTTTCCATTATATAAAACTTGTAATTCATTTAAAGCAGTTATTCCAAAAGATGCTGTTGAAGATCTAAGTACTGGCTCAATTGCCTCATCTGGCTTTAAATTACCTCCATAAAAACCGCCCTGACAATAAGCTAAAGGATTAGTAGAAGCCTTTCTCTTAGCTAAATAACGATAAGTTCTAATATGTATCTTTCTAATCATTTCTAAGTAATAATCTAAGACCTCATAAAAGTCTCTTTGTTCTTCTCTAGCTTTAGCTAAAATCATAGGTAAATGTAATGATATAGCGCCTATATTAAATCTTCCTATATAAACAGGCTTATCATTTTTATCAGCTGGACTCATTCCACCTTTTTCATACCAAGGTGATAAAAATGCTCTACATCCCATCGGACTAACAACTCTTCCATACTTTTTATAAATATCACAAACATAACCTTCTCCAGATAATGATAAATAATCTGGATACATTGTCTTTTGACTACACTTTATCGCAGCTAAAAAATTATCTCTTAATTCCATTCCCTTACCATGTAATTTTTCATCATATAAAAATACTAATTTAGGAAATAATGTTGGTTTCTTAAATCCTTTCTTACCTTGACCTTCTCTATGTACATCTAATATAACTTTGCTTATAAGTCTTGCAAATTCATCTGTATCAATACCAAAAGTAAATGTAACAAAAGGATAATCTCCTCTACTAGAACTAACTGTATTGAGTTTATATTCAATACCTTGATATCCTTGTTCACACTCTCTTTTTACTTTACTCCAAGCATATTTATCAGCTTCATCTTTAAAAGAGTCTCCCTTAATACTTAAATACTCATCATAATACTTCTTATAAGTAAGCTTAGCATACTTCTTCAACACAGTATCAACTTCAGGTACAGTAAATCCACCATATTGCATAGCCGTAGTATTAATAATAACATCACCCATGACATTAAAAGCAGTCTGTAATGTTTTAGGCTCTGTATACCAAATATTACTCATCTCAAATCCATCTTTTAATACATTAGCCATATCAAATAAACAACAATTCATTGTATCACGTCTTGCACTCATATCATGTATATAAATATATCCATCTTTACAAGCTTCTATTTCATTAGCTGTTAAAAAAAATTTTTTATAAAGTTCTTTATTCAAGCTATTATATATTAAACATCTCTGTGTAGTAACTAAAGCACTATCCATATTAGCACATTCTTTATCACCAATATAAGTAATTACTTGTGCCTTTTTATACACTTTATCTAAAATATGAACTACTTCTTTTTTATAATCTCTATATTCTCTATAACTTCTTGCTACTAACGGATTAACTTGATCCAAAGCAGATTCTACAAAACTATGAACCTGATCAACTGTAGGATTAGTAGTCTGAGTATTAATCATATTCCAAACTATATCTATTATTTTATCAACAGCTTCACCTGTTAAATCAACCATTACTCTTTCAGCACTAGTAGTAACGGCTTTTCTTATTCTATCAGGATCAAACTTTTCTAAATTTCCATTTTTCTTTATAATTTTAATATCACGCATAATAACTTCTCCAATCTTATGTATTAAACTATAACTCAAATATTTAAAATGGACTGTTGCATTTGCAACAAAAACTAAAAAATGTTAAAATTATTTCATAAGGAGTGCATTAAAATGTTTGAAACCATTGAAAAAGAAAAGATAAATAGTTTTAAAAATAATTTGTCAAAGTGTGTAAATGTAACACGTAAAGTATTTACAAACAAACAGTTAATAATAAGTAACTTTTCTAAAAAAAATCTTATTGGATTTATAACTTATGGAAAGGCCTCTATTATAAAAACAGATATTAATGGTAATACTACAATCATGCGTGAATTAAAAGAAAATGATATTTTCTCTAATTTATTCTTTCAACATTCAGAAGATGAAATATATATTATAAGTAATATTCAAACTGAAGTTATTTTTATAGATTATTTTAACATTTTAAAAACCTGTAGTAAAAACTGTCCTTTTCACAATAACTTAGTAATTAATTTATTTGACTTATTAATAAAAGATAATCGTAAACAAAATGAAAAAATAGAATTATTATCTCAAAA
Organism: bacterium; assembly: GCA_963645945.1. Classification (GTDB taxonomy): domain Bacteria; phylum Bacillota_I; class Bacilli_A; order RF39; family UBA660; genus CAG-877. The sequence goes on from CAVIUA010000042.1 coordinate 13,520, forward strand.
AACAGTAAGAGATAAAATTCTATATTTCTTAAAACAAAGAATGAATAAAGACAATATATTCAAAGTAACAACTTCATACAAAGCCATTGCTGAATACATTGTTGTCGATAGAAGTAATCTAATGCGTGAATTAAACAAATTAGAAAAAGATGGACTAATAAAGCGAGATAAAAATATTATTCATATACTTTAGACTGAGAACTAACAGGAAATTCATATACACTAGAATTACCAACTTTATCGGTAATTTTAAAATAAATATTATCTTCAACATTGGACTTGTTAATACCAATCAAAAACGGATTCAATCTAACTTCACAATCAGAGTTAAAACCAATAAGATTTACTATTTGACAAACGAATCGCTCATTTTCAGAATAATTGTCAAAAGAATAAGTTATTTGATGAACTTCAGAACCTTTAGATGTATCATTTTTTTCATAATAAACATTAAAACCGTAATAATTTATTCCATTATATATTTTTATAATCTTAGTAATCTTTGGTGCGGTATTATCAAACTTTAATCTATTAGATACAATATCTTCTGAAAGTATATTTCCTGCATAATCAGCTATTTGTCCTTCGCCAGGAAATAAAACAAAATAATATTCACCAGACAAATTAGAACCAACTTCTTCAGTAAGAACTATCTCTTTTTGATTTGATGAAAGATTAAGAGACAAACTTTCTTTATTACCTACACAAGTATATTTATTTGTTGAACTATCATACGTTGCCATACAATAACTTACACGATTATATCTGCTAAGCATAAGTCCAGATGAAGTTGTACTAATTTTTACTGTTACAGTCTTTCTTTTAGTCCAAGTAGACTCATCAGTTACTGTAATACTAGCACTAAGAGTACCAGAGTTAACAATACCAGGTGAACTAGGTGTACACTGTTCCACATTCTCCTGAGTCTGATATTCTAATTTTCCATTTTTAGAACAAGTAATAAAGGGTGTAAATTCATATTTACTTCCTTTTTTATCAACCCGAACAAAAGTCTCACCAAGAGAACCATTTCCCGCACAACTAACACCATTAGTTTCATAATCCTTCACTAAAGCCTTTGTTTCTAATTCATCAAACTTAATAATAGCACATCCAGAAACCGAATACCCAAAAATGTCTTCTTCATTAGAATCAACATAAAGTTTAGTTGATGATACTAATGATTCAGCATATTTTTCATACTTTTTTTCTCTATTACTAGATTGTAATTGTTGAACACCAGGTAAAGCCATAACAGTTATAATACCCATAATTGTTATCGCAACCAAAACTTCAATTAAAGTAAAACCTTTATTATTCTCCCTCATATACAAAACCTCTATTATATAATCATACTAAAATTATAACATACAAAAAAAAATATTACCATAGAAAAAAGTATGCCTAAAGCATACTAATTAAATATTCCAAAATATATCATAGCTAAACCAGCAACAGCAAGTAGCCAAGTAAAAATCTTACTAAATAAATATGTATAACATTTCTTTGTCTTACCATCAATAATCATAGAATTAATTTCAACGTATGGTACTGGACTACGTCTATACCATCCCTTAACAATAATATTCTTATTAAAATATTGTGATGATTTAAATAAAGCAAATATTTTATTAATAATATGAACAGGTTGATTATAATCTAAAAATACAATTCCTGTACTATCTCTAATAACAAAGTCTTCATTAAATATACAACCAGGATTACCTCTACCAATAATCTCCCCTGATAAAACACAAGGTATAGCTGTTACTCCAGAAACTTTTACTTCACCTAATAAATTAGCAACAGTAGTTTCCTTATAATTAGAATTAGGATACTTTCTTCTTAAAGGAATAAATGAAGATAAAGCAGTTAATAATAACACACCACCAAAGGCAGCCAATCCATAATTGCCTATTTCTTCTTCAAAGAATAATGCAAATGAAATACTAACAATAAATACAGTTAATGGTAAATACTTAATTAAAATTTCTACTAAGAAATCATCAACATAAGATTCCGTTTTTTGTAAATCAAATTTAATATAAGGCTCTACTCCATATTTACTGCTCATATTAGAAAGAGCCATTAATCTTTTAGATATTAAAGGATGTGTAGAATTTAATTCATACCATTTAGCCCATACATTCCACATTTCCCATTTCATAGCGTTCTTAATATTATCTTTTGAAACTTCACCATTATTGTAACTACTAACAATAAGTGTTTTTGAAGTTCTAGAATCAAATATACCTAAAGCATTTTTTGAAGAAACTGAAATCTTTCCATCCCTACCAGTACTAGCACTAAGTCCATAACCTATTTTTACTAATGCTGATGCTAATAAATTAGGATTCTTTAACTCTTCAGCAGAAAAACTATCTGCATAATATTCTCTAACCCTTGATAACCATAAAATTATATACTGACAAATTATATATAATATATAAGCAACATATCCAATTACTGCTAATTTAGAATTATCATCATCACTTGTATCAACATGTTCCGCAAACATTTCATAAACAGCATATAAAATTAAAGGAACTAGCTGAGCAATTGTCATAAGAGCCATATCATAATGAACAGCATGACCAAGTTCGTGACCAACAACAGCCTTTACTTCATCTTCACTCAATAACTCAAATGTACCTCTAGTCAAAACAATTCTAGCGTCATTTTTAGTATGACCATATGTAAAAGCATTAGGAGCTCCATCATTAATATATCCAATTCTAGGATATTTCATATTATGTTCCTGACATACTTTTATAATAAAATCTTTTAAGTAAGCAGGCATTTCCATATCAAATCTAGCCCCATAAAACCATTTCATTGATATGTCAGTCAAAAATGGAGAAATTAAAAATTGTAACACTATAACAGCAATCAAAACTAATATTGTAAATAAAATTGATACTCCTGAATAATAACATATTGGAATAATTATAATTGCTAAAATACCATATAAAACAGACATTGTAATTAATGATACTCCAGCTAAACCTCTCTTCATCACACTTCGCCTCTTTACAATAAGAATATCAGAACAAAGGACAAATTTCAATTTATAAATTTCAATTTGTCGTTTTTGTTTGGTCGTCACCGATCAAATTTCCTACTTCACAGATAGAGTAACCTCTATTCTCCATAGGCTTAAATTCCGACAGTCGCTGCCGTACTAATTCTTTTATTTGTAATTTTTTTAATTGTTTTGACAAATTATTTATATTACTAGTATTTTTAGTATAACTCAAATAGGATGTAGTTTGAACTTATCAGCTTTATACATAAAATAACACCTCCATAATCTTGTCTTATTATATTACAACACAAACATTTGTTTGTCAATGGGATGATTATAGTTTTTTTAGAATAAAAAGAAAATTCCTTATAAATAAAATAATATACTAAAACATTATAAATAAATTAATTTTACTGTAAATTATCTAGGTAATAAACTCAAACTAACTTTTCCCTTTTCTAAAGAAATATCATCAACATAACAGTCAACTATATCTCCAACACTAACAACTTCACTAGGATGTTTAATATATTTAGTAGTTAATTTAGAAATATGAGCAAGCCCATCATTATGAAGACCAATATCAATAAAAGCTCCAAAGTCAACAACATTTCTAACAGTACCTTGTAACTTCATACCAACACTTAAATCTTTTATATCCAAAACATCACTTTTAAGTAAAGGTTGTGGCATCTCATCTCTAGGATCCAGATTAGGTTTTTTTAATGATGCAACAACATCTTCTAAAGTATAAATATCCGTATTAAGTTTTTCCTTATATTCATCTAAATTAATAGTATCAAGTTTTTTAATTAATTCACTCTTACCTATCATATCTTTAGAATAGCCTAAGTCATCTAATAATTTTAAAGCAATATCATAACTTTCAGGATGAATAGCTGTTGAATCCAATATATTATCACCATCTACTACTCTTAAGAAACCAATTGCTTGTTCATAAGCTTTATCAGATAATAGTTTTTTCTTTTTTATTTCTTCTCTAGAAGTAATCTTACCTATTTTTTCACGATACTCTATAATTTTTTCTATTGCTTTCTTAGTAACACCAGAAACATACTTCAATAATGAAGGTGAAGCAGTATTAATATTAACTCCAACACTATTAACACACTTTTCAACTACAAAGTCTAATGAACTAGATAATTTCTTTTGTGATACATCATGTTGATATAAACCAACACCTATACCATCAGGTGGAATTTTAACAAGTTCAGCTAAAGGATCTTGAAGTCTTCTTCCAATACTAACCGCACTTCTTTTTTCAACTGCCAAGTCTGGAAATTCCTCTATCGCAATAGGAGAAGCACTATATATTGAAGCCCCAGCTTCTGAAACAATTACATATTTACAGTCTAAATTATATTCCTTAATCATATCAGCACAAAACTTTTCAGATTCACGAGAAGCAGTACCATTACCTATCGCAATAATTGATACATTATATCTTTTTATAAGTTGTACAACAACTTCTTTAGATAAACGAACTCTTTCTTCTGTATTATTATTTAAAAATGGTTTAATAACTGTTGAATCTAAATACTTCCCATTTTTATCAACAACAGCTAATTTACATCCATTAACAAACCCAGGATCAAACGCTAAAACAACTCTTTCTTTCATTGGTGGAGTTAAAAGTAAAGCTTCCAAATTTTTACCAAAATTATCTATTGCCGCCTCTTCTCCTACTTCAGTTAAATCGCTTCTGATTTCTCTTTCAATAGAAGGAGCAATTAATCTCTTATAAGAATCATTTATAGAGTCTTTAACAACATCAACAACAAAAGATTTATCATTTTTAATAAGTTTCTTTTCTAAATAAGAAATAATTCCATCTTTATCTATATCAATACTTACACTAAGTACTTTTTCATTTTCACCCCTATTTAAAGCAAGTATTCTATGTGCCTTAATCCATTTAATAGGTTCTTGATAAGAATAATACATTTCATATGTCTTATTAGGATCTATATCATCACCTTTTTTCTTACTAGAACAAATAATACCATTTTTATAAAAATAACTACGTATCCATTTACGATAACTAGCATTATCACTAATCCATTCCGCAATAATATATTTAGCTCCCTCAATACATTTATTCATTGGTAAATCATCTTTTACAAATTTCTTTGTAATATCTTCTAAACTACCATTAGTAGGAAAACTCATAATTATTTTAGCTAAAGGTTCAAGTCCTAAAGCAATAGCTTCTGTTGCTTTAGTCTTTTTCTTTTCCTTATATGGTCTATATAAATCTTCAACTTCTACTAATTTTGAACAATTAAGAATAGAGTTTTTTAACTCCTCAGTAAGAAGTCCTTTTTCATCTATTAAACGTATAACGTCTTCTTTTCTTTTAAGTAAATTAACTTGATACTCATAAACCTCATTAATTTTTCTAATAGATTCTTCATCTAATGCCCCAGTTGCTTCCTTTCTATATCTTGCAATAAAAGGAATAGTATTACCATCACTAAGTAATTCAAGTACAGTTACAACTTGCTTATCAGAAATACCTAAATCTGAAGCAATACTTTTAATTATCATTTCATTCATTATGTCTAACCTCTTTCAAATTTTATATATTAATTATATCGCAAATCATGAGAAGAAAAAAGAGAGTTTACACTCCCTTCATAATTTTAGGATATATAATTTTTAGTGTGTGTAGAGTATTTGACTCTATATGCACTTTTTTTC
>CAVIUA010000043.1:0-45829 GCA_963645945.1 bacterium
TCATATAAAGTATAGCATTTTTATTGGTAAAAAAAAAGAAGTTGCCTTCTTTTTTACACAGTCAGTTCTAGTTTTGAAGTGAACTAGTGTCAGAATTAAGATTACTAGAAAGATCTGTATCTTGTGTAGTGTATGCTTTTTGTACACTATTAACAATTTGTTGTTCAGCTTCTTTTAATTTCTTTAAATAATCAAAAGCACTACTCTTTACACCTTCAATAAAGTTTGCAAGTGCACTACCTACCTGTGAACCTTTAAACGCAACTGTAGAATCAGCTGTTTCAAGTTGTTTTAAAATTGTCTCAACATTACTACAATATTTATCAATTTCATTAGAAACTGCTGTTGCAAATGATTCAGTTACACCAGCTAGTTTTGCATCTGAGTTAAACAAACCACCGCTTTTTGCTCCACCTGAAAGTAAACCAGTATCTACAACAGCTGTTAATAATGTATCTCTATTACTACTATCTACAGTAGCTCCGCTCATTGTTATTGCCATATATTTCTCTCCTTTCTAACTAACTCTCTATTAATGTTTTATCTTTATTTGCCATAGCATTTTTTACTTGATTAATTTCTCCATCTAAAATTTCATACAATTCCTCAAATTGTTCTTTTACATGGTCCTTGTCCTTTTTTAAGTTTGATAGAAAATCATCTCTAGCTTTACCTTCCCAATTGCTTTCACACACTGACTTAATTCCTGAAGTGCTGTCTAACGCATCAGCTGCCTGTGTTAATACAATTGATTTAATTTCTTTTAGATATGAGTCTACTCCTTCAGAGTCAAACCCATATTGTAATTCTGAAATTGTTGGCATTAATATACGCTCCTTTCTGTAATTTTATCCATATCACTGATAATTTTTTCAGAGACTTCCTCTATAAGTTGTTCATATCCAGAGGTAACTTTTCCTAAATCGTCAATATAAGTCATAATATTATTTTTTATAGTTGGATATGAATTTCTAATATCTGTACATTTTTTTGTAATAATATCTTTGGATGTTCCAGAAATACTATTTTGAACGCTTGCGCATTCTATGTCTAGACGATTAAAAATGCCATTCATCTTTTCGATGTAGTCCATCAACTCTTGACGTAATTTATTGACTTTTTCAACATTAACTCCAGTACTCATATGCTCTCCTTATACTTATCATAATATTAGTTTACCATATTAATTTTTTTTATGCATTGTTTCACAATACTTTTTACATTATTTTACAATACTTTTTCTTCCTTTGATTTCTGTAATTTTTATTTGTTGTAGATTATCATTCTCTTTATTAACTATATTTTCAATTGATGATACACTGTTTGCTATCCATTCATAGTATGTTTTTGTATCTAATCTGCAATTTTCTATTTTTTCCTTTATACCAGACCAGGTAGAATTGCCATTAGGGAAATATACTCCGTTTGCTATATTGGTTGCATTTCCAATTGCTTCTAGAGCACTATTAATTGTTGGTAGTAATGTATTTTTTATTACATCACCATTATAGTTTACTTTTGACATAGACCCTCCTTGATTTTGTTGTTTGATACTGAGTTCATTTTGTCTGCATATGTTATTATTTCATTTCCTAATTTTCTAATCGCAAGAGCATAGTTAGAATACTGTTCTTTTTCTTTTGATATTCTTTCTATATATTTTTTTGCAGCAGAGTTCTCAGAATCACCAGACCAAGTACCATTTGCATCCATGCTTTTTAACTTTGTAAAAATATCTTCTATTACAGAATTAAACTCTTCTGCAATACTTACAATGCTTTCACCTGATGCTTTTAATTTTATTGTATCAATACTAATTTCACTCATAACCTTACCTCCTAGTTTTGTTCTTGTATAGACTCTTCTATCATAGCATCTTCTATTTTATTTTTTAAACTATTTATTTTATAATTGGCATTTGGAATTACAGTATTAACAATGTTGTTATAAATACTACTTTCAGTATTTTTTAATTCAGTTAAGAAGTTATTAGCATTATTTTGATCTTCGATTTTATATGATGTTTTTTGTAACTCTATTACCTCTTCTATTTTTTTTATTGCTACACTTAGCTGATTTGCTACTTTTTGAGCGCTATTTCTAGCTTGAATATATTGATTTCTTTCATATTTTAAACTATTTACATTCAACTCTATCACCTCCTACATTAGTATTACTTTACTACCATTTCTTATATCTGAATTTCTTATTAATTGATTGGTTTTATATCTTTCTCCTGTTTCACCATTATACAGTGAAGTGTATTGACTTGAACTATAGTATCCACCAGATAATTCACTAACTACTTTTGTTAAAAGTGTCGTTACATTACCTACTCTTTTGTTTATAGGTATGTATACATCATATGTTTCTTCCAGTGTTGGAACTATTAATTCTATTAAGACTTTATTCTTCATCTTCGCGATCAACTCCATCTACGACATATTTTATAGTCATATGTTGTCCTTGATATATTGGATATCCAATACAAGGGAATAATGTTTGTTTGTCTTCAAGACTTAATGACATAACACCAAGTGCTATTTGTGTACCGACATCTTCACCTAGCCAGATACCAAATGTATTATTAATATTATCTTTATACCAATTCTCCAATTGTAACTTTTTATAATTATTAGCATCATCAAAGAATAAGAAGGTATTATTTTTGCATTTACTAGTTTCTTTAAATAACGCTTCAAAGTATGGCTTATATTTATCAGATATTTTATTTTTGAACTCGGATATACCTAAACAGAAATAAACATTTTTCTTTTTAGTTTTTGTATCATTTTGAACATTTGTATATGCCTCTTCAAATGCTTTATCCAAGTCATCATTAAATAGTTTTATGTTTTCATAGTTACCTCTATATATGCTTAAAGCATCAATTATATTAACATTGACATCTTCAAGAGTTAGTATTTCTTTTATTAATGCATATATGAAATACACATGACTTCTTATTGATTTGGCGGCAATTAAGTTGACTTTATTTTCCATAAAGTTGAAGACATAAACTTCAAGACTATTCTTTTCAATACCAATTGGTACACATTGTAAACCTTTTAATTCATGTATTACATCATCTACATATGCAATTTCAGGTAAAACTGGTATTTTTTTAGCTTTTTCTGGATATGTTTTCTTTAGTTCTTCAGCTATTTCGCGTATAAATTGTGTTTTTTGATCTTTTTCGCAGATAAGTACAGTTTGGAATTCTAAGGCTGGCTTATCTTCACATGAAACTATTCCACGTCCATAATTATCTACAGGTATCATGCCTTTTGGTGCTCCAAGCAAATCACGATAGTCATAATCATTTGGCATTTTTAAACATATTTTATTTTCAAAACTTTGAGCAACACGGCTTCTTATAACATTTGAAACTGTTGTTGTGACAATGAAAACGATTCCATATTTAGCACCATCTCTAAACAATGTATTAAATGCATCTTGTTGTCTTGAATAGCTTTCAGTGAAGCTTTCAAAATTATTAAGTGCAGTTATGATTACATTATCTTTTTTACCAGAAAGTTTACAATATTCTTCATAATTTCCACCGTAATCAGAATATTCTTTCTTTCTTCTTTCTAGTTCTTTATCTAACATTTTAATTAAATTTAGAAGCTTATCTTGTTCCTCTGTTACAAAGACATCACCAACTTGTGGCATTTTCCTTAGAGTTTTTAAAGTTTCTGCACCAAAGTCTCCTATATAAAATGTTACTTCTTCCGGACTTTTTCTAAGTGATAAATCATAAACAATAGTAGTTATTACATTTTCTTTACCTGTACCTGGTTGTCCATAAATAAGTAGGTTTTTCAATAAATCTATTATCAATGGTCCTTGTTCTTGGCGGCTTGGAGCGTCGTATTCTCCTATTATTGTTTGTAAACCTTTTTCTTCTAAAGCTATTTTATATTTAGCTAATAGGTTGTTGTAATATATATTTTTGGCGAGTGATGGTAGCCATAATTTTTTAATACTTCTTCCATCATCTGTTGCGATTTTTTGTAAGTATCTTACGATGTTTGTTAATTGATCTCCATTATCAGTTTTACTCTTTTCTTGTTTTGGAGCATCATTTATTCTTTTTACTGTTTCTCCTGAATCATTTACAAAAACTATAGAGTCATCAATTTTCTTAACAATTCTTTCAACAGGTGTATATCTTTCTCCAGACCAAGCTGACTGTCCGATATCAAAGTATTCGTCATATCCTACTTGTAGATAGAATCTACCAGTTTCTTTTATACTAGCAGCTTCAGGTCTTTTTAACATTTCCATACTGTCTGATTTACTTTGTACTTTTAAACATACTTTAAATTTTGAGTTTGACCAGATTTGATCGTTAACTACTCCTGAAGGTTTCTGTGTTGCTAGAATAAGATGAACGCCTAAAGAACGACCAATACGAGCTGTTGAAATTAATTGATTCATGAAGTCTGGTTGTTGTGATTTTAATTCGGCAAACTCGTCTGAAATAATGAACAAATGAGAAATAGGTTCTTTTATGACACCTTCTCTATATAATCTTTGATACTTATAGATGTCCATTGTACTTTCGCCAGTTTTTTCTCTTTCTTCATTAAACTTTTTCTGTCTTCTTTTTAATTCACTTTCTATTGAAACTAAAGTTCTGTTCATTTCAGCTGTATCTAGGTTTGTTATTGTACCAGCAAGATGTGGAATAGATATTCCTTGTTCACGGTTTTCAAATGCACCAGCTAGTCCTCCACCTTTATAGTCAATTAAAACAAATTGTACTTCGTCCGGATCATAATTAATGGCCATTGATAAGATATAAGTTATTATAAATTCGGATTTACCAGATCCAGTAGAACCAGCAATAAGTCCATGTGGTCCATCGTACTTTTCATGTAAGTCTAATTTAAATAATTCACCATTTTTATGTACTCCAATTGGAGTTTGTAATGTTGTTATTGGATCAGAAGTTGTCCAACGGTTTCTGATATTTAGCTGTTCAATTTTACCAACATTGTACATTTCCAAAAATGGTAACATATTAGGAAGTTCCTGCTCTGCATCTTTTCCTTGAATTGGAATGTTGCTTACTAAATTTCCTAACTTTCTCATATCTAGAGTACTATCATATTCAGCATTGAACTTAATCATTTCATCTTCTTTGATTTTTTCAGAGAATATTCCGGATTCACCATCATTTATACATACGAACTTTTGACATTCCTTTGGTAAGTGTTTCATGTCATTCTCAATTATTAACATTGAAAAGCCATAATTATTTTGATTTTCTAATAAATCAGTTGTAAATTTAAAGTTTTTTAAATCAAGAAAATTATCCGTAATAATTAAATAATATGAATCATATATTGCGTGTTCTTCTATCGCTTCTTTGCTTTTTTCTTTTTGTTCTTGTTCTCGTTCTTGTTTTTTTGCTTTTCTATTTACATATTCTTCGTCTAATATTTGGCATAGTTTTTTCAAATCTTCTTGGTTCGATGCAAAATATCTGGTAGTTTTATCATCGCTCCAACAATGTGGTAAATATCTTGTATAACTCCATTTATCTGCATTCTTTTCATCTGTAATAATGATTAATTTTAAATCTAACGGGCTTTGATAAGTTATTAGTTGCAACATAATACTATTTACAAATGCATCATTATACTTGCTAACCGTTATTAGTGCTGATACCGGTTCTTCTTTTAAACTATATGTTATCGGTATATCTTGAAGTCTTTCGTATTTTTTCTTTATACCACATACCATTTGATATAAATTATCATCTTCTAAAGAGAATTTTTCTTCTGGTGCATTTATTTTTAGAAGAGCAGGTCTACTTCCAATTCCTAGTCTGACGTTAATAAAATCCTCATCATTTATTTCACGACACCATAAGGTTCTAGTACGATTAGCTATTATATTTTTACAACCTGTTAAGTCACTGTAGTTTTCAAATATTATTTGTGACTGTTTCTTTAATATTAATTGTATTTCTTCTTCTTTTTTACGTAGATATTCTCCGTACTTTTCTTGCCTTTTGGCTTCTTTTCTTTTTTGTGATTTTTTTTGCCAGCGTTTTGTTAATACTGGTAATAACAATGAACTTATAATCATTGTTGAACTAGTAATTATACCAGTTATTTGTGTTGAGACAGCCATATTTTTATTTGCTATATTATCGTAAATTGAATAGATATTCATGAGTGACATTGCTGACATTGTTAAACTTGTTCCTAGACTTAAAATTAGAGGCATTTCCTCATTGCTAACAAATTTACCTGGAGGAGCTTCAACATTTACTTCTTTAGTTTCTAGTACACTTCTAATTCTTGGAGTATGTGAAAAATATTCGTCATCTTTATATAAAGATATATTACTTTCAGCTTCGCTTACCTCAGTAATATCTTCGTTACTTGTTAGAACACTATCATTAACTGGAGTTAGTCCAGTATATTCATATAGTGATTTATTCATAGATAGTTTGAAGAATGATTTCATCCAAACTATTTTTAGTCCGTTCATAAATATTACATCTCCAACAGTTATTGGTGTTGGATTTGTTATTCTGGCACTATTCAAATATAAATAACAGTTTTCATTTTGAACAGCTGGCGAAACGTACCAAATATCGTTATTTTTAAAGATTATGGCATGTTTATCAAACATCATGTTTTGATGATAAACTATGTTATTATCATGACTTTTGCCTATTGTTATTTGGTTTAATTTTTCCGTACTTAAATTAAGCGAATCTTCTTCAATTGATGGTAAACAAAACATACATATGTATCCTGGATGACCTAGAGTTGACACAGGAATACATATGTAGTCAGATAATACTACTTCTGTTACGTTAGCATTTGTTCCGACAATGTTTACATTTCCATTACTCTTTAAAATCCAATTATTTTGATTTGAGTCGATATTTATGGAGTTTTCTATACCGGTATCATATGATTTATAAGAGAATAATAGGGACCCATCTATCTTTGCTGGTAGGTTGTATTTTATTAATCTGTTTTGTTCTTGAATATATAATCTCATATGACACCTCACCTATTATAGTTATTATATCATAATTTTTTCTATTTCAAAAAAAAAGTGATTTTTATTCACTTTTTATTTTTCCATTAAATATTTAGCTGTTCTTACCATTTGAGCAGTGTAACCCATTTCATTATCATACCAAGCTACTACTTTTAGTAATTGTTTTCCGTCTACTTCTAATATGTTAGTAGATAAACCATCTACTACTGAACCAGCTCTTCTACCGATAACATCGCTTGATACGATAGGGTCATCTGTATATTCAAGAGTTTCATTAGTAGCATCTTTTAAAGCTTTGTTTACTTCTTCTACTGTTGTATTCTTCTTTAATTCTAATACTAGGTCTACTACTGAACCTGTTGTGACAGGGACTCTCATCGCAACACCAGCTAATTTTCCTTCTAGATTTGGACAGACTTTTCCAATAGCTGAAGCTGCGCCAGTTGATGCTGGAACGATGTTTGCGCCACAGGCTCTTCCACGACGAGCTTTTATTCCCTTTTTATGAGCAACATCTAAAGTAGCTTGATCATTAGTATAGGCATGAACGGTTGTCATATAACCTTTTTCTATACCAAAAACTTTGTCAATAACATTTACTACTGGTGCTAGACAGTTTGTAGTACAGCTTGCTGCTGAAATGATTTGTTCATCTCCTGTTAATATTTCATGATTAACATTGTAAACAACTGTTTTTACATCTCCTTTTGCAGGTGCAGAAATAATTACTTTTTTAGCTCCGGCGTTGATATGGGCCATAGCCTTTTCGTCTGATGTAAATAAACCAGTACATTCAAATACTACATCAATATCTAAATCTTTCCATGGTAACATAGCAGGATCTTTTTCAGCATAAACTCTTACTTTTCTTCCAGCCACTATAATGTAGTCTCCTTCAAATGTTATTTCATTAATACGATAATTTCCATGATTAGTATCATACTTTAACAAATACGCTAATTGTTCAGCATCTGTTAAATCGTTTATTGCGACAACTTCGTAGTCAGTACTTTCTTCCATTAAACGAAATGCTAAACGTCCGATTCTTCCGAATCCATTTATTGCGACTTTAATCATATTATCATCCTCCTTATATTTTCATTATATAGTTTTACTTTTTTTGTTTCAATATATTCCATTTTTTTTGACACTTTTAGTTGTAAAAAAAAATACCCATATATATACAATATGGATATTAACCTTTAATCATGGAAACAACCATTTCCAATAAATTCTCTTAATATTGAATCCGCTGGTATGTCATCTGCTGGTATTGGTAAGAAAAGTCTTAAGAAGTTTATTAATCTTTTTGCCTCTTCATAATATGGAGAACTATTTGGAACTGAATATAGTAATGGCTCAACATATGTTTTTAAAACACCTATTTCATATATTAGAGCTGAATTTATAATATAGTCAGCTTCATCTTGGAATGGGAAGATATATTTTTCTTCACCAGTTCTTACACTTGGCCAAGAATGTAATGTATGCTCAACGTCATATCCTCTAGTTCTATTATCACGTATTATTCTTCTTAATAATCTATTATCTGTTGTTGAAACACGATTATGTTCATCCATATTTAATTCTGTTAAAGCTGAAATATAGATTTTAAATTTATTTTCTCTTGGAATATTAGTCAATATTTTTGGATCAATAGCGTGGATTCCTTCTATAACAATGATATCATCAGCACCTAATTTTAACTTGTTGCGATATTCTTTTTTACCTAATGCAAAGTTAAATGTTGGTATTGTTACTTCTTTTCCTTCAAGCAATGAGCCAAGTTGACTATCAAATAGTTTTAAGTCTATTGCTTCTAGACATTCATAATCTGGATTACCATTTTCATCTTTAGGATTATCTTCTCTTTCGACAAAATAGTCATCCATTGATAATACTTTAGGTTGTAATCCAAAACTTTGTAGGAACATGCATAGTTTTCTTGAAGTTGTTGTTTTTCCAGATGATGATGGACCAGCTAATAGAACTATTCTTATCTTTTTCTTGTTGTCATTTATACGTTTAGCTAACATTAGTAATTTATTACTTTGTAATGTTTCATCAATTCTTATTAAGTCACTTATTTTCCCTCTTGATATTACTTCGTTTAATTCAACTGAGTTTTCTACCTTCATAATTTTTGCCCAGTCACGATATTCTTGGAATACATCAAACATACCAGGATGTGGTTCATATTCTTTTATTTTATCTGGGATATAGGTAGTAGGAAATCTTAATAGGAAACCATCTTCTTTTATATAAGTTAAGTCAAATGCACCTAATTTTCCAGTTGATGTTGGCATTAGATTATAAAAATAATCATAGTAGTTACCTAATCTATATAGTGTTATATAGGTATTTGTATTATAACGCATTACGCCTGCTTTAACATGTTCTTTTATTTTTTCATAGTACTCGATTGCTTCTAATCTATCAATAGTCATTTTTGATATTGGCATGTCTAAAGAAACAATTCTGTTCATTTCTTCTTTTATAGCAGTTAGTTTACTTGAAGTTAGACGAAAGTTTGTTTCTATATAAATACCTTTATCTAGAGAATGTTGAACTACAACATTGGCACTCTTTCCATATAATTTCTTTATGGCGTACACTAAAATAAAAGTCAAACCTGAAATATGAGTTCTATTACCTTCACGTGAAGTTAAATCTAAAAACTCTATATTTGACTTATCTGTTATTGGCGCAGTTAATTCTTTTATAATATTATTTACTTTCGCTAAAAGTATTGGATATTTATATTTACCTTGGAATTGGCTAGCAATTTCTTCTAGTGTTATGCCTTTACTTACTTGATATTTATGTTTTCCTATTGTTATTTCTAAAGTATCTATCATATAATCACCCTTTTTACCTTTATAATATTATAACATGATTTATTCAATTATTATATGCATATTTTATTTTTTTTACACTATACTATGTATAGGTGATATTATAATGAATTTAGTTCCAATGGTTGTTGAAAAAGAATTTAATGGTGAAAGAAGTTATGATATATTTTCAAGATTATTAAAAGATAGAATTGTATTTATTTCAGGAGAAATAGATGATAATTTAGTTAACAGAGTAATTGCTGAACTTTTATATTTGGATTCTACAGGAAATGAAGACATTAATATTTATATTAATTCGCCAGGTGGATCTGTTTCAGCAGGAATGGCGATATATGATACAATGAACTTAGTAAATAGTGATGTTTCAACTACATGTTTGGGCATTGCGGCTAGTATGGCAGCCTTTTTATTGTCATCTGGTAAGAAAGGAAAACGTTATATCTTACCTAATGCCGATGTTATGATCCATCAACCTCTAGGCGGTGCACAAGGACAAGCTACAGATATTAAGATAGCATCTGATAGAATTATTGATTTAAGGAAAAGATTAAATAGAATACTTTCTAAAAATACTAGTCAGTCTTTAAAGAAAATTGAAAAGGATACAGAAAGAGATAATTACTTGAGCGCAAAAGAAGCTTTAGAATATGGACTTGTTGATAAAATTATTGCAGAAAAAAGTTCTAGAATTTAAAATAAACAGTGTGCCAAGTAAATTATTTGACTATAAATAAAATGGTACGTTTGAAATTACAATAAAGAAAAAGAGAAAAGTAAATTAGTTACCTTTCTCTTTTTGTGTTAATTTTTCTAGTCGTTCAGCTAATTCTTTTATTTTTCTGAAACGATGATTTAAACCAGATTTAGTAATTGGTTTACCTGTTTCTAAAGTAATTATTTCGCTTAATTCTTTTAATGAAGATTCTGGATATTTTTTACGATAGTCAAAAGCTTGTTTTGTTCTTTCATCTAGCAATGTATAACCAGAGGCTTCTTCAATAATTTTTATTTGTTCTAGTTGTTTTTCAGCAGTTAAGAATACTTTATCCATATTTGCTTGTTCACAGTTATTTAGTCTATTAGTTTGATTCTTTTTTTCTCTATAAATTCTAGCGTTTTCAAAGAATAAAACGGCTTTATTAGCACCTAGTATTTTTATATAGTCGCTAATTTTTTCAGCTTCTTTTATGTATATCATATATCCTTTTTCTCTATTTAATATTTTAGCATTTAAGTCAAAGATATTTAATAGTTTTTGGATAAAGACTGCTTCACCTGGCTTTGATATTAATAATTCCATGTGATATCTAGAAGTTTGTGGATTATTTATACTACCAGTGCATAAGAAACTACCTCTAAGATAAGCTCTTATTTCTTCATTAGCACCTACGATATAAGTTGGCGGTGTATCTAAGTAATTATTATTTTCATCATAATAGCCAAGATCTTTTAAAATGGTAGGTAGTTTTTGATTTAATGATAGTAAATAAAGATTCTTTTTATTGAAATTTAAATTGTCTTTAATTTCTACGTTTAAGTCAACTTCATATAGTTTTTGGAAGAAACTTTGTAATCTGTCTATTGTAAATTCATTTTCTGTTGTTAGAAAAAGGGTGTCATCATTTATGTAAGCATTATTTCTAACAAAGCCAGATAATTCCGCTATCATTTCAGAATTGGTAGTTGGTAAAGAAGATATTTCTTGTTTTATTTCTACTGTATATGACATGTTACTTCCTCATTAAATATGAAAATATTAGGGAACTAAGTTTTAAACTATTGTGTCTTAGAATGTTATCTTCTAGAACTATTAAGTCATCTTCAATTAATTCAACACCTAATTTTTCTATGTTTTCATAATCTATTTTTACTGGTTCTTTTTGTTCTGCTGTTGAATATCTTTCTGCAACACTCTTATTTATTTTTGTATTGCTTGCGATAACAACATCTATTTTCTTTTTATTTAAATATTTGTTTAGTAAGGTAATATGATCACTTACTGTATAGCCATCTGTTTCACCAGGTTGAGTTACAAAGTTACATAAATACATTATTGGTGCTTTGGTATTATCTAATACTTCTTGTACTTCTTTACAAATAATGTTAGGTAAAATTGAAGTATATAAACTTCCCATACTAAATATTATTAGGTCTGCTTCTTTTAATGCATCTAATACTTCATCTAATACTTTTGGCTCTTCTTTATAGTATATTCTTTCAAATTTTCTATTTGATTTTGTTATTTGAGCTTCTCCTTCAATAATGTTTCCATCTATATCTTGGCCCATAAGAGTTAACCTTGAGTCTTCCGATATTGGAAGAACTTTATGTTTAACATCTAATAATTTACTTAAACTAGCAATTGAGTCTTTTAAAGAACCCGTTATATCAAGCATAGCTGTTAAGATTAAGTTTCCTAAAGCATGTCCATCCAAATCACTAGATGTATTAAAACGATATTCCATCATTTTCTTTATTGATTCATCTATTCCGGAAAGTGAAGTAATAACTCGTCTGATGTCACCTACTGCCGGAGTATGAAATTCTTCTCTTAGTTTACCTGTAGAACGTCCATTATCTGATACTGTTATTACAGCTGTTATATCTATTGGAAATTCTTTTAATCCTCTTAATAGATAGGAAATTCCTGTTCCACCACCTAGTACTACTACCTTTTTATACATAATGATCACCTCGTTTTCGATAATACTTAATTGCGCTTTCTTCTTCTTTTTTAGTCATATCTTCGCTGTATAGTCTTTTATCATTTTCTGAACTTTTAAATATATTGTAAACAAATAGGAATATACCTACTATAACAAAGATTATTGATACTATTTGTGCTACTTTTATAGAACCTATCATTAATGAATCCATTCTCATAGCTTCTATAAAGAATCTTCCTGTTCCATACCAAAATAAGTAGAAGCCAGTTAATTGTCCTCTTTTTAAATATTTGAATTTTCTTAATATTAACATAGCAATAAATCCAGATAAACACCAAGTTGATTCATAGAAGAAGGCTGGTTCTCTATATTCTCCTAAGATGTACATATTATTAATTATAAATTCTGGTACACCTTGAGATTGTAGTTCTTTAAATGTAGTTATATGTCCATAGGCCTCTCCATTTATAAAGTTTCCCCAACGACCAATGGCTTGAGCGATAATTAGTCCTACTACGATTATATCTAACATTTGAATACAGTTTACTTCTTGTTTCTTACAGTAGAAGATGATAAATATTAGGGCAGCAAAAATACCACCGTGAATAGCTAGGCCGCCGTTCCATACTGCAAAAATTTCTATAGGATTCGCTAGATAATATTGAAGATTAAAAATTACATAGTAAAGTCTAGCGCCAATTAAGCCAATTATTATTGTATTAAAAATTAAATTTACGAGAAAATCCTCATCTAGTTTTTTCTTTCTTGCTTCTTTAAAAATTAATATACTTGCTACTAATATACCTATAAATATTATAATTGAATACCAGTATATTTGTATTGGACCTAAATCAATTGCTACTCTATCCATGAATTTTTACCCTCTTTACTATTTTTTTTATTATTTCTTCCATTATGAAGTTCATTATTGATAATAATATTGCTACAAAAAAAGCGATAAAGATATTAGTTAAATCAAAGTGAGAACCAAGTATCCAATCAGCTAGTTTTAAGATAAACAAGTTTATAAATGGATAAAATAGTCCTAGTGTTATACCAATAATAGGTATAGTTATAGTAAATAGTATTGGTTTTAATACTTTATTTAATATGTATATAACAAATACGATTAAAATTGAATATAGGAAGAAATGGTTTTGATCGATATGAACACTTTTGAATAATGTACTCACAAGGATAAATACTATTATATATCCGATCATATAAAGTAACCATTCTATAAATTTATTTAATCTTACTACATTTTTCTCTTTGATAACTAATCGCAACCTTATCACCTCTACAGTATCTTCGCTAAAAATTGTCCAGTATATGATTTAGGATTTTTAGCAATATGTTCTGGTGTACCTTTATCTACAATAGTTCCACCTTCGTCTCCACCCTCTGGTCCTAAATCTATTATGTAATCAGCAACTTTTATAACATCTAAGTTATGTTCAATAACAACTACCGTATCATTATTATCTACTATTTTTTGTAAAATTGCAAGTAAACGCTTGATATCATCTGTATGTAATCCTGTTGTTGGCTCATCTAAAACAAACAAAGTTTTACCTGTTGCTCTTTTTTGAAGTTCTTTGGCTAGTTTTACTCTTTCAGCTTCGCCGCCGGATAATGTTGGCGCACTTTGTCCTAATTTAATGTATCCTAGGCCAACATCTTCTAATACTTGTAATTTATTTTTTATTTTTGGAATATTATCAAAGAATTCTAGAGCTTCACTTACGCGCATATCTAGTACTTCAGCAATATTTTTATTTTTATATTTTATGTTTAGTGTTTCTCTGTTATACCTTGTACCATGGCATACTTCACATGGAACATATACGTCTGGTAAGAAGTGCATTTCTATTTTCTTTACACCATCTCCACGACAAGCTTCACAACGTCCACCTTTTACATTGAATGAAAATCTATTCTTTTCGAAGCCATACATTTTAGATTCTTTTGTTGTTGTGAAAAGAGTTCTGATATCATCAAATACGCCAGTATATGTTGCTGGATTTGACCTTGGAGTTCTACCTATTGGATTTTGAGATATAGCGACTAATTTATCTATATTATCTATTCCTAATATTTTTTTGTAAGCTCCAGGTTTTTCTTTTGAGTGATATAACTTGTTAGATACAGCCTTACACAATATTTCATTTATAAGTGTACTCTTTCCAGAACCGGAAACTCCAGTTATACATGTAAGTGTTCCTAGAGGGATATCTACATCGATATCTTTTAGGTTATTTTCACTAGCTCCTCTAATTTTCAAATATTTTCCAGTGCCTTTTCTTCTTTTTTCGGGTATTTCAATACACTTTTTTCCTGATAAGTACTGTCCAGTAATACTGTTTTCGTTTTTCATTACCTCTTCCGGAGTACCAGCAGCGATAACATGTCCACCTTTATCTCCGGCACCTGGTCCAATATCTACTAAATAGTCTGCCGCTAACATCGTATCTGTATCGTGTTCGACAACAATAAGAGTATTTCCTAAATCACGCATTTCTTTCATAGAATTGATTAGTTTTTCATTGTCTCTTTGATGAAGTCCAATACTTGGTTCATCTAAAACATATAATACACCAGTCAAGTGTGAACCGATTTGTGTTGCTAATCTGATACGTTGTGCTTCTCCACCGGATAATGTTCCAGCACTTCTACTTAATGTTAAGTATCCTAAGCCGACATTTGATAAGAAAGCTAATCTTTCGTTTATTTCTTTTAGAATTAAGCTAGCTATTTGTTTTTCTGACTCTGTTAATTTTAGATTCTTAAAGAAATCTACTAACTGTTTAATACTCATACATGTTACTTCATAAATATTTTTCTTAGCTATTTTTACAGATAAGACATTATCATTTAATCTAGCACCTTTACAAGTATCACATTCATACTCAACCATGTAGTTTTCTAGCCAGTCTCTAATCCAAGAAGAACTTGTTTCCATATAACGTCTTTCTAAGTTATCAATTATTCCTTCATAATAATCAATAGAATTCATTATATTGCCTGATTTTGTAGAGTAATTGAAACGTATAGGTTCAGTTGAGCCATGTAGTACTATTTGTTGCTCTTCTTTTTTTAGTTTTCCGAATGGTTTATCCATATCTATTTTATAATGTTTGCATACACATTCTAGTTTTTTATAGTAAATTCCATCTTGGTCATCACTTAAAGTTTTGATGCAGCCTTCATTAATACTTAGGGTTTTATCTGGTATAACTAAGTCTTCATCTATTTGTAATTTAATTCCTAAACCTTTACAGTCTGGACAAGCTCCATATGGGGCATTGAAACTAAATACTCTTGGCTCTAACTCTGGTAATGAAAATTCACAATGTGGACATGCAAATTGTTCTGAGAAGACTAGTTCTTTAGCATTTTCACCTAGTATTTGGACAACGGCTTTTCCTTCTGCTAATTTTGTTGCTATTTCTAAAGCTTCAAATACTCTACTTCTTGAATCTTCTTTTAAAACTATTCTATCTACAACAACATCAATTGAATCTTTTTTGTTCTTTTCTAAAGTAATGTCATCACTAAGATCTAACATTTCACCATTGACACGCACTCTTACAAATCCTTCTTTGCGAAGTTTTTCAAATAATTCTTTGTGTGTGCCTTTTTCGCCATGAACGACTGGTGACATTATAATGATTTTAGTTCCTTCTTTGTATTCCAAAACTTTATTAGTCATTTCTTCAACACTTTGTGAAGTTATAGGAATATTATGATTAGGGCAGTATGGTACACCTATTCTTGCGAATAATAGTCTTAAATAATCGTAAATTTCTGTTACAGTACCAACGGTTGATCTTGGGTTGTTTGAAGTTGTTTTTTGGTCAATACTAATAGCAGGAGATAATCCTTCTATACTATCAACATCTGGCTTTTCAGAATTACCTAAGAATTGTCTAGCGTATGCAGAAAGACTTTCAACATATCTTCTTTGTCCTTCAGCATAAATAGTATCAAATGCTAAACTACTTTTTCCTGAACCTGATAAACCTGTCATAACGATAAGTTTGTTTTTTGGTAGTTCTATATCTATATTTTTTAAATTATTTTCTCTTGCACCTTTAACAATAATTTTATCCATGTAAATCACCTGTTTCATATTATAGCATACTTTAAGAATTTTATTTCGACTAATTTCTGGTTTTTGAGGCCAAAAAATACCAGATTTGTAATAACCTGGTATTTAATTTATTTTTTTCAACAGAAAACTGTTGAAAAAGATTTTTTTGTTTTGTGTTTTCCACAATATCTGTTAATTACTTTTCATTTCAAAAAGTATATCTCTTAATTCCATAGCTCTTTCAAAGTCAAGATTTCTAGCAGCTTCACGCATTTCTTCTTCAATTGTTTCCATAAGTAAAGCTTGTTCTTTCTTACTTGGCTTTTTAGTCTTTTTACCTTTTACAGTATCAACATTACTTATTACTTCACGAATTTCTTTTTTAATAGTAGTTGGTGTAATATTGTGTTCTTCATTATATTTTTCTTGTATCGCTCTACGTCTAGCAGTTTCTGATATGGCTTGTTCCATAGAGTCTGTAATTTTATCTCCATACATGATAACATGACCAGAGGCATTACGAGCACATCGTCCTATTGTTTGAATAAGACTTCTAGTACTTCTTAGGAATCCTTCTTTATCAGCATCAAGAATAGCAATAAGTGAAACTTCTGGAATATCAATTCCTTCTCTTAATAGATTTATACCAACTATGACATCGTATTTTCCAGCTCTTAAGTCATGAATAATTTGCATTCTTTCTAGAGTTTTGACTTCAGAATGTAAATAGGCAACTTTTATATCTAGTTCTTTTAAATAATTTGTTAGTTCCTCTGACATTCTAATAGTTAAGGTTGTTACTAGAACTCTTTCATCTTTTTCGATTCTTGTTCTAATTTCACCAATTAAATCGTCTATTTGTCCTTCTGTTTTTCTAACTTCAATGGTTGGATCAAGTAGTCCTGTTGGTCTAATGATTTGTTCAACATAATGATTATTTGTATGTTCTAGTTCTAAGTCACCTGGTGTTGCGGAAACATATATTACTTGATTTAATTTCTTTTCAAATTCATCATATTTTAATGGTCTATTATCAAGAGCACTAGGTAGACGGAATCCATATTCTACAAGGTTCATCTTTCTAGCTCTATCTCCATTATACATTCCTCTAACTTGTGGAAGTGTCACATGAGATTCATCTACTACTAATAAGTAATCGTCTGGGAAGAAATCCATTAAGGTAACTGGTGTTTCTCCTCTTTTTCTACCAGCCATTGGTGCAGAATAATTTTCTATTCCAGAACAAAATCCGGTTTCTTCTAACATTTCTATATCATAATTAGTTCTTTGTTCTAGGCGTTCGGCCGCAACTAGTTTATTCTCTTTTTTCAACTCTGTAAGACGTTCTTTTAATTCTTCTTTTATTCTTTCTATCGCAGCATGTAGTTTTTCATCAGAAACTACGAAGTGACTTGCTGGAAAGATACTTATATTTTTCTTATTACTGATAATAGCACCTGTTAGAGTATCAATTTCACTAATTCTATCTATTTCATCCCCAAAGAATTCTATTCTAAATCCAGTTGTATTCTGGTTGGCTGGAATTATTTCTAGTGTATCTCCTCTAACACGGAAGGTACCACGTTTAAAATCTAAGTCATTACGTTCATATAACATATCAACTAATTTTGTTAATACCTTATTTCTTTCTGTTTTATTACCAACTGATAAAGTTAACATTTTATTTTTATATTCTTCTACTTCACCAATACCATAAATACAAGAAACTGACGCAACTACAATGACATCTCTTCTTGATAATAAAGCAGAAGTTGCTGCATGACGTAATTCATCTATTTCATCATTTATAGAAGAGTCTTTTTCGATATATGTATCAGTTGATGGTACGTATGCTTCTGGTTGATAATAATCGTAATATGATACAAAGTATTCTACTTTATTCTCAGGGAATAATTCTTTTAATTCGGAATAAAGTTGGCCAGCTAGAGTTTTATTATGAGCTAGTACTAGTGTTGGCTTGTTTACTTTGGAAATAACGTTAGCTACAGTGAAAGTTTTTCCTGTACCGGTTGCGCCTAAAAGTACTTGTTCTTTTTTACCAGAGTTTATACCATCTACAAGCTCTTTTATAGCTTCGGGCTGATCTCCTGATGGTTTATATTTTGAAACTAATTTAAACATATTTTACTCCCACCTTTATATTGTTTTATGACTTTTTAAGAGAATACATCTAATACATGTTACTATATTATATTACAAACGATTGTTTTTCAATGGAAAATTATTTTTTTAATAATTAAAAAATGTTCAAAGTAAAAAATAAGGAAGTTTTCTTAACACTCCTTATTAATTTATATTATTTATTTAGTACATGTTGCTTCAACATAATTATTTCCGTGTTGTATATCTTCAATATCAATGTCAATATCATAATAATCTTTTTCTTCTGGATTAGTAATTTGATAACTGAATTTTCCATTTGAAGCATTAAATGATAAAATATTCCCTTCTTTATCTAGTGTAATAGAATAATTAATATCATTATCATCATCTACTGCTTCGTCTATAGCTTCACATGTTGAGATATTACTATATGTAACAGTACTATTTATATCATCTAATCTGTCTTCATATATTACTTTATATGTTGCGTCATGCATAATATTTTCTAATTCAATTATAAAAGCTTGTTTTTGCGTAGACCTAAATGATTTGGTAACTGTGTAAAGACTTGGAAAAATTTTGATCAAAGACTCTGAAAACGTTTCTTGTTCTGCATCAGTCATTGTATTTACATCTTTACAATTAGAAGTATCAAAGGTTTCTAACTTTCCATCTAACTTTGTTGTTACATTTATTCCGTAGCTCATATTTATTTCTCCATCTTTGAGCTTAACATTTACATCATATTTATATTCTTTATCTGAAACTTTATCTATTTCGTATGAAATTGTTACTTTCGTTTCATCACTTTTAATAGTAAGTGTTCTATCCTTAGTATTATAAATATACTCAGTTTTATCTGTATCAGAGTAATATCCTTTTTCTTCTTTAGTTATTGTATATATTCCATCATCTTGCTCTAGATAGATCTTATAGTCTTCACCGCTCAATTCAGCATAAACAAGCTTGCCAGTTAATGTATAATTTAATACTAAATTGATACTTTTACCATCGTATGATGAGTTTTCTTTTAAATATTCAAGTATTTCTTTCGCTTTGTCTTTTTCATAATCATTTTTAGTGTAAATACTTAATATATAACTAAATGACTCTAAAAATTTATCGTCTTTTTTCAAAAAGTCTATCATTTTATTTTTAATTTCTAGCACTTCTTTTGCACTAATAGTATCGGTTAATTTGGTAGTTAATATTTTTTTATCGTTGATGTTTTTTAATTCCATAGATTTTTCTATTTTACTTGTGTCATAACTATTTTTGAATGAATCCATTGTTTTTTTTGTAATATATGATACATTTTTAGCCATACCAGTCGTTTTATCAAATGTTTCTGTACTAATATTTATAGATGATTCTTCATTTGATAAATCAATATAATAACCATTGTCAAAGTTGTTATCTGTACTAAGATATAATTTATTACTATTATCAATCAGCATAATTCCTGAATATTCTCCAGTTATGTAATTTTTACCATCAAATGATAAATAAATGAGTTCTTTTGATTTATCAATTCCTGCCTTTCCATTGATTTTAGATGATACTTTTTTTATACCGTAGTTTACAGAATATTCATATGAATAATTTGCAGCTACTGTATTGTAATCTTTGATAAACATTTCTGTTGTTCTTTCAATAGTTTCTAATGCATATTCTGATAATTTATCAATGGTTTTTTTGAATATTCTATCTGGTGTAAAATATAGAGAATAGAAAACAATCATTACAAATAATAAAGCAAGTAACGATATGATAACTGTAAATACTGGTCCTTTCTTTTTTCTTTCTTTTGTTGGCTCAAGTTTTAATTCTTGATTATTATTTAATTGTTGCTGTTCTGAGGCATTAGTATTAATATTAGTATTTACTGTATTATTTGCTGCTAATTCTTCTTTTGTTTGAGATATAATATCTGTAACTGATGTGTCAGTATTTTTTTCTTCTCCTATATTTGACTCTAGCATTTGGCTTTGTTCATCAGTTTGTGTCAAAGAAGTGTTATTTGTTAGTGTTTCTATTTCCTCTTGGGCAGTTTTTTCTATACTTTCTATATCATTTTTTCTTGAATAGTTACTTTCTTTACTCATTTTTTACCTCTTTTCATACTTTTTCACACTAAAGCTAAGATAAATAAATATTAATGCAACTTAACTCTGATATTTTTAACAAGATAATTTTAGCTTTAGTTTAATTAAATTGAATGTTTTTGTTTAAAACAAATACAAGTTTTTAAAAGTTTCGCATCCCTCTACTCTTTATTTATATTTTACTATATCAGGTGTTTTTTATCAATAGCTTAGCATTCTATCATTAGTAAAGACACTTTCGATATTATAAGCATATATTATTTTAGGAGGATGATATGAATGTGTGATGAAAATTGTAATAGAAATTCATCAATTCCAAGATTTTGTTATTTAGCAGGTCCAACTGGACCTACTGGCCCTGCAGGTCCTACAACTATTTCTGTTGGTACAACAACTACTACTGACGCTGGTGGTTCTGCAAATGTAACAAATTCTGGTACAAATGATAATCTTATTTTAAATTTTTCTATACCTACTGGTGCTACAGGTCCAACGGGTCCTACAGGTCCAACTGGGCCATCAGGAACTGATGGTGAAACACCTACAATAGCAATCGGAACAGTTACAACTGGTGAACCTGGTACTCAGGCAAATGCTACAATAACTGGAACAGCTCCCAATTTTACATTAAATTTAACCATTCCACAAGGTCCGACCGGTCCAAGTGCATAAATAAAATCCCGACAGTTTTTAATTGAACTGTTGGGTTTTAGTATTTTTTTGTAAACAATTTTTTTATAAATAACAATATTTTACTTAATTCTGTTAATATTAACATTATTATAAAAATAATTCCTATAGATAACAAGAATCCTTTTAGTGTTCTTAAGTATTTTATAGTACTTCCGATTTTTTTCACTTTATTCTCATAAATTCCTAGTACAAATTCTTTTTTCAATGTAATTGCTTCATTTTCAGTTTCAATATCTATATTTTCATTATCTATAGTTTTAACTTTTCCATACAATATTTCATTTGTGTTATTTTTGTAGACAATTGTTTCATTTTTATTTATCTTTGTTTTAGTATCTATAAATATTAGATCATCTTTAGAAATATTATCTTTATTATAATCTTCCGTTGATATTAATACTCTATATTTTCCAAGCATAAATGGTTCATTATTATATATAATATTTTGAATAAAAACAAGGAAAATCATAACGCTTATTATGGCTAAGAAAACACTTATAACTTTTATTATTTTACCTCTCAAGCTATGCCTCCTTTTATTTTTCTCTTATGATATAGATATATCATATTATTTTTTTTATGTCAAAAAAAAGTATCCTTTCGGATACCTTTTTTTACATAAAATATTTAGAATATTTATTTTTTAAATTATTATAAAGTGCCTTTAAGTTAGTTCCTAATTTTGAATTAGTTTCTTTATCTAATCTGTCAAAACCTTTTTCCCAGTTTTCTTCTAAATATTCTTTTCCTTGTTCCATATGTTCTTCAAAGTATTTTTCTCCTTCTGTTGCATGTTCTTCAAGATATTCTTTTCCTTGTTCCATATGTTCTTCAAAATATTCTTTTCCTTCTGTTGAATGGTTTTCCAAATATTCTTTTCCTTCTTCAAAATGTTCTTCTAAATATTTGATTCCTTCTTCAATTCTTTCTTGAATCATTGTATTATGTTCTTCAATTTTTGATGAAATTTGATTATTAAGTGCTACATTGCTATTGATTGTGCCAAGAGCTAAAGCAGTTACTAAAAAGTTCATAATTTCCTCCTTCAATCTTCATTATTTGATGGATAACAAGGTCTTCCTTCTCATCCGTCTGATATATATTACCATAATTTTGCGTTTTTTGCAAGTTTTGACAAGTTAATTGTAAATTTTGTCATTTTTTTACAAAAAGACCGATATTGTAATCTATCAGTCTTATCACTTATAATTTTTTATTTGTTATTATTAATATACCTATAAAAATTAGATTTTTATAATTCTAAATTATAGATGCTTGTTCTATTGAATTTGAAGTTTCATTTGAATAGAGTGTTTGATATACTTTTGATTTCTTTAGTAACTCATCATGAGTACCAAATGATTCTAGTTTACCTTTATCGATTATATTTATAATGTCGGCATCTACAATTGTTGATAATCTATGAGCTACAATTATTACTGTATGATCTTTCACTAAATTATCTATAGTTTTCTTTATATATTCCTGAGACTCATTATCTAAAGCAGATGTTGCTTCATCAAATAAAATTATTTTAGTATTTAACATAAGTGTTCTTGCGATTGCTAAACGTTGTTTTTGTCCACCAGATAAATTAATTCCACCTTCTCCTATTACGGTGTTATATTTCTTTGGTAAGGACATTATGTAATCATCAATATATGCTTTTTTGCAACATTCTCTTACTTCTTTTAAAGTTACTTCTTTCTTTACTAATTTGAAGTTGTCAATAATTGATAAGTTAAATAGAAATGGTGCTTGTCTTATAATTGAAATATTGTTTCTTAAAGATTCTTCGGTTAAGTCTTTTATATTTACATCGTCTATTAATATTTCTCCTTTAGTTGTATCAAAGTATCTTAATAATAAATTGAAAATAGTTGATTTACCATTACCTGATTTTCCTACTACAGCTATCTTTTTATTTGGTAATAATTTTAAATTTAGACCAGTTAATGTATAGTCCTCTTCTTCAGAATATTTAAATTTTACATTTTTAAACTCGATTATTCCTTTGTTATTAATTAATACTTTGTCGCCAAACTTCTCATCTTCGTATAATTTATTATCGATTATTTCCCCTATACGTTTTAGAGAAACTGTTACTTTATTATAGCTAACTCCAAATTCTGAAATACTTTCAACAACTTCATCAATTCGCCAAATATACATTTCTAACATAATAAATGTAGCGTATGTAATTCTTCCTTGTATAAAATAGTATCCGGCAGTAAATAGAATTATTAATTGTAATATAAAATAACTTAAATTATTTAAACTATAATACCAAGCCTCATAGTTTTTGATTTTTTTAGTACTTGTAAATAGGCCTGACAATTGATTTTTAATATTTTCTTCAATATTTTTCTTTATACCTAAAGATTTTATTTCTCTGATACCTGTAATGTTTTCGGTTGCGACTTTAACATAAGCATCAGACTGCTTTTTTATTTCTTCTTGAGTCTTTTTGATTCTAGGGAAATACTTAGCTGAAATATAGCCCATAATAAATCCAAAAACTATTACTTCTATACCTATAACAAAAGATATAGAGAATGCTAAAAATAAAATAATTACGACAGCTAAGCTTTTACAAGTTAGCTTTATTAGTTTCGCTAAAAGTTCCATTACTCTGTCTGGATCGTTATAAAGTCTATTAATAAACTCGCCAACTCCTATATCTTCAAAAGCTTTTGCTGGTAATGAATCAATTTTTTTGTATAAATCTATACTAACATTTTGAATAAATTTTATTTCTAAATAATTATATAGCTTATTGGTTGGTACTTGTAATATAGAAAATACTAATATGTAAATACCTTCCCAAGAAATTAAGTATTTAGCAAAATTATAAACGTCCTTTAAAATAAGAAACTCTAAAGCTTTTCCCCAGAAATAAGCAGCAAATAATACTGGTAAATAGGTACATAGTATTAATAATATATAAATGATTAATTTCATTTTATCTTCTTTTAAATATCGCCATAATATTCTAAAACTATTTGCTTTTTCCATTATATCCATCCTTTCTTCCATAATAAAAGAGACCTAATGGCCTCTTGATTTTTATATATTAAAAACAAGTGAGAATACATTTATTCCCAAATCGGCCATTATTACTTCTAATTTTTTTCATTTTGCTTGTTGCTTTTATAATCATATTCTCACTCCTCTCTCTTCAAATTCATTTTCATGGTATCATATTATTTCTTATGTGTCAACCTTTTTTTGATAACAAAAATAAAAAGTATATATTTCTATATACTTTTAACGGTTATTCCATCTTGATGGGAATGTAACATATTTTGTTGGATTAATTGTACTTTTTTGATATGTTTTCCAAGTACAACCTCCACCAGTGTTCCAGTCACATGTTGTTAACTCTAAATGTAAATGTGGTCCAGTTGAGCACCCTGTTGTTCCCATGTAGCCAATAATAGTGAATGGGGTTACTATTTGTCCTTCAGATATAGAGCCAAAGCTTCTTAAGTGGGCGTATGTAGAATATACATATTTTCCACCAATGTTATGTCTTATTTTAACAACAAGTGCTCTTCCGTTGCATCCGTAACTACAATTGCTAGAACTACAATTATCATAATAAATTTTAAATACAGTACCCGTTGCAATAGGATAAACAGCAATGGCTTTATCAGAACTAGAAAGGTCTATTCCTAAGTGACCACCATAGCCATAATATCCTTGAGTAATGTATCCATATTCCATTGGTCTATAGAAGCCATTGACACTAGGAATTGAACTTCCTCCAGATGCTTGTTGAATTCTATACTGACATGCTTGAATATCTTCATTGGTTCCACAACCTAATTTTTTATAATATGTTACGTTTGCTTGAGCGGCTTTAATCTGTTCTTCTATAGTAGGCATTGTTTCTTTTATGGCCATTGAGTCAATCTCTATTTTTGTTCTTTCATTTTCTAGATTTTCTTTTAGAGAATTCAACTCTTTTTTCTTCTCATCTAATTTTTGCTGTTGAATTTTATTTTTTTCAATTAACTCTTCTAAGTCTTTAATCAAATTATCATTATATTCAGTTAACTGTTCTACAACTGATAATCTATAAATCATATCTGTAATATCTGTTGCGCCAAAGGCATACTCTAAGTAAGCATTATCACCATTTGATATTTGATAATATTCTATTATCTTTTTGCTTTCTTCACCTTTTTCTTTTATCTCTTCATTACTTTTTTCTATTTCATCTTGTAAACTATTAATTTCTTCTTCTGCCGATGCTATTTGCTTTTCAATGCTAGATATTTTACTTCTTATTTGAGCAATTTCAGCATCGTTCTTGGCTAAATTATCTTTTTTATCTTGAAGTTCTTTAGTATACTTTGCAACTTCATCTTCAAATTGCTTTATTGTTTTAGCACTTGTATTAATTGGTAGTGCTACAAGTGTCATTAAAAGAGCAATTATTATTGTTACTGATACTATTTTTGTCTTTTTCATTATATCTTTAAATATTTCTTAACAGCACTCGCACTACCGATCATACCTACTAAGATTCCTATTATTATTACCATTAGAGAAGTTGTATATATAAAAGGTTCTGGTTTTATTAAGACTATTAATTGTGAGAATAAGTAACCATCAAAGTGTTTATAAAAAGCCATGTAACCATATGTAGTGAATATTACTGGTACTATGGATCCTAATACACCAAGTATCATACCTTCAATTATAAATGGAGTTTTAATAGTAAAGTTACTTGCTCCTACTAATCTCATGATACCTATTTCTCTTTTTCTAGCTGATATTGTTAATTTTATAGTATTAACAATTAAGAATACGGTAACTACTATTAAGGCAATTACTACGCCATAGGTAACATTTTTTATTGAAGTGAAGGCAGATACTAGTTTTTCCACCATTCCTTCTCCATAGCGTACGACTGATACTGAATCAATTTTTTTAATTCTATCGGCTGTTACTTTTATTTTTTCTATTTCTTTTACTTTTACTTGATAAGTGTCTTTTAAAGGACTTTCTCCTTCTTCATAGCCATCTAATACTTTAGCAAATACTTCTGATTCCTCACTCATTTGTTCTTTTACTTCATCCTTTGAAATAAAAGTTATTTTTTCGACATTTGATATTTTATCTAATTCTCTTTTAACATCTTTTATGTCATTAGCATCTGCATCTCTATCTAGAAAAACAACTATTGTTAGATCTTTTTCTATTTCATCTGTAAAATTATTAATATTTAAAGAGGCCATTATAGCAATTGCTACAATAATTAGAGTTATTGTAATACAAGAAATGGAAGCTAGTGATAAACTAAAATTTCTAATTACACTTTTAAAGGCATCTCTAAAACTTCTACCTAACATTCTAAATAGCTTCATTATCATAGACTCCTTTCTCTTTAAAGTTAACTAGATGTCCATCTTTTAATATTAAAACTTGCTTTTTCATTCTATTAACGATGTCCTTATCATGAGTTGCCATTATAATTGTTGTTCCTCTTGACTTGTTGATGTCATCTAATACCTTCATTATTTCCATACTTTTTTCTGGATCAAGGTTTCCAGTAGGTTCATCACATAGTAATAATTTTGGGTTATTTACTATGGCTCTTGCTATCGCAACACGTTGTTGCTCACCACCGGATAATTGGTCTGGATAGTTATGTATTTTATTTTTTAGACCTACATCTTCTAAAGCTTTTAGTACTTTTACTCTTATTTCATCTTTTCTAGCACCTATTACTTCTAGAGCAAATGCAACATTTTCATATACTGTTAGTTTAGGAAGAAGTCGATAGTCTTGGAAAACTATTCCTAACTTTCTTCTTAGTTTGTATACCTTCTTATTTCTTAGCTTAGCAACATCTAGACCGCCAACAATAATTTGTCCTTTTGTCGGTTTTTCTTCACGGTATAACATCTTTATTAAAGTGCTTTTTCCAGAACCTGAGCCACCGATAACAAAGACAAATGAGCCTTTTTCTATTGCTAAATTCAAATCATAAATGGCTGTAACACCATTTTTATATTTCTTTTCAACATGTTTAATTCTGATTAAATCCATATTATCAACCATCCTAACTACTTTAGTATATCATAATTTTAATAAGAAAAAAAGAGAGGACATTTACCTTTCTTTTTGTTTACATTATTTACCGCCTACTACTTCGTATGAATCTGTTACTACGAAGAAAGCTTCTTTATCAATTAATTTTATACCTTCGGTAACTCGATAATATTCTTGACTTGGTACTACAGTTAAAACCACTTTATTCTTTTTATTTAAGAATCCACCTTTAACATCAAATACTGTTACGCTATGTCCTAGTGTTCTAATGATATAATTTTTAATTTGATCTTCTTCGGATGTGATTATATAGAAAGCTTTATTATTAGATATTCCGAGCAATACTTTATTTATGATTATACTATTTAAGTAGATTAAAATAATTGCATACATAACATTTATAGAACCAAAGAATACACCAGCAACTAAAACTATTGTTATGTTTATAATAGCACTTGTTTTAGCAATTGGTATTTTATAATATTTTTCTAGTATTTGGCTTATTACGGGTAGGCCACCATTGTTGTAGCCAGTTTTATACATGATACCATTAGCAATTCCATTTAAAACACCTGCAAATAAAGTTATTGTAAACATATCACTATAATCCATTTGAATTATATTTGTTAATGGTTCAGTTATTTTTACGAAAAATGGATAAAGAACACTTGCTAGTATAGTAACGGCTGTTACTTCTGGTCCTAAGTACATAAAACTTAAAAGGGCACAGGTTATTGATATAATTAATATCATTAAAGCTGGATCTATTCCATATACATAATTTGTTATCGTGGCAATGCCTCCAGCACCTCCAGTTACTAAATTAACTGGTAATAGAAAAAGATTATATACTATCGCACTAAAGAATAATGATATGACTAGCATAGTGATTCTTTTTCCAACTTTTTTCTTTTTTAATCTTTCTATTACATTATCCATATCATTCTCCTCCAAATACTTCATAAGCATCTGTTACTACAAAGAATGCATCAGGATCAATTTCGGATATTCCTTCTTTTAATCTGTAATAATCTTTAGTAGGTAATACACACATTAATACAGTTTGCTTTTCTTTAGCGAATCCACCTTTAGCGTTGAATACGGTAACACCATGATTTAAATATTTTAAGATATATTCTTTTATAGCTTGTTCTTCATCTGTTACGATATAGAATGCTTTACTATCGGAAATACCTAAAATTACGCGATCTGATATTAAACTAATTATATAAAGAGTAATAATTGCATATAATAATTTGTTTGTACCAAAGAAGAATGAAGATAAAACTACAATTGTTCCATCTGTACATAAAATGCTTTTTCCAATACTTAATTTTAAATATTTGTTTATTAATTGGCTAAGTACATCTGTTCCGCCACCTGTAAAACCTGCTTTAAAAATCATTCCGGCACCAAAACCGTATAGTACACCACCAAAGACTGCTGATAATAATAATTGTGAATTATCTATTTCTATGAAAGTTCCTATATCTGATGTTAATTTTACACATAACGGAAAGACTAATGAACCAAGAATAGATCCTTTTGTTTTTTCTTTACCTAAAAATATGTAGCTTATTGTTAATAATATGATATTTCCTATTAATATTACGGTGGAGTATTCAAATCCGAATAATTCATTTAGTATAATAGCAATACCACCTACGCCACCGGCAACAATGTCGTTTGGTGCTAGAAATAAGTTATATGCTATCGCAACTAAAAGACAGCCAAAAATAAATCTGACTATTCTTTTGTATTTAGACTTTTCTCTTATTTCTTCTAGTATTTTAAAATTTTTACTACGTGAAAAGATTTTCATATTATATCCCTCTTTTTAAACTTGTTTCAATAAAGTCATCTATATCTCCATCTAATACTTTAGAAACATTACTTGTTTCATAATTAGTACGATGGTCTTTTACTAATGAATATGGATGCATTACATAACTTCTAATTTGTGAGCCAAACTCAATATTCATTTGATCACCTTTTATTTGTTTTAATTCTTTTTCTTGTTCTTCGTATTTTTTTAGTAACAATTTGTTTCTTAGGACTTTCATTGCTTGTTCTTTATTTTGAATTTGACTACGTTCATTTTGACATGTTACTACTATTTTAGTAGGTAAATGTGTTATTCTTACTGCTGAATCTGTTGTATTTACTCCTTGTCCTCCACATCCTGATGAACGATAAACATCTATTTTTAAATCTTTTTCATCTATTTCTAAACTATTATCTTGTTCTATTTCTGGTGTCACTTCAATGGATGCGAAAGATGTATGACGACGGTTGTTGGAGTCGAATGGAGATAATCTTACTAAACGATGAACTCCTTTTTCATTTTTTAAATATCCATAAGCATTTGAACCTTTTATAAGAAGTGATGCACTCTTTATACCAGCTTCATCTCCTGATTGATAGTCTAATATTTCTATTTTATAATTTTTCTTTTCACACCAGCGAGTATACATTCTGTAAAGCATTAATGCCCAGTCACATGCTTCTGTACCTCCGGCTCCAGAATGAATATCTATAATACAATTGTTTTTGTCATATGGCCCTGATAATAGTAGTAGCATATTTAACTTTTCAAATCTTTCTGGCAGATTAGTAATAGATTCTTCTATTTGCTCGACTATTTCTTGATCAAAATCCAGTTTCATTAGTTCAATAAGTTCTAAATTTTCTTTAATACTATTAGCTATTTCTTCTATATTATCTATTTTTTCTTTAGCACTAGAAATTTCTGATAATACTTGGTCTTTTCTTTCACGATCAGTCCAAAAAGATGGATCTTCAGTTTCTTTCTGAAGTTCTTTTAAATGTTCTTTTTCCTTATCGATGTCAAAGTGACCTCCATAGACTATTAACTTCTGATAAATATTTATTTAATGCTTGTTCCATTTCTTTTATTTCCATTTTTATCTTCCTTATTATATTGTTTATTTTTTCCTCGTTTTATACTTATTGTATATAGTATTATGTTAACATATTTTTTTATTTAAGACAATTATTCATATTTTAAAAAATTTTGTATAGATTATTTATTTTCTGCATATATTATTAGTGAGGAAGGTTCACTATATAGTGTGAAGATCCTCTTTTAATAGATGGAGTCATTATTGGCTCCTTTTTTTAGTCACTTAAATAGCGAAAAGAGGACTTCCAACCCTCTTTTTGTTATTTAAAACGTTTATTTATAGTTTGTAATCATCATTCATTTTTTTTCCAAGGTACATCGCATTTATATAGAACTGGTCACAGTTGACTCTAAATAATGGCTTTTTATATGAATAGAACTCTAACTTTTTCTTATCAAAATCATTTGTTTTAATAAATTTATAAA
Organism: bacterium; assembly: GCA_963645945.1. Lineage (GTDB taxonomy): Bacteria > Bacillota_I > Bacilli_A > RF39 > UBA660 > CAG-877. The sequence goes on from CAVIUA010000043.1 coordinate 30,987, forward strand.
AGTTATTTCTAATATCATCAAATAATTCTTTGATACTGTTGTAACTTCTTAGTCCTTTCATGTCACTCCAAGATGCTTCAAACCAAGTATATTTATCTTTATCTTTATATATTAAGAATGAATGTCCCGGTTTACTCTTACCGTTATTTAGAACTACAAATACAGTTCTAAATTGATAATTATGTTTTTTGAAGAAATCTCTTTCCACTTCACAAAGTTCCCAGCATATAGCATGGTCATTTTGTTTCATTTGTTTTAAAGTAGGCATTTTATAATATTTTTTAAAGGCTTCTTTATCTAGTTTTTCATGAGTAGTATTATTTTTGTCATGCCATCCATAAGATATTTCTGATAGTTCTTTATTAAATTTTTCAACTTCTGTCATTTACTTCATCTCTTTCTATTAATAACTTACTACAGTTAATTACCTTATCTATTATATCTTTATTTTTATATTTTTGTAAATCTTTACTTGCTCCTAAAATGTTATATATTATTTGTCGTTCTTCTAAATATTTGATGTTAGATAATTCTTGATAGTATTTTTTTACGTAAGTAAAGATGTTTTTATAGTCTTTTGGCTTTTGATATGGATCCATAACAATATCAGCCCAACGCCATGGTTCTTGTTGCATCTGATAAATAATTCTAAATTCATAATCAATTGGTGCAACTAAGGTATCGTTAAAATCTATTATTTTTACTTTTTTCCTATTGTATAAAATGTTATCAAAGTGCAAGTCATTATGAAGTAGTGCATATTGAACATCATCTGATAGATATTTATCATATAGATTAAGAGCCTTTTGAATCATCTTGTATTCTTCTTTAGTAAATAATTGGTTTACATTTTCTAAATTCTTGGTAACAGTACTTTTAATTTCATCTAGCCAAGTAGAAGTTGAATTTGTATTTACCTGACTTGTATTTTGATGAAGTTCTTTTACTACTTCTACTATTTTTTTAATAGTATTTTCTTTTTCTGTTTCAGTCATTTTATAGTAATAGTAATATAGAGTTTTTCCAGGTAGCTGTTTCATTATTTCATATACATATGGTACATGTTTTTTACTGGTATCATATGTATATAGTTTAGGAATGTACTTGTTATCTTTATTTTTGGTGTAGAATTCATACTCTTTATCAAATGTATTTTCTTTATCTTTATTAGTACATACTTTTATAATGTATTTATTATTTACACTAAATAAAGTATTATTAAAACCTGCATTAATTTCGTATATATCTTTTATAGGTCCTAGAATGGTTTTGTTTTTTCTGGCTATTAAAGTACCTAGTTGTAGTCTTTCTTGAACTAAGTTTCTTGTTACTTCGAAGATTTCAAAGATAATTTCTGTTTCATCATTAAATTCTTTGCAAAAGCTTTTGAAAAATTCAATATGAACATTTCGCCAGTAATCAAGTGTCAAATCACCTTCGCCTTCAAGTTTCGCTAAATCTTCTGTCATATCTTTAAATTTCATAACATGATACTCTTTGGTCTTAACAATACAAGCATCTTTTTCATTATCAAAATGAATTATTGATTCTTCACCTATTGTAGGAATGTTTTCTTCATTATATAGACATGTTGTTGCGATTTTTTTACCTGCTAGAACTAAATTTACTAGATTATCATTGTCCATGCCAAAACTCCAGTTTTTCATTTTATTCTCCTTTTTAAATATTCAAAATTAATTTTCATGTTTTTTTCCATAAAAAATAGCCAGCATATGGACCTAGTATGGATTCAATATAAATACCAGCTTTTTCTAAGTCTTCTTTATAAACTCGTATCATTCTTTCGTAAACTTCTAAAATATCAGATAATTCTTTGATACTATATTTACGTCCAAAGTTCAATAATTCTAATAAAGTTATAGCATTAGATACTTTTGACATAATCCCACTTATTTAATAACACTTTCTATTTCTTGTAATTCAAAACGATATTTTTGTTTTATATCTGGATACTTTTCATGATCTACTTCACTTAAAAATAGGTTCATTGGTCTTACCCAGAGATCATTGTTTCCGTATAATGCTCTATAGACAACACATTCTTCACCAGTTTCTGAATATTTAGCAGTATCAACAACTAAGTAATAGTTCCCTTTAAAGTGTTTATATATGCCATTTATTTTTACTTTATTCATATTATTCCTCCGACTTAATTATAGCATCATTTAGCACCTTTATTATTATTTTCCTTTTGTGTATTTGTTCCGTTATTAATCTCTTTGTTTCGCATGGCATTATATACATTTTCTAGTTTTGGTACTTTTGGTGTCATTCCTAATATTGCATCTTGTCTAACTTTTCTAAGTACTTGAACCATTTCATTTTCATTTAGACCTTTATCTTTTAGTTCCGCTACATATTTTTCAATAACACTATCCGCTGTTTCCGTTTGGACATCTATGTCTTTAATTTTGCTCCTGGTTGAATATCTAATTCTTGGCAATTTTATATAATAATCTGAATTGTTCTGTTTTGCATTTTTTATTTTTTCATCTTCTTCAGATATAACCAGGTCCTCTTGTCCTGCATAAAAGGCTTTTATTTCTTCTTCACTTTTTTCAACTAATGTTGGAGTTTTCCATTCATGGCCGGATTTGTCTTGTAATCTACTTCTATTGGTAGGGTCATAAATGTAATGCTTGCCATTATCGTGAATAATGATAAAGGCGTGATTTTCGGAACCAGTATTACTCCAAACCATTTCACAGTCATATCCTAATACAGCTAGTAAATTATTAGCAACCGCGGACTTATGAACACAAACTCCTCCATGTGATTTATATTCTTTAATCGAGTGTATATATTGTCCTCTTTGTGCAAGATTTTCTCTTACTTCTTGTACTCCTGAATCCTTTCCAACAAAATAATCATTAATAGTTTGTTGAATCAAATTTATATCAGATCCAAGATTTCTATCTTCGTCAGCTTTTTTATTTATAAAATCCTTGTACAGTTCATCATCATCAAGATAAAATCCATATTTTAAATCACTATACGCTTTAATTATAGCCTTATCGCCAAGAAACCCTTTGCATCTTATCATTGGCTTATTTGGAATCGGATCGTTTTGTATAACAATACCACAAGCATTATTTTCTAATTCTTCTAATCGTTTTGTTAGATCCATATATATACTTCTCCTTAATTAAATCATTCTAATATCCAATCTTGAAAATATTTAATTTTTGTATGGCAGTATGAGCATTCTCCTTTTTCGACATCAATACTTGCTCCACAGTTATGACACTTTATAAGATTTTCTGTTTCACTAAGCTTTAATGGTTCTGTATTAAGTTTTCTCATTATATATTTTTGTTTCATATTTTTTGCAACTATTTTATTATTTTTATAGTAAATAATTCTTACTTCCGCTACTACTTCAATATATAAATTTTTATTCCTAGTAAACTCCTGAAAACTTATGTAATCTAGGATATCATAATCTATTATATTTTCATCGCTATAGTATTTTTTTCTTACTTCATAATTAAAATTATTAAAGAATTTCTTTTTATCTAATTTTGTTCTGTTCCAAAAATCAACTTGTTTTTGATTTTGTTTATCTTTATATATTTTTATAGGTGTTAGTACTATATATGCATCTAATATATAGAAAAAATAATATAATACTCCTGAAAGAATTAATCCATAAATAAATATTTTTGATATATCATAACTGTTGAAAGTTCTTCCTGTTGTTTTTATAAAAATAAAGCTTAAGACAAGACTAATTATTACATCTACTATGGCAGTTATTATTCTATATGTATTATTTTTTAATACTCTATCATAATGATATTTACTTCCTAAATCTTTATTTTTATAGTCGATATTATAATAGGTACGACAATATGGGCAACCTTCTAGAAAATCTTTTAATTTAGAATGCATTCCACAGTTTGGACAAGTATATTCTTTATTTTCTATTTCTTTTGATAAAAATGTGTATTCTATTCTTGTATCAAAATTTTTTTCGACATGTAATAATTGATTACCTTGATAATATTCTTTTTGACATCTTATGCCTGATGTGATGTCATCATTATTGGAGTTATTAGTGTTACGCTCTAATATTGTGTTACCTACTATATATTTCGTTTTAATATTAATTCCATATTTCTTTAATTTTTTTTCATGATAATTATCAGATAGTAATGGCATTTTTTTCCTCCTATCTATTATTATTGTTATTGTTATTATTATTATTGTTGTTTGAAGATGAACCTCCGTATGAACTAGAAGATGACGGTGTGTAATGCATAATTACATTAAAATAATCATTTGAAAAATTTATGCCATCTATTGAAGAGTTAATTAAATTTACATTAATTAATGATACATTTTGCCAATTTACTAGTTTTATAAGAGATTGTGTACACTCTACTTTTCCTAATGGAAACTTGGTTAAAAATTCATATATTTGTTCAACTTGTTCTTCTGTTAAATTATAATATTTTGTTAATTCTATACATCTTTTTTGTCTTATTAGTTCTGCATAAGTTTCTGGCTCTTTATTCATATTTTAACTCCTTTTCTAGATAGTAAAATTCTATATTTTGAAATGGTAAATTTATAGCTTGTATATGATAATACGCATTTTCTTTTTGTTTTACATAATGATAATCTCTTAATGCTGTAGTTGTAAAGAAAATATTATTTGTATTATCCTTAGAGAAACTATTCTTATATTCTTTAAATAAATTGGTAATATCATATGAATAGTAATCTTTTTTTACTTGTTCTTGTTCGTCTAAAACACCTTTATATACTTGAAGTGTTGCAACATGTCGTTGCTTTGTTCTATTTTCATCTCCATATGTGACTAAATTTCCTGACAATAACATAATATATAATGAATTATTTTCAGGATAATCACATTGCTCTTGAATAATATTTTTCTTCATATGAATTGTTACTTTACTTTTTGGCGTTATATAAACAATGTTTTTAATTTTTTTTGTTATTTGAGATGAAAGTTTATACTCTTGTCTATCTATTTCAAGAATAAATATATCATCGCTATATATATATTTCAATTTTTCATCTTTAGCAATTATTTCTTCTAACGAAGGGTAGTCATTTGATTTTCTATTAGGAATATACTTAGTTATATCAGTCACGCGCATTTTTAAAAGATAGTTGTAGACATTTTCATCATTATACTCATCTTTTCGGTAGTTACGGTCTTTGTATAATTCTTTTTGAAGTTTACAAGTATAACTTTTATTAGAATTATAAATATTTTTAACAAATGGGCAGCCGGTTTTACATAGATACAAGTACTGACATTTTTCACATTCCTCGTTAAAAGATAACTTATTATGATTTAAAAATATTTTGTTTTTGGCAGTTAATAATATTTTTTCCACAGAATCTGTGTATATATTACCATAATAATAATCTTTGTTTTTTTGTCCTCTTACGCAAGAATATATATCCCCATTTTTTTCTAGTAAAAAAAACTTTTCTCCACAATTATCACAATTAGTACAGTATTCTGGACCAAATTCATCAAACCAAGGACCAGAAACACCAGAATCTAAGTCTGTACCATCGAACTCCTCATGCATTCTTTTATAGAAGTCTACTTGTTCTTCTTCAGTCATATGATGTAAAATACCATTTGAATTATAATCAAATCCTATCATAAAATTAAAATCATTCATATCAAGACAAGTATTTTTATGAAGGAATTTTATATCTTTTATAATCTCCTCTATATGGTTGTAGTGCTCTTTAAATATTGTTGCGGAAACTTTCTTTTTATTTGGTATATCTTTCATAAGATTAATATTTTCAAGTATTTTAGTTAATGTTTTTTTATTTCCTTTTGTAACGCGATATTCATCATGTAATATAAATGGTAAATCTAGACTTCCTGAAACTGATACATTGAATTCTTTGATAGTATCAATGTGCTTTTCCAGATTGTACATATTAGTTTTAATATGGGGATTACCCAATTTAAAGCCAGCATCAGTTATTAGTTTTTTATTTTCTTCATAATAATTAGCAATGTATTCTATTAAGTCATGAAATGTTTTTTTGTCTAACGTTGTTACTTCTCCACCATGTAGCGAGATATTAAATGGATAAACGTTTGATTTTTTTAATTTATTAATAGTATATTTTAATGTATCAACAGCTTGATATTTAGTTTTTTCATCTACTGTATTATCATCTAAATAACAGTATTTGCAACACATATTACAAGCCATTGTTGGCACATATAATAAATGTATATACTTTATATTTTGTTCCATGTTTACTCCTAATTATAAGTTGTTGTAATTCCAACTTTTCCATTTGAATTACAACTTGTTATTTTAATGTTGAAATTTGGTTTTACTAAAACCTCGTCATAATAATTATCAAAACCTACGTATTCATTTAATCCGCCTGTAAGTTTTACCTGAACTTTCCAATTGCCATAACTAGTGTATTGTACACTATCAACTTTGATATATACATTACCAAAATCGGCTGTTTCTATTGCGGTAGCCTGATCATCTGATGAAGCATATATAAATTCTTTTCTAGTTCCATACCCAAAATAATAAATATTAGTCGGGCTTTCTTTAAAAGCTCTTTCATTTACGAATGTATTTCTTGGTATTGTTATAGAATATAGCCTTTTACATTGTCTAAAAGCTGATGAACCGATTTCATTTAATTGACTATTTTCAGTAAATATAACTTTATTTAATGATTTATCACCATAAAATGCATGGCCACCTATTCTTGTAACCTTATCTGGTATTGTAATCTCTTTTAAAGATGTACACTCTTCAAATGAATTTCCTCTTATTTCAGTAATGTTTTCAGATAATTTTATAGTTTCTAATGAGCTGGCATTTTTAAATGTTTCACCAGCTAGAAATGTTAATGTATCTGGTAAAGTTATTGATGTTATTGATGTACAATTATAAAAAGCTCCTCCTCCTAGATATTCAAGATTACTAGGAATATTTACATCTACAAGATTATTATCATTTTTAAAAGCTTGGCCTCTAATTTCTTTTATAGTATCCGGTAAAGTTACTGATTTTAGGAAAGGCATATTTGAAAAGGCATTTCCACGTAAGCCAATAACATTTTCCCCGTTATAAGATGAAGGTATTGTTGCGCTTGTCATATTAGTTAAGCCAAATGTATAAAATCTTACATTATATCCTTCAGTTGTTTTTTCATACATTATATGCGGATTCATAAATATTATTAAGGGAAGAATAACTGCTACAACATTCAATACAATTCTTTTATTTTTTTGATTATCAGTTGTAAGTTGATTTTTTGTATTCATAATTATATTTGATATTTTTTCATTAGGTCTCGATTTAATTTCTTTAGCTAAGTATTTTATCATGTTATATTCTTTTGTTTCTGCATGGAAAAAAATTAAAATGGCTATTCCAATGATATAAGTAAGTATTGGAAAATGGAAGAAAATCATTGATATAAACACAAATAACAAAGCCGAAAATATCATAGAAAAGGTTTTTCTTCTTTTTAAAACTTCGAATGGTATTAGTTCTTCATTTAAATTTATATTTGATTTTTTTAATTCCCTTATAATAAATTCATCTAAAATAACATTTTCATTATAATATAAGATAGGATCATAGTTTGCAACTGTTACATATTTCTTTGCAGGAATTGGTGTACCACATGATTCACAAAATTTAGAGCCTATTTTAACATTAGCATTACATTTAGGACAATGTTCAATGTTTTCAACATAATTTTGAGTTGTTGCAGAAGTATTGCTTGTTATTGATGGTTTTGCGTTCTCTATTGCCATTACAACAATTTTTACAATAATGTAAACTATTATGTTGATAAATAATAATGTAAGCATACTAGAATCCACCATGCTCATAAAAAGTAACATTATCAGTATAACACTGAAAATTATATCTACTCTTTTTTGTATTTTTGACTTGTTTTTCATATTTTAACAACCTTCTTTACAATTTTTATATCTTCTATTTAGAGTATATCATTTAATGACTGAAAAAGATATGTTTTTATTTTTCTAAATATTTGATATAAATTTTTTTATGTCATCATCATTAATACTTGGTAATAACTTATCCCAAGAAATGAAATTATAAGGATAACTTTCTTTTAGGTTGTTATAGGCGTTTGATAGCTGACTACTTCCCGATGTACAGAAAATAATTATTTTTTTATTTGAAAAGTCATAAGACTCTATAAAAGTATTGATAATCGTTGGAGCTACATACCACCAGATAGGAAATCCTAAGTAAATTGTATCATATTCATCAATGTTACCTAAATCTTTTTTTATTGCTGGTCGTGAAGACTTATCAGCCATTTCTTTTGAACTACGACTGTTTTTGTCTTCCCAATTTAAGTCTACTGCTGTATAAGGTACTTCAGGCACTATTTCATATAGTGTACCTTGTACTACGTTATTGATTTTTTCAGCTACTAATTTTGTATCTCCTGTACAAGAAAAGTATGCAACTAATGTTTTATTCATATATTTTCCTTCTTTCTTTTACAATTTTTCTTTGTTTTAATAATAGAATTTCTCCGCTAAAGTGTTACCATAGTATATTCCATAGTGAGTATCACCGCATTCATCTATAATTTCTTCACAACCGTATGTTGTTGCAGGAATATTATTGGCTTTAAAATAATTTCAAGCATCAATTTGAGCACCATTTATAAAAACATGATCTTTTATAATCATATATAAGAAATTAGAGACTTTTTCTTCTATTCTTTTATAAACTTCGTTATTATCAAACGTTTGATAAATATTTTCTATGATTGTTTTTAAAATTTCTTGAGCGTCATTATTTTCTAATTTTTCATCTATTCTGTTAGCAATATCTATTAATTTAACAGTCTTTTCTAAATATTCTAATCTTTTTTGGTTTACTGCATAGCCTTTAATCATGTAATCTTTTAATACTTGATTAGCCCATTTTCTGAATATGACGCCATTTTGTGATTTGACACGATAGCCGATGCTTATTATCATGTCCAAATTATAGTAATTGACTTGATAAATTTTACCGTCTTTTGCAGTTGTTGCAAAATTTGCAACAACTGAACTATCTAGTTCTTATTTTAATACATTTTTGATATGTCTAGAAATAACTGATTTATCTCTATCAAATAACGTCGCTAATTGATCTAAAGATAACCATACAGTTTCATCTTTCATATTAACTTCTAGTTTTACATTTTGATTTTCAAATAAAATTATTTCATTTTTCATACAAACCTCCTGTTAAATTTTTATTGTCTATATTTTAATGTAACTTATTATATTCTTCGTTACTTACTGGTTCACACCATTCATTTGAAGTATTTTCACCTGGTACTTCTATTGCGATATGACTAAACCATGAATCCTTTTTCGCTCCATGCCAGTGTTTTACGTTTGCTGGTATTGTGATGACATCACCTGGCTCTAAACTAACAGCTTCCTTACCTTCTTCTTGATACCAACCGGATCCATCTACGCAAATTAAAATTTGTCCTCCATCTTTAGTCGCATGATGAATGTGCCAATTATTTCGACAGGCTGGCTCAAACGTAACATTAGCTATAAACATATTATCTGTTTTTGCTAAAGGATTTAAATACGAATTACCTATAAAGTATTTGGCGTAGTCAATATTAGGTTTTCCTAGTCCAAAGAAACCTCCATGTTCTTTATTAGTATCTTCATCACTATATATTTCTTTTAATAGATTAAATACTGCCCATCCTTTAGGCCAACCTACATAAAATGCTGTGTGTGTTATTATTCCCACCATTTCTTCTTTAGTAACGCCATTTTTCTTAGCATTTTCTAAATGATATTTTAGTGAATTATCTGTTATCCCAGATGACATTAAAGCAACAACGGTAATGATACATCTTGTTTTTAAATCAATTGAAGTGTCATTCCAATTTTCACCAAATAATATATCATCATTGTAGTGTGCAAACTTAGGCGCTAAGTCTCCTAATTGATCTCTTCCTGCTGTTTGTTTTATCATTTTATTCCTCCTATCATTATTCATCTTCCATATTTATTATACAACTTTTTAGATTATTATTTTACTTTTTAAAGTTATTTTTTGAAATGAATGGTTCATATATATCTTTATATTTTTCAAGACAATTATCAACATCAAACCAATAGACATTAGTTAAGATGTTATCTTCTGGATCAATTTCTGTTCTTTCTAATACTCCACCAAGTGCTTTTAATGTTCTATCTGAACCAAGGTTATTTACATCACAATCTAACATTACTCTGTCTAGTCCAAGACTTTGAGCTTCTTGCATTCCTAGATATAAATTAATCTTATTATAACCTTTTCTCCTTTCTGTTGGTCTTATTCCATATCCTATATTTCCGCCAAACTGTTTCATAGCCTCTGTTAACTTCCATCTAACATTGATAGTTCCGACAATTCTATTATCGTTTTCTCTTATTAATAAAAATGTTTTGCTGGGACAACGATTTATTTTTTTTGCATAGTCTTCATCTTCCATACTTAAACATCTTGCAAGAGCTTGTTCAAATGTGTATCCTTCTATAATTTTATCTAAACCACCCGTTCCATTTATGTCAGATTTATAATCCACAAATTCATTGATATACTCAATTATTTCATTTTTTCTTTCTAGTGATGGTCTTTCTAAATAAAATTTTTCCATATATGACTCCTACTTTCTTGATTTTATATTACTATTATACAGCATTATCACAAATGATTGTTAAATTTTAATTTGTTATAATGATTTAAATAATTTATAGTATGATAAATAACTTTTTGTACATATAGTACATTTAACTTTCTTGTCTTACTATATTACAATACGAACACTTGTTTGTCAATAAACATTTTTTATAATTTTAAAAGTTTAAAAAACAGTATCTTATAAAAAAAGATGAAATTTAAATTTCATCCGTATTTATTATAATTAATGGTACTAAAATCTCATCATCTGTATAACCTGCATGTTGTGATTTTAATACTTCTGAGCCAATGTACAATAATGTTTTATCGGTTTTAGCAATAGCTAAGTAATCGCCTAATATGTCTCTAAAGACTTCATTTTCTTCACCAGTACCAAAGAGTTTAGAATTTATAACGTCTTCTTTAGTGTATAAATCAAAGTCATTTTTAAAATGTTTATTAAATATTTCTGGGAATTCTTCTTTTTTATTATCTTTTATAAAGAAGTTAACAGCTCTAGGTTCTAATGATGTGTTTCTTTCTAGACATTCTACTATATCAGGATAATCATTAAGCATTATATTTTCTACATTTTTATGTCCATGGTCTGCAACAACAAATATTATTGTATCTTTTAATTTGTGACTTAGTTCTTCTACTTTTTTGTTTATATTTTTTATTATTTTTTTTACTTCATCAGTATCACAGCCAAGTTCATGCATAGTATGATCCGGCTCTGTATCATAAGCATAAATATATTTTTTACCAGGATTATTGCATAATGATTCTATTTTGTTGTACATATCATCAATATCGTTGTATGGATCTGGACCAAATGGAAATAGTATATATCCAGAATCTGTTCCTTTTTCATTTATTTCTTCCATAATTGATTTTGTAATCATATGTTTTTTGTTATATTCACGTGCTTCTGGTAATGGCTTATGTTCTTCATCTTCTTTTGCCGAATTCAAAAATGTCGTAATTGTTTTATCTATATCTTTATAATACATGTCCCAACCAAGCATACCTGTTTCAACAGGATTAAGTCCCGTCATCATAGATGTTGTTGCTGCTACTGTTGTTGCGGGAAAAACGGTTGTTATGGGTTTAAGTCTGTGTTTTATAAGAAAACTATCTGGTTCTAAAACTCTATCTATAATATTTGATCCCATACCGTCACATAATATAGTTACTACGTTTTTAGGTTTGTTTTCAGTTAATATTTTATCAATATAATCAATGGTATTATGCTTGGATTCTAGTTCAAAGTACTTTCTGATTGAGCATGCTAAATTTGTTAAACATTCGTTATAATTGTTTTTAACTATCATAATTATTTTCTCCTTTGTATTGATTGTTATTGAACATACGTGCATTTTTTAGCACATGTATTATGTTATTCTTTTGTTATTTTCTTAGCTTTAACGATTAAAAACAATGGTCTGTCTAATTGATTTAGGTATTTTGGATTTTTGTTTACTGCTTCTTCGCTAGCAACAGGCTCTTCAATTTCTTCAATAGTGAAACCATTTTGGACAAGTGTGTTAATTACTTCGGTGAAGGTTCTATGATATTTTATTACATCTGCATCAAACCAGTAATTTGTTCTTATACCTGGTCTGTTATAGTCTGAAAATAGACCAAAGTATTTGTTATCTATAACTGTATGACCTTTTTTAACATTCTCTGTGTATTTTGTACATGTTGTAAATGGATGTTCCTGCGAAAATACTAAGTATCCATTGTCATTTAGTAGACTATAAATATCTTTTACCAATTGAGTGTAATCTTTTAGATAATGGAATGCTAGAGATGACATTATTATATCAAACTTATCATCAATTTGACTTATGTCTTCCATTGCCATTACTTCATATTCTACGCCTTTTGGCTTGTTAGTTTTATTAGCTATTTCTATCATATGTTCAGATATATCTACCCCAAGGACACTTTTTGCACCTAGTTCTTTGTAATATTTATCACTTTCTCCATATCCACAGCCTAAGTCTAATATTTTTTTTTCTTTAACATCTGGCATCATTCGTCTAAATGCTGGAATTTCTATCAAGTCATTAGCATTTAATCCTTTTTGTTCATTTCTCAATTCATCATATTTTTTTGAGAATTTCTCATCATCATAAATATTTTGTCTCATAGTAAACTCCTTTAAAATATTATATCACGATTTTTTTCATCTTTTTAGCTTTATTATTTTACAATTTATTAATATTATAAATTAAAAAGTACCTTATTTGGCACTTTTAAAATAATAATCATAAAAATTATATTTGAAAACTCTATAAATACTACTTTTGCAGTTTACTTTGTATGTTCTTTTTGTACTTCCATCTGTATTTCTTTCTGAGAAAGTACAGGCTTGAGCTGAATCAATTATAATACTTTTATTGTAGTTTTGTACACTACTCATATATGCTGAAAATGGTACTTCAAACTCATCTACAAGTTCAAATGTTTTTTCATTTTCATCAACTTTATATTTATAATAATATGATTTACCTTCATCCTCTGGACTACTGTATTTAAGTCCAATGCTTGACCAGGAAAAGTGAGGTACTGTTGTACTTATGCCAATGTTATTATTAAACATGGTTAAATAATATACACCCGATGTCGATGTTGGAACATAGCTTACGGTGTGTTGTCCTCCAGCTATTGTAAAATCTCCTACTTTTGTATATAAATATTTTTTAGAGTCATAATTTTCATAGAATGTTTCATCTCCAAGTATATATTCAACTTTTGGATTGTCAAAGATATTACTTACTTTTATAATGGAAGAAGTTTCTCTGGAACTTAGTATTACTGTATCATTAGGTAAATAGTTTATAGTATTAATATGCATCCAATCTACACCAACTGATTCTACTTCTTTGGCTACTTCATCTTTGTTGTAATAAGCACTTTCTCTAATATCTGGTAGGACTTCTTCTAGATAAAATGTGTCTTCTACTTTGCCGGAAGCAAGATTAAGTTTTATAATTGCATCTTCGCAAGATTCTTTGGTTGTGTCACTTACTAGAACTACTATATTATTTTTAGTTTCATCAAATGTATAATCATGATGTAATTTATATTTACCTAAATTATATATTTTTGTTATTTGTCCTAGATTATTCATACTCACAATTTTCTTTTCTGATACACTAAAATACATTTCATTGTCTTTAAAAAGTAGATTTACAGCTCTATATCCAATAATTGGTATCTCTCCTCTGATAACACCAGCATTGTCTACTAGCCAGATATAATCATCATCGCTAGAATCACCCAGAATAGCATATAGTCCATCTTCTAATTCTTCACTATTATCTTCAGTAATTTCAACTTTATTATCTGTTGCTATTTTATAGTCTGTAAAATCCAAAGTGTATTTTTTCGCAGTTTCATCACCAGTTTCATTTGTAAAATTTAAATATAAAGTGTTTTTAGTTCCTAGAACAAAGCCAAGTACTTGATAACTTTGTATATCTTTATTACATTCTACTATGTCCTTTTCAAATGTTTCATAACCGTTAGTTTCTATTTTATATGATGTAAGAGTCATGTCATCATCTTTAAAATATATATTTATGGAATTGTTATTGGTACCATATGGATTATATATTATTAATGGATTATCCGCAGTATAGTCGTTTTTGTCAAGTTCGTTACTGATTTTTTTTGTTACGTTTTGTTGATAAAGCATGTTGTATACTTCTATGGATTTATTTTTTTTAATTATGCGTATATCATCATTAATACTAGAATCATCTATTTTTACATTTTTATCAATCCATGATTCATCTTTTAAATTTTTATTTATATTTTTTTGATTTATGGTTTCAGTAATCTTACATGCAAGATACACTGATGCTACAAGTAATATTATTAATAGTATTTTTAGGATAAGTTTTTTATTTTTTTTACGTTTCATATTTTTCTCCTTTTTTCTATATTATCTTTAAAATATGGGTAAAATATGTTAAAAATGTAAAAAAAAGTCTTTATTTATTACACAATTTCGTTTTTTTTCACAAAAAAACACCTCTTTTTGAACTAGTCAAGTAAAAGTAGACAGTTTATAAAATGATTCATTAAAACCCTGAT
>CAVIUA010000044.1:0-32036 GCA_963645945.1 bacterium
ATAATTTAACTTGTATTTGCTTTTTTATACTATCTACTCTATGGGGTGCATTTCATGAATTGTTTGCTTTTTTTTGTCATAAAATTAAATGAGTTGATAATATGAAAAATACAATTGAATATTATTATAATTTTGAGAATGTATCATTATTAAAGTCTGGGAAAGAAACTTACATAAAGTATAAAAATGAAATATATATATTTAGTAAAATTACTAATCAAGAAGAAACTTTTGAAATATATAACATTACAATGAATATAGATGGTATATATAAAATAATTTTAAACAAGGATAACATCATTTTTACTTTGTATAAAAATGAATTCTATGTTTTAATGAGAGTTCCATCAAAACAAAATATGAATGTAAAACTAGGTGAAATTAAACTTCAAAATAAAAATTATAAGTTAGACAGAAGTGACTGGTATGATTTATGGACAAAGAAAAATGACTATTTTGAATATCAATACAAGCATTTAAAAAAATGTAACTACAAGATGTTAGAAAGTCTAAATTACTATATAGGAATGGCGGAAAATGCAATATCATATATAACTCAAAATATTTCGGAAACTAAAAAAATTGAAGAAAAAAAGATATGCCACAAAAGAATAGAAAAAGAAAATTATTTAAATCCTTTGTTTTACGTAATTGATTATAGGGAAAGAGAATTAAGTGAATATTTAAAATATTTATTTCTAAGCAAGAAATATTTAGATACTGATATAGAAAAGATTATTAAAAATTTTAGCTGTAATAAAGAGGAATATATAAGAGTGTTCAGCCGAATGCTATATCCAAGTTTCTATTTTGATCAATATGAACTTATTATAAATGAAAATGCGAGCGAAAGTAAAATAACCGAAATAATAAAAAGAAGTACAGAATATGAAATGTACTTGAAAGAAATATATATGATTATAAATAAATATGGAACAATAAAAAATGTAGATTGGTTATAAAATTTTAACTAATCTACATTTCTAACTTCTTTAATTTCAGGGATTTCATTTATCAATAGTTCCTCAATACCATCCTTTAAGGTTACGTCTAACATTGAACATTCTTGGCAAGCTCCCATAAGCTTAATATATACTACATTGCCCTCGTACTTTACAAATTCAAGATTTCCACCATCGCTTATTAGAAATGGCCTGATTTTATCTATTACTACTTTAATTCTTGATTCTATGTCATCATTCATTTTTATCACCAGTAATATTATAACTTTAAAAAAAATATAAGTAAAGAAATTATAGAATCAAAATGCTTGTCTATAGTTTTTTGTTAGCACTGTAGAGTCGTAAATTTTTAGATTTAATTCCGTTATTTTATTAAAACGGACATTCAAATAAAAATTAACATTAGAACTGTAGAGTAAAAAAGAGAACTTGTTATGTCAAAATAAAAATGTTATAATATCAAAGAAGGTGTATTAAATGAAAAAATATAAAACGGGAGAAATAGTAACGGGATGTGTTACAGGAATAGAAAAGTATGGAATCTTTTTAAGTTTAGATGATTATTACAATGGCTTGATTCATATATCGGAAATATCAGATAATTTTGTTAGAAACATTCATGATTATGTCAAAATTGGCGAAACTATTAGTGCAAAAGTGTTGGAGGAAAATGAGAAAGAACATCATGTAAAATTGAGCATAAAGGGAATAGAATATAGAGAGTCGAAGATTTCTAAAGTGAAAATAATTGAAACGCCGTCTGGTTTTACCAATTTACAAAGTAAGTTAAATTATTGGATAAATAGTAAAATTGAAAGCCTAAGTAAAACTAGTATTGAAAAAAAATAAAAAAAATATTATATAAAGGTTGACAAAGCTTGCATTACTTGGTATATTAAATACTGTCAACTGGTTATTTTTGGGCGATTAGCTCAGTTGGTTAGAGCACTTGCCTTACAAGCAAGGGGTCATAGGTTCGAGTCCTATATCGCCCACCATTTTAATGTTATGCCGAAATAGCTCAATTGGTAGAGCAACTGACTTGTAATCAGTAGGTTCCGGGTTCAAGTCCTGGTTTCGGCACCATTTTTTTTGGAGAGGTAGCGAAGAGGCTAAACGCGACAGACTGTAAATCTGTTCTCATTGAGTTCGATGGTTCGAATCCATCTCTCTCCACCACTTAAGTTTGCCTCGTAGCCAAGTGGTAAGGCATCAGACTTTGACTCTGACATGCGTTAGTTCGAATCTAACCGAGGCAGCCATTTTATTTATATGATCTGTTAGCTCAGTCGGTAGAGCATTTGACTTTTAATCAAAGGGTCATGAGTTCGAATCTCATACAGGTCACCAGTGCCTGAGTGGCGGAATTGGTAGACGCACAGGACTTAAAATCCTGCGAGAATCAACCCTCGTGCCGGTTCAAGTCCGGCCTTAGGCACCAATCGATATAACACGAGCTATTTATGTAGCTCGTTTTATAATTATATAAAAAAATCTCAAATAAAAATGTAAGTACTAATTTAAAATATTAAATTTTACTTTAGAGTGGAATTTACTTTTGCAACTGATAAATAATAAAAAAGTCATAAAATTTGTTGACATGTATAAAATTACTATGATATAATCTATTTGTCGTCTGAAATAGTGATGATTGGAGGAATACCCAAGTCTGGTTGAAGGGACCGGTCTTGAAAACCGGGAGGTCGTGCAAGCGACGCAGGGGTTCGAATCCCTTTTCCTCCGCCAATATATCGCGGGATGGAGCAGCTCGGTAGCTCGTTGGGCTCATAACCCAAAGGTCGAAGGTTCGAATCCTTCTCCCGCAACCAAAATGGTCTCATGGTGCAGCTGGTTAACACGTCTGCCTGTCACGCAGAAGATCGCGGGTTCGAGTCCCGTTGAGACCGCCATATATGGCTTCATAGCTCAGTCGGTAGAGCAAGGGACTGAAAATCCCTGTGTCGCTGGTTCGATTCCCGCTGGAGCCACCAATTTTTAAATTTTATTGAGACGTGTTTAACTGAGTATATTGTCGGTTATGCGCCCGTAGCTCAGTTGGATAGAGTGTTTGGCTACGAACCAAAAGGTCAGGGGTTCGAATCCCTTCGAGCGCACCATATAACGGGAAGTGGCTCAACTTGGTAGAGCACTTGGTTTGGGACCAAGGGGTTGCAGGTTCAAATCCTGTCTTCCCGACCAGTATGTAATTAACATTGCTAAAGCAATGTTTTTTTGTCTTATAGGAAAGTTCAAAGTAGAAAGGAAATAAAAATACCAAGCATAAGAAAAATATCTTGGTATTTTAAGTAAAAACAAGATTATTTTTTATGACTTAAAAACATATATATATAAACGAAACAATATAATTAATGAAAAATGGTGATAATATTTTTATAAAAATGGAAAATTTTACCAATAAAAATAAAAAGTACTTCATTTGATTTATCAAACTAAAGTACTTAATCATACGTCGTTACTTAATCTACAAATTATAAAATAAGCAATCAATGTCATCAGACTGTATTTCAAAACTAGTTCCATGATCATAATATTTACCAAGCTTAGGTCCGGATCTGTATACACCAACCTTAAAGCTAACTCTAATGATGCCTTTTTCAAGTAAGAAAAGAAATGTTTCAAAATCTCTCAATTTCAACCATTTAATATCATAGTATAAAAAATACACTTTATTATGACAAAACTTTCGCTTAGCAAAAACAAAAGCCAAGTAAGTTAACTTAGTTTCTAAACGTTTTTTTAATAATTCAAAACTCCAATAACTTTGTTTATCAATAATAACATTATTATTGTCATACACAACAAAATATACCCTTTTTTCAATATAATCAACTTCTAGCTTAAATTTCCACTTTTTACCAATTTTTGTAGATCTATCAGCACGCACAATGCCAAAAAAGATTTTAGCATCCGTACATATTTCATCATACATACCATAATTTTCAGAAATTCTTTTCATTTCAAATGGAAATGGACCATCAAACGTCGAACTAAAAAGCGTCACATATTTATACAGGTTATTTTGTTTTGTTTTTATTTCGATTCCGTTAAAATCTGGATTCTCGGAACGATTAGGACTCAACCCTAATTCTTTTTCAAATGTAATACCAACGTTTCCACGTCCGTTAGAACTCGCTTCTATCCAGCCTTTATTTTTGATTTCTTTAAATTTAGATTTAAGTACAACAATATTTTGTTCCATAATTTATCACCTCATAATTATTATTCTAAAAAAAATAACTTTTCCTATAAAAATAATAACTAGCAATAAAAATTTTATTTTAATAGCATATAATTCTTTAGGTGGTTAAAATGAAAAAAATTTTTTTGATAACAATCATTACTATAATATTTTTATTTCCCATTAAACCTTATGCAAAGGCCACATCGACAATTGCAATGGATTTAGACACTGGGAGAGTATTATACAGTAACAATATAAATGAAAAAAGACTTATAGCATCAATAACAAAAGTTTTAACTGCGATAATAGTATTGGAAACCGTCAATATAGAAAAAGAGGTAGAAGTAGGTACAGAAGTACTAAAAATGTATGGTACAAACATATATATAGAACCCGGAGAAAGAATAACAATAAAAGACTTATTATATGGTTTACTATTAAGATCAGGAAATGATGCAGCCGTAACACTAGCCGTAGCAACGGCAGAAAGCGAAGAAAAATTTGTAGAATTAATGAACCAAAAAGCAAAAAAAATTGGAATGAAAAATAGTACTTTTGAAAATCCACACGGACTAGATGAAGATACCAAAAATTACTCAACAGCTTACGACATGGCACTCTTATCTAAGTACGCATATAAAAATAAGACATATAGACAAATCTCATCAACAAAAAAATATGAAACCACAACTATCAACAAAACATATCTATGGTACAACAGAAATAGATTGCTAAATAATTACAAGTATTGCACCGGAGGAAAAAACGGTTATACTCCAAGTGCAGGTAAAACTTTAATAACAACAGCAAACAAAAACAACCTGAACTTAACCATAGTAACATTAAATGACGACAGTAAATACGAAACTCATTAAAAACTATATGAACAATTATTTGCTGAATACGAAAATTATAAAATAGTAGATAAAAATAATTTTGACGTAAAAAGTAAAAACAAAGACGAAATATTATATCTAAAAAAGTCCTTTTCATATCCATTAACCAAAAAGGAAATATCTAAAATAAAAACACTTGTAACATTCACGGATAATTCAAAAAACACCGCTGGGATCATAAAAATATACCTAGATGACAAAAAAATAGGTCAACTAGATATATATAAGAAAGCACAAAAAAAGAAGAAAAACTTTCTTCTAAAAATCAAAAATTTATTTACTTGAAAGCCTAAAAAAGTTAACACTTGGCTGACACATAAATCTCACACCAGAGCCATTGGTACCAATTCCAGATGATATAAAAAGTTTACGATTTGAAAATACATATTTTTCATCATAATATTCCATAGCACCATCACTCTTAAGTAAACCATTAACAAATGGTAGTTTTACGTATCCATTATGAGAATGACCAGCAAGCAACAAGTCGGTATTATTATTTTTTAATACATAATCAGTTAAATCTGGCTCATGAAAAATAACAATACTATATAAATTAGAATTACTATTGCTTTCTTTAAAATAACTGAATGCCGTATCAATATCATAATTATTACTTAACAAACTAGAAATTCCAATTATAATAATTGGTGTTTCATCACCATCGTAAACTAAATCATAAGAATTATCAAGCAGATTAAAACCAGCTTGCTTAATAATACTTGAATAATCATCACTATCCTCATCACCAAAGACAGAGTATTTACCTATACTTGCCTTTAATTTAGAAATTTCATGAATAAGTTTTTCTTTATCTTTATCCGAAATGTTGTAATTTTTTTCGATCAAATCCCCAGTAAATATAACAATATCAGGATTTCTAGAATTAATTATTTTTACAAGTTCTTTTACCTCATCTAGAAAAATAGTAGAACCATAATGCAAATCGGAAAATTGAACAACTTTAAGGCCATTAAAACTATCTGGAATTTTCTCATTTACAATTCGTTCTTCTTTGACCAATATTTTTTTCGTAAATATATAATCATTTAAAATATAAAAAGTAGAAAAAATAATTACTAAAGCAAGAATTATCTTAAAAGTAATACATACAACTTTTTTTCTTTTTTCTCTTCGCTCTTCACTAATAATCTCGGATTGTTTAGTCTTATTCAGTTCCTCTCTAGTCATTTATTATCACCAAGTATATTGTATCATACATTTTATAATTAATTAGTAAAAAAATAAAAGTTATGGTAAAATTATACTGGGTGATAAAATGAAATATGATGTAGTGATTGTAGGTGCTGGACCAGCCGGTCTATTCAACGCATATGAACTAATAATCAATAATCCAAAATTAAAAATAGCAATTTTAGAAAAAGGATTTTTTGTAAAGAAAAGGGTTTGTCCAATGATAAAGCAAGGAGTACCATGCAAAAACTGTAATCCATGTGCCATATTATCTGGCTATGGTGGAGCAGGAACCTTCTCAGACGGCAAACTGAATTTTATACCAAAACTTGGTAAAAGTGACCTAACAAAATACATGAGTGAGAGCGAAGCTTATAAATTAATAGACGAAACAGAAATAATTTTTAACAAATTTAATATGGATGCTGAAGTATATCCAAGTAATTTAGATTTTGCCTCAGAAATAAGAAAAAAAGTAACAGTAGCCGGGGCTAAACTCTTAATTATAAAACAAAAGCATCTAGGCAGTGACCATTTGCCAGAATACATAGAAGGAATTTGCAAATTCTTAGCAGACAAAGGCGTTTCATTAATAGAAAAATCAGATGTTACAGACATAAAAACAATAAATGAAGAAGAACATGAAATAACTTATTTGGATCCATCAAAAAAGGAAAAATCCATAATATCTAAAAATGTTGTCATTGCACCAGGACGTACAGGAGCAAAATGGATACAAGACTTTGCCGATAAACACAATATACCATATCTATCACAAAGTATAGAAATCGGCGTTAGAGTAGAAGTCAGAAAAGACATAATGGAAGAAATTACCAATGTCATATATGATCCAACTATATTTATAAAGACTAAAACATATTCAGATGAAATTAGAACATTCTGTACTAATCCAGGAGGTTTTGTAGCAAAAGAAAATTATTATGGCTACATATGTGTCAACGGACACGCCTTAAAAGATACAAAAAGTAACAATACCAATTTTGCTTTTATAAGTAAGGTTAATTTAACAGAACCAGTTACTAACACCAGACTATATGGCGAATCAATTGCCAAAATCGCCAATGTACTAGGTGATGGTAAACCAATAATACAGTCATTAAAAGACCTAAAAAATGGTCGACGCAGTGAATGGCATCGTATAAATAAAGGTTTCATCGAGCCAACACTAAAGGACTGTGTAGCTGGAGATTTAGCACTAGTTATGCCGCATAGAATCATTACAAATATTTTAGAAGGCCTAGAAACACTTGACAAAATAATACCAGGAGTTGCCAATGATGATACATTACTATACGGACCAGAAATTAAATTTTTCAGTAATGAAATCGCAACCGACAACAATTTCAAACTAAATAATGATAACATATACTTTATAGGTGATGGTGCTGGAAAAGCTGGAAATATCGTAACGGCAGCAGCCACAGGATTAGTAGCAGCAAGAGACATACTAGAAAGGACAAAGAAAAATGCAAAATAAGAAAATATATTTAATAATAACATTACTAATATTCATTGTATCTATTTCTGGCTGCAGTAACAAAAAAGAAACTGTAAAAGAAGACTTACTAGGAATAAATTATGACACGACATCAAATGAAGTTGAACTATCACAATATGACACAACAAATCCTGTAGTAGCAATGTACATAGAAAATTATGGCTCAGTAGTTATGGAATTATATCCTGAAATCGCACCAAATACAGTATCAAACTTCATTTCGCTAGTAAAAACAGGATTTTATGATAATAACACATTCCACAGATTAATACCAGGATTCGTCTTACAAGGTGGCGACCCAACTGGAACTGGTACCGGAGGACCTGGCTATACAATAAAAGGAGAGTTTGCCGCAAACGATTTTGAAAATGACCTAAAACATGAAAAAGGAATAATCTCCATGGCAAGAACATCTGCTTCAAACGATACTGCTGGAAGTCAATTTTTCATAATGCTAGGGACAGCTGAACATTTAGATGGACAATACGCTGCATTTGGAAAAGTAATTGACGGTTGGACGGCAATAGAAAATATCGAAAAAAATGAAACTGTAGCCGATCAAAATACCGGACAATTAAAAAACAACTTAACAATAAAAAAAGCTTTAATAGACCTAAAAGATAAAGAGTACAATGAAGTTGAAAAAATAGAAGAGTAGAATCAATAAAATCAATAAAATCAAAAGAATTCATCCAGAAAAAACAACCAAGTAATAACCAGCTTCATTAACCCAGCCAAACTAAAAAAACAAAAATAAAAACCGTTTCTTATCCAAAATAGAAACGGCTTTTTTATTTAAACACAAATCAACACAAATATCTTCATCCACATCAAATCAAACAACATTACAAAGAAAAAAGTAGTCGATAAAAACTACTAATCTTCTAAACATAAAACAATTTCTTTTTTGTTTTTTGCCACAAACTTTCTATACTTAACACCACATTTATCAAACATTCTAATAGAAGCTTCCATTTCCTCACTATGATTATCATAGTCATAAGAATGAGAATAAATAACTTCTTTTATACCAGACTGAATAATAGCTTTAGCACATTCATTACAAGGAAAATATCTAACATATATTTTTGAACCTTGTAAATCTCGCGTGTTTCCGCGATAATTTAAAATTGCATTTAATTCACTATGACAAACATACATATACTTTGTCTCTAGTTTTTCACCAATGCGTGCCCAAGGAAATGAATCATCATCAAAACCATTAGGAGCGCCATTATATCCGACAGATAAGATTCTATTATCTTGACTAACTATACAACATCCAACTTGTGTACTTGGATCTTTACTTCTCATGGATGACAATTTGGCAATTCCGATAAAATATTCATCCCAAGAAATATAGTCTTCACGTTTTACCGTTTGTGTATTATTAACTTTTTTCATATATCCCTCCTACAAACATTTTAACACAAAAGTACATCTTATATCAATTTACATTAAAATAAAAATATAATATAATAATATTTGAAAATAAAAGTAAGGGCAGGTGCAGTGTCATAAAAGAATTCTTAAAAAATATCAAGAAAGCCTGGAAATATGGAAAAAATTAAAAGAAATATATCATTGGTTATATAGCATTTAATGTAGTATTTATCTTTATAAATCTATTTGTACCAATTTTAAGTGCAAAAATAATTGTTAGCCTAACAAGTAATCAGTTTAAACAAGTACTATTTATAGGAACAGTTATCCTAATAGTTGAAATATTAAGAAACACTGCATACTATGCCACAAGCTACTTTAGACATCGAATATTTAGAGAAACATTTAATGAAATTGAAATCAGTTTAGGAACTGAAATATTAAAAATAGAAAATAGTTGCCTAGACGAAAATGGATCAGGATTATTTATTCAGAGATTAACAAATGATGCTAGTAAAGTTGCTGATATCTTTGTAGTCCTAAATGTCTACTTAACAAACATAGTAACAAATATAGGTGTATTCTTAGCCATATTCATTATCAATAAAATAATGTTTTTATACGTAGTCATAATGATAACTGCTGTTTTTATAGTTGCAAGGAAGCGTATCATTATAGTAAACAAAAAAGATAAAGCATATCGTAAAGAACATGAAAAATTATCTGGATTTGTAGGGGAACTAGTTCATGGAGCGCATGATATAAAAATGTTAAACGCTGAACAAAGTTTCATAAAAGAACTAAGTGAAAGAATAATCCACCTAAATCAAGAAAAATATAATATGGATGTGATAAACAGGAACTATCAATTTATAACAGGAACACTACGAGACCTATTTGATGCTGGTAGTATATTCACTTCACTTCTTTTAATAGCAACAGGAAATCTTACTATTGCTAACGCTTTAGTTGTACATAATTACATGGGAAATCTTGCTTCAATAGTATTTTATATTAGTGAATTTCTAGAAAAGGTAAAAGATTTTAACCTATCTTCTGAAAGAATATTTAGTATCATGGACAGCGAAGAGTTTCCAAAAGAAAAGTTTGGCAAAAAGCAACTCAAAAAGATTCATGGCGACTTTGAATTCAAAAATGTTTACTTTGGATACAAGAAAGAACAGTTAACTATTAAAAATATGAGTTTTAAAATAAAAGCCAATTCAACAGTAGCCTTTGTAGGAAAATCTGGTGCTGGAAAAAGTACGGTGTTTAGCTTACTATGTAAAATGTATGATATCAACTCCGGCGATATAACGATAGATGGAATAAGTATTAAAGAACTAGACAAGGATTCTATTCGTGGAAATATCACGATTATCAGTCAAAACCCATACATATTCAACATGAGTATTAAAGAAAATTTGCGTCTTGTAAAAGAAAATTTAACTGATGAGGAAATGGTTGAAGCATGCAAAAAAGCTTGCCTAGACGAGTTCATTAATTCCTTACCAGAAGGATATGATACCATGATCGGAGAGGGTGGAATTAATCTATCTGGCGGAGAACGTCAGCGTCTAGCAATAGCCCGTGCCCTTGTTCAAAAAACAGAAATTATTTTATTTGATGAAGCAACATCAGCTTTAGATAATGAAACTCAGTCAAGTATAAAGCAGGCCATAGACAATATGAAAAACGAATACACAATACTAATAATTGCACACAGATTAAGTACTGTAATAAATAGTGATAGAATACTATTAGTAGAAGATGGAACCATAGTAGATGAAGGGACCCATGAAGAACTACTTAAAAATAGTAAAACTTATCATCAATTATATGATGCTGAATTAAAAAAACAAAATGATTAAAAAAGTCAATAAAATTCCCAACTCACCAGAAAAAATAAGTTCCATAAAATAGTTGAAAAAAATTAAAAGATAAGCTATAATACCAAATAGATGCAAGGAATCTGAGGAGTAATTATAATTTTTTTCAAAGAGAGTTCATGTTAGGTGTAAATGAATAAAAAAATATAATGAAGGTAGCAGAGGAGCATGGTTTCTGAAATTAAGTAAGTAATCCCGGTTAATTCCGTTATGAATATCAAGCTATCAGTTAATAAATAATAATTGGTAGAAATTAAGGTGGTACCATGAAATAAAATTTCGTCCTTTGCATTGGATGAAATTTTTTATTTATATGAAAGGAAGCGATATATATGTTAGATAAAAAGTATAACCATATCGAAGTAGAAAAAAATAAATACGAAACTTGGAAAAGTAAAGATTATTTCAAATCAGATTCAAAAAGTTCAAAAGAGCCATTTTGTATAGTAATTCCTCCTCCAAATGTAACTGGTAAATTACACATTGGACATGCCTGGGACGTAACATTACAAGATCTAATAATTCGTTATAAAAGAATGCAAGGATATGACTGCTTATGGCTACCTGGAATGGATCATGCTGGAATCGCAACACAATCAAAAATTGACAAACGTCTAAAAGAACAAGGAATAATGCCAAGAAGCATGAGTAGAGAATCCTGGTTAGAACAAGCTTGGGCTTGGAAGGATGAATATGCCAACACTATCCATGAACAATGGGCAAAACTAGGAATATCTGTTGACTATTCAAAAGAAAGATTCACCCTTGATCAAGGACTAAGTCATGCCGTTAACGAAGTGTTTATCAGATTATACAACAAAGGTTTAATTTACCGTGGCGAAAGAATAATCAACTGGGATCCAGAACAAATGACAGCACTTTCTACAGAAGAAGTTATCTATAAAGAAGACAAAGGCGCCTTCTATCATATCAAATATTTTATAGAAGGAACAGAAGATTATCTTGATGTCGCAACAACAAGACCAGAAACACTTTTTGGCGATACTGCTGTTGCGGTTAACCCTAAAGACAAAAGATACAAACATTTAGTAGGAAAAAATGCAATCCTACCGGTTGTCAACAAACTTATTCCAATAATAGCTGACGAACATGCTAATCCAGAATTTGGAACAGGTGTTGTTAAAATAACACCTGCACACGACCCTAACGACTTTGAAGTAGGAAATCGTCATAATCTAGAAAGAGTAGTAGTAATGAACAAAGATGCTACTATGAATGAAAATGCAGGAAAATATCAAGGATTAACTAGAGAAGAATGCCGTGAACAATTAGTAAAAGATTTAGAAAAAGAAGATTTATTAATAAAAATAGAGCCAATGGTACACTCAGTTGGTCATAGTGAAAGAAGTGACGCCGTAGTTGAACCTTACTTATCAAAACAATGGTTTGTAAAAATGCGTCCTCTAGCCGATCGTGTACTAGAAAATCAAAAAGACAAAGAAAATAAAGTTAACTTTGTACCATCAAGATATGAAAAAGTTATGAATCACTGGATGGAAATAACATACGACTGGTGTATATCACGTCAATTATGGTGGGGACATAGAATACCAGCTTGGTATAAAGGTGATGAAATAAAAGTTCAAGTTGAAAGTCCAGGAAAAGACTGGGTACAAGATCCAGATGTTTTAGATACTTGGTTCTCAAGCGCTCTATGGCCATTTTCAACGCTTGGCTGGCCAGACAGTAAAGAGTTACTAGAAAGATATTTCCCAAATAATGTTTTAGTAACAGGTTATGACATCATACCGTTCTGGGTAAATAGAATGACATTTCAATCATTAGAATTTATGAATAAAAGGCCATTTAAAGACTGCCTAATCCATGGTTTAATTAGAGACAAAGAAGGAAGAAAAATGTCTAAATCATTAGGTAACGGTGTAGATCCTATGGACGTTATAGATGAATATGGTTGTGATGCACTTCGTTTCTTCCTAACAACAAACTCAGCTCCGGGAATGGATTTAAGATATGATGAAGAAAAAGTAAAATCATCATGGAACTTCATAAATAAACTATGGAATGCATCTCGTTTCGTTCTACTAAATATAGAAGACTTAAAAGAAAGAGCCATAAGCAAAGAAGAACTAACAATTTATGATAAATGGATTCTAACAAAGAAAAATCAATTAATCAAAAATGTAATCAAAAACATGGATAAATATGAATTCCATAATGTTGGAAATGAACTTTATAGCTTCATTTGGGAAGATTTCTGTGACTGGTACATTGAATTAACTAAATCAAACATGACTCCAACAACAAAAACAATTCTTTTAGATACTCTAACAGACATCTTAAAATTACTTCATCCATTTATGCCATACGTAACAGAAGAAATATATCAAAAACTACCAATAAAAGAAGCAGAATCAATAATGATATCTTCATATCCTGAAGTAAATAAAAAAGATATCTACAAAGAAGAAACAGAAGAATTAGAAAGTATCTTAGAAGACATTGTCGCAATAAGAAACTTAAAAGCTTCAAACAAAATAACAAAAGAGGCACTAGTTAACTTTGAATGTAAAAAAGAAGAATTTATAAAAATATTTGCTTCTCAACTAAAAATAACAGACAAGAACTTAACTAGTGATGATCCTGACAACATGGTAAGTTGTAACTACAAGTCATCAAATATTAACATTACATATTTCTTTGAACAAGACCAAGTAGATACAAAAGCTCTAGAGGAAGAAGCTAATAAATTAAAAAATTCAATTGAACGACGTGAAAAGCTTCTATCAAACGAAAACTATATTAATAAAGCACCAGCTAATATAGTAGAAATGGATAGAAAAAAAATAGCCGAAGAAAAAGAAAAACTAAGTTATTTACTAGAAAAACTAAATTAAGAAGCGCAAAGCTTCTTTTTTTATTACAAAAACAAAAGAAAAATGTAAAAATAAAGAAGAAAAATATGTAAATAAATATATTTCGACATAAGTAGTCAATGGAGATTGCTATCATAAACTTGGTGATGATATGAAAAAAACATTAAAGATAAGCGTTTTTTCTATAGTCCTTGGTGCCATAGCTGGAATAATTCTAAATAATACATACAAAGAAAAACTCAGTACCAGTTTTTTAAACGAGGGAAAAACTTATTATTTTATTCAGGAAGGAGTCTATTCATCTACTAGTAGTATGCAAGAAAATACTAAAGACCTACTAGTAAAAACAGTCGACTCTAAAAATGATAAACAATATGTTTACCTAGGAATAACCAGAGATGAAAAAAACGCCAAAAAACTAAAAGAAATATATGAAAACAAAGGTTATCAAATCTACATCAAAGAACAAAACTTATCAAATGAAGAGTTCTATAACAATGTTACTCAATTCGATATTCTAATAAACAGTACTAATAAAGAATCCGAAATACTAACCATTGAAGAAGTCGTTTTAGCAAATTATGAAGAATTAATTAAAAGAAATAGTAATTAATTAGCTAATAATATAATGAGGTGGTAATTATACATTACAAAATAAAAGATATTCCAGTAGGAGAAAGACCAAGAGAACGAGTAAAACAAAATGGAATAAGTAATATAACTAATAAAGAGTTAATAGCAATAATATTAAAAACAGGAACAAAAAATCTAAATGCAACAGACTTAGCTTTAAATATTTTAGTTGAATATCCAATAGAAGAATTCAAAAACTTAACACTAGCTCAACTAATAAAAATAAAAGGAATAGGTGAAGTAAAAGCCTTAGAACTTCTAGCAGCCATAGAACTTGGTAAAAGAATTAATTACACAACATCTGTAAAACAAAGAAAAAAACTAAACAATCCGGAAGCAATCTGGCAAGAAACACGCTATTTATTTGTAGGACAAAAGCAAGAATTATTCTATTGTTTATATTTTAATGAAAAACAAGAATTAATAGAAAGGAAATTATTATTTATGGGAACAGTTAATAAAAGTATTACACATCCAAGAGAAATATTTAAGGAGGCATATAAAAACAGTGCATCAAGTATCGTTTGCTTACATAATCATCCTAGTAATGACTTATGTCCAAGTACAGCAGACATTAATTTTACTAAGTCACTTATGGAAATAGGTAGGATTCAAGGCATTCCATTAATTGATCACATTATAGTAGGAGATGATTCATTTTACAGTTTCTATGAACATGGTAATATTCTGAATCAATAATTGTAAGATAAGATAAAATATAATATAATAGTGAAGAATGGACTGATTATATGTACAAAAAAAACAAACAAAAACAAAAGAAAATCATTGTAATTTCTGGCATAATTATATCAATACTAGCCTTAGTTACATCAATCTATCTAAGTGCCAGTCAAAAGACACCAGAAGTAATTATAAAAGATACCGCAAGCTTTATAAATAAAGTATTTATGTATCCTTTAACAGCCTTAAATAAAGATAAAAACATTACTCAAAGTGAAAGTTATCTTATCCAAAAAAATGTAAATGAGTCATTAGAAAAAGAAATTCAAGAATTAAAAGACGCCTTAGAACTAAACAAAACTCTAACTGAATACACACCAGTAAACGCTACAATTTTATCTCGAAATAAAAGTTACTGGTTCAATACTCTAAGTATAGATAAAGGTTCAAAAGACGGCATAAAAAAAGACATGGCAGTTGTAACAAAGAACGGCCTAATAGGAAAAATTAATAAAGTATACACTAATTCCAGTGAAATAAAATTAATTACAGCCGACGATGTTAATTTTAAAGTTAGCGTTTCCATAAAAAATAATGACCAAGAAACACATGCCATATTATCTGGCTATGATCAGAAAAACAACTTATTAAAAGTAATCTGGGTAGATAAAACAATCAATATAGAAAAAGGTTCAACTGTTGTAACATCAGGATTAGGCGGCTTATTTCCAGCTGGAATATACATTGGTACAGTAGAAAAAATAGAAAGTGATAAATATAATCTAAGTAAAACACTATACATAAAAACAAATCAAAACTTTAGTAACATTCATTATGTAACTGTATTAAAGGAGAAAGCATAATGTTTCCTACAATTATAATTGCTATATCCATTATTTTAGATGGAGTTTTGTCAAACTTCTTACCTTACACAGTAAATGCACTTTCTTTATTTACACCGATGTTAACTGTAGTAAGTATATTTATAATTTATCCATTCTATATTAAAAAAGAAAAGTATTTCTACCTAACTGCCATAATAACTGGTATCATTTATGACTTATTCTATACAAATATGTTTTTCTATAACGCAGTAATATTTCTTATACTAGCCATTATAACCAAGTACATAAATAAAAACTTTGAAGTAAATTATTTAAACATAATAATTCATATACTAGTAATTATATCATCATATGAAATAATAAATGCCTGTATAATCATAGTATTTAACCTAGTACCCATGAGTTTTTATAGATTATTCTATAAAATTTCACATAGTTTATTACTAAATATAATTTATAGTGAAATATTACTTTTAATACTAAATAAATTACCTAAAAAATATAAGAAGATAAATATAAATTAACGTATATTTATTTTTTTTGTTCATAAGATTAACAAAGGAGAAAATTATGGACAAGAAAACAGTAAAGAAAAAACTAGTATTAAAGAAAAAAGTACTTGGATTTTTAACAAGATTAATGTTAACAGTGATAATTGTATTAATAGGATTAATATCTGTAAAAAGTAATTCTAGTATCAAAAAAATAATAACTAAAAATGTTTACGAAAGTAGTTTTAAATTTGGAGTAGCCAAAAATATCTATCAAAAATATTTTGGAAGTATTCTTCCTATAAAAAAAATAATCCAAGAAGAGCAACCTGTTTTTAGTGAAAAGTTAACTTATAAATCGGATAACACTTACAAAGCTGGTTGTGTCCTAAACGTAAGTGATAATTACCTGGTCCCAGCTATTGAGTCTGGTGTTATAGTATTTTTAGGACAAAAAGAAGAATATGGACAAACAATAATTGTAGAACAAATAAATGGAATAGAAGTATTTTATTCCAATGTAGAGCCAGTAGAGTTAAAACTATATGATTATATAGAAAAGGGAAAATTGTTAGGAGAAGTAAAAGGAAAAAAACTATATATGGTATTTTCAAAAGATGGGAAGTATTTAAATTATAAAGACTATATATAAATATATTGAAATAAATCCCTTTGTATATATCTTCGCTTTACTAGCAATTATAACAGCATCCTTTTCCATTTTTATTATTATGAGTTTTCTAATAATAGTTCATGAATTAGGTCATTTTATATCCGCTAAAATTCTTGGAGTAGAAGTAGAAAAGATAATTATATATCCATTAGGTGGTATATCAAAGTTTAAAATGTCGTTGAACATTTCATTATTTAAAGAGTTCATAATTTTAATATCTGGTCCAATATTCCAATTCATTGCTTATTTCATTCTTATTTTTATAATGCCTGACTATTATGAAGCAATAACACTATATCACTATAGTATATTAGTATTTAATTTATTACCCATATATCCATTTGACGGGGGTAAAATAATAAATCTTTTTTTTTCATTAAAACTATCCTTTAGAAACAGTTTATATTTAGAAATCTTTATTAGTTACATCACCATACTGTTTCTTTTATTTATTAATAAAGATAATATTAACATCAATATAGTAATAATCATAATATTTCTTATATATAAAGTAACAAGTGAATACAAAAAAATAAATTTAGTTTATAATAAATTTCTTTTAGAAAGATATTTGCATAAATACAGATTCAACAAAAGTATTATGATTAAAGACATTAAAAATTTTCATAGAAACAAACGCCATATTCTTAAAAAATGTCACGATTATTACTTAGAAAGAGAAATTTTAGAGAAAATTTTTAAAAAAAGTTGACATATTAAAAAATGCTATGCTATAATCTTATTGCTGACTGTGATTAGCAGTTATGGGGCATTAGCTCAGCTGGGAGAGCGCCACGTTTGCACCGTGGAGGTCAGCGGTTCGATCCCGCTATGCTCCACCATTATGCATTTAACGTTGAGAAATCAACGTTTTTTTTTGTAAAATTTTGTTCCCTATCATCTAGCTCAAAAACAAAATATCTATAATATCTAAAAAAAACATATAAATATAAAAAAGTATGTTATAATCAAAATATATGATAAGGAGGGAAAATAACATATAATGGTATACGTTTTATTAGCTTTAGCCATATTACCCGTATTGGTCATTGGTACATATGTTAATAGAAAAGATAAAACTAAAGAACCAGTATCAATACTTGTAAAACTATTTATATCTGGAATTTTATCTTGCTTTGTGGTACTTTTTGTATCAGACATATTAGGTAGTGTATTTCCTATACTTTCATCAAGCAGTGAAAAAACAAACCTAATAGAAATACTAATATATACCTTTATTGGAGTTGCATTAGTAGAAGAAGGTTCAAAATTACTAATGGTTTATAGTGTCGGCTATAAAAATAAAGAATTTGATGAAATATATGACATTATAATATACTCAGTATTTGTTGCTTTAGGTTTTGCTGCATTTGAAAATATTTTATACGTTTTAGGCAATGAAACAATAGAAGCAAGTATCACAACAGGTGTCTTAAGAGCCGTTCTAGCAGTACCAGGACATGCCTGTGATGGACTATTTATGGGATATTACTTGAGTCTAGCTAAAATATCAGAATTACAGAATCAAAAAGAAGAGTCAAAAAAATATCTTCTAAAGAGTTTGTTAATACCAGTCATTTTACACGGTACATATGATTTTTGTATACTCGCAGGAATGCCTATATTTCTTCTAGTTTTCTTAGTGTTCGTAATTTGGATGTACATAAATTCAATAAAAAAACTAAAATTTGTAGCGACAAATAATCGTTCACTTTATAGTCAAAATAAGTATTGTGCATATTGCGGTGCACAAGCAACAGGTGTTTTTTGCGGACATTGTGGCCATAGAATACAATAATGGAGGAGTATAAATGAAAGTATTATTATATACTGAAGGCGAAAAAATGACTTCAAATTCTGGACTTGGAAAAGCAATCAAGCATCAAATGAAAGCCTTAGAATCAGCAAATGTAGAATACACAACTAATTTAAAAGATGACTATGATATTATTCATATTAATTTCTATGGACCAAGATCTTATCATCTAGCCAAAAAGGCTCATCGAAAAGGAAAAAAAGTAGTTTATCATGCTCATAGTACAGAAGAAGACTTTCGTTCTGGATTTATCTTTTGTAAACAACTAGCACCATTGTTCAAACGCTGGTTAATAAAATGCTACAGTTTAGGTGATGTTATAGTAACACCAACGCCATATTCAAAAAGATTATTAGAAGGATACGGTATAAAGAAAAAAATATATGCTATATCTAATGGAATAGAATTGGATCTATTTAAAAAAGATGAAACTGCCGGCAAAAGATTTAGAAAAGAATATAATTACAAAAAAGAAGATAAAGTAATAATTGGAATAGGTCTATATATCACTAGAAAAGGAATAGTAGACTTTGTAGAATTAGCAAAAAGAATGCCAGAATATAAATTTATCTGGTTCGGTTACAGTCCTTTAGCGGCCGCAACAGAAGATGTACGAAAAGCAGTTAATACAAAACTAGATAATTTAGTATTTGCTGGATATGTAAAGCAACAAGTAATAAAAGACGCTATGAACGGATGTGATGTATATCTATTCCCAACATATGAAGAAACAGAAGGAATACCTATAATAGAAGCTTGTGCTTGTAAAACAACTGCCATCATTAGAGATATACCAATATTTGAAGAAATGTTAGAAGACGGTAAAAATGTTTACAAAGCCAAAACTGTAGATGAATTTGAAGAAAAAATTAGAGGTATAATAACTGGTAAATTAAAAAAAGTAGGAGAAAACGCCTACAAAGTAGCTGAAGAAAGAGATATTAAAAAAGTAGGAGAACAATTAAAGAAAGTCTATGAAGAAGTCCTAAAAGACTAATAAAAGTAAAGGAGATTAATTATTATGATAGATTATACAAGAACATTTCATGGAAAGAAAATAAGTGTCACAGGAAATACATTATTTGAAAATGTAGAATTAGATATCTTAGAAAAAAAACTAATAAGTTTTGAATCGGAAATAGAAGATTATACTTCATCAATAGGAAGAAAATTAAGTAATGTTAAAAGTAATTGTGATGAAACATATCTAAAAGTAAATAATCAAACAATTGATGTAGCAGTAGAAGCTTTAAGAAAAGAAATAGAAGTTTTAAGAGATGATTACAACAATATAATAAAAGAAATAAAATATGAATTAAAAACATATAAAAAATTAAGAAATGAATCATATGAAGCATATAAGAAATATTTAAAAGAACAAGAAGAAAATCAAAAATTAATTCAAATTTAAAATATATGAAAGATAAGGTGAAAAAATGAATAGTTCGGATTTTAACATAACTTTTGATAGAAGACATGTTGGTGATGCAATAGCAGAATTAGAAAGTGCAAAAAGTGAAATGAAAAGTTTTATAGATGAAATTGCTTCATATACACAAAAAATAAAAACAAGTAGTTTATTTGATTATTGCACAGCATTAGAACAAAAATTAAATGAATTAATGATAAGAGCAGAAGGAATAACATATGGCAGTTCTGGATTAGAAAATGATACCTTTAATTTTTTAGGTCTTAAATATAAAAGTACTAGAAGTAAAATGTTTGATGATGATTATTATTTAAGTGAAAAAGAAAGAGTCTATGGACAATATTATTTAGATGATATAAACTTTCAAAATATTTTATCATTATTAGAAAATCTAAGAATAACTGCTATAAAAATTAATAATAACTTATTTGGTGAATTTTTAACAACTACTATAAGTACAACAGATATAAATAATAGCATAGTCAGTTTAATAACTTCTTCAAAGAAAGTAAAAACAAGTTTACAAACAATATTAGAAAGTAATACATCTGCTCAGACCCAAAAATGGAATGATATGACTGAAAAAGGAAAAAAAGAAGTACAATCAATAGAAAAATTCAGTGCCTTTAAAAATCAAGAAGAAAGTATGCAAAACACAACTTTAGGTTCAACAACTACTCAAAAAAATCCAACAAGTAATATCGAGAAACCAGAAATGAGTAATACAATTGAGGAAAAAAGTGAAGAGCCAGAACTTAATAAAAATGAACCAGTACTAATAAAAAATGAAGAAGAACAGGAAAAAAATAATAGTAATCAAAATGAAATAAATAAATCAGAAGAAGTAATAAATAATGAACCAGTACCAGAAAAAACCAATACTAATAATAATTTTAATAATATATCTGGTACAACTCCATTTTCTAATGCAAGTACAGTATTTAGTACACCAGCAAATAATATAAATACCCCAAGTCAAACGCAAATAACAAGTTCTCCAGAACCAGTAATTACAGTAACGAATCCTGAAGAACCAAGTAATATGGAACAACCAATAACAATAACAGCAACACCAAGTACAACACAAACAAGTAATAAATCAGGCACAAATTTGGGACCAGCAGCAGTAATTACAGGAATAGGTGTTGCTGCGGCAGCAGGACTTGGAGCAAAAGTATATTTAGATAATAAGAAAAATAATAACAATAATGACGATGAAATAGATGAAGAATTAGAACCAAATACAGATGATATTAAAACAGAAACTTGGCAAGAAGATGATACTAGTTTCTTAGAAGATGAAAATGATATTGATTATGATTCAGACAATCTAGGAGAATTATAAAATAAAGGCATTCATTTTGAATGCTTTTAAAGTGTCCAAAAATGTAAAATAAAAAAAATTAATTGCCTTATATTCAAAACAATATTATAATCAAGTTATAAGGATATGGCTTCGGTTGACATATAAATCAAAGTTAAATATTCTTACAAAAAAAAAATTAGGAGGTGGCCTATGGCAATTCATGTAGAAGAATCAGCATTAAATGATTTAAGAAATGCACTAGAAACTGCAGGAACAGAATACAAAAACAATTATGCAAGATTACAAAATTTAATCAGTGAAATTACATCAGGAGATATTCAAGGAGATCCTGCTAATGATTTATTAGCTAAATTCCAAGCAAAAGATGAAACTTTTAAGTCATTACAACAAACAATTAATGAGGCTTTAGAGTATATTGGTGCACAAGGAACAGCATTTACAAACTTAATAAGCGACTTATCATCAACAATGAAGTAAGAATATTTAAAGAAAGGTGTGAAAATTATGAATATAACTATTAATCCAGGAGCAGCAACAGAAGATGCTGTACAAATCGATAGCATCATCAGTGCTATTAGTGATTCATTACAAACATTAGACTCTGCTATAAAAAGAAATATCCCTTCAGGTGTAGAAACTACTTGGTCTGATGAAGTAAGAAATAAATGGGAAAGTTATTATACAGGAGATGTACCAGCTGCTATTGAAGCAATGAAAGCAAGTGCATCTAACTTACGTTTAGCTGTAGAGCAAGCTTTAGCATACAGTCAAGAAAAATAAAAATAATACATTGCATAATGCAATGTATAGTAAATAGAGAAATGTAAATAGAGAAAAATCCTTTCTCTATTTGCTATATATTACATTAAAAGAAAGGAATGAAAAAGATGGCAATTGATATTGTGACAATTAAAAATGCGTGTAAGTCAATACAAGCAACTGCGGCTCAATATGATACGGTAATAACACAATTAGAATCAGCAAGAAGTACCTGCAAAGCAGATGAAATTGATATTGATGGGGCAACCATGGGTCAAAAGTTTGAGGAATTAGAAGATCTTGTAAAACAAGTTAAAAATGCAACAATAGAGTCAGCGAATCAAGCATATGAATATGCTAGGCAAGTTTATAATCAACAGAAAGCGGAAGAAGAAGCTCAGCAACAGCAACACCAGCAACAAGGATCATAGAAAGGAAGGAAAACATGGTAACAGGAATAGTAATTGGAACAGCAGCCCTTGGTTTAATTGTATCATTGTTTGGGGATAGATATGAATGTAGTCCAGAAGAAGTACAGGCTGCATGTGAAGAACTATCTAATATATCAAATAACACAATACAAGCTATTAGCGAAGAAATAGGAAAAAATGTAACTATAGTTAACAATGTTGCTTATGGTTATGTAGATATATCAAATATGAATGCATATGCACCAGCAGTTCAAGATAGTATAACTAATCTAATTGGAGTACTAGATAAGCAAGCTCAAATGATAGAAGATTATAATAATGGAAGTCTAGTTGAAAAAATGATTGGAACCGGAACTATGGCAATACTTAATTTAACAGAAGGTGTAGCAAAGTTTGGTGAAGATATTGTAGATGCTGGAGCCAATATTATAGCTGGAGTAGGATCAGTCTGCGGATTTGATATGGAAGCAGTAGAATTATGGGCAGCAAAAGATCATGTCGGGGAAGCATTTGATAATGCGTTTGAAAATGGTGCATTGAACTGGGTAGAAAAATATAGTATCTATTCACATGAATCAACAGCTGCTGAACTTTTCAAAGGAATAGGAACTGCAATTCCATATATAGCTTTAGCTGCAATACCAGGAGCAAATCTGGTTGTTGAGGCCAGCGTAGCAGGTGCTGCAGGATTTGGACGAGGCTCAACAAATTATCAACAGCAGCATCTGGTATATGATGCCAATGGAGAAGCTAGCTTTGATGAAACATATAGTACTGGATCGATGATGTGGGAAGGTGCTAAGCAAGGCGCAATCGATGCAGCAACAGTTGTTGTTATGGATAAAGGAATCAAAGCTATAGGAAAAGGTATATCTAAACTCAAAGCAGGAAAAGCATTAGCTGAAAGTGCAGATGACGTTGGAAAAGCAGTAATCAATGGAGCAGACGATGTTGGAAAAGCAGTCGTTGAAAATGCTGATGACGTCGGAAAAGCCGTAATCAATAAAGTAGACGATGTTGGAAAAGCAGTCGTTGAAAATACTGATGACGTTGGAAAAGCCGTAATCAATAAAGTAGACGATGTTGGAAAAGCAGTCGTTGAAAATACTGATGACGTTGGAAAAGCCGTAATCAATAAAGTAGACGATGTTGGAAAAGCAGTCGTTGAAAATGCTGATGACGTTGGAAAAGCGGTTGTTGAAAACGCAGATGACATAGGAGAGAATGCATTTAGTAGATATGCGAAAGAAATGAGCGAAGGCAAAAAACTTAAATATGAAAATTTCTTGAATGACGGAAACAAGGCAACAAAAGCAGTTGCTGAAAATGCTGATGATTTAGGAAGAGCGGCAGTCAATAGTGCAGATGATGCTGGAAGAGCGGTAATCAAAGGAGCAGAAGATGCCGGACAAACAGTTCTCAGAGAAACTGATGATTTGGCTGATGGATTAAATAAGCTAAAGGAGGCAAATGCGAAAGCTGCCGAATTAAAGAAACTATCTCAAGAAGGTAAAATTCCAGAATCAGAATGGCGAGCTGCCAGAGATGAAGCTCGTAATTTAGCAAAAAATTATCATCCAGATGCTAATGTAGGTCGCTTTACACCAACAGAAAATGTTGGAAAAACAGTAATCAATGGTGCAGATGATGCCGGAAGAGCGGTAATCAAAGGAGCAGATGACGTTGGAAAAACAGCCAATAATATTGTAGAAAACACTGCCAAAACTGTACCAACAGAAGCAGCAGAACAGACTGCCAAAGTAACACAGTCAGGTAGTAAATGGCATTCACCATTAGAAGCTACAACACCAAGAGCAAAAATAACAAAAGCATATGATACTGCTGTAGAAAATATGAAAAATGCTGCTTCTGATGTAAAATCAAAAATTAAAGGAGCCTTTGATGGTATGAAACCATCTGGAAGCACAGCAGCAACTGGTCCAAGAATTGGAGATAATTCAATACCGGCAAGAGTAACACAGGCATATGATAATGCTGTAGAAGGAATAAAAAATGTAGGTGCAAAGGCAGGCACAGCCGCAAAGAAAGTTGCTACAGATACTGCCAAATTTGTTACGGAAAATCCAAAAGCAACTATCATTGGAGGGGGCGTGCTATCAACAGAAAAAGCAATTGGAAATATTAAAACTAGCTATATTCCAACTAATTATGCTTCTGAAGAGGTACAAGAACTTTCAAAAATAGGTGGCGGTGAAAATAGAATTGTTATAGATGAAGTTGATGATTTAATGGCACAAACAGGTACAGATACACCAACAACACCAGAAAAAACAAAACCAAGTCAAACAAACACTGGAGGTACATCAACCGGTGGCGGAACTTATACAGCTCCAACAACACCATCATCTAATACATCATCTGGTACAAATGGCACAGGTACTTCAACAACGCCAAGTGAGAAACCAAGTGATGGTAATACAACAAAGCCTGATACTAACGATAATAACAATAATAACAACAACGTTGACAACAATAACAACGCCGATAACAATAACAATAATAACAATAATAAATCAGATGACTCAAATAAGACACCTGATAATACTACACCAACAACACCAGAGCCAACACCAACTCCAGGAGATAATGGAAGTACAGTTATAAGTAATCCTCCAAACAATAATAATCAAGGTAGTTCAGGAACAAATCATGGTGGAACAACTAATAACAATACTGGTAACAGTAGTACAGGAAATAATAACTGGAGTTCTAATACAACAACAGAACCTGGCATAGAAGAAAATCCAGAATTAGAGCCAGAACTTCCAATTGAAGATTCTGATCTAATTGATGAACCTGGTGAAGAAGAAAGTGTATATACAATTCCAAGTAATTTATCTGGAGTTAAACAAACTAAGAAATCAAGTTCTGGAAGCAGTGTATTGCCAGTTCTTGGAGGTCTAGGTGCTGCAGCAGCCGTAGGAGTAGGTGCAAAAATGTATTTAGACAATAAAAAGAACAATGAAAATGGTGATGACGACGAAGAATATGACGAGAGCGACGATGAAAACTTCAACACTTCAGGAAATGATGATCTTCTAGCAGATGAATGGAATGGTGAAGATACAGAATTTAACTATGAAGAGCCATCAGGAGACAATAGTGTCGGAACTGATGATGACGACTTAGGTGAAATGTAATAAATAAAAAATAAAAAGGAGAAATAATATGAAAGAAAGATTTTTACCAATAGGTACGGTATTATTGCTAAAAGGTGGAAAAAAAGAGGTAATGATAACTAGTTATTGTATCTTCCCAACTAATATCCAAATAAAAGATGGAAAGGCAGTAAAACCAGACCAAAAAATGTATGAGTATGGTGGCTGCATATATCCAGAAGGAATTCTTGATAGTAGCATGTCATGTGCGTTTAATCATAATCAAATAGAAAAAATTCTTCATCTTGGATATGAAAGTCCTGCACAAGAAAAGTTATCAAAAACATTAAATATGGGATATGATCAATATAAACAAAAATACG
This sequence comes from bacterium, assembly GCA_963645945.1. Lineage (GTDB taxonomy): Bacteria > Bacillota_I > Bacilli_A > RF39 > UBA660 > CAG-877. Next base: position 26,488 of record CAVIUA010000044.1, read on the forward strand.
AAACAGAAGGACTAGAAGGACTACAAAAATTATCTCAACAGATTAATGCACAACAAAAACTAGCTCAACAACAACAAAAAAACGAAGGAACTAACGAATAGTTCCTTTTTACTTGCTCCAATATTTCTTATTCTTTTCCATCGATATATTTAAAATAATACCTATCATAATCATATACGATAATAAACTACTACCACCATATGATATAAAAGGTAACGTAATACCCGTAATCGGTAACAAACCAATTGTCATTCCAATATTTTGTATTTGCTGAAATAAAAGCATCGCCACAATTCCCGTTAAAATATATTTATCAGTATCATATATCTTTCTTCTTGCCAATCTAATAATATTAACATCAAAATAAATAATTATTGCGAGTAGTGCCAAAACTCCAACAAATCCAAAATTAGAAGCAAATACCGCAAATATAAAATCAGTAGACGACTCTGGAAAATAAATAGGTGTCTTATTAAAACCATGACCAAAGAATCCTGCTGAACCAATTGCCGCTAACGCATTTTCTAACTGCAATCCAGATCCAGACTGCCAGTCAAATAACCTTTCCAAACGATAGTATATTGAACTACCAAACATCTTTATAAAAACATCTTCCTTAAAAAAGTAAAGCCAAAGTGTTGTTCCTAAAATACCAAAAAGTATAATAAACGCAATTACAAACCATCTTATCCTAATACCAGAAGTAAACATCATAACTAAATATATTATTAAATATATTATTACCGCTCCTGTATCAGGTTGTAAAAAAGTAAGTACCGATGGAATCAAGACTACCAAGAAAGTTTTTAAAATAAATATAAATTCATCCTTAATACTAGGATTCTTATAATCACTTCTAAAATTATGAATCATAGTAGCAAGTGCCAACATTATAAAAACTTTCATAAACTCACTTGGTTGTATACTACCAATTTCCGGTATAACTAACCAGCATTTACTATTATTAATAGGTGTAGCAAACAACAACAACCAAAGAAGCAACACATTTCCTATAATATATAAAACCCAAGCATGCCTATATAAATATTCATTTTTAAGTCTCAATAAAATAAACACTAATATAAAACCTACAATATACCAAACAGCCTGCTTCAACGCCAAATTACCCAGTGACTTAGAAGTATAAGTTAAAGCACTATAAATAGTAATTATACTTACAATAGCCATTAATAAAATAGGAATAACTATCTTAAAATTAATTTTATACTTACTCATATAATCAAACCTTTCATTTATATTATACCAAAATCATTCAATTTTTATATTTCATTTTCATAAAATATATAAAAGGAGAAATATTTTATGAAAAAATTACCTAAAGTTTATCAAAATAAAATAACTAAAAAAATAAATAATAACAAAACAGTCTGTTACTTAAAAGAAGAAAAAGAACTTTTTAATCCTATAGAAATTCCAACTATAAAAGATAAAATAGAGAAGGTATTCTCTGGATATGGATACGCCTATAACATTCCAGTAACGATAAAAACCTCAACTCAAACTTATGAAACCAGTCTAATTGCTAAAACCTCTAATAATATAATTACACTAGATAATAATATTATTCCTATATCAGATATAATAGATTTTAAAATAAATAAAAACTAAAAAGATTGTTCTTTAAAACAACCTTTTTTATTTAATAATTTAATTACCTAATTACTTAGCACAATTCTACATAAGTATCAGCAAGACATTGCATAGCACCAACACAGTTTAAGTCAATTGTAAAAAATTGATTAGTACTTAGATAACTATCTCCAGCTTCATTTAAATATAGAATTCTACATGTACAGCAACAGTCATCAATTGCTTCAACTCTAAATACTGTAGACTGATTAGTTTGATTATTTAATGTATAAGGAAAACTCCAAGCATTACCTGTACAACAATTATATAGTGTTACTGGTCTAGTATTATAACAAACACTAGTACAAACTGGTCCTAGAAAAGGTTTATCACAACCAGAGTAACTTTCATTATCAAAATCTTGTTTTTGAAGTATTAAAATTTTTCTTAAAATGTCAGCTAAACAACAAGTACTTTTATTTTCTTCACAGCCCATATACTCTAAACCTCCTTTCTATATGTTAGAAACGACAGCATCTTCTATACATTGAACAGCACAAATACAACCTAAATTAATATTAATAAAACTATTACTAGCAACATAAGTATCATCATTTCTATATAATACTCTAAGTGTTACATAATTATTAGAGACTTTTTCAACTCTAAATAATGAACTAGTTTGAGTAGCACCATTAGTATCAACATAGTTAGCGGTTATTAAAGTACCTCTCTTATTATAGAATGTAACAATTCTGGTATTATAACAAATACAATTAATAGTAGGTCCTAAAAAAGGTTTAGTGCATCCTTCCTCAATATAACATTCATCTTGCGAATTTTCTTGTAATAAGCATATTAATTTTAATAAGTTCTTAATACAACGATTAGTAGTCATAGTACCCACCTCTTTATCTATTTCTAATATAAAGTATTCAAAACTTCTTATTTGGTGTTTATAAATACCTATATAATTATATGTAGTACCAATTAAAATATCTTTATTTTTTTCTTCATCTGTTATATAATTAATATGGTGATAAAAATGGATTATATTATTATAGCCGTCATTCTAATTATAATCTTATTAGCAATCTTAAAGGCTAGTAAAAAAGATGCTGGCCTTGATTTTAATAAATTAGTAGAATACTTAGGCGGTAAAGAAAATATTATTGATACTGAAATAAATCTATCTAGATTTAAAGTAACTTTAAAAGATGTTTCTAAAGCAAACAAAGAAGGAATTCAAAAACTAGGTGCTAAAGGAATAGTTGAAATTGATAATCAACTAAAAATAATATTAGGACCTGAATCAAAACAATTAAAAAAATATATTGATGAGATTAAATGACATATTTTGTCATTTTTTTCATATTTCGACAAATTTTGACATAATAAAAGTATATATTTTAAGTAAGAGGTGTTAAAGATGCCAGTATTTGAAAATTTATTTTTATTATGCGTTTTTCTATTCTTTCCTTTAACTTGTTATTTAATCTATATAACATACATCAGTAACATGGACATTAAGGAAAAGAATATATTTCTAGATGTAAGTTTAATTACATCATTATTTTTAATGACACGCTATATAGAAAATAAAACAATTTATGTCATTTTATTTTACAATATTCCTTTATTACTTTCATATATAAAAAAAAGAACTACTACATCAATACTATTATCATTCGTAATAGTAATATTATCTAGTAACTATACAAATATTTCTCTTTCTATATTAATAATTGAATATAGTCTTTATTTCATAATATATTTATATATTTCAAAGTATATAAATTGTAAAATATCATATGCAAACATATTTATTGGTATTAAATCATTTGTAATATCTTTTATGATTTTTTATATAATTAATCCTACTGGAAGTATAATCAGTAATTTAATTTATCTAATTATAACTCTAACAATTTTTATTTCACTTACATGTTTATGCCTACATTTATTTGAAAAGGGCGAAGATATAATAAATTTATATAGTATTTTAAAAGAATCTAAAAAAGATAAAATATTATTTGAATCTTTATCAAAACTAACTCATGAATTAAAAAATCCTATTGCGGTATGTAAAGGATATTTAGAAATAATAGATAAAAATGGTATGGAAAAAGTGCCTAAATATTTACCAATAATTTCTAGTGAAATTGAAAGATCTTTATCTGTTATAAATGACTTTTCTTCTCTTGGAAAGTTAAAGTCATTAAATAAGGAAGAAGTAGATTTACAAGTATTATTAGAGGAAGTAATTACAATGTTAAATCCATTATTTAAAAAGAATAATGCTAATATATATTTAAATGCTAAATCAGATATTTATTTAATACTTGATTATTTAAGAATGAAACAAGTCCTTGTAAATGTCTTAAAAAATGCTTTGGAGGCTAAAAAAGAATATGAACAATTAAACGTAAGAGTAGAGGTTAAGAAAACTAGAAATAATATTAAAGTTATTATAGAAGATAATGGAATAGGAATGGATAAAAACACTTTAGAAAGAATAACTGAAATATTTTATACGACTAAAGCTTCTGGTAATGGACTAGGTGTAGTCTTATCTAAAGAAATAATAGAAATGCATAATGGAACAATTAATTATAATTCAACACTAGGAAAAGGTACAACTGTAACTATAACATTGCCAACTAAGTAAAAAAGTACATATTAATACCAGCTATCTTTATAGAACCAAATCTATAATAGTACATAAATTATTATAGAGGAGGTACTTCTATGTATCCATATATAAATAATTCGTATAATATGAAAAATAATAATAGCAATTATCAAAACTATGTTTATAGTAATGATGGAGAAAGATTCTTCTGGGCTCCATTTGTTGTAGCTGGTCTTGCTGGAACAGCTTTAGGATATGGTATTGCTAATAATAATCAAATAAATAATATGAATAAACCTTATTATAGTTACTATCCAGCTTATCCTATTGTTTATTATCCAAATGGTTTTACTAATTATAACAATTTCTATTATTAAAAAGTCGCAAGACTTTTTTCTTGACCTTTAAAGTATTACCTGTTAATATACAAAACACAGGTGATAATATGGAATACGAAAATAAAGAGTTATGTCGTGAATGTGGAGGAAGTTGTTGCAAAAAGTCTGGTTGTGATTATTATACTAGTGATTTTAAAGTATTAAATAAAAATGCCGTCCTAGATTTATTAAAAACGGGAAATGTCTCAATAGTTTCAGCTCTAAAATTCTCTAAAACAAAAGATGGAAAAACTATTGTATCTCCATTCTTATATTTAAGGGCAAGAAATGAAGAAAGAGATGTAATTGATTTATTTTCTATGAAAAGACAATGTTCTATGTTAACACCAACTGGTTGTTTATATGATTTAGAAAATAGACCAGCAGGCGGCGTAAATCTTATTCCTAGTAAAGAAAGATGCACACCTTTATTAAATCCAATGGATGAATTAAATAAATGGACTCCATATCAAAATATGCTTTCAAAAATAGTTACAAGATATACAGGAAAAAGTGTAATGGAAGTATTGAGAGAAGATGTTTCAACAGTGTTTTATCAAGTACTAACAAAAGACTTTGATGGAGTAGATGAAAGAGAAGTAGCTGACATTACAAGTTGTATACAAGAGTTATCACTTTGTTACCCAAAAGAATATGAACAGGCTAAAGAAAAGCAAAAAGCCTCTACTAAACTCTATTGTAAAAAGTAATCACTTATGATATATTTAATTTATCAAGGAAACTTGATAAAAAAAGGAAGCATTCAGTTGTTCCGAAAATTGAATGTCTACCTATTGTTTAAAAGGGACATTTAATTCCTAAGAATTAAGTGTCATTTTTTTATTATAATAATCAATATGATTAAAAGAAATAAAATGATAGAAAGAGAGTGTAAAAACTTTATAACAAAGGTTCTTGTTTTCATTCCATCAAACCTCCTTTCTAAAAAA
>CAVIUA010000045.1:0-51693 GCA_963645945.1 bacterium
CTTAAATTATTTCCCGGGAAATAATTCAGATGAATTATAAAGTAAATTTGCATATGATCAGAAAATTAAAATATATTAATATGGTATTACACTTATAAATTTTAAAGAACTAAATTTTAATTTTTTGCATTTTTAAACAACAATAATTCATTATTTAATATTAAACATTACTATTAAATTATAAATTTGCTATGTTTCACGTGAAACATTAAATAATTAAATAAATGAAATAAATCCAGTTATCAAAATCATTTCCTAGAAAATAATTTAAACAATTAGCAATAAAAAATACGTATCGTGTAAAAACTAAAAGACATATAAATTAAGTGCAATTATTAATATAGTAAAAGCTAAATTAATAAATTGATATCAATGTTTCACGTGAAACATTACGATTTTACTAAACAAATAGGTAAAAATACACATGTAAATTATTTCCCGGGAAATAATTTATCACTAAAACAAAAATAAATACTGATACATACATAGTAAAAAAAATATTAAAATAATAAAAATAAATTCTAAATTAATCAAAAAATATTCAAAAACTTTTATCCACAAGTAAAATTATGTAAAATTTATCGATAAAAGCGCAAAAAAAGAAAGGCACAACGCCTTTCTTAAATTTTAATTTTATAAATTAATTATCTTCTTCATCTTTTGTTACTAAAGCAACAGTAGAAACTAATTCGTTATTCTTTAAATTAATAAGTCTTACACCTTGAGTAGCACGTCTTAAAAGAGAAACTTGATTCAATGGCATTTTCATAATAGTACCATTATCAGTCACAATAACAATATCATATTTTTCACTTTCAATACGTTTTAAAGCAACCATAGTACCATTCTTTTCAGTAATATTTAATGCTTTAACACCCTTACTACCTCTATGAGTTAATCTATATTCATCAATAACAGTTCTTTTACCATATCCCTTATCAGTAACAATTAAAATTTCTTGTCCAGGATTAACAATTTCCGATCCAATAACATAACTTCCATCTAAATCAATACCCTTTACACCAGAGCTGCTTCTACCCATAGGTCTTATTTCACTTTCAACAAAGCGAACCATTCTACCATTATTAGCTCCAATAGCAACTTCATCATTTCCACAAGTCTTTCTTACAGAAATTAACTCATCATTTTCCTTTAATACAATAGCAATTTTACCAGATTTTCTAATATTATTAAATTCTGAAATATCAGTTCTCTTAACTATTCCATTCTTAGTAGCAAACACTAAATATTTAATATCATCAGACGAAGCAGAAATTTCCACAATCGAACTAATGTTCTCATTTTTATCTAATTGTAGTAAATTTATTATTGGAAGACCCTTTGATTGCCTTGAAAATTCAGGAATTTCATAACCCTTCATACGATAAACTCTACCCTTATTAGAGAAGAACAATATATAGTCATGAGTTTTCATAGAAATTAATTGTTCCACAAAATCTTCTTCATGAGTAGTCATACCATTAACACCTACACCACCACGATTTTGAGTACGATAAGTATCAGATCTTAATCTTTTAATATAACCATTGCGAGTTAATGTAATAATTACATCTTCATTAGGTATCAAAGACTCATCCTCAATATATTCAATAGCAGTCATATCAATATTTGTACGACGCTCATCGCCATATTTTTCCTTAATTTCTAATAATTCATTCTTAATAACCTCTAAAACTCTAGAATCACTAGCTAAAATGCCACGTAACTCTTCAATTAATTTTAATAAGTCATTTAATTCATTTTCAATTTTTTCGCGTTCTAAACCAGTTAAACGACGTAATTTCATTTCTAGAATAGCATTAGCTTGAATTTCACTTAACTTAAAATTATTCATCAAACCAGTTCTAGCTTCATCATCAGATTTAGCAGCCCTAATTAATTTAATAACAGCATCAATATTATCAAGTGCTATCTTTAATCCTTCTAAAATATGAACACGTTTTTCAGCAACTTCTAAGTCATATTTAGTTCTTCTAATAATTACTTCACGTTGAAAATCAATATATTTAACTATAATATCCTTTAAACCTAAAGTCTTTGGAACACCTTGATCCAGCATTAAGAAAATAATTCCATAAGTAGTTTGAAACGAAGTATGTTTATATAATTTATTTAAAACAACTTGGGCATTTGCATCTTTCTTTAAAGTTATTGTAATTTTGATACCATTCTTTAAATCAGAATGATAATCAGCAATACCTTCTATTGTTTTATTATGAACAAGTTCTGCAACCTTATTTTTTAATTCTAAAGTATTAACACCATAAGGAACTTCATCAATTATTATACATTGCTTACCATTTACTTCTTCAATTGTAGCCTTACTTCTAATAGTAATAGTACCTCTACCAGTTTCATAAGCCTTTCTGATACCAGCATTTCCCAAAATTGTTGCACCAGTAGGAAAATCAGGTCCTTTAATATATTGCATTAACTCATCAAGTTCAATATCATGATTATCAATATAAGCAACACAACCATCAATTACCTCTCTTAAATTATGAGGTGGTATATTAGTAGCCATACCAACAGCAATACCAGTAGTACCATTAACTAAAATATTAGGAAAACGAGAAGGCAAAACATCAGGTTCTCTTTCACTTTCATCAAAGTTTGGACTAAAATTAACCGTATTTTTATTAATATTTCTAAGTAATTCCAAAGAAATCTTTGAAAGACGAGACTCGGTATAACGCATTGCTGCTGCACCGTAACCCTCAATATTACCAAAGTTACCATGACCATCAACTAACATATATCTATATGAGAAGTCTTGAGCCATTCTTACCATTGCTTCATATATACTAGAATCACCATGTGGATGATATTTACCCATAACATCTCCAACAATTCTAGCACTCTTTTTATGAGGTTTATCAGGAGTATAGCCAGATTCATACATAGAATAAAGAATTCTTCTGTGTACTGGCTTTAAACCATCTCGTAAATCAGGAAGTGCACGAGCAACGATAACACTCATAGAATACTCTAAAAAAGAATCTTGAACTTCTTTAACAATATTATTTTTTTCTAATCTATCCATATCTAAACCCTCCTACACATCCAAATTTTCCACATAAGTAGCATTTGTTTCAATGAATTCTCTTCTTGGTCCTACTTCTTCACCCATAAGTTTAGAGAAAACTTCATCTGCTGCAATAGTATCATCAACAGTTATTTGTCTTAGAATTCTTTTATGTATATCCATTGTAGTTTCATTTAATTCTTCAGCATCCATTTCTCCTAAACCTTTCATACGCATAATATCATACTTTGTATTAGGAGATAATGTAGCTAAATACTCATCTCTTTCTTGTTCATTTAATACATATTTAATAGTTTTTCCATGTTTTATAACAAATAATGGTGGCTGAGCTGCATAAACATGACCAGCTTCTACAATAGGTCTAAAGAATCTATAGAATAAAGTTAATAATAAAACTCTAATATGACTTCCATCAACATCAGCATCGGTCATGATAATTATTTTATGATAACGTAATTTACTTAAATCAAATTCATCACCAATACCAGTACCAAATGCTGTAATAATAGTTCTTATTTCTTCATTTGATAAAGCTCTATCAATTCTAGCCTTTTCAACATTCAAAATCTTACCACGTAAAGGTAAAATAGCTTGAGTCATACTATCTCTACCCTTTATAGCTGATCCACCTGCAGAATCTCCCTCGACTAAGAATATTTCACTTATACTAGCATCTTTGCTCTTACAATCAGAAAGTTTGCCATAGAAATTAGTTACATCTAAGTCACCTTTTCTTCTAGTTAACTCCCTAGCCTTTTTAGCCGCAACACGAGCTCTACTAGCAGTCATAGATTTATCAATAATTACCTTAGCCTGATCAGGATTTTCCATCAAAAATCTCTCAAAAGACTCTGCAAAAATTTTATCCACAACCCCACGAACTTCGCTATTTCCTAGTTTCGTCTTAGTTTGTCCCTCAAATTGAGGATCTGGATGTTTAACAGAAACTATCATAGTTATACCTTCTCTAACATCATCACCAGTTAAAGGATCATCATTTTGTTTTAACATTCCTGCAGATACTGCATATTTATTTAAAACTCTTGTTAAAGCTCTTCTAGCTCCATCTTCATGAGTACCACCTTCAGGAGTAGTAATATTATTAACAAATGAATAAATACATGAATTATAAGTTTCATTATATTGTAAAGCTATTTCAACACTTATATCCTTATCTTTTCCAGATACATCAACAATAGTTTCATGAATAGGATTTTTATTAGCATTAATCATAGCAACATATTCACTTATACCACCTTCATAGCAAAATGAATCTTTTTTATCTGCTTCTCTTTCATCATATAAAGATATTCTAAGACCTTTATTTAAAAAGGCTAATTCTCTTAATCTTTTCATTAAAATATCATAGTCATAAACTGTAGTTTCAGTAAAAATTTCATCATCTGGTAAAAAATGAACTGTAGTACCTGTTCTATCATCATCACATTTATCAATTATCTTTAAACTATCATCAGGATGTCCACCATGACTAAATCTTTGATAATAAACATTTCCATTTTTATATACTTTTACTTCTAGCCAGTCACTTAAAGCATTAACAACACTAGCACCAACACCGTGAAGACCACCAGATACTTTATAGCCTCCACCACCAAATTTACCTCCAGCATGCAAAACTGTATAAACTGTTTCAACAGTACTTTTACCAGTCTTTGGATGGATATCAACAGGAATACCCCTACCATCATCTTTTACTGTAATACTATTATCCTTACCAATAATTACTTCAATATGTGAACAATAGCCAGCTAATGCTTCATCTATAGCATTATCAACAATTTCCCATACCAAATGATGTAATCCTCTAGAACTAGTATTTCCAATATACATTCCAGGTCGTTTTCTAACGGCCTCTAAACCTTCAAGAACCTGAATTGAAGACGAATCATATGATCCTTTAACTTTTTCTTCATTCATTAAATAATCTACTTCCTTTCCACATTCCCATTAGAAACTTTATATATATAAGCATTTTCTAAATATTTTTTATTTATACCATTTAAATTAGTAGTTGTTAAAATACTTTGAATTTCCTTACTATTAATCAATTTCAACAACCTATTTTGTTTTTTTAAATCAAACTCACTAAATATATCATCTAATAAAACTACAGGATAAAATCCAGTTAGGTTCTTAAATATATCAATTTCTGATAATTTAAAAGATAATATTGCTAATTTTTGTTGCCCTTGTGATCCATAATATTTTAAATCATTTCCATTAAATTGAAAGATAAAATCATCTCTATGTGGACCAAAAATAGTCATACCATAATTCAATTCCTTCATATAATTTTTTTCAAATGTTGCTTCCAATTTTTCATTCATAGATAAAGAATCATAACTACTAAATTCAACATTAGGTAAATAAATGATTTTTAATCCAGATGTATTAGAAATTTCCCTGAAATAGTTATCAATATTATCATTGATTAAATCTATATATTCTTTTCGTTTTTGATAAATAATTATAGCTTTTTTTATTAAACGTTCAGTAATTACATCTAAATATTTTTTATCAGCTATACTATTGCTAAAAAGAATTTTTAAATATTCATTACGTGTTTTCAAAATTTTATTGTACTCATTATAAGTATTTAAATAAACTTTAGAAATTTGAGATAACTGAATATTTAATAAATTTCTTCTGATACTTGGTGAATCTTTAATTATATCTAAATCATCAGGAGTAAAAACAATAACATTTAAATTAGATATATAATCTGCTATTTTTTTAACATCTGTCTTATTAACACTAATTTTTTTACTATCATTTGTTATTACAACCTCTAATTTAGAAGTAATAATATCTTTTTTTATTGTTCCTTTAATTGTACACTTACTTTTATTAAATTGAATTATATTAGGATTTGCACCTATTCTATGAGATTTAGTAAGTGCCAAAAACACTATAGATTCCAATATATTTGTTTTACCTTGAGCATTATCACCGATAAAAATATTCATTTTTTTATTAAAATGAATTTCAACATTGGAATAATTTCTGAAATTAACCAAGTTTATTTTAGTTATTTTCATTTAAATCCGCAAAAAAGACACATATTCTCACCTAACCCTTATTTCAGTATTCCTATACACACAAACATATTATACCATAAGACGCCAAATAAAGCACGAAAAAAATAGTTATAATCAACTATTTTTTATTTATTTTTTCGATTTCTCATAATTAAATCTAAGCGAGAGGCTCTAGATATCTGATTTTCAATTGTTCTATACGAACATGGAACAATTATTTCTTTAAAATTATCAAATACTATCTTTGTATTAGTATTATCTACTTTTTCAAAACTCTTAACTCTACTTAAAGATATCCAAGCACAGTCTTGTGCTGAAGGTGAAGTTGTTGGAAAAACAACTATATTATTAGTATCTTCAACAATAATAGGAACTTTATACTCCGCTCCTAAAATAGATCTAGCACTATCCTTTCTACCATTATAGGTACTACCAAAATACTTACAAGACTCTTCCATTATTTTAAATGGTGTTTCATCAATGATATACCTATCATCATCTTCATAAACTAAACTACTTTCTTCTTCATTTGGAACAACAGCTAATGTTCCTTTACTAAATTCATATTTCATCTTATTTCCCCCTATAGAAAACGAAATTTGTTCGTTTTCATTCAAAATATAACAAATTTTTTTGTCGAATTTTATCGAAATTTGTAGAACAAACAAAAAAAATAGAAGAATTATATCTTCTATTTATATTATTAGCAATAAAATAAAATATCCTAGACTAATATGTACGAATTGGTAAAACCAATTGAGTAAGACTAGTATCTTCTGAAGATTTAATTAAAATTGGCTTAATTTCACCAACAAAATGAATATCAACAGTTTCTGTGGAAAAACTTCTTAAAGCTTCCATCATATATTTAGCGCTAAATGAAATCTTAATATTTTCATCATTATTCTTAGTAATTGGCATTTTTTCTTCAACTCTACCAATTTCTGCAGAACTACTTCTCAAAATCAAATACTCATCAGTAGTTTCTAAAGTAACTATATTCTTCTCTTTATCACTTGTTAATATACTAACACGGTCAATAACATCATAAAAATCATTAAGTTTAGTACTAATAACTAATAATGAATCATCTGGTAACAAATTAGCTGTATTAGGATAAGTACCAGAAATTAATCTAGATTCAAATTTCAAATTATTATTTTTAAATAAAATCTTATTATTAAAGATATGTAATTCAACAATATCATCATCATCACTTAATATTTTACTGAATTCAACAAGATTTTTACTAGGAATAACAATATTATAATTTTCTTCACTTTCTCTATCTAATTTAACAATTTTTCTAGCTAATCTATAAGAATCGGTAGAATTACATTCTAATACATCCCCTACTATATTAAAATTAATTCCTGTTAATACTAACTTACCTTCCTCATTTGAAGATGCAAAAGCAGTTTGATTAACAATACTCTTAAATACACCAGCATTAATACTAATTTTCTTTTTACTTTCTTCTAAACCAATATTAGGGTATTCACTTTCACTAATACCATTTAAATTGAATTCACTGTTTTCTGTGTAAATTAATATTTTTAATTCATCTACAACTTCAATATTAATATATTTATCAGGTAATTTTCTAACAATATCAAGAATATACTTACCTTGAATAATAATACTACCTTCATTTTCAATTTTAAAATCATCTTCATTTACACTTTCTATACTATTTTGAATAGTAATATCATTATCACTAGCAGTTAAAATCAATTTTTTCTTTTTTAATTCAAATTTAATTCCTGCTAAAACTGGAATTAAGTTTTTTGTAGAAATAGCCTTAGAAACTTTATTTAAAGCATCTAACAATAAATCCTTTTTAATTGTAAATTTCATATATATTCCTTCTTTCTTTTATATTATTTATATTATTAATGTGGAAAAAGTTGAAAACTCAAATTTAACTAATATTTATTGTCTTTTTTATAAACATTTATTTGTGGATAAAATTAAATTAAATCGAAGTTTTACACAACACCTATATCCTTTTTCAATTTTTCTATTATATTTGCCAGGTCTTTATTGATTTTTATTTCGTTTTCTATTTTTTCCACGGAATGCATAACTGTCGAATGATCTTTTCCCCCAAATTCTGTTCCTATCTTAGGAAAAGACTCACTTGTCATATTCCTACAGAGGTACATAGCAATTTGCCTTGGAAAAGATATATTTGAACTCCTCTTTTTACTTCTAATATCTTCAACAGAAATCTGAAAATATTCAGAAACTATTTTTTGAATTCTTTGAATGTCATTCTTTTCACTCATTCCTTTACTAATAAAGTCTTTTAAAGCTTCAATAGCTAAATCTAAAGTAATTTCAACGCCACCCATTATTGTAGAATAAGCAACAATTCTAGTTATGGAACCTTCCAATTGTCTCACGTCTGTACCAATATTTGATGCTATATATTCAATAACTTCTTCAGAAATTTCTTTTTCAAAGTTACCAGCAATTATTTTTTTCTTTAAAATTTGCATTCGTAAAGAAAAGTCAGGTGGAAAAATATTAACTGTTAATCCCCAACAAAATCTTGTCCTTAACCTATCTTCCAACAATTTTAAGTCATCTGGAGAACGATCTGAAGAAATTATTATTTGTTTACTATCATTATATAATGAATTAAAAGTATGGAAAAATTCTTGTTGTGTCTTAGTAGCACCGCCTAAAAATTGAATATCATCAATTATAAGAACATCAATATTCCTATATTTATTCTTAAAAAAATCTACATAATTAAAATTAGTTCCTGAATCATCCTTCTTATTTAATTTGATAAAGTCCTGTGTAAATTGATCAGAAGTAACATATAAAACCTTTTTGTTACTATTTTCTAATATATAATTACCAATAGCATGCATCAAATGAGTTTTACCTAGTCCACTATTTCCATATATAAATAATGGATTGTACATTTTACCAGGATTTTCAGCAACTGACAATGCCGCAGCATGTGCAAACTTGTTACTATTCCCTACTATAAAGTTTTCAAAAGTATATTTAGCATTAAGATTTGAATGTACTTTATTATTAGGTATACCCTCTAATACCTCTTCTATTTCAATCTTTTTAGGTAGTACCTCTTCTATTTCTTCTTTTAAAATTAATATTAATTCAAAATTAGTACCTGTAATATCATTTAAAGTTTTTGTAATTAAATCAGCATAATTATCCATCAAATGCTTCTTATGTATTGGCATTGGAACAATTATATATGCTTTACCGTTTTCTAATCTATGTAACTGCGTATCAGCAAACCAAGTGGTAAAAGATAAAGAAGTTAGTTCATCTTTTATTTGACCTAAGAACTTGGTCCATAAAATATCGACATTCATTCTACCATCTCCCCACAAGATAAATAAACTACGATTAGTGTACATTAAATTGTGAAAAAAATAAACCATTTTATTGCAAAATTTTTTATCAACACGATTTCCACATTTTTTTACACAACATAAACCATTAATAAATAAGAATAAAATTAACTTATCCACAGTTTCCACAGATTTTAATTCCACATGGTAAAAAAACATTTCCACAAACTTGTGGATATTGTTTAAAAATAAAAAAGTACGATTTTAATTGACAAAACAACACTTATATTATTATAATAATGTAGATTTATGTCTGGAGGTGGAGCAAATGAAAAGAACATATCAACCAAACAACCGCAAAAAAGCTAAAAAATTAGGTTTCTTTGCACGTAAAAAAACAAATATTTTGAATCGTCGTCGTCGCAAAGGACGTAAACTACTTTGCAAATAAGCCGCTGCCTAAACATCAGTGGTTTTTTACTCTTAGAATTTAAAGTAGGTGATATAGTTGAAAAAATTATATGTTGTAAAAAATGCTAGAGATTTTGAAGATATTATAAAAACAGGTAAAAGAAGTAAAAATAAAAGTTTTATTATATATTATAAGGATAACAACTTACCATATAACAGATATGGAATATCAGTTGGTAAAAAACTTGGAAATGCTGTTTATCGTAACAAATATAAACGAAAAATAAGAGCAATTGTCGATAATTACAAAAAAAACTATATAAATCATAAAGATTATATTATAATATTAAGAGGAAGTGCAGAAGACAAACTATATAAAGAACTAGAAGAAGATTACATTTCACTAATAAACAGTATTGGAAAGGACACATATAATGAAGCTAAAACAAAAAAATAAAATAAAATTAATTATAGTATTAGTACTATTATTAATAACAACAGGATGTACAACAACATTAACAGATAAAGATAAAAAACCAGTTAAAAACGAAGTCACTGGTCAAAATTTGACCAAAAACATAATTTGTCAGCCAACAAATAAAGAAACAATAAATATTTACAAAGAAAATGGAGTAAAAGTTGATAAATTACCAAAATGTGAAAACTTTAAAATAACATCTGGTAAATATGAAGGATTATGGACAAGTTTATTTGTAAAACCTTTAGCATTCGTACTAATATTCTTTGGAAAGAACGTAGGCAACTACGCAGTATCATTAATAATATTAACATTAATAATAAGATTACTAGCATATCCAGTTACTAAAAAGACAGCATTGCAGTCAGAGTTAATAAAAAAAGCACAGCCAGAACTTGATAGACTAAAGAATAAGTATAAAAACAAAACAGATCAAGAATCAATGATGAAACAGCAACAAGAAATGATGATGATTTACAAAAAACATAATATAAATCCATTATCAGGATGTCTATTCTCGTTTTTACAATTACCATTATTTATAGCTTTCTTCGAAGCTGTACAAAGAACACCAGCCATATTTGAAGATAAATTCTTAACATTACAATTAGGAACAACACCTTCAGTAGGAATATTTACTAGTCACTGGCTAGCATACGCAATTATAATATTACTAATAGGTGGAAGTACATATTACTCATTAAAAATGAATTCAACAGCAAATATGACTGATCCTACAATGAAAATGATGCCTACCATGATGACCGTAATGTTAGTATTAACAGGCATCTTCATGCCATCAGGATTAGGAATATACTGGGTAACATCAAATATATTTACCATAGTTCAAAATATTATTGTTAAAAGGAGTAAAGAAGTAAATGGAAAAGCATAGATATATAGGAAAAACTAAAGAAGAAGCAATTTCAAATGCAACAATAGATTTACAAGAAACACAAGATAACCTAATAATAAAAGAACTAGACGAAATAAAAGTTGGTTTATTTAAAAGTAAAAAAATAGAAATAGAAGTAGTGGAAAGACGAGAAGTAATAAAATACATCAAAGAATATATTCAAAAACTTCTAAAGAATCTAGGATTTACTGCAAATATAGAAATAAAAAATAAAGATGAAATACCAACATATACAATATATTCAGATAATGATGCTTTATTAATTGGAAGAAATGGTAAAAATCTAAAAGCACTAACAATTGTAACTAGTCAACATATACTTAATGAACTAGGTAAAAACTTTAAATTTATTATTGATATAAACTCATATAAAGAAAAAAGAGAGAAGTCACTTGAATATCTAGCTAAAAAAGTTGCTAGAGAAGTAGCCAATACAAAAATAGAGGCAAAACTTGACTCAATGAACTCATATGAAAGAAGAATAATTCATAACACTTTAACTAACAACAAGAAAGTGTATACAGAAAGTGAAGGGGAAGAACCTAATCGTTATGTAGTTATCAAACCAAGAGAAGATTAATTTCTTCTTTTTTTCTTACAAAAAATATCTCAAATTAGAATAATGTGCTATAATATACGAAGAAAAAGGAGAGATACCATGAATGATACAATAGTAGCTATTTCAACAGCACTTGGAGTAGGGGCAATATCAATCGTAAGACTATCAGGAAATGATGCTATAAATATTGTCAATAAATGTTTCGAAGGAAAAGACCTAACAAAAGTTGATTCTCATACAATTCATTACGGATTTATCAAAAATGAAACAGAAAGAATAGATGAAGTATTAGTATCAGTAATGAGAGCACCAAAGACATATACAACAGAAGATATAGTAGAAATCAACTGTCACGGTGGAATAATCACAACAAAACAAGTTTTAGAGACAATGTTAAACTCAGGCGCTAGATTAGCTGAACCAGGTGAATTCACAAAAAGAGCTTTTTTAAATGGTAGAATTGACCTAGTTGAAAGTGAAGCTATCATGGACTTAATTGAAAGTAAAAGTTCCGAAGCAAAAAAAATGGCACTCTCTCAACTTTATGGAGACTTATCAAAATTAATTACCTCATTTAGAGATAGATTAAAAAATCTTTTATCATCAATAGAAGTTAATATAGATTATCCAGAATACTATGACATAGAAATAGTAACTGAAGAAAAAATAGCTAAAGAAATAAAATCTATGAAAGAAGAACTTAAAAATCTAATTGAAAGATCAAAGTCCTCTTCAATAATAAAAAATGGAATTCAAACAGTAATACTAGGTAGACCAAATGTTGGTAAAAGCAGTATTTTAAATAAATTATTAGATGAAGAAAAAGCTATCGTAACAAACGTAGCCGGAACAACAAGAGATATAGTAGAAGGTCAAACATACATTGATGGCATTTTAATAAAATTTATAGATACAGCCGGAATCAGAAAAACAGACGACATTGTAGAAAAAATCGGCGTGGAAAAAAGTTTAAAAGCCGTAGAAGATGCCGATTTAATAATTCTAGTCTTAAACAACAATGAAGAACTAACAGCGGAAGACTTAGAAATTCTAGAAAAAACAAAAGATAAACAAAGAATTATAGTAATTAATAAAAAAGATTTAGAAAGAAATATTAACTTACCAGAAAGTCTAGAAAACGTAGTAGAAACCGACACTAACTCAATAGAAGGAATAGATTCCTTAAAATCAAAAATAAAAGAAATGTTCGACTTAGAAAAAATAACAACAAAAGACTACACATATTTAAGTAATAGTAGACAAATATCATTAATAACAAAAGCTTATCAAAGTATTTTATCCGCTGAAAAAAGTCTAAATGAATCATTACCAATAGATTTAATTGCAATAGATTTAAAAGAATGTTTTGATTTACTTGGTCAGGTAATAGGTATATCATATACAGACGAAATAATAGATAATTTATTTGAAAACTTTTGCGTAGGAAAATAGGAAGTGACAAAATGAAATATGAAGTAATAGTAGTAGGTGGAGGTCATGCAGGATGTGAAGCTTCTTTAGCGACAGCACGTCTTGGACATAAAACCCTATTAATAACAGGAAATATAAAAAATATTGCTGATATGCCATGTAATCCATCTATCGGTGGTCCTGCTAAAGGAATAGTTGTTCGTGAAATCGACGCACTAGGTGGCGAAATGGGAAGAAATGCCGACAAAGCCACATTACAAATAAAGATGTTAAATACAAAAAAAGGTCCAGCAGTTCAAGCCTTAAGAGCTCAAGCCGATAAAGTAACTTATCCAAAAGAAATGTTAAAAACACTAAATAGTGAAGAAAATCTAGAAATAAAAGAAGCCATGGTAGAAGATTTAATCGTAACAGATGGCAAAATACAAGGAGTAATACTTGCCGATGGAACAAAAATAAACTCTGATGCCGTAATTCTAACAACAGGAACATACCTACGTTCCGTAGTCCTAACTGGATCACAAAAAACACCATCTGGACCAAAAGGAGAAAAAGAATCTAAATACTTAAGTACAAAATTGAAAGATTTAGGATTCAAAATACTTCGTTTAAAAACAGGAACTCCACCTAGAATAGAAAAATCATCAATTGATTATACAAAAACATCAATAGAGTCAGGAGATGATGAAGAATTAACATTCTCTTTTGATAATAAAGCTTATTATGACTACAAAAATCAAATAGACTGTCATTTAATCTATACAACACCAGAAACACATAAAATAATAAAAGAACACTTAAAAGAATCAAGTATGTATGGTGGATATGTAGAAGGAGTAGGTCCAAGATATTGTCCATCTATAGAAGATAAAGTAGTAAGATTTAGTGATAAAGAAAGACATCAATTATTTTTAGAGCCAGAAAGTATTTATTATGATGACATCTACTTACAAGGTTTTTCAACAAGTATGCCACACAATATTCAAGAATTAATGGTTCATAGTTTACCAGGATTAGAACATGCCAAAATATTAAAATATGCCTATGCCATTGAATATGACGCCATCGATTCAAAGCAATTAAAAAGGTCATTAGAAACAAAACTAATCGAAGGATTATATACAGCAGGACAAATTAATGGAACATCAGGCTATGAAGAAGCTGCAGGACAAGGATTAATTGCTGGAATCAATGCTTCCTTAAAATTATCTGGAAAAGACCCATTAATATTAAAAAGAAATGAATCATACATTGGAGTTTTAATAGATGACTTAGTAACTAAAGGCGTAAAAGATCCTTATCGTTTACTAACATCAAGAGCAGAGTACAGATTACTCCTAAGACATGATAATGCCGATATCAGACTAAGAAAATATGGTCATGATGTAGGTTTAATATCAGAAGAAAAGTACCAACAATTTGAACAAAAATTAAAAGATATAGATAACTTATTTGAACTTCTAAAAGAAACTAGAATTACACCAAAACAACAAACAAATGATTATATAATTTCCATTGGCTCAACACCATTAAAAGATGGTATGTCACTATATGACTTTTTAAAAAGACCAGAAATTAAAATCGACGATTTAGAACATTTTGTTGATATGCCATACTCAAAAGAAGTAAAAGAACAGGTTGAAATAAACATTAAGTATGAAGGATACATAAAAAAATCAAACAAAGAAGCTGAAAAAATGCTATCCTTAGAAGAGAAAATCATTCCAGAGACAATTGACTATGACAAAATACCTAACTTAGCTAGTGAAGCAAGACAAAAATTATCAGAAATCAAACCAACAACCATTGGTCAGGCAACAAGAATATCCGGTGTAAACCCAGCAGATATATCAATACTAATGGTATATATAAGAAGGAATAAACATGAATAAAGAACATTTTATTGTAGAAACAAAGAAATTAGGAATCAATTTAACAGAAGAACAATTAAATAAATTAGATCAGTTTTATAATTTATTAATTGAATGGAATGAAAAAATTAATTTAACAAGAATAACAACCAAAGAAGATGTATATTTAAAACACTTTTATGATAGCTTAACTATAGCAAAAGTCATAGATTTATCAACAAAAGAGACCTTATGTGATGTAGGAACAGGTGCTGGATTTCCAGGAATAGTATTAAAAATAGTATATCCAAATTTAAAAATAACTTTGGTAGATGCCTTACAAAAAAGAGTAAATTATTTAAATACTATTATAAAAGACTTACAATTAGAAAATATTCAAACTATTCATACCCGTGGTGAAGACCTTCATGATAAATATGATGTAGTAACCGCAAGAGCCGTAGCGAACATTGAAAAATTACTAAAATACACAATGCATTTAGTAAATAATACAGGCGTATTTGTTGCTATGAAAGGAAATGTAGATAATGAATTAACACCTGAAATAGAAAATAAAATCTCAAAAAAATATCAAATATTAAAAATAGCTAAATTTGAATTACCTATAGAAAATAGTCAAAGAAGTTTAATTGTCATTAAAAACAAAAAGTAATAAAAAGCATAAGTAGTTAACTCATTAATTAAGGGCTACTACTTTTTTATTTGAAAAAATCAATTAAAATTATCTAAATAAAAACCAAGCTCAGCAAATAAAATTAAATAAACAAGCTAAAAATATAATTAAAACTGAACTAGAAAAAAAATCAGCCAAATTAAATTAAATACTACAAATTTAAAACGAATTTAGCCAAAATCGCCTAAATAAATAAAATAAAAAACTGATATTGAAAGATTTGACAAACTAAGATATAATATAATAGATAAAGAATAAAGCGAGGGATGCAAAATGAATACAGAAACAAAAGACGAAGTTGTTTATTTATATTTAGATGACATAATTCCAAATCGTTTTCAACCAAGAGAAGTATTTGACGAAAAAGCACTAAGAGAATTAGCAGTTTCAATTAAAGAACATGGTGTAATTCAGCCAATAATCGTACGTCGTGTAAACGGAAAATATGAAATAATTGCTGGAGAACGTCGATATAAAGCATCAGCATTAGCTGGTATGACAAAAATCCCTGCTATTATAAGAGATTTAGACGATAAAGAAAGTTCAAAAGTAGCTTTACTTGAAAACCTACAAAGAAAAAATCTTAATCCAATAGAGGAAGCTAGAACATATCAAAAAATTCTTGAAATAGATCAAATGACTCAAGATGAATTAGCCAAAACAATGGGTAAGAGTCAGTCTGCAGTAGCAAACAAATTAAGATTATTATCATTATCAGATGAAGTTCAAGATTCATTATTGAAAGAACAAATTTCCGAAAGACATGCTAGAGCCTTATTAAATATTTCAGATGCTAAGAAGCAAAAAGAAATGTTAAAAAAAGTAATAAGTAATAAAATGACAGTAAGAACATTGGAAGAGGAGATATCAAAAATGAACGGAACGCCAGCAAATGAAAATATTCAGTCTGTAAGAACAACATTAACAAATAATGCTACACCTATAATGCCAACAACAGATATGCCAGAAGATATGTCAAATTATGGAAAAGTAACAATAGCTCCACCAATAGAAAACGGTCCAGCTAGTAAAGAACAAAAATTTATCAACTATGGTGAAATTGATAAAGAAGCCGTAGAAGAACCTAAAAACTCATATTATAATCAAGTTGCAGTTCAACCAGTTGATGTAAATACAATAAAAGAACAAGCCATTGATATAACACCAGGAAATGATACACCATCAGCTGACTTAGATAATTTATTAAATATTCAAGCACCAGCAAGTAGCAAATATCCTCATGTAAAAGCTCGTCCAGCACAAGATTATATGACACCAGCTGAAGCAATTGTTAAAGGAGATGCCGAAGCTCCTGATGAGTCAATTAAAGATTACTTCCAAATGCCTAATATCAAAGCAACAGACTTTTCACAAGGAGTAGCAGCAGTGCCTGCTCAACAGTCAATTTCAAGTATCATGAGTAATCCAAACCCAGTTCAAAATACTGGTGCTTATACAACAGAAGAGATTATGGCTAAAATTAGAGACGTAGTAAAAGACATAGAAAGTCATGGTAACAAAATTACTTTTGATGAAATGAATTTTGCAACAGCTTATCAAGTAATCATAAAAGTAGATAAATAAAAGGTAGATAATTCTACTTTTTTTTAACAAAAACATTTAAAAAAATTCAATTGTTTGATACAATAATTAAGTAAAATTGAAAATGGGTGATTAGATGGGAAAGGTTATATCATTAGTAAATCAAAAAGGTGGAGTAGGAAAAACAACGACAAGTATCAATCTTTCTGCATCACTAGCAGTATTAGGGAAAAATGTTTTATTAATAGATTTAGATCCTCAAGGTAATACAACTACTGGTGTAGGAATAAATAAGGGAGAAATTGAACGTAGTATATATGATGTTTTAATAGACGAATGTACAATAACAGAAGCTATTATCAAAACAAAATATAAAAACTTATATGTTTTACCTGCAACAATAAATTTAGCCGGAATTGATATTGAATTAGTAGAAAAAAGTAAACAAGAAAATGGTTTTCAAAAAGGTGAGCAATTAAAAAGACATATAGAAGGAATTAAAGATAGTTTTGATTATATAATAATAGACTGTCCACCTTCTTTAGGGGTTATAACAACAAATGCATTAACAGCTTCTAACTCGGTTATAATACCAGTACAATGTGAATTCTTTGCTCTAGAAGGAATAACACAGCTGTTAAAAACTATTATGTTAGCACAAAAAACATTAAATCCAGACTTAGTAATCGAAGGTGTTTTACTAACTATGTTAGATTCTAGAACAAATTTAGGTTTTGAAGTAGTAGAAGATATCAGAAAATTCTTTAAAGAAAAAGTATACAACACAATAATTCCAAGATTAGTTAGATTAACAGAGGCTCCATCACACGGAGAGCCTATAATAGTTTATGATCCAAAAAGTAGAGGATCAGAAGCTTATATAAATTTAGCAAAGGAAGTGATTGCGAGAAATGGAAACAACTAATAACAATAAAAGAAGAGCTTTAGGTAGAGGATTAGAAGAATTATTTTATAATGAGCCAATTGATTACAACAAAGTAGAAGAAAAAATATTAACAGAAACATCAAAAGATGAAATTAAAATGGTAAAAATAGATGAATTAAGAAGTAATCCATACCAACCAAGAAAAGTATTTGATGAAACAGCACTTCAAGAATTAGCAGCCTCAATCAAGGAACACGGTGTATTTCAACCTATAATAATAAAAAAAAGTATTAAAGGATACGAAATAATAGCCGGAGAAAGAAGAGTAAAGGCCTCAAAACTAGCAGGTTTAGACGAAATACCAGCAATAATTCGTGATTTTTCAGATGATGAAATGATGGAAATTGCTCTACTTGAAAACTTACAAAGAGAAAATTTAAATGCTATAGAAGAAGCAAATGCTTACAAAAAATTACTAGAAACATTACAATTAACTCAAGAACAACTATCAAATAGACTAGGTAAAAGTAGAAGTCATATCACAAATATGATAGGTCTATTAAATTTACCAGAAGAAGTACAAAAACTACTTAGTAGTAAAGAAATAAGTGCTGGACATGCAAGAATAATAAGCAAACTAGAAAATGAAGAGCAACAAATAAGTCTTGCTAAAAAAGTAGTAGATGAAGGACTAAGTGTTAGACAACTAGAAGATATTACTCATTCTAATGAAAAGTTCTTAAGAGTACATGAAATTAAAAGAAGAACAAAAGAGACAAGTTCAGAATATGTATATTTAGAAGAAGAACTATGTGAAAAATTAGG
Organism: bacterium; assembly: GCA_963645945.1. Lineage (GTDB taxonomy): Bacteria > Bacillota_I > Bacilli_A > RF39 > UBA660 > CAG-877. The sequence continues at coordinate 19,054 of CAVIUA010000045.1, forward strand.
TACAAAAGTAAAAATTAAAACAAATAAAATAGAAATCAGTTTTGTTAACGGAAATGATCTAAACAGGCTATTAGAAATAATGAATTTAGAATCAAGGAGGTAATACATGTTAAAACTGACTGAAAATATAGATGTTAATATAATAAATTTAATTCTTCCAATAATATATATATTAATAGGAATGATAATATATAGAATCATAAAAAGAATTATTGATAAAAGTATAAATATAGAAAGAATTACATTAAAATCACATAAACAAAGAGCAGAAACAATAAAAATGTTAATACTAAATATAATTAAATACATAACAGTAATATTAGTATTATTAGCAATTCTTTCTAACTTTGGAATAAACGTTAAGTCAATTTTAGCAGGACTAGGAATTACAACTGCCATTATAGGTTTAGCCTTCCAAGACTTAGCAAAAGACTTAATAGCAGGTATTTCAATAATAACCGAAAATCAATATGAAGTAGGAGATACCATAGAAGTAGATGGATTCATGGGAGAAGTTGTGTTTTTAGGTTTAAAAACAACAAAGATTAGAGACTATAAAGGAGCAACCAAAATAATAGCAAATCACAACATGGATAAAATAATTAATTATAGTATACATGATTCATTAGCAGTAGTAGATATAGGAACAAGCTATGAAAATACAACAGAAGAAATAGAAAAAGTATTAACTGATTTAGCAACTAATTTAAAAGGAAAAATAAAAGATGCCACTGGTGACATTGAAATTTTAGGAATAAATAAACTTGCAGATTCTTCTGTTGAATATCGAATTACCGTACCAGTAAAACCAATGAAACATATAGAAACAGAAAGATTTCTACGCAAGGAAATAAAAAATGCCTTTGATAAATCAAAAATAAATATCCCATATCCACAAATAGAGGTGCACAATGGAAAATAAAGAATATACAATAGGAACAAAAGTCATTATGAAAAAACAACATCCTTGTGGTGCTAACTCATGGGAAATAACTAGACTAGGTGCCGACATAAAAATAAAATGTCTAAACTGTGGTAGAACAGTATTAATACCTAGAATTGAATTTAATAAAAAAATTAAGAAAATAATTACAGAGGAGGAATAAAATGTTTCAAAAGAAAAAACTCCGCTTAAAGAAATTTTATTTTCATCCAACAACAACCTTAATCCTCTTAACATTTGGCCTAATAATTTTAAGTGCAATATTATCAGGATTAGAAATGCAAGCTACATATAATATAGTAAATATTAACACAAAAGAACTAGAACCAACACTAATAGCTGTTGAAAATATGTTAAGCTTTGATGGAATAAAATATATCATAAGTAGTGCAACAAGAAACTTTATTAGTTTTGCTCCGTTAGGTACATTGTTAATATCATTACTTGGTTTAACGATTGCTGAATCAACAGGTATGTTAGAAGCTATCACCAGAAGAAAACTAAAAAAGATGCCAAAAACTGCTCTAACATTTATTTTAATCTTTGTAGCAACAATTTCATCATTGATTAACGAAGTTGGCTATGCAATACTAATACCTTTAGCAGCCTTAATATACTTCATGAATGATAGAAATCCAATTCTTGGTATTGTAACAGCATTCGTAGGAGTTGCCTTTGGCTACGGTGTATCAATATTTGTAGGAACAATGGAATCATCCTTAATAGAATATACAAAAAATGCTACACTTTTAGTTGATGATACAGCTCATATAGCCCTAACTTCAAATCTTATCTTTATAATAGCTGCTTCAGTTATACTATCAATTGTAGGAACTATTATAATCGAAAAAATAATAGCACCAAAGATAGGAAAATATAAAAAAGATGATGAAATGTCTCAAACAGAAAAATATAGTATTGTTAATAGCGAAGAAACACAACAAATTGAAATAGAACAAGAAAAAAAAGAAAAAACCGGTTTAAAATATGCATTAATTACAGGAATTATAGTCCTATTATTGTTCATCTGGTCACTAATTCCTAATCTTCCATACTCTGGTTTATTACTAGATATGTCTGAAACAACATACTTAAATCAAGTATTTGGCGAAAATGCCTATTTTCAAAATGCTTTTACATACTTAGTATCACTTTTATTCTTCCTAACAGGAATTGCTTATGGTATAGGAGCACATACAATAAAAAGTGATTCAAAAATAATAGAAAAAGCAAGTGATAATTTTTCAAAACTAGGTAGTATGTTTATTCTAATGTTTGTTGCAGCCCAATTTATAGCAATATTTAAAAAGACAAATATAGGAACTATAATAGCTTGCTGGCTAGCAAACGCTTTAGAAATATTAGACTTTACAGGTATACCTTTAATTATAGTAACTCTAATATTTATAGCTTTAGCAAACATATTCTTAACTGGTACCGCAACAAAATGGATGATTTTTGCTCCAATAGTAGTACCAAAATTTTTACAGTCAAACATTTCACCAGAGTTTGCTCAAATAGTAATGCGTGCTGGTGATTCAATGACTAAAGGTTTCACACCAATATTGGCAGCTTTCATTATATATCTAGGCTACCTAAATATATATAACTTAAACAAAAATAAACCATATTCAATTATTAAAGCTATGAAACTAATAACACCATATTTCTTATTAATTTCATTAACTTGGATTTTATTGGTAGTAGGTTGGTACATATCAGGTCTTCCAATAGGCCCAGGTGTATATCCAACACTATAGCACCCGTTCGGGTGTTTTTAATTTTTATATTTAAAAAGAAAAACTTATGTTATAATAAGACAAGAAAAGAGGTAATTATATGAGTTTAACAGCTGGAATAGTAGGCCTACCAAATGTAGGAAAATCAACTTTATTTAATGCAATAACTAATCAAAAAATATTAGCTGAAAACTATCCATTCGCAACAATAGAACCAAATGTTGGAGTAGTAACAGTACCAGATGAAAGAATGGATAAATTAAAAGAAATGTATGATCCAAATAGATTTATACCAACAGCATACGAATTTACAGATATTGCAGGTTTAGTAAAAGGGGCTTCACAAGGAGAAGGTTTAGGTAATAAATTCCTATCTCATATACGTGAAGTAGACGCCATAGTAGAAGTAGTAAGATGTTTTGATGATGGAAAAATAATCCATGTAGAAGGAAATATAGACCCAATTAGAGACATTGAAACAATCAATCTAGAACTAGCTATAGCCGATTTAGATGTCATTAATAATAGATTAGAACGTGTTGCTAAAAAAGCCCGTACTACAAAAAATAAAGATGATTTATTAGAAGTAGAAGTCTTAGAAAAGTGTAAAAAAGCCCTAGAAGAAAATACACCAATAAGACAATTAGGCTTAAATGAAGAAGAAAAGAAAATAATAAAATCTTACAGTTTTTTAACATTAAAGCCAATAATATATCTCGCTAATATAAAAGAAAGCGAACTTGGTAATCCAGACAATGAATACGTAAAAGTAGTAAAAGATTATGCTGCTAAAGAAAATGCTAAAGTAGTTAGTCTTTGTGCAAAAGTTGAAGAAGAACTAAGTGAAATATCAAAAGAAGATAAAAAAGAAATGTTAGAAGGACTAGGATTAGATGCATCAGGATTAGATAAATTAATAACCGCAACATATGACATTCTAGGTCTAGCAACATATTTTACTGTTGGAAAAGATGAAGTAAGAGCCTGGACATTTAAAAAAGGTATGAATGCAAAACAATGTGCCGGTATAATTCATACAGATTTTGAAAAAGGGTTTATTCGTGCTGAAGTTATTTCATACACTGACTTAATTGAACTTGGTAGTGAATTAAAAGTAAAAGAAGCAGGAAAAGCCAGACTAGAAGGGAAAGATTATTTAATGCAAGATGGAGATATTTGCCATTTTAGATTTAATGTATAAAATTATACCATCAAAAATAAAGGAATAAGTATGAAAAAACTAGTAATTTTTGAAACAAATAATAAAGATGGTATTATGAGTAGAAGTAAAAAATTCTATCCAGATACTTATAGTGAAGAAGATATAAAAAAATTTTTTTTAAAAGTACGTCAAAAAGTAGGTGCAAAATACGGTTTTTCAGGTTTAAAAATACTTCAGCCGGCTCAAAAAGACGTAGAAGCAAATCTTGATTATCCAGATGGAACATATAAAAGAATAGATGATACTTGCTTACTAAAAGAAGATTTATGGTATGAAACAATACCGGCAGATATATTAGTAATTGATTCTAATTATCAAAATATTGTCATTGGACATCGGTCAGCAGACTGTCCAGTAATAATTGCCGAAGATAGAAAAAATCAAGTAGTAGCAGTTTCACATTCTGGTGCCTTGCAAATAAATAGAAAAGTTCCAATGTATACCATAACCGCTCTTCAAAAAGAATTTGGCAGTAATCTAAATGATATTTATGTCTACATTGGTAGTTGTATAAAAAAAGAATCCTATGTCTATGATCGTTATCCAAACTGGGCAACAAATGTCTCTGTATGGAAAAATTGTATAGAAAAAAAGAATAATCTATATCATATTGATTTAGTAACCGCAATAATTAATCAATTAAATATACCTAAAGACCATATAACAATAAGTCCTGTTGATACGTATAAAAATCCAGACTATTATTCACATTCATCAGAAGTAAAAAAAGAATCTAAACCTGTAGGTCAAAACTTTGTAGGTGCCTTTTATAAAAGTACAGAATAATCATTTATTAATAAGAATAATAATAACGCGCTCTGCGCGATTAAAATATCAAAAAATTATAGACAAAATCTCATACATTTGTTATAATACATCCGAGTATTTAAAATACTCCTTGCTGTAATTACAGCCGAATAGTCCAAAAGGAGGTGTAAAAAAATGAATAAATATGAAGTTATGTTTATCGTTAGACCTGATATGGAGGAAGCAGAAATTAAAAAGACTGCAGAAGACATGAAAAAGGTTTTAACTGATAACAAGGCTAAACTTTTAGAAGAAAAGCCATTAGGTCAAAAAGAATTAGCTTATGAAATCAATAAATTTAAAACTGGATACTATTACTTATACGTAGTAGAAGCAGATAGTGCAGCTGTAAATGAATTTGATCGTGTTGCTAGAATCAATGAAAGCCTACTTCGTCATTTAGTTGTAAAAGTAGAAGACTAAGAAAAAGAGGTATAATATGAATAAGGTATTTTTAATAGGAAGATTAACAAGAGATCCAGAATTAAGATACACTGGTAACAACACTCCAGTAGCAACATTTTCATTAGCTGTAAATAGACCATTTTCTAACCAAGCAGGTGAAAGAGAAGCAGACTTTATAAACATCGTTGTTTGGAGAAAACAAGCAGAAAATGTTAAGAACTATTTAACACAAGGAAGTCAAGCTGCTGTTGAAGGACGTATTCAAGTAAGATCTTATGATGACCAATCTGGCCAAAAAAGATATGTTACAGAAGTAATTGCCGATAATGTTGAATTCTTAGGATCAAAATCTTCCACAAATAATTCAAATAATTCATCAGTTAGTAGTAAAGAACCAACACCATATGATTTTGGTGATGCAAAAGAGCCAAAGGGAACAGATGTAGATAGTAATCCATTTGCAGACTTTGGTGCTAGCATTGAAATAAGTGATGATGAATTACCATTCTAAAAAGGAGGATAAACAATGGCAGAATTTAATCGTAGAAAGAAAAAAGTTTGTATGATGTGCACAAAAAATGCAGTAGTTGATTATAAAGACCCAGAAACTTTAAAAAGATATACAAATGAAAAAGGTAAAATTGTACCAAGACGTGTAACAGGAAACTGTGCATTACATCAAAGATATATTGCTAAACAAATTAAAAGAGCACGTGCAATAGCATTAATGCCTTATACAAGATAATAGTGTACCAGAAATGGTATGCTTTTTTATTAGACAAAATAGGCAAACTATTATATAATATAGTTGACATTTGATAGGAGGCCATATGAGAATTATTGATAAAAGAAGAGAATTAAATAAAGTAATACGAGGAAGCAAAAATGTATTTTTAATGGCCCATAAGGACCTAGACTTAGATGCACTTGGAAGTTGTATTGGATTTAGTACTGTATTAGGTCAAAAAAAGAAAAATTGTTATATAATAATAGATGATAAAAACCATGAATTGGGTGTTGAAAAAGTATTAAGAGAACTAGAAGGTTGCATAAAAATAATTAAAAGTGAAGAGATAGATAGATATTTATATCCGAAAATGTCAAAAAATCTTTTAATTATATTAGATACAAATAAAACTGAATTAGTACAAAGTAAAGACCTATTGAAAAAAATAGAGAAAAAGGTTATTATAGATCATCATGATACATCTAAAACAACTATAAAAGGTGCACTGACAATAATAGATAATGAAGTATCAAGTACCTGTGAAATGATAACAGAACTAGTTGAGTATAATGATGTTGAATTAGAACCATATTACGCTACTGTTTTATTATCAGGAATTGTTTTAGATACCAATAACTTTACACTTAAAACAACAGCTGAAACATACTATGCAGCATACTACTTATCAAGTTTAGGTGCTAGTGCCAAAAAAGTACAATATCTTTTAAAACAAGATATAATGGAATACACAGAAAGACAAAAACTATTAGCTGATATTCAAACTATAAATAATAGAATTGCTTTTACAAAAGCAACACCATATACGATATATAGAAGAGAAGACTTAGCTAAGGTTGCTGATACATTACTATTCTTTAATAATATAGAAGCATCATTTGTCATTGGTAAAATTGGTAAAGATTCAGTAGGAATTAGTGCTAGAAGTCTTGGCAATTACAACATAAGTAAAATATTAGAAAAACTAGGTGGTGGCGGTGATACATACAATGGAGCTGCCAGATTTGAAAAGACAACTATAAGTAAAGTTGAACAAATGTTAAAAAAAGAAATACAAGATCAGGAGGGTGAATAGTATGGAAGTAATTTTTATCAAAGATCTAAAAAATCAAGGTAAGAAAGGACAAATTAAAAATGTAAAAGATGGATATGCACAAAACTTTCTTATTAAAAATGGCTATGCCGTAGCAAAAACCAAAGAAAATTTATCAAAGCTTGAACATGAAAAAGAAAAAAAAGCTGATGAAGATTTAAAAAATAAAAAACTAGCAGAAGAACTAAAAACAAAACTTGATAAAGAAGTATTAGAGTTCAAGGTAAAAACTGGTGAAGGCGATAGAGTATTTGGAAGCATCAGTCAAAAACAAATAAAAGATAGCCTACAAGAAAAAGGTTACAAAATAGAAAAAAGTCAAATAGATAGTAGTAATCAAATATCATCACTTGGCTTTCATAATGTAAACATAAATATATATGGAAATATTAAAGCAACTGTAAAAGTACATCTAGTAAAGTGAGGTGATGGCTAATGGCTAACAAAATAATGCCAAATAACTTAGAAGCAGAAGAGTCAGTCTTGGGAGCGTGTTTCTTATCAAAGTATGCCTTACAAAAAGCTACTGAAAGTCTACTGCCAGAATCTTTCTATAGTGAAAAAAATGCAAAAATATTTACAGCCATGATGGATCTAGCAGAAGACAAAACACCAATAGATTTAACAACAATAACAAGCCATTTGAAAAAGAAAAATGAGCTTAATGAAGTTGGTGGAGTAGAATACCTAACGGAAATATTAAACTTTGTACCAACAGCAAGTAATGTTGATTACTATATTCAAAATGTAGAAGAAACGGCTATCTTAAGAAGACTTATAGAAACAGCTAATGATATAGCAACAGAAGGATATAGAACAGATGAAACAGTAAATGAAATATTAGATAGTTCAGAAAAGAAAATACTAAGTATTGTTAAAAATAGAAAATCTAGTGAATTTAGAAGTATAAAAGATGTTTTATTAAAAACTCAATCTGACTTAGAACGTTTATCAGAAAATAAGAGTGAAATTACTGGTTTAGCAACCGGTTGGTATGATTTAGATAAACTAACAACAGGACTACATCCAAACGAATTTATCATTATAGCAGCAAGACCGGCAATGGGAAAAACAGCTTTTGCGCTTAATCTCGCAACACATGCCGCTATGACTCAAGACAAAAGCGTTGCGGTTTTTAACTTAGAAATGAGTGCAGAACAATTGGCGATGCGTATTTTATCTTCCCTTGGTCAATTAGAAGGATTCAAGCTACGTACCGGTAATTTAATGAATAATGATTGGAAAAGAATAAATGAAGCAGTATCACAATTATCAAATACAAATTTAGTAATTGATGATACACCAGGTATTACAATAGGTGAAATTAGAGCTAAATGTCGTAGACTAGCAAGTAGTGAAAAAGGTTTAAGCCTAGTTATAATCGACTATTTACAACTAATTTCCGGTGGTAAAAACTACGGAGCAAATCGTCAACAAGAAGTATCAGATATTTCACGTAGTTTAAAAACACTTGCTATGGAATTAAATGTTCCGATAATAGCTTTATCACAATTATCAAGAAGTGTAGAAGGAAGAGAAGATAAGAGACCATTAATGAGTGACTTAAGAGAATCAGGCTCAATCGAGCAAGATGCTGATATTGTAGCTTTCTTATATCGTGATGACTATTACAATAAAGAAGCACGTACAGAAGATAATACAAGTATCAGTGAATTAATAATAGGAAAACACCGTAATGGACCAACCGCAACAATAGAATTGCTATTTAAAAAGAATACTTCGACATTCTTAAACTTAAAAAGAGAGAATAAGGAGGCCAACTAGTGAAGAAGAATAAATTATCAATAATTTTATCAATAACATTAGTACTAAGCCTTTTTCTAGTAACTGGTTTTACTCCTAAAAGACTAACAACGCATACCGTATATCATGTATATTTAAAAGGCGAATCCTTAGGTATCATAAAATCTAAACAAAGTCTTGAAGAATACATCAATAAAAAACAGTCAGAAGTAAAGAAAAAATATAATGTAGATAAAGTATATATTCCATCAGATTTGGATATTGTTAAAGAAATAACATATGATAATGAATTAACATCAGTAGAAAAAATATACAATAAAATAAAAGATATTGCGCCATTTACTATCTCTGGGTATGCAGTTACTATAAAAGGATTAGATACAAAAGATGCTTCAACTGGAAAAAAAATAAAAGGGAAAAAACAAGTAATAAATGTTCTAGAAAAAGAAACTTTTACAGAGGCAGTAGAAAATATTGTAAAATCATTTGTCCCAGCAGAAGATTATGAAGCATTTGCAAAAGGTACACAAAAAGAAATAGATAAAACCGGCAAAATAATTGAAAAAATATATATTGAAAATATTATTACTATTAAACAACAAAAAATACCTATAGATAAAGAAATATATCAAGATTCAAAAGAATTAAGTAAATATTTGTTATTTGGAACAACATCAGAACAACAAAAATATATAGTTCAACCAGGAGATACAATAGAGGATGTAGCTTTCAATAACAAGATATCAACAGAAGAATTTTTAATAGCGAACCCTAGCATTAATAATGCAAACAGTTTATTATATTCAGGACAGGAAGTAACCTTAGGTATTTTAAAACCACAGTTTAATGTTGTAGAATGGGATTATGTAGTTACAGAAGAAGAAAAGAAGTTTACGACAGAAACAAGATATGATAACGATAAATATGTAGGATATACAGAAATTGTTCAAAAAGGAGTAAATGGATTAAATAAAGTAAGTAACAAGGTCCAAAAGGTTAATGGTGAAATTACAAGCTTGGTTAATGTAGAAACGGAAACTATTAAAGAGCCTATAACTGAAATAATCGTAAAAGGTGGAAAAAAATCAAGCTACTATGGTTATGGAGCTGTTCTTCCTACAAAAGGAGAATGGGGATGGCCTGCATCATGTTCGTCAATTTCATCATCATTTGGATATAGATGGGGAACATTACATGATGGTACTGATATAGCAGGCTGTGGATACGGTTCGAATATATTTGCAGCTCAATCAGGTACTGTTGTAGAATCAAAAAAGAAAACAGGATCATATGCAGGAGGCTATGGTGACAATGGCGAATATATAACAATAGACCATCATAATGGATATTATACTCTATATGCACATTTGTGCCCAGGGTGTAGATATGTTAGCGTTGGTGATACAGTAACAAAGGGACAAGTTATTGGTGGTATGGGACAAACAGGAATGGCAACAGGAGTACATTTACACTTCTCATTATGGCAAGGATATCCTTATCGTTCTGGAAGTAGAGCTCTAAATGCTATGAATTATTATTAATGAAATTCAAAGTAATAGCGTCCGGTTCTAAAGGAAATAGTACGGTTATATTAACTGATACCACAAAAATAGTTATAGACATGGGAATTTCCTATTTAACTCTAAAAAAGAGTTTAGAAGAAGATTCCCTTTCTTTAGATAATTTTACCGGAATTTTAATAACCCATTGCCACAAAGACCATATAAACGGCCTAGCTTCGCTAGTTAAACACACAAAATTAAAAGTATACATTCCTGAAAAAATGTATGATAGTTTAAAAGAAGTATTAGAAAAAGACTCATGCATATTTATAGATGATAATTTTTCAATTGGGGACTTAAATATAGAACTAATTCATACATCACACGATGCTCCAGCATCCGTAGGATACATAATTGAAAATAATAAAAAGACACTTGTCTATGTAACAGATACTGGTTATATAAATAGAAAATTTTTAGCCAGAATGACAAAAAAAGACTGTTATATAATAGAAAGTAATCATGATGAAAAAATGTTAATGGATGGACCATATCCAAGATTCCTAAAAGAAAGAGTAATTAGTGATAAAGGCCATTTATCAAATACCACTACAGCTAAATACCTTCAAAAAATAATTGGAGATAATACTAAAAATATAGTACTAGCTCACTTAAGTGAAACAAATAACACCGAAGAGTTAGCATTAACTACTGTAAAAGATACTTTAAATAACGATAATTTAAATATTATAGTTGCTCACCAACATGATCCTAGTCCTATAATAGAGGTGTAATATGATTAAAATAATTGCGATAGGTAACATAAAAGAAAAATATTTAAAAGATGCTATTGCTGAATACCAAAAAAGACTTCAAAAATATACAAGTCTTGAAATAATAGAGTTAAAAGATGAAAGCTTTGATGATATAGATAAAACTCTTAATAAAGAAGCTGAAAAAATAAAAAAACATATATCAGAAAAAGACTATATAATAACCCTAGAAATTGAAGGAAAACAACTAGACTCAATAGATTTTTCTAAAAAGTTAGAAAATATTCAATTAGAAACAAGTAATATTACCTTCATCATTGGTGGTAGTTATGGACTAAGTACTGAAATAAAAGAAATGTCTAATTATCATTTATCAATATCCAAAATGACATTTCCACATCAACTATTCAGAGTAATATTATTAGAACAAATATATAGAGCATTTAAAATTAAAAATAATGAAAGTTATCATAAGTAGGGAGATTCAACTATGATAGGAAATAACTGGGATACTATATTAGAAAAAGAGTTTGAAAAAGATTATTTCAAAGAGCTAATGGAGTTTGTTAGCCAAGAATATAAAAATAAAACTATATATCCTAAACAAAATGATATATTTAATGCTTTCCGTTATACAGATTTTGACAATGTAAAGGTTGTAATTCTTGGTCAAGATCCTTATCATGGACCAAATCAAGCTGAAGGATTATCCTTTTCTGTAAGTAACGATGTCCTAAAACCACCATCATTAAAAAACATTTTTAAGGAACTAGAAAATGACTTACAAATACCTTTTCCAGAACATAATTCACTTAAGCCCTGGGCAAAAGAGGGAGTTTTCCTATTAAATGCAGTTTTAACAGTAGAAGAACATAAACCAACTTCACATAAAAATCATGGTTGGGAAACATTTACCGATAATATTATAAAAATAATTAATAATAAAAAAACACCCGTAGTGTTTATTTTCCTGGGTACATATGCTAGAAACAAGAAAAGCTTAATTACTAATCCAATACATTACGTAATTGAGTCTCCACATCCATCACCATTTTCAGCATACTCTGGTTTCTTTGGTAGTAAACCATTTTCTAAAACGAATAATTTTTTAAAAAGCAAAGGTTTAAAAGAAATAAACTGGAGAATAGAATAAAAAAGGTACTTCAATTTGAAGTACTTTTATTTTTGTGCCTGAACAGCTGTAATAGCAATAACTCCAAGTATATCGTCCACGCTACAACCACGAGATAAATCATTAACTGGCGCAGCTAAACCTTGACAAATAGGACCATACGCTTGAGCCTTAGCCAAACGTTGTACTAATTTATATCCAGCGTTACCTGCATCTAAATCAGGAAAAATCAAAACATTAGCCTTACCCGCAATTAAACTTCCTGGAGCCTTACTTTTAGCAACATCAGGTACAATTGCGGCATCAATTTGTAATTCACCATCCATATTATAATCAGGATATTTCTCATTTGCATATTTTACAGCTCTAATAACCTTATCAACATCGGCATGTTTTGCACTACCTTTTGTTGAATGAGAAATGAAAGCAACCAAAGGATCAGCTTTAGTAAGAAGTTTGAAACTATCAGCACTTTCTTTTGCAATACTAGCAAGTTCTACATCAGTAGGATTTTGTACTAATCCAGAATCAGCAAAAATAAAGGTTCCATTTAAACCATAATCACAGTCAGGAACACACATTAAAAAGAAAGCAGATACTAAGTCAACTCCTTGCTTAGCTTTAATTATTTGTAAAGCCGGACGTAAAGTATCAGACGTAGGATGACATGCACCAGATACAACGCCATCAGCTTTACCTAGTTTTACTAACATACAAGCAAAATACATATAGTCATTATGTAATAAATTATCTGCCTCATCATAAGTTAATCCCTTATCTTTCCTTAAAAAATAAAGCTCGTCAATCATTTTTTCTGTATCCGCATAAGTACTTGGATTTATTATTTCTATCTTTTCGCTTCCTTCAATATTAAACTTTTTAATTTCCTCGCTATCACCAATAACAACAATTCTAGCAATCCCTTCATCAGTAGCTCTAACAGCAGCCTTAAGCACTCTTTCATCCATGGACTCAGGTAACACTATAGTCTTAATATTATTTTTAGCTCTTTCTTTAATACTATCAATAAAATTCATATATCATCCTTCTATCTATCTTTTAATATTTCAAACATTTCTCTTTTTTCATCAGAGTAAAAACTTTTCTTCTTATATCTTCTAAAGAAACCAACAATATTAGAAGGAAAAGAAACAACTAAGTTATTAAAAACAATTACAGCGTCATTATAAAACTTAACAGCACCAGTTAACTCAATTTCATTTTTCTTTAACTCTTCCAAAATACTATTTAAAGAATCACTTTTAAGTAATTTTTCATTTTCATCTATAGTTTTTAATAAATCATTATAATTTTTTCTTAATAAATCATTAAATTCAAAATGATTAAGAGCGTCAGGATTTATATTTAAAACCTCAGGTAAAAACTCTTCTATTTTTAATTCTTTAATAATAATAGGACAAGTTCTTTCTAATAAATCTTTTTTAGTATGTAACAAAGCATCTATATTATTTTCAGCTTCTTCTATTTTAATAATCGCAAACTGAAACTTATTATTAAGTATACTAATAAAAATCAGAATAAGGGCTAATCCCACAACAACACCAAGAATTATTTCTAACATAAAACCACCTCTAATTATTACAATTATATCAAAATAGTGTTTTATAAACAACTTGATAAAATAAAAAAAGTCAATAATATGACCTTTTTTACATACCTAAAATTTGAGATAAACCTAACAATATTCCTAGAAGTAAAAAGAAGAATGTAATAGCTAAACCAACAATTGCACCAGACTTAGCAAATTGTGCATGATATTCTTTATTCTTTTTATCTAAGAAAAAGTAATATAGGGCAATACCTACTGGAAAGAAGAATATTCCACATATCAATAATAATATACGATCTTCAATATCGATTTTTCCAGCATAAATATCTTTTTCCTTTTCCATATGATACTCCTCCTATAATAATTATAACATGAAATTATGAAACCGTATAGTAATTATTTTTTTCATCAAAAGTTTGATCTGTACTACTAGGTTCTGTGCCTTTTACAAAAAACATCATCTTCTTTTTTTGACTAGAATCGGTTGCTGGCCTTCCAGAAATTGGGTCTACTAATACTGCAGATATATTATCTGGCATTTCATACCAAGCATCTTCCTTACCAAGTTCATATGCTTCAATTGACTTATACCATATATCTCTAGCGAACTTATAGTCAGACTTATCAATATTTCTATTATCATCATAACCAGCCCAAACGGCCGTAACTATATCATTATTAAAACCAATATACCAAGTATCAGTATTTGTAGTGCCAGACTTAAGTCCATATTTATGTGTTAACTTAGTTGCTAAATTTATTGCGGTAGGATAATTATAATCAATATAATCTTTATCATAAGTAGCTGTTAATAAATTATTAAGAATAAAAACTAAACTAGAATTTAAGACCAATTCTTTTTTATCATTAGCTTTATACAATACTTTACCAGATGCATCAACAACTTTTTCAATCAAATGACCTTTAACCTTGTATCCTAGATTAGCAAAAGCAGAATAGCCAGAGGCCATTTCAACAATACTAATTTCATTAGTACCTAAAGGTAAAGAAGGAACACTTTCAAGTTTAGAAGTAATACCAACCCTTCGTGCTACATTAATAAGAGCCTCTTCCCCAAGAAAAAGATGTGTTTTAACAGCATAAATATTTTCTGAGTAAGCAATAGCAGCACCCATGGAAATAGGCTTATTACCATATACATTATTATAATTACTTGGTGAATATGGCTCTTGATTACTAAAAGTAAAAGTCGTTTTTTCACTAGTAAATGCCGAACTAGATGTAAAACCATTCTCTAAAGCGGCATAATATAAATAAGGCTTCATAGTAGAACCAACTTGTCTTTTTGAAGATATAACTCGATTATAAGAAGATTTATTATAATTTTTACCACCAATTAACGCGATTATTGCCCCAGTATTAGGATTCATCATTACTGCCGAAGCTTCAATTTCTGAAGTATCTGGAATACTTTGTTTAACATTTTTCTCAAGAATACGTTGAGCATTTAAATCTAAATTAGTATATATTTTTAAACCTTTACTATCACTATAAGATAAAGGAATAGAGTCAATGCTTTTTAACTCTTCCAAAACGGCATCCTGATAATACATTACACTTGTTAATTCTAAAGACTCATTTTCGCCAGAAAACTTAAGTTCCTCATTAAAAGCCTTATTTTTCTCTTCCTCACTAATAACGTTATTTTTAACAAGTAACTCTAATATAGTTAATTGTCTTTCTTTCGCAAGATCAAAATTAATTATTGGCGAATAATTAGCTGGAGACTTAGGAATACCTGTTAAAATACTTGCCTCAGCCAAGTCTAAATTTTTTGCCGATTTATTAAAATAAAACTTACTAGCATTTTCAATACCATACATACCATGTCCATAATTAATAGTATTTAAATATCCTTCTAGTATTTCATCTTTAGAATAATTAGCTTCTATTTTCATCGTATACCACATTTCATCCCATTTTCGTTTCCATGTTTTATCAAAATCCAAGAAGAGGTTTTTAGCATATTGTTGTGTAATAGTAGAAGCACCCTGCATAGTCTTTCCAGATGTTAAGTTTATATAGCCTGCTTTCAATATTCTTAAAATATCAAATCCAAAATGTTTATAAAAATTCTTATCCTCAGTATAAATAGTAGACTTAATAACATTATCAGATATTTCATCTAAACTAACCCAGGCTTTCGACTCATTACCTTGAAAAAATACCGTATCAGTGGAGTCATACAATGTAATATTATTAGCACTATATATTTCGGGCTTAGGAGAAGTTTTAATGTAAACAAATATTCCAACGCATAATAAAACTAGGAGTATTATCCCATACTTAAAAATTTTAAAAAAAGTCTTTTTCAAGTGAATCTCTCCCTTCTTTATTAGTATTAAATGAAAAAAAATAAAATATGTATGAAAAATTAATGATTTGTGCTATAATCTAAACTATAAATTTAAGGCGGTGGTACTATGCCTAAAACAAAAGTAAAAATTACTACAAAATCAAATAATATTACTGATATATATGAAATAAAAGCTTTATTAAAAAATAATAAATTAATGTATTATGAGCCAAATAAAACCAAAGTAATTTTTGATTATGAAAATAATATATTAACTAGAATTAATGAAGAGATGTCAATGGAATATAAGTTTGACTTAGAAAATAAAACAATAGGTTATATAGAAATAAAAGAATTAGGGAAATCCTTAAATTTAAATATTAAAACAAAACAGTTCCTATCAGATAATAAAAATATTGATTTAGTATTTTTTGTAGAAGAAGAAGAGATTTGTTACAAACTGGAGGTGTTAGAATGAGTCTTATTAAAAAAATAGAAAAAGAAATTAAAAATATTATTGAAAGTTCAGGATACAGCCTAGAAAACTTTGTATTACAACCATCATCAAGACCAGATTTAGGTCAATATCAAATAAATGATTCCATGGTACTAGCTAAGAAATATGGTAAAAATCCAAGAGATATCGCAACTGATATCGTAAAAGAATTAGAAAAAGATAAAAGATTTGCAAATATAAATATAGCAGGTCCAGGTTTTATAAATATAAGTTTAACTGATGAATATCTTACAGAGTTATTAAATATGATAAATACTGATATCACTTCAGTTATAGATAAAAAAGAGCCAAAGAAGATAATTTTAGATTACGGTGGCGCAAATGTCGCTAAAGCATTACACGTTGGTCACTTAAGAAGTGCAAACATCGGTGAAGCTTTAAAGAGACTAGCAACATTACTAGGATATGAAGTTTTAGGTGATGCTCATTTAGGAGACTACGGAAGACCATTAGGATTTGTTGTTTTAGAAATAAAAAAACGCTATCCAGACTTACCATATTTTGATTCAAATTACACCGGTGACTATAGTGAAATAGAACTACCTATAACAAATGAAGAACTAGAAAAAATATATCCAGAAGCTTCTAGAAAAGCTAAAGAAGATGAAAGCTACCTAGAAGAAGGGCGTGATGTAACTGCTAAAATACAAAATCATGTACCAGGATATTATGACCTATGGAAAAAAGTTGTTGATATTTCAAAAGAAGATATTAAAAAAGTATATGATGACCTTAATGTTCATTTTGAGCTATGGCAAGGAGAAAGTGATGCTGCAGAATACTTTAATGAATTAGAAGAATTCTTTGATAAATCAGGTGTTCTAATAGAAAGTTCAGGAGCTAAAATCATTGAAGTAAAAGAAGAAACTGATAAAGCCCCAATGCCACCATTACTTTTTGTAAAATCAAACGGAACATTGTCATATGAAACAACTGATTTAGCAACTATTCTTGAAAGAAAGAAAAATTATAATCCAGACGAAATTTGGTATTTAACAGATGCAAGACAAGAATTACATTTTATACAAGTATTTAGAGCAGCAAAAAAAGCAAAACTTGTAAATGATGATATAAAACTAGTTTGGTTTGGCTTTGGTACTATGAACGGTAAAGACGGTAAACCATTTAAGACAAGAGATGGTGGTGTAATGTCTTTAAAAGGGTTAATTAATTTAATCTATGATGAGACAATAAAAAGAATTAATCCCGAAACAGTCAGTGAAGATGAAAAAGAAAAAGTTGCTAAAACTGTTGCTATAGCAGCCTTAAAATATGCTGACTTCTTACCATATCGTGGTACGGATTATATTTTTGAGGTTGAAAAATTTGCTGATTTAGAAGGAAAAACAGGACCATATTTACTATATTCTACAATTAGAATGAAATCCCTTTTAAACAAAGCAAAAGATATAAAACAAGAAAAAGCAACAACTTTAACAACCATTACAGAAAGAGAAATAATATTAAATCTTTTAAATTTACCAAGAGTATTAGACAAAGCCATAGAAGCAAAATCATTAAATGATATAGCAGAATATCTTTATAAATTAACCTCTCAATATAATAAATTCTATTCAGAAAATAAAATAATTACTGAAGAAAATGAATATATCAGAGAATCTTGGTTAATCCTAACTACTGTTGTATATAATATAAACATGTTACTACTAAACACATTAGGAATATCTGTTCCAGAAAAAATGTAAAAAAGTGTTGTAATTGAAAAAGATATATGATATAAGTTTATTGGTAATTTTATTACCCGGTCAAAAATGATATTAAAACATATAATGTTTTGAATATAGGAGGACAATATGAGCATAAAGAAAATGACAAAAGATGAATTAGAACTATTATCAAATAAAGATATAACAAATTTAATCTTAGAAGAAAGTAAAAAACCAATAAATACAGCCGATTTGTTCAAGAAAATAATTAAATTATTAGAATTGCCTGAAAGTACATTTGAAAAAAAAATAGCTGATTATTATACAGCTCTTAGTACAGATAAGAGATTCATTTTATTAGAAGATGGAACATGGGATTTACGCAGTCGTCATACATCAGATAAAGTTGTAAAAATAATGGAAGATGAAGAAGAAGAAAATGAAGAAAATAAGGAAGAAATAGAAGAAACAATAGAAGAAGACGAAGAAGATTCATATGATGATAAAGACGACGATGATTATAACGACGACACCAACGAAGAACTAAAAGATTTAGTTGTAATTGATGAAGACGAATTAGAACTAGAACAATAGTTTCTAGTTTTTTTGATTAAAACTATGATATAATACGATTAAATCAACCGGAAAGGGTGAAAAAAATGATAGAAAGATTAGAAGTAACTTTAGAAAAGTACCAAACTTTAGAAAAAGAATTAACTAAACCAGAAGTCCTAAGTGATATTAAGAAAACAAGAGAATATTCAAAAGAAATGTCTTCACTTGAAGATATTGTTAATTGTTACAAAAAGTATAAAAAAGTATTAGCTGGTATAGAAGAAACTAAAGAAATGTTAAAAGATTCTGAAATAGGAGAAATGGCTAAAGAAGAGTTAAAAAGTTTAGAAGAAGAAAAAGCACAACTTGATCAAGAATTAGAAATATTATTAATACCAAAGGACCCTAATGATGACAAAAATGTTGTAATGGAAATTAGAGGAGCTGCCGGTGGTGACGAAGCTAATATCTTTGCTGGTGACCTATTCAGAATGTATACAAGATATGCTGAAAAGAAAGGTTTTAGTTACCAAGTATATAACTCAGTAGAAGGAACAGCAGGTGGATTCAGTCAAATAGAATTAATTATTAAAGGACAAAATGCCTATTCAATATTAAAATATGAATCAGGTTCACATCGTGTTCAAAGAGTTCCAGTAACAGAGTCAAATGGTAGATTACAAACTTCAACCGCAACAGTATTAGTTATGCCAGAAGCTGATGAGGACATTGATATTGAAATAAATCCAAATGATTTAAGAATCGATATTTATCGTTCATCAGGTTGTGGTGGACAAGGAGTAAATACAACGGATTCAGCTGTTAGAATTACCCATTTACCAACTAACACTGTAGTTACATGTCAAAATGAACGTAGTCAAATTCAAAATAAAGAACAAGCCATGAAAGTATTAAAAACACGTCTATATGAGCTTGAGCAACAAAAAAAATTAGAAGAAGAAGGTTCACAAAGACGTAGTAAAATAGGTACTGGTGATAGAGCCGAAAAAATAAGAACTTATAATTATCCACAAAATCGTGTAACAGACCATCGTATTGGCTACACTACAAAGAACCTAGATAGAGTAATGGATGGAGATTTAGATGATATTATCAACGCTTTAATCCAAGAAGATCAAAAACGTAAATTAAAAGGAGAAACAGAAGAATAATGACAGTAGAAGATCTTCTGTTTTTTGCTAAACAGCACATTCATTCAGACCATGCTAAAATACTTTTAGGTGAACTACTTAATAGAAATCCTTTAGAATTGTTAAATTATTTAGACTACGAAGTAAGTGAAGAAGACGTAAAAAAATATAAAGAATATGTCAAAGCCTTAGAAGAAGGAAGACCAATACAATATGCACTTGGATATGTTAACTTTTATGGTAATAAATTTGTAATAAATGAAAATACCCTAATCCCAAGATTCGAAACAGAAGAATTAGTAGAAAAAACCATTGAATTTTCAAAAAAGTTTTTCACAAAACCTGTGGATATAATTGATTTAGGAACAGGTTCAGGTGTTATTGGTCTTACTCTAGAAAAAAAATTATCCACAAATTCTGTGGATTTAATAGATATAAGTCCAAAAGCATTGGAAGTTGCTCACAAAAACTGTGCAAAACTAAATTCAAAAGCCAATTTAATAGAAAGTGACATGTTCCAAAATGTGAATAAAAAATATGATATCATTATAAGTAACCCGCCTTACATAAAAACAACAGAAGAAATTGAAAAAATAGTTAAAGATAATGAACCAGAAATTGCTTTATACGCGGGAGAGACTGGCCTAGACTGTTACAAAAAAATATTAGAAAATATTTCACCTTTTATGAAAGATAGATGTTTAGTAGCTTTTGAAATTGGTATGACCCAAGCCAATGACATAAAAGAATTAATCAATAAATATTTATCGGATGTAAGAGTAGAAGTTTATAAAGATTTATCCGAAAAAGACAGAATGATATTTATTTTTAAAAATCTTGAATAAAAAAATAACAAAAGCCTCACTATTAAAATGAAAGTGAGGTTTTATAATGAAAAAAACTCTTATAATACTAAGTATAATAATTGTATTACTATCCCTAAATAAAATAAAAAAAATTACTATTCCTAAAGAATCAATAAGATTTAGAGTAATCGCAAATAGTAATAGTGAACATGATCAAAAAACTAAAAAGGAACTAGTCAAAAATCTTTACCAAGAAATAGAAACTATCAATAACTATTCTAAAGATATAAAAACATCTCGTGAAATTATAAATAATAATATTCATAACTTTGAAAAAGTCGTAGAACATACTATTCAAAATGAAACATATAAAGATGACTATGATATCAATTATGGAGAAAACTATTTTCCTGATAAAGAGTACAAAGGAGTTAGTTATGAAGAAGGTAACTATGAATCATTAGTGATAACTTTAGGTGATGGCCTAGGAGACAACTTCTGGTGTGTACTATTTCCACCATTATGTCTATTAGAAGCAGAAGAGACAGATACAAATGAAGTAGAATATACATCATTCATTAAAGAAATAATAGATAAGTATTTTTAATAATTATAAGAATAAAATATATAAGGTGATATAATGCAGCAACTCCTTATATATTTTATTATTGCTTTAGGACTAAGTATGGATGCCTTTTCTCTAGCAATCGCTTATGGTACAAATAAAATAAGTACTAAAAAAACAATTATGCTAAGTCTTTGTGTAGGATTCTTTCATTACTTAATGCCTTACTTAGCCTCATCTATTGGAAGAAAAATAGAATTTATAACAACCGGTTCTAACATCATAGTCGCTCTAATTTTTCTTATTATCGCAATAGAAATGTATATATCAAAAGATGAAGAAATTAAAGGTACTATAACCGGTATTTTTTCCATGATAGTATTTGCTTTTACCGTAAGTATAGATAGTTTCTCTATAGGCTTAGCTTTAAGTATAGTAGAAAATAATTTAAATATAGCCTTTTTGATTTTTAGTATCATATCATCTATTTTTACTTTATTAGGATTACTACTTGGAAAATATCTGTCAAAAAAATTAGGAAACAAAGCTACATACATTGGAATAACAATTTTAGTATTATTAGCGATAAAGTACCTTATTAACTAATTATTTACAGGATTTATCCCAATAATATAAGTAAAACATTGACAAACAACTTATATTTTTTTATGATAAATCTGGGTGATAAGATGTTAGTGAACATGAACCAAATGTTAAAAAAAGCTAAAGATGAACATTATGCGGTACCTCATTTCAATATTAATAATTTGGAATGGACTAAATTTATATTAGAAGAATGTAATGAATTAAATATACCCGTTATTTTAGGAGTAAGTGAAGGTGCTGTTAAGTACATGGGCTCATACTTAGTAGTAGCAGACTTGGTAAAAGCCATGATCAAATCTTTGAATATTAAAATACCAGTATGCCTACATTTAGACCATGGTAGTAGTCCTGAAAGTTGTATTTCCGCAATAGACGCCGGTTTTTCATCTGTAATGATTGATGGCTCAAGACTACCATTAAATGAAAATATTAAAATAACAAAAGAAGTTGTTTCGTATGCTCATGAAAGAGGGATAAGTGTTGAAGCAGAAGTTGGTCATATAGGAACAACAAATGATAATATGACAAAAAAAGAAACAAATGCAACATTAGAAGACTGTCAAATATTATTTGAAAATACAAATATTGATGCTTTAGCAGCAGCCCTTGGAAGTGTTCACGGATTCTATAAAAAAGAAGCTAATCTTGATTTTGAAACAATGGAATTAATTAGTAAAAGTTTACCAGTCCCATTAGTATTACATGGAGGAACTGGAATTCCAGATGATAAAATCAGAATGGCTATATCAAAAGGAATATCAAAAATTAATATTAACACTGAGCTTCAGTCAGTATGGAGTAAGGCCGTAAGAAAGTATCTTTTAGAGAATGAAGATGTTTATGACCCAAGAAAAATAATTTCATCAGGTGAAGCTGCAATGAAAGAAAGAATCTCAGAAATTGTAACGCTATTTGGAACCAAGATATAAAATATACTAGGTAGATGGAGGTGTAGAATGAAAGTTATTGAAATAGACGGAGGTCATAAACTAACAGGAAGTATTAGAGTTTCCGGAGCAAAAAACGCAACAGTTGCTCTTATACCTGCAGCAATATTAACAGATGAAGAAGTAACAATATGCAATGTTCCAGAAATAACTGATACAAATGACCTATGTGCAATACTAAACACATTAAAAGTAGATATAAAAAGGGCAAGTGAAAGTATAATTATAAATCCAAGTAAGATGGAAAATATAGAAATAACTGAAGAATTTTCAAAAAAATTAAGAGCATCATATTACTTCATGGGCGCATTACTAGGAAAATATGGGAAAGCTGTTATGTACTTTCCAGGAGGATGTTCTATAGGTGCAAGACCAATAGATTTGCACTTAAAAGGATTTGAAGCGTTAGGTGCTAAAGTTACTATTGAAAAAAATAAATATACAGTAGAAGCGGATGAATTAAAAGGAGCCAATGTATATTTAGATATTGCCTCAGTAGGAGCAACAATAAACATTATGTTAGCAGCCGTAAAAGCTAAAGGTAAAACAATAATAGATAATGCGGCAAAAGAGCCTGAAATAGTAAACGTTGCTACATTCTTAAATAACATGGGTGCAAAAATCACTGGTGCCGGAACCTCAACAATAAAAATAGAAGGAGTAGATTATCTTCATCAATGTTTTCATGAAGTAATACCAGATCGTATTGAAGCTGGAACCTACATAATCATTGGTGCTTTATCAGGAGCTCCATTAAAAGTAGATAATATTATTCCAGAACATATAGATTCATTAATATCAAAACTAGAAGAAATAGGCGTTAACCTTGAACTCGGTTCGGATTATGTATTAATTAATTCTAAAGAGTCATATAAATCAACAAATATAAAAACAGCTGTATATCCAGGCTTTCCAACTGACTTGCAGCAACCATTTACAGTACTTTTAACACAAAGTTCTGGTAAGTCAAAAGTAACTGAAACAATATGGGAAAACCGTTTCATGCATATCCCATACTTAAATGATTTAGGTGCTGATATTACCGTAAAAAATCAAACCGCAACAATACTTGGTCCAACAAAATTAAAAGGTTGTCAAGTTGTCGCAACTGATCTTAGAGCGGGAGCTGCCATGATTGCCGCAGGATTAAAAGCTGATGGCAGAACAACAATAACAAACGCCGAACATATTTTAAGAGGATATGAAGATATAGTTGAAAAACTATCTGAAGTAGGTGCTAAAATAAGAATAAAAGAAATATAATTATATAGTTATATTTCTTTTTTATTTATAAGAAATTTTCTTTCTACTTTTTTAAATTTTATAATTTTGCCTATTGAAAACAAATGTTTGTATCGCAATAAAATAAGACAAGATTATGGAGGTGTTATTTTATGTATAAAGCTGATAAGTTCAAACTACATCCTATTTGAGTTATACTAAAAATACTAGTAATATAAATAATTTGTCAAAACAATTAAAAAAATTACAAATAAAAGAATTAGTACGGCAGCGACTGTCGGAATTTAAGCCTATGGAGAATAGAGGTTACTCTATCTGTGAAGTAGGAAATTTGATCGGTGACGACCAAACAAAAACGACAAATTAAAATTTGTCCTTTGTTCTTTTGGAGGCGTTATGAAGTTTATAAAAAAACACTATAAATTATTGATAAGTATTTTAGTATGCCTACAAGTATTTGTAATATTTAAAGAAAACAATAAAAACAACCAAAATTATTTATCATTAGGAGATGGCTTTGCCCTAGGAAAAGATTCATATGGGCAAGTTGATTATGGCTATAGTGACTATTTAAAAGACTATTTAAAAGAAAATGACTATTTAAATAGGTACATAAAATCATTTTCAGAAGAAAAAATGTCCATATCAGAATTAGAAAGTAAAATAACAGTTAATAAAAAAATAAACATAGGTAATCAAGAAATAAATTTAAAACAAACCTTAAGGGAAAGTACCATTTTAACACTTTCTATAGGATTGAATGATTTGATTTATCAAATGAGTATAGCCAATGTTCTAACTGACAGTAAATTGGATAGAATAATTACTAACATTGAAAAAGATTTTAACAGTTTAATTATAGAACTAAAAAAATATTATCAATATGATATATACGTAATAGGATATTACAACATAAATCCAACTAATTACTTTCTAACAACAGGTATCAATAAACTAAATAACATTTATAAAAATAATAAAGATATAATTTACATAGATATATATGAAGATTTTCAAAATAATAAAAATTTTCGTTCTAGAAAGCAAAATATTTATCCAAATAGACATGGATATCAAGCAATTTCTAATAAAATAATAGATAAAATGGCTAAAAGACTTGAAAAACAAAAAAATAACTGATATACTAATAGCGCATTTAATTACTATGACAAACGTTGTCATGGCGGAAGGAGAGATCGTATGAAAAAGGATATACATCCAACAATGGTAGATTGTAAAGTTACTTGCGCTTGTGGAGAAACATTTACAGTTAAATCAACAAAACCAGAAATAAGTGTTGAAGTTTGTTCAAAATGTCATCCATTCTATACTGGAAAACAAAGTAGAGCATCTCGTGCTGGTAGAGTAGATAAATTTAATAGAAAATATGGTTTAAATCAAAATGAAACTGCCGAATAAGCGGTTTTTTCTTTTCAAATTTATGTTATAATTACAAAGAGGAGATAGAAAATATGAAGATAGGTTTTGCTAGTGACCATAGAGGTTACAAATTAAAAAAAGAATTAATAAATGAATTAAAAAAAGAAAACTATGAAATAATAGATTATGGAACTGATAGTGAAGAATCAACTGATTATCCAGATTATGCTTTTAAATTAGGAGAAAGTGTTGTTAATAAAAATGTTGATTTTGGAGTAGCAATCTGTGGTTCAGGCATAGGAATAAGTATTGCTTGTAATAAAGTAAAAGGTATTCGTTGCGCAAAAGTTTCAACAAAAGAAGAAGCAGAAGTAACTAGAATTGATAATGATTCAAACATAGTAGCATTTGGCGAAAAAACATCATTTGATGAAGCTCTTGCTATAGTTAAAACATTTATTAATACAGAATGTTCAGATTTAGAAAAACACAAAAGAAGAATTAATAAAATAAAAGAATATGAGGAAACACACTAATGTCAGGTAAATTTTTTCTATATGTAGCAGTAACCATTCTAGTAATTTGGTCATTAGATTCCGTAAATATAAATCAAATTTTCAAGAAAAACAAAATAATTCAAGCAAGAGTATTTTACTTTTTACTAGGCATTTCAATGATTTATTTAGTAACTAATTTTATAATGGATTTATTTACTTCTGGAAAAATTTTTTAAAAGAAGTATAAATCTTTTTTTTTTGGTTAAAACTTATAATGAGGTGAAAAAATGGTAAAAAGAAAATTAAAATCCTTTGTAATACCGAGTATTGCTGTTTTTCTAATAATAGTAGGTGCATTCATTAGTATTGTAAATATGAAAGATTCAGGAAAAAATGAAGAACTAAGTAATGTTGATTTTGTAACTAACACAATTTTAAATGATGATGTAGCTGTTATTAATACTAGTACTAAAGTAATTAATCCATACACTGATCAAACTGTAACTGTAGGCAAATCATTTTATGATTTCAGAGGAACTGCAGAACAACAAGAAAAATCTATTATCTATCATGACAATACATACTTACAAAATACAGGAATAGATTTTATAAGTCAAAATGTATTTGAAATAGTATCAGTATTACCAGGAACAGTAGCAGATGTTAGTGATAATGAAAGTTTAGGTAAAACAGTTCAAATAAAACATGACAATGGATACGTATCAGTATATCAAAGTTTATCAGAAGTTTCGGTAAAAAAAGGAGATAGTATTAATCAAGGACAAGTAATAGGTAAGTCTGGAACTAATGAACTAGATAAAGAAATAGGAAACCATTTACATTTTGAGTTTTATTCATCAGGTCAAATCGTAGATCCTAACCTTTATTTAGATAAAGAGTTATCAAAAAAAGAAGAGTAATACTATATTACTCTTTTTTTAATAAAAAAAGAGAAAGAATAATATATTATAAGTAAAAGAGATGTGATAAAATTAAAAAGAAAGGAATGTGACATGATGTTAGCAAAAGATATAGGTATAGATTTAGGAACGGCAAACGTTTTAATATATATAAAAGGACAAGGCATTGTTTTAAATGAACCGAGTATTGTTGCTGTTGAGACTGAGACAAAAAAAGTAATAGCAGTAGGAGAATCAGCAAGAGAAATGTTAGGAAGAACACCAGGTAAAATAAAAGCCATCAAACCAATGAAAGATGGCGTCATTGCTGATTTTGAAATTACTGAAATAATGCTAAATGAATTTATTAAGAAAATAAAGGGCAGAAATTTATTTTCAAGACCGAGAATATTAGTTTGTTGTCCTACTAATATTACACAAGTTGAAAAAAATGCCATTAAAGAAGCTGCTGAACGAACTGGTGCAAGAAGAGTTTATATAGAAGAAGAACCAAAGGTAGCCGCTATTGGAGCTGGCATGGATATATCAAAACCAGAAGCAAACATGGTAGTGGACATTGGTGGAGGAACAACAGATATAGCAATTCTATCACTTAATGGTATAGTTGTATCATCTTCAATAAAATTAGCAGGTAATGTATTTGATCAAGATATAATAAGATATATAAGAGATAAATATAAACTTCTTATCGGTGAAAAAACGGCTGAAGACATCAAAATAAACTTTGCTACTGTTTATAAACCAAGTCGTAAGCAAAAGAAAGAAGTAAAAGGCAGAAGTTTAATAACTGGCTTACCATCAACAATAGAAATTACACAAGATGAAACAACTGAAGCACTAAAAGAAAGTACAACAAAAATTATTAAAGAAACAATAGCTGTATTAGAACAAGCAGATCCAGAATTATCCGCAGATATTGTGGAAAAAGGAATTGTTCTAACAGGTGGTGGAGCTCTTTTAAATGGCTTAATCAATTTATTTGAACAAGAATTAAAAGTACCAATACTTATCGCAACCTCACCATTAACTTGTGTTGCTGAAGGAACAGGCGTACTTTTAGAAGATATAAGAAGATTAGAAAATGACCAAAATTAAAGTGTGTCATTTTTGTTTTTAATTATAAAAAAGCTGTAAGCACTAGTTTATTCTTGCGTATATACTGAAATTTGGTATAATTAAAGAGGAAAGAAGTGAAAAAAACATGAGAACACAAATTCTTGAATCAAGTAAAATTGTTCTGGTAACATTTCTTTTTTCTGCATTAATAATGATTTTAATGAAAAAAGTTGCCGTTCATATTGGAGCTATGGACATACCAAGAACTGAAGAAGGAAACAGACATATCCATAAAGTCGCTACTCCAAAACTTGGCGGTGTTGGAATATTTTTGTCCTTTCTGTTTGGATATATGCTTTTCGGTGAACAAAGTATAAGAATGAATTCAATTCTAATAGGTAGTTTTATGGTAGTATTAACCGGAATAGTTGATGATATAAAACCGATACGACCATACCAAAAATTACTAGGACACATAGCAGCAGCTTCAGTTATAACATTTTATGGCGGAATAAGACTAGACAACATTACAGCATTTGGCTTTTACATTGACTTTGGTATTATGTCTTATCCATTAACGATATTATTTTTGATAGCGTGTACAAATATAATCAATTTAATAGATGGTCTGGATGGACTGTCTGGTGGTATATGCAGTATATTTTATTTAACAATTGGTATAATTGGTTTCTACCAAGGTAGATATGGAAGCTTAGTAATGATATTAACGTTTATTATGTTAGGATCAACATTGGGATTTTTATTGCATAACTTTCACCCGGCAAAAATATTTGCAGGTGACTGTGCAACGTTCATGGGCTTCATTATTGGAGTAATAACTTTACTCGAATTTAAAGGCCCAGCACTAATATCATTTTTTGTACCAGTTACAATATTAGGCATACCAATACTAGATACTCTATTTGCTATAATAAGAAGATTATTGAGAGGACAACCGCCATTTCAAGCAGATAAAGAACATTTACACCATCAATTATTAGGTATGAATTTTTCACAACAAACTACAGTATTAATAATTTATGGAATAAACATTTTATTTGCTGCGGCATCATTACTATATACATTAAAAGATCCAATATTAGGAAAAATAATATATATCATAATATTGATAATAGTCTTATGGTTTGTGTTCCACACGACAATAATATCTGATAAAAATCCAAAAATAACACAAAAAATCGAATCGAAATTAGGATTTAAAAAAAGAAAGCAAAAAAATAATAAACTAAAGAGTACTAAGTAGTAGTACTCTTTTTAAATTAACTAAAATAAATGGAAAAATCTGGAAAAGGAGATAATATGATTAATTTTATAATATGTGAAGATGAAGATGTACTAGCAACCAAATATATAAATGTAATAGATAAGTTTATGATGAATAATGATGCTAATTATAAGATTCATAGATATACGGGATATACAAAAGCATGGGAAAATTATGTTAAAAGTGAAAAAGAATTTAAAATATATATCTTAGATATTAAAACAAAAGAGGGTTCAGGAATAGATGCAGCTAGAAAAATCAGAGAAGAATTTGATGACTGGGTCTCAATGATAATAATTGTAACAGCATATTCCGAATATAAATATGAAGCAATGAGTAAAAGACTAATGTTAGTAGACTTTATTAATAAGCTATATAACTTGGATCAAAAATTACAGGAAGCGCTGTTAATATGTATGAAGCATTATAATAGAAAATTTAAAAGCATAAAATACAACTATCGTAATGTTTCATACAATATTGAATTGCGATATATACAGTATATCGAAAAAGAGCCAGGCACGAAAAGAAGTAAAGTTAAAACAGTACATGGTGAATTTTATATTCAAGGTCCATTAGACGATATAATGAAACAACTAGATAAAAGATTTAAAAAATGTGGCAGAAGCCTAATTATAAATATAGAACAAGTTGAACGTTATAATACTAAATCAAATACAGTAATATTCAATTCTGGTGATAAATTAACATCTGTACCAAGAGAGAAAAGAAAGGAGTTAGAAAGATATGTTAGAGGTCTTGACTAAATTCATATGTGCAGTAATATTATCGACACTAGGATTCTATGTTATAAAAAAAATAACCAATAGTGAGATTAAATTACTAAATATCAAAACAGTTACTTATTTAATGGCTTTATGTGTGTTGACAGTAATAATGCATAATATAGAATATAATGGTGCACATACTGTTACAATATTTGCACTACAAATTATAATATATAAAGAAATATTCAATATAAGAACAGAGGAAGCTTTAATAGCTTGTGGTATATTGATGGGATTAACATTTGTCGGTGATATATTGACATTGGTATTATTAAGAATGTTTTACTCTGTAGATTCAATTATGAATACTTGGTATATAAGTTTATTTGCTAATTTTTCTGTAGTCATTATTGTTATGCTATTATTTAATATAAAAGCAATAGTAAGTCAAACAAAAGTATTTTATAAAAATATATCAAAAAACAAATCAATATCTACAGTATTATTTGTTATCTTATTAATTGTTGGACTTAGTTCTCTTACGCAAAATGTAACAAAATCATCAAACATGACTATGAATTATTTATCAAATATTTTAATAATGTTAATTTTCTTTACTTTATCCTATCTTTTTATAAAGAGTAAAAATAGTTATGATAAATTAAATTCAGAATATGAAAGTATGTTTAGCTATGTTCAAAACTTTGAAGACTGGATTGAAAAAGAACAATTAAATCGTCATGAATATAAAAATCAATTAGCTGTTCTACGTTGTTTAACTAGTGAAAAGAAAGTAAAAGATAAAATAGATAAGATTTTAGAAGATAGTATCAATGTTGAAGGAGAAGTAGTTCATCAACTTAAGACGCTACCGAAGGGTGGCGTCAAAGGTCTTATGTATTATAAATCAGCAATTGCTCAAAAAAATAAAATTGATTTAACTGTAAATATTAGCTTGGAACTACATTCCATATTATCAAAATTGTCTGAAAAAGAAGTTAAAGTGCTATGTCATTTAATAGGAATCTATTTTGATAATGCAATAGAAGCGGCTAAAGAAACTAGGAAGAAAAAGGTTTTGATTGAAATATATGAAATTAAAGATCACGTTACCTTTGTATTTTCTAACACCTTTAAAAAGGCAAAAAACTTTAATGATAGAAATAAGAAAGGTGTTTCAACTAAAGGAGAAGGTCATGGTAATGGATTATATTATGCATCAAAATTAATTGGTCAAAACCCTTGGCTAAGTCAAAAACAAGAAGTTATAGATAAATACTATATTCAACAAATTATTGTAACACGAAAAAACGACCATAAATAAATAACTGGTCGTTTTCTTTTTTAGTCACAAAGATTTCTCATAGCCTTTGGCTCATCTGCAACAATCCATAAACACCCTAAACTAGCAGCTCCTGTAGCCATCATAGCGATAGCAGTTAATAGATACGCGATTTTTTTCAAAATAATTTCCTCCTTAGTTAAAATATATATGCTAAAAATATTAAATATTTTAAGCCTGAACGTAGGTCTTATAATTATTATATGGTTGACCGAATGCCATATAAAGTAATGGATTTATAGTAATAGCTTCTACTATCAAAGCTGATAAAATTAATGGTGCTATAAAAGTATCTAAAAATATAAATAGCAATACTGAATAAATAATACCTAAGAAAACGGTAGACCATTTTCTGATTTTTCTTTTTTTCATATTTGGTAATGGCCTTTTTACTGTATCTGCTGGTGCAAAAAAGAAATAACTAACAACACATATTATACAAATAATAAAAACAATATTTTTTGGAATAACAACATTAATTAAAATATATGGAAGAATAACAAACTGAAATAAAGATATAAATAAACACTGTATACTTTTCTCTGCATGAAAACCAAATCCTGTATAGCGAATGGTATTAAACAGTATCAAAGTAATAATAACTTCTTTTAAAATACCCAAAAGTAATGCTACAACGAGAATAATTACAAGTTTTGTAATAGTCAGATATATACCTTCAAGTCCATATCTCAACTTTTCTATATCATCATCAGATAGTTTCTTATAGTTTTCAATAAATCTAATAGAAGAATCTAAAATTTTTTTCTTCATTTTTCACCTCACGACTCCATTATACAATTAAATACTTAAAATAAATGTTTATTCTATATAAAGTATCTGTACAAATTAAAAATGTCGAATTATGTCGAAATAATAGTAAAAATAAACAATTCAATGCCGTAAACATACAAGTTAAGGAAAAAACACTTTCATAGCCTAATTATTTGCTAGAATATAATCACCAACAAGGATGGTAGAAATGTGAGGTGCAAAAGGAATGATGATCGGTCGCGTAAAATGGTTCAATAATGAAAAAGGATATGGATTTATTGAATTTAAAGAAGATGAGGATATATTTGTACATTATTCTGCAATAGAATCAGAAGGATACAAAACTTTATCTGAGGGCCAACTAGTAGAGTTTAAGTTAGTAGAAACAAGTAAAGGTTTCCAAGCAATAAACGTTAAATTAGTAAAAGAAGCTACTACTGCAAAGTAGTAGTTTTTTATATATAAGGAAAGAGCTTTTTACTTTTTGAATTTTTTATAATTACACCGTTGACAAACAAATGTTTGCATTATAATATAGTAAGACAAGAGATGGAGGTGTATCATATGTATAAAGCTTATAAGTTTAGACTGTA
>CAVIUA010000046.1:0-8347 GCA_963645945.1 bacterium
AAAAAAGAAGGCAACTTCTTTTTTTTTACCAATAAAAATGCTATACTTTATATGAATAAGGAGGATTAGCCTATGAAAACTATAAAAGATATTAATATAGAAGAAAAGAAAGTAATAATTAGATGTGATTTTAATGTACCTATTAAAGATGGAAAGATAATTGATGATACTAGAATTAAAGCTAGTTTAAAAACTATTAATTATTGTCTTGAACATAATGCTAAAGTTATACTTTTATCACACCTTGGTAGAGTAAAAGAAGAAGCTGATTTAAAGAAAAATGACCTAGCTCCAGTTGCAACTCGTCTAAGTGAATTATTAGATAAGAAAGTAACATTTGTTAATGCTACAAGAGGTCAAGCTGTAGAAGATGCCATTTCTAATATGAAAGAAAAAGATATTGTTCTACTTCAAAACACTAGATATGAAGATTTAGACGGTAAAAAGGAAAGCACTAATGATGAAGAACTTGGTAAATACTGGGCTTCTCTTGGCGACGTATTTATTAATGATGCCTTTGGTACAATACATAGAGCTCATGCTTCAAATGTTGGTATAGCTAGTAATCTATCAAAAACATCAGCAATAGGTTTCTTAATTGAAGAAGAATTAAATGCTTTAAGTGAACTAAATAGTCCTGAACATCCATTTATTGTAATATTAGGCGGCGCAAAAGTTGCCGACAAGATAGGTGTAATTGAAAATTTAGTTACTAAAGCTGATAAAATACTAATTGCTGGTGGAATGGCATTTACATTCTTAAAGGCTGAAGGATACGAAGTTGGAAACTCAATAGTTGATCAAGAGAGTCTAGACTTCTGTACAGAAATGTTAAAGAATCATTCTGAAAAACTAGTTTTACCAGTCGATGTTAAAGCAACAACAGAATATTCAAATGATACACCAATTAAAATTAAGGACATAACAGAACTTGAATATAATGAATTAGGCCTAGACATTGGTTCAAAAACAACAGAACTATATGAAAATTATTTAAAAGATGCTAAAATAGTAGTATGGAATGGACCTTTAGGTGTCTATGAATTTGAAAATTATCAAGAAGGAACAAAAGAAATTTTAAAATACCTTGTTGATAATAATATAAAAGCTATTTTAGGCGGTGGTGATATTGTAGCCGCTGCAGCAACTCTAGGATATAAAGATAAAGTATATCATGCCTCTACTGGAGGAGGAGCAACTCTTGAATATCTAGAAGGAAAGAAATTACCAGGAATTGAAGTAATAAAGTAGGTGACTTCTTATGGCGAAAAAAAGCCTTTTAATAGCAAATCCTTATGATAACAGACATACAGAACTTATCAAAAATTATGAAGCTGTGTCACTTCAAGACCATGGAGTATCACACGCTCTAAAAGCTACCAAGGATAAGTATACAGAATCTGGTTATAATGATTATATAAGGACTTCAAATGAAGTAGAACAATTCTTATTTCTTGAAGAAGATTCTACCCTAGTATCAGGTTGTATGCTTGACTGCTATAAAGACATAAAGTCTTGCTATCTAACACTTCTTCCTTCAAAGAATGAGAGTACTAAAAAGATGATGCTACAAGCAACAACATCATATGCCATAAAAGGTTTAGGAATGGAAGAAGTATTTATAAATATTAGTAGTTCTGATACTAGAACAGCACTAACAGTCCTAGAATCAGGTTTTGAAGACCTAGGTGAAGATAATGGCACTAATATTTATCTAGTTGATAAAGACAGCTATCTTGCTAAGGAAGGACTATTAGATGGAAACAATAAAAAACATTAAAAAAAACAGTATAATATTATTAATAATTACTATAATAGTACTCTTTTTACTTCTAAAAGATAATCTAGAAAGTATAGTCGTAACACTATCAAAAATAAATCTCTTTTATCTTTTAATAGCCATACTATTATACTTTATATATATTGTAACAAAGGCTTATATAATATATAAAAGCGTAAATGAAAAAGACAAATTAACATTTAAAGAGGCTATAAAACATAATATAATAACTCAGTTTTTTAATGGTATAACTCCATTTTCTACAGGTGGGCAACCTATGGAAGTATATATGATAGCTGAACATGGAATAAAAGTAAGTAAAGCAACCAGTGTCACTATAGAAAATTTCATATTTTATCAAACAGCCCTAGTTATCTATGGTGTTATAGCGGTAGCGTGTAACTGGACTTTTAATTTATTTCCTAAAGTAGCCTTACTTCAACACTTAGTACTTCTAGGTTTTATAATTAACGTAATTGTAGCCGTAGCCTTATACATTATAATGTTATCTAAAACTATAACTAGTAAAGTATCTAATTGGATAATTACCTTCTTAGGAAAAATTAAAATTATAAAAAACATTCCCAAAGCTAAAGCATACTGGGATGAAAAACTAGAGGAATTTCACGATGTTTCTAAAGATTTATTAGGAAAAAGAAAAATATTTATCTTTGGAGTACTAATAAACTTCCTTGGTCTAACTTGCCTATACATAATTCCATTATTTATTATGTATGGCCTTCACGACTTTACTAGTCTAAATCCAATGACCGCTATAACTTCATCAGCCTATGTATTGCTAGTTGGCTCATTTGTACCAATTCCAGGTGCTTCAGGTGGAATAGAATATAGCTTTGTAAAATTCTTTGGTAATTTTATGCCAACCGTATTACTAAATGCTTTACTAATTGTTTGGCGTTTTATAACATACTATTTTGGTATGATTTTAGGTGGCTTTTTATTTAGTGCTGAAAAGGAGACTGATTAAATATGCGAATAGGTTTATTTACAGATTCATATCCTCCATTTATAAATGGAGTATCAACAAGTGTTGCGATGCTTAAAAAAGCATTAGAGAAGAAGGGCCATATTGTTTATGTCGTTACAGTTAGTGATAACGCATTAAAATATGAATATGATGAAGAGGAAAGAATCGTAAGAGTTCCAGGAATCCCTATTGGTATTTATGACTATCGTCTTAGTAGAATCTATCCTTTATCCATGATTAATACTATGAAGAACTGGAAATTAGATGTAATTCATTCTCATACAGAATTTGGTATAGGTATTCTTGCCCGTTTACTAGCTAAACAATTTGATATACCATTAGTTCACACTTATCATACTTTATATGAAGATTATACTCACTATATAACTCATGGTTATTTTGATAAATCCAGTAAAAAGATAGTTGAGTATCTAACAAAATTTTATTGTGATAAGACGGCTCATGAATTAATAGTTCCAACAAACAAAATATACAAACTATTTAAAGAAAAATATGAATTCACAAAAAATATACATATAGTACCAACAGGAATAGAAGTAGAACGTTTTTACACAGAAAATGTGGATAAAAGTTATGTACAAACTTTGAAGAAAAAATTAAATATTCAAAAGAAAGACTTTGTCGTGCTATTTGTTGGTAGACTTGCGTCTGAAAAAAATGTTGAGTTTTTATTAAATGCTCACAAAAAAATGGTTGAAAAACATTCTAATATAAAATTAGTTATTGTAGGAGACGGTCCAGACAAAGAAAATTATGAACAACTAGCAACTGACATAGGCATAAGTAAAAATGTTATATTTACTGGTAAAGCAGCTTGGGAAGAAATGCCATTCTATTACCATTGTGCCGATGTTTTCGCAACTGCATCGACTACCGAAACGCAAGGTTTAACTGTTATAGAGGCCATGGCCGCAAGCGTTGTGCCATTATGTATAAATGATGAATCATTTCTAGGAACAGTTACTAACGAATTAAATGGTCTTATATTTGAAACAGAAAAAGAATACATCGAAAAAGTACTGATGTTATATACTGATAGATCTATGTTAGAAAAATATGACAACCAGGCTAGAATTCAAGCTGAACATTGTAGTTCTGCAAGCTATGCTGAAAGAGTTCTTGAAGTGTATAAAAGAGCACTCATTGATAAAGAAAATGAAAATCGTTTCGGTATAATATCAAAGATAACAAAGAAAATAAAAGGTGAATAATATGATAGTAGCGCTTAATAATAAATGCCATTTAACAAAAGATGAATTTGCTTTATATAAAGAACAATTAAAAAAACTTCAACATAAAGATACAAAAATAATTTTATTTCCTTCTAATATTTATTTATCTAATAGTATAGAAGGAATACTAATAGGTAGTCAAAATGTTAGTGCATATGGCAATGGCTCTTATACAGGAGAAGTATCTGCAGAACAACTAAAATCACTAGATGTTAAATACTCACTTGTAGGACATAGTGAAAGAAAAAATTTATTTTGTGAAACATCTCAAGACGTAAATAGAAAAATAACACAATTATTAGCTAACGACATTACACCGATACTATGTGTTGGCGAAAATGAAAAATCAAATGTTGCTTCAGATGTTATTATAAATGAATTAAAGGAAGTATATACTAATTTAACGCCCAAAGACATTGAAAGAATAATTATTGCTTATGAGCCAACCTGGTCCATTGGTACAGGTATAATCCCATCTGGTCAAGAAATAAAAGAAGTAGTTAATCATATAAAAGAGTATTATCCAAACAATTTAATTTTATATGGCGGCAGTGTTAATGATGAAAATATTGAAACACTAGATAAAGAAAATATTGTTGATGGATATCTCATCGGTGCACTGAGTCTTCATTTAGACAAAATACAACTTCTTATTAATAAAATAGAAAAATAGACAAAATAGACACTTTCGACAAAAGTTGTCCTTTTTTTTTCTATCAATTTATCGAACTATGTTATATAATTAAAATGCGTGGTAGTATATGAGAGGAGAAAAGATGGAGAGAACACGTTTATTAATCATTGACGATAACAAGAGCTTAGTAGAAATGATTAAAGAATATTTCAGTGACAACGCTGATATAAATGTAACATTAACAGCATATGATGGAGCAGAAGGATTGTTACTAGCAGAAAAGAAAACGGAAGAATATGATGTAATATTATTAGATTTGATTATGCCAGTGAAAGATGGTATGACAATACTAGAACAGTTGAAAAAGAAGGAAATAGATAAAGATATTATTGTTCTAACTTCATATAATACACAAGATATGATTAGAAAAGTATCAGAAATGGGAGTGAGCTATTTTATCTTAAAACCTTTTGAACTAGCTGACTTGGAGAAAAGAATAGTTGAATTAAGAGAAGGAACAAAGTTTACAGGAAAAAGTATTGACTTGTATCATAATAACTTACAAAAATCAATTACTAATACATTACACGAACTAGGTGTACCATCTCATATAAAAGGTTATCAATATATTCGTGAAGGAATAACTTTAGTATATGAAAAGCCAGAATTAGTAGGCGGTATAACAAAAGAGTTATATCCAGAAATCGCTGGTAAATATGAAACAACAGTATCTAGGGTTGAAAGAGCAATAAGACATGCTATCGAAGTTAGTTGGAACAGAGGTAACTGGCAACTAATGGAAGATATCTTTGGACATAGCGTAGATATTGATAAAGCTAAACCAACAAATTCAGAATTTATAGTTACCGTAGCTGATAAACTACGTTTAGAATTTAATAAAGTAGCAACCAACAATTAAGTCCTATTTGTAGGACTTTTTTTCATTTCTAAAGCCTTGACTAAATAAAAATAAAAAAGTATACTTAATTTATAAAATATGTACGGAGGTAACAATTTATGGAACGAAAAATAGAAGAATTTTTTGAAAAATGGCAAAAAGATATAATAAGAAAGCCATTGATACTATATGGACCTAAGCAAATAGGTAAGACGTTTACTGTATTAAACTTTGGAAAAAAAGAATATAAAAACGTAGTCTATTTCAATACAGAAAATAATGATGAAATAATAGAACTATTTGCCAAGGAAAAAAATATAGATAAAATCATCTTAAATTTATCTTTAACCTCTGGTGAAACAATATTAAAAGAAGATACTTTAATTATTTTGGATAACCTAGATAATCTAGATATAGTTAAAGGTTTAAAATTATTTGGAAGTGAACATAGTAAGTATCATATTATTGCGATAACATCACGCCGTGAAAGACTAAATGAATTTAAAGGTGAAGAACTACAATTTAAAGGTATGAACGAAATGGACTTTGAAGAATATCTCTGGGCTAAAGGCGAAAAAAGTTTAGCAGAACTAATAAGAGAGTCTTATACAAAACACAAAGTATGCCCTTTCCATAAAGTTGCTTTGGATTTATTTCAAGAATATCTAATGACAGGAGGTTTGCCAGAAGTAGTTCAAGCAGACCTAGATGGCAAAACAATTTATGAAATTGACGCTATAAAACAAAAAGTAATTGATATATATAAAAAGGAAATAAGCCTTAACAAAGTTTTAATTGATATACCAAGAGGTATAGAAGTAATTAATTCAATACCTAATCAATTGAAAAAAGAAAACAAAAAATTTCAGTATGGTTGTATTGGACCAGGAAAAAGAGCCAAAGAATATGAAACAGCCATAAACTACTTAGTAAATAATCAATTATTATATCGTAGTTATAAAATTAAAAACGTAAAATCACCATTGAGTAGTTGTCGCGAAACAGATAGTTTCAAATTATACTTACCAGATGATGGTCTATTATTTACTATGTTACATTTAAATTTGAAAAGATTTGCAAAAGATGAAAAAATAAAAGAGACTTTATATGAAAATCATATTGCTAAAACATTAGTAGAGGCAGGATATTCATTATATTATTATCAGTCTGAAGGAAAAGCAGAAGTAAATTTTGTAATTCAAAATAGACTAGGTCAAATTATTCCAATTGAAATAGCAACAAAAAGTATGTCTAAAGCTAAATCGTTATCGGTATTTATAAAGAAATATATAACACAACAAGCATATCGTATAACAGAAAATAACTTTTCTACAAAAAAAGAAGTTAGATATATACCTGTATATGCAGTATTCTGTTTAAATGATAAGAAAATGTAGGAGGAAAAAATGATAAAATTAATATTAGTAAGACATGGGCAAAGTATTTGGAATTTAGAAAATAGATTTACAGGCTGGACAGATGTTGAATTATCAGAACAAGGTATAAAAGAGGCTAAAGAAGCCGGGAAAAAGTTAAAAGAATTAGGATATACATTCGATCTAGCATATACATCATATTTAAAAAGAGCTAATGATACTTTAAACTATATATTAGAAGAATTAAATGAAAAAAATATTCCAATAAAATATAGTTGGCGTTTAAATGAGAGACACTATGGCGCTTTACAAGGATTAAACAAAGATGATACTAGAGAGAAATATGGTGAAGAACAAGTTCATTTATGGAGACGAAGCGCTGATGTTAGACCACCTGCTTTAGAAGTTACAGATGAAAGGTATCCTGGCAATGATCCTAAATATAAAGATTTGCCAAAAGAAGATATACCTACAACTGAAAATCTATTGGATACAGTTAAAAGAGTAATAAAGTACTGGGATACTGATATTAAAAAAAATTTATTAGAAAATAAAAAAGTAATAATAGTTGCTCATGGAAATAGTTTACGAGGATTAATTAAGTATTTAGATAATTTGTCTGATGAAGAAATAATGAAACTAGAAATAGAAACCGGAAATCCAATTTGTTATGAATTAGATGAAAATCTAAAGCCTATAAGGCACTATTATTTAAAAGACAATTAAAAAAAACAAAACCTTTAAAGTCTGAATGACCTTAAAGGTTTTTTTAAATTAAAAAGCAGGATTATTTAACTGCTCTTAAGTACTATTTATGAATTTACAATTTCATCTATATCTATTTCAAACAATTTTCCAACCTCAACATTTAAAGCTAGAGATATTTTCCAAATTGTATCGACTGAAAACGTTTTAACACCTTTTTTCGACTCAATTCGTCTGATGAATTCATGTGAAACACCAACACGTTCAGCTAAGACAGCTTGCGTAATACCCACCTCATGTCTATACTTTTTAATATTTCGTGCAATTTGCTCATAAATATTAACTTCATATTTATTCATAATATCACCATCTAGTTTTATTATGTACTAAATCTCAAAAATAATATGTAAACTATAAATGCACATATATGTTACTATTCAAATTAATAAAATGAAAAAATAATCTATAATAATTCTTTCAGAATACTATAAAAACAAGAACTCTTTTTCATATAGACATCAATAATGAATTTTATCATGATAGAAAAGAGTAATCCGTGTATTTATCAGAATATTTGCCAAGTATGGAACGTATTTCTACAGATGAGTGTAATATAAAAATGAAAAAAACGAAAATTTATATAAAATTATTAATCAAAAAAACAATAACACGTCAATTATATTGAAAAATAACAAAATTATACAAAAAACGCT
>CAVIUA010000047.1:0-7305 GCA_963645945.1 bacterium
GAATTAAGCAAGATGTATTGATTAAGATTTAGAAATATAGTATAATATAAATAAGAAAATCGAGGTGATATTTATGGATAATTATGTTCCACCATATACAATTACTAATACAATGTTGGAGTATGTCTCTTCAATAATGGAAAAAATAGGTAAACTAGATAATTACACAAATTTTGAAAAAATGCCAAATCTAAGAAGAAATAATAGAATCAAATCAATTCATTCGTCATTGGCTATTGAGGCTAACTCCTTATCATTAGATCAAGTTAAATCAGTTATATCCGGTAAAAGCGTCATAGGACCAGAAAAGGAAATACAAGAAGTATTAAATACCTATAAAGCCTATGAAATGATAAATGACTTAAATCCATATTCAATAAAAGATTTAAAAAGAGTACACAAAGTACTAACGAACAAAACAATAGAGTTGTCAGGAACTTTTAGAACAGGTAATGAAGGAGTTTTCGATGGTGCCGGAAATTGTATTCATGTATGTCCTCCACCAGAACAACTTGATTATTTAATGAAACAATTATTTGATTGGATGAAAAAAAATAAGGATGAAATTCATCCGTTAATATTATCGTCAATTTTTCATTATGAATTTGTATTTATTCATCCATTTTGCGATGGAAACGGAAGAACCGCAAGACTATGGCAAAATGTATTATTAACTAACTGGAAAAGTTTTTTTGAGTACTTACCAATAGAAAGTAAAATAAAAAAATATCAAGAAGAATATTACACTGCCATTTCAAACTGTCATAAATCAGTAAATTCAAATGAATTCATTGAGTTTATGTTAAAAATGATAGATAAAGTATTAAAAGAATTATTAGAAACATCAACCATCCAATTAACAGAAAAGTCAGTTAATATAAACAAATTATTAAGTGTTATGGAATATGGAGTTCCTATGACAGCAAACGAAATAATGGAAAAACTAGAAATCAAATCCAAAGAAACATTAAGATCTACATATTTAGATTCCGCAATTGAAGAAGGAGTAGTAGAATTAACTATTCCAGACAAACCAACAAGTAAAAATCAAATGTATTATAAAGTATAGAATCAAAAATAAATCATATAAAAGTAAAAGGAAAAGCCAATATGAATAAATTATACATAATAACTGGTCCTGCTGGAGTAGGAAAAAGCACCATCAGTTATGAAGTCGGAAAAAGATTAAAAAAATCAGTTGTAATAGAAGGTGACACAATTTACAATTTCTTTGTAGGCGGTAGAATAAAGCCTTGGTATAAAGATGCACCATTAGATTTATTTTGGAATAATTGCATTATGATAATTAAATCATATTTAGAAGCTGGCTACGATGTAGTGTTCAATTATATTATTAGTAATAAAAACTTAGATAGATTAAAAGAAACATTTAAAGATTATGAAATAATATTTAGATGTTTATTAGTAGATGAAAAAACAATTATAAAAAGAGATTTATTAAGACCTGAAGACTGTCAAATGCACGAAAGAAGTATTATTCTTTTAAATGAATTTAAAAAGTATAATTATGATAAAAAATATATAATTGATAGTTCAAACCTAACAATAGAAGAAACAGTAGAAGAGGTGTTAAATGGAAATAATTGAATATGAAGATAAATATTTAGAAGATGTAAGAGATTTGTTAACTGAATTAGAAGAATATATTGTGTCAATAGATGAAGACGAACTAGATCATGTTCATTCAGAATATCATGAAAAAATGGCTTTGTTAGACTTAAAAAATGTGAACAATAATTCAGGTAAATGTTACTTAGCCATAGAAAACAACAAAGTTTTAGGATTAATTATGGGAATTATAAGAAGTTATGATGAGTATGATTATTTAGATTATAAGTGTCCAAAATCCGGAGAAATAACAGAGTTAATTGTTACTTCAAAAACAAGAAATAACGGAATTGGAAAAACTTTAATGGAAACTTTAGAAAAGTATTTTAAAGACAATAATTGTGAATATGTCTTAGTCGATGTTTTTGCCTATAACAAAAAAGGTATAAATTTCTATGATAAACAAGGATATCATCCCAGAATGTATACAAATATAAAAAAAATATAAGGAGGATAAATTCATGAAAGCAATATGTGTTGGACATTCAACATACGATATAACATTACCAGTAGAAGATTTTCCATTGGAGAATAAAAAAACAAGACTTACCAAAAGCATAGAAAATGGTGGTGGTCCAGCAGCAAACGCCGGATATCTATTAGCCTTATGGCAAATAGATACAACTATAATATCAGCAGTAGGTGATGATTATTATGGAAAATTAATAATAGATGAATTTAAAAAAGTCAAAGCCCATACAGAATATATAGAACAAGTGAAAAAATTTAAAACATCAAGTAGTTATATAATTGCTAATCTAAAAAAAGGAACGAGAACAATTCTTACTGTTAAAGATAAACCAATAAGGAAATTATCATACAACAAAAACTTAAAGGCAGACATTGTCTTAGTCGATGGTGAGCATCCAGAAACAGCAATGGAAGTTTTAAAAGACAATAAAGAAGCCATTAGTATACTTGATGCTGGAAGATTAAATGAAGATACTTTAACATTAGGAAAATTAGTAACATACGTAATTTGTTCTAAAGACTTTGCCGAAGA
This sequence comes from bacterium, assembly GCA_963645945.1. GTDB lineage: Bacteria > Bacillota_I > Bacilli_A > RF39 > UBA660 > CAG-877. The sequence goes on from CAVIUA010000047.1 coordinate 2,633, forward strand.
ATTTTCTAAAACAAAAATAGATTATCAAAACAAAGAAACAATTATTTCTTGTTATGAAAAATTAAAAGAGTATTATAATACCAATATCATTATTACATTAGAAGAAAAAGGCAGCTTTACCGAAATAGATGGAAAGTATTGTCATCTTCCAAGTGTAAAAGAAAAGTCTCTTGATTCAACTGGCGCTGGAGACATATTTCATGGGGCCTTTGCTTATTTTATAGCAAACTCATACTCCCTAAAAGATGCCATTCATTATGCGTCTATTGCCGGTGCCTTATCTGTTAAGACAATTGGCTCAAGACATTCAATACCAAGACTAGAAGAGGTGTTAAATTACGATGATATTATCTAATACGCCAAAATTAGATTTACATGGCTACGAAAGAGACTATGCTAAAATGTTAATAGAAGAATTTATAAAAGATAATTATAAAATGAAAAATTATGAAGTTTTAATAGTGCATGGAAATGGCACAGGAGTTTTAAGAAAAACAACGCAAGAAACTCTACGGAAAAATAAATATGTAGAAGATTACAAATTAGATAATTTTAATACTGGCTGTACAATAGTAAAAATTAAGGGTAATATTTGACAATATAGCCCTTTTATGTTAGTATAGTGTGCTATAAAGAACGGTGGGTGAAGTACGTTATGTATACGGAAGAATATGAAAATAGAGGATTTCCATTTAGAAATTTTCTACTAAAATTAATATTAATAATAATATTTGTCTTTTTATTGGTATGGCTATTACCAAAATTTATAGCACCATCAATAAATAATAATATTAAAAATAACAATGTAAATAGTAAAGAAATTAAAGCACTAACTTCACAAATTTTTCAAGATAACCTAGATAAAATGAAAGAAGCAGCAATTTCTTACTATACTGATGAAAGACTGCCAAAAGAAGAAGGCGAATATAAGAAAATGACTTTGAGTGAAATGATTGGCTTAAAGTTATTGACACCATTGATAGATAAAAACAATAAAGCTGTTGACGTCGAAAAAAGTTATGTAAAAATAACCAAGGCATCAGATGAATATATACTAAAAGTAAACATCAAAGATAGTGAGAAAGAAGATTATATTTTAGTGCATTTAGGATGTTATACATATTGTGATTCAGCAATTTGTGAAAAGAAAGAAACAGAAGTTGTTGTAAAAGGAAGCATTGTAAATGATAAAACACCTATAGTTAAAAAGTACTATTGTCAAATAGTTAATGGAAAGTACTATAGTAAATCAGGAAATGTTGTAAATAAAGCAACATATGATAGTGAGTGTAATACAAAACAAGCAAAACAAGATGATAAATATTCTTGTGTAAAAGTAAATGGAAAGTATTATGATAAATCAGGTAGTATTGTAGATAAAAATACATTTGATAAAAGTTGTAAAAGTAAAAAAGATGATGATGATGATGATAAATATTCATGCCAAATAGTAGATGGTAAATACTATGATAAAGATGGCAATGAAGTAGATAAAAAATCATATGAAGAAAAATGTACTACTAAACCAGATGATGATAAATATTCATGCCAAATAGTAGATGGTAAATATTATGATAAAGATGGTAATGAAGTAGATAAAGATGCATATGAAAAAAGCTGTAAATCAGACGATGAAGAGAAAGAAAAAGAGTATATATATGAGTATGCTAAAACTACAAATACATCATTTTCTTCTTGGAGTACTTGGTCTTCTTGGCTAAAAACAAGTTGTAATACAAAAGCAGTAACATGTGCAGACAATGATATAAATTGTTTAAAAGAAGTAAAATTATATAATAGAAAAGAAAAAATTGGCACACATAAACAATATTATACAAAAGAAAGAACTGTGCAAATAACATCTGGCTCATATCAAGAAAAAACTTGTGCCAACTATAATTATGTAATTATAAATAACAAAACTTATGCTGTAACTACAACATATGCAAGTATTAATAATGTAACATCATCAACAGCATCATCTGTCTCTGGTTGGACATATAATGGCAGAAAATCATTTAAAAATCCACCTAGAGATACAACAACTAAACATTATATATTTGTAGGTGCTGATTATAGCTATTGTTCAGATGTATGTACAACTCTTCCAAATTTCTATTATGATGAGTATACATACACTGGAACTATTCAAAACGTATCATCAACTACAACACCAATTTCTAGTAGCACAGGTGTAATGGCTAGCTGTGGTAGTTATGTAACCAAAACAGTATATCTATACAGTAATATAACAGTATCAGAAATGGATAGTAGAACAGAACCATTATATGGAACAGTTTGTTATGAAAGTAATAGAACAAGAAGTTTAATTTCCAAAGGAAAGACAGAAACAACATGGAGTAAATACAATGATACAGAATTGTTAAATAATAAATGGTATTATACAGGAAATAAAAAGGTAAAGGAGTCTAAGTAAAAATGGAAAAAGAAATAAGAAATATTGTTTTCTATAAATTTGATAGCGAAGACGGTAGAAAATGGCAAGTGTGTTTCTTTTATAAGGATGGAAGCGTATACAACACAGATTATGAAACAGGAAAAGATTTGACTACAGAATTTATAAATAACAAAGGAATAGAAAATTTAAAAGATATAATTGATAAAAAATATGTATATAGAGTAAATGGAGAAGATTTTGAAGAAATGTTTCAAGAGTTTAGAACAAATGATGATCCATTTAATCAAGAAGTTGAAACTAAAGCTTTAGTAAAAGTAGAAGAAGAGAAAGAAAATGAAGAAAAGAAAACTATTTTTGCTACTTTATTAGCTGCGATTGCTAGTACAAAATTAGTTTCTTGGATATCAAATAAAATTGCAAGTATTAAAGAATTTTTTGAAAAAAGAAAAGAACTTGGTTTAAAAGCTCAAGATGCTAGAGAGAAGTTTTTAAGCAAATTAAAGAAAGACGATTCTGAAGAAGAGCTTGAAGAAGAAAAAACAGAAAAAAAGGAAAAAGGAAACTTCTTCAAAAGAACATTCAATAAAACTTGGAAAAGGGTTGCTGCACTAGCAACAGCTTTAGCAATGTTTATAATACCAGTTTCAAGTTGTGCTAAAGGAAATGAAAAACAAAACGATCCAGCACCAACTAAAATAGAAGAAGTAAATGCAAAAGATTTTGATGCAATTATTAATGGCTCAAAGAGTATAGTTCAAAAACAATTTATGAATAATGTTTCAAATACATTAGATAGTTATAATAATGATTTTGCAAGATCATATTTAGAAGCAGGATCAGATGTAAAAGCAGCTCTTTCATGGGACGAAGTAGTTTCATTAGGGTTAGTATATAATGACTTTTCTAAAGAACAATTAATATCTATATTTAATGGAGCTGAATTAGATCAACAAAAATTACAAGATGCTTATAAAACAGCAACATTACAATTATTTGGTGCTCATGTTATTGAAACTAGAGAATATCCAGTTCAAATGGATGGATTAATTCAAAGTGAACAAGGAAAAGCTTTCTATGAAAAATATCATGAAATGTTCTTAGCTTGTAAGGAAGCAACAGGACAGGATCAAATTAATAAAGTAAATGCATTTTATCAAGAACTTTACAAAGATTTCCCAATCAATTTTGAACAAAGAGAATTGGGTATAGCTCATTCCGATCCTAGAGATACAATAAGTGCTTATAAATTTTCAATTATACCAATGGTAAGTGCCTCAGAAATTCTATTTCAAAACCTAGATATAGATAACACTTTAGCTGATAAGGCAATAGATTATCTTGATGATTTAGGGGCATGTAATCGTGCTAATGATATAATAGAAAAAGCAACTATAGTAAATTTAGGTGCAACTGGTAATGGTGAATATGCAAATTATGAAGAATTAAAACAAGCAAAAATTGAAGAGTTAAAAGATCAAGCTGCATATGTAAGAGATGATGCTCATCGTGATATTAGCCAATATAAGAGTTTTAAAGAAAAAGTAAATGTTGCTTTTGATTATACTGATGAACAATTCAATGGTACAATCATTTACTCAGATAATTCTTCATATACGTATAAAAATACAACAACATCAACAACAACAGACAGAAATAAAGCAATAGATGCTGTTGGATTGGAAAAAGTTCAAAAGGCAGAAAGTGCTGCTGATGCAAGTGTTAAAAAGGAAAATGAAACAGCAAGAAAAGAAGCTCAAGCGGCTTCAGAAAAAGAAAGAGAATATCAACAAGCTCAAGCTGACAGCAAAAAACAAGAATATGAAGACAAAATTAGACAAGATGAGAAAGACTTGCAAGATAAAATAGATGAAGCTAATAAGAAACAAAAATCAGATGACAAAGTAAATGAGAGTGATTTTGGAGACCATGATGTAGACTTTGATAATGATCATTCAGATAAAGATGGAAACTTGGATGACTCAGTAAAAGATATTACAACAGATTCATCAGGTGATAAAACAGATGAACCATTACCTGATCCAAATTCAGATTATGAATCATATGAAATAGGTACTAATGAAACATCACAAAATATATATGAATATGAAGTGCCTTATAATGCAATGTCAAATGAAGAAATAGCAAATGCTATTGTTGAACAAATGGCTACGCCAAAAGAAGATACATCAGCTAAAGTTTATACATATCATGTTTAAAAAAACCGACAATTGTCGGCTTTTTATTAGTTTACATT
>CAVIUA010000048.1:0-84613 GCA_963645945.1 bacterium
ATATTATATTATTTATTAAAAAACAAAAATTATTAATCAAATCATAAATCAATATTAATTATATAATTATTTAAAAAAAATAGCAACAAAGACACCAAAATAAGAATCATTGCAAATAAAAAAAATAATTAAAAAATTTTAAAGATTATAAAAAAAACGTACGCACTTTTTAAAGCAAATAAAAACTCTCTAAACCCTTATAAAATAAGGATTTGTAAATTTTTGGTAACCTACAACTGTCAAAATCAATACTAATCTATTCATCAAAAAATTTGAATAAAATATATAAGAATGTTATAATTAAAAAAAAGGATGATACATATGAAAAAAAATATTTTTAAAATAGCATTAATGCTGTTCGGCATAGGTATATTAGATTATGGAATTATTACTGAAATAGATGGAATAGGAAGATTTGCAATACTACTTTTCGGAACACTATTTACAGTAATAGCGTGTATATTACCGTTTAAAAATAATAATAAAGAAAAAACAAAAAAGTAATTTCAACATTTTTTAATTTGTCAAATAGTCTAAGTTATCAATTTACATAATTGAATTAATAAAAATTCAACCCGTCTATCAAATTAATACAAATCTTTAATTAAATAAATTTCTAATATAAATATATTAAAATTAAATAATTTTACGCAATCATTAAAAATAAAAATTTAATAGATCGGAGATATAATCTATGATAATAGATGTAAAACAAACCATATCAGAGAAAAAAAATAAATTTGAAATTATATATGATAATAAAAAAATATATAATGCTGAACTCCCTTTTGCAACAACATCAAGAAATTTAAACTTGGAAAAACTTAGAGGAATAAAAGTATATGATACAAATAAAAATTTAAAATATAAAACAAGTTATAATTATATTGATAATCAACTTGAAGAATTAATTCCCTTAAAATATTTAATAACTAAATCTCAAAAATTCTATCAATTAAAATTTATAAATTTAAATTCTAATGATGAAATATCTATTTTCTTTAAAATGGAAAAAATATGGAATAGTTATAATGTTATTAAATATCAAAATACAATTTATAAATGCTATTCAGTCGAAGATGGATATATTAGACATATATGTATATATAAAGATGATAATCAAGTAGCTGAATTATTAAAACCAAATATTATAATAGATGGAAAAGATGAATATAGAATTTATTTGAAGGAAAAATATAGTTTCTTAAGTGATGTTATATCGATGTTAGCTTTATATTTAGATATAACAGAATACAATTCTAGCTATTTAAAAAATAATAGTAAACAAATAAGTAAAAAAACTTCATACTCAAAAGCAAATAATTACTATGATCCAAATTGGATAAAAAACAATTTTAATTCAGATGATTATTTTAATAAAATTAATCAAGAAACAGACAAAATAAAAAAAGAAATTATAAAAAGATTTAAAAGTTTAATAAAAATAATAGGAATTACATTTGCAATAGGTATAATTATTACAATTATATTATTAATTATATTGTTATAGTAAATTTAGAAAAACTTGATACAGTTAACATGTATTTTTAAAGAAAATTGATAAAATCAAAATAAATTTTACTCATTTGCAAACAAAGGAAATAATTAAACTTATATCTTAGCAAAATTATATGATATTATAATTCAAAGTATATTTTCTATTAAATCAGCGGTCTATAACAAAACCTAAAAATAAAAACTACTATCAATTTAATTTGAAAGTAGTTTTTATATTATCTCGAAAATCTCGAGTACAAATCAATCTGGAGCTAGTGTCGTAGTAATCTTCAACTTTCTCTTAAAAACGATTGATATTTATCTAAAAGTTCGAATTGTTCAAACTGATTCATCATACTGGTGGAGCTGAGGAGAATCGAACTCCTGTCCGAAAATAAAGCTACATAAACCTCTACAAGCTTAGTTAACTAATTATTCTTATATATCATCCAAGTAATTAACGACCAAGACAATATACCAGCCTATTAATTCTTCCTATTTTCTAGGCAAAAAATAGTTATAACCTACTAAAATGAACCTTCTATAATTCCGTAGATAAAAACTAAAGAAAGCGCAGACCTATATTATTATTAGGCAAAAGCAACAGCTTGGCGAGTACCAAACATGTTAGCAACTGCATTTTTTAAATTTTTTGCATTTATTTTTTTGTGCCCGTGACGTGGACATTCGACTTGCCATCTATGCTCTAATATTCCCGTCGAAACCAAATCAGCCCCATGTAGCTGTATTATAACATAAAACACTTAAAAAATCCAGTGTAAACAAAAGGAAACATCGACACTAAAATTAATAAATTTTAACCTGATATGTTATACTAAAAGTAGGAGGATGATATTATAATGGAACAATGGAAAAGATTTAAAGAAGGAAAATGGACAGAAACAATAGATGTCAGTGATTTCATAAAAACAAACTATACAAAATACGACGGTGATGAATCATTTCTAACAACACCAAGCGCTAAAACAAAAACAGTATGGGACACATGTCAAAAATTACTAAAAAAGGAATTAAAAAAACATGTACTATCAATAGACACAAAACACATGTCCGGTATTAACTCATTTAAACCTGGATATATTTGTAAAGATGACAACGTAATAGTAGGTCTACAAACAGATGCTCCATTAAAAAGAATAGTAAATCCATACGGTGGAATACGAATGATATATCAAGAACTTGATGCTTATAACTATAAATTAGATCCAACCGTAGATAAATATTTAAACGAATTTAGAAAAACACATAACGATGGTGTATTTGATGCTTATACAGAAGAAATAAGAAAAGCAAGACATGTTGGTCTTCTAACAGGATTACCAGATGCCTATGGAAGAGGAAGAATCATTGGTGACTACAGAAGAATTGCCCTATACGGAATAGATTATTTAAAAGAACAAAAAGAAAAAGACTGGAACAACCTAACTGGTCCTATGACAAATGACTTAATTCAACTACGTGAAGAAGTTGCCGAACAATATCGAGCACTAGAAGAAATAAAAGACATGGCCAAGTCATATGGATTTAACATTTCTAAACCAGCAAGAAACGCTAAAGAAGCTATTCAATGGACATACTTTGGCTATCTAGCAGCAATCAAAGAAAATAATGGAGCGGCAATGAGTTTAGGTAGAGTAGATACTTTCTTCGACATATATATAACAAAAGATATTGAAGAAGGAATTTTAACAGAGAAAAAAGCTCAAGAATTAATTGACCAATTTGTAATAAAACTAAGACTAGTAAGACATTTACGTACACCAGAATATGACACTCTATTTTCAGGAGATCCAACCTGGGTAACATGTAGTATTGCTGGTATGTTAAATGATAAAGATCATTTAGTTACAAAAACATCATATAGACTTATACATACACTAACTAATCTAGATCCAGCACCAGAACCAAATATAACTATCCTCTGGTCAGAAAAATTGCCAGAAAAATTTAAAAAGTACTGTGCCAAAATGTCTATAGAAACAGACGCTATTCAATATGAAAATGACGATTTAATGCAAGATATTTATGGTAGTGACTACGCCATAGCGTGTTGTGTATCTGCAATGAGACTAGGTAAAGATATGCAATTCTTTGGAGCTAGATGTAATCTTGCTAAAGCACTTCTTTATAGTATTAACGGTGGCATTGATGAAATTAAAAAAGATAAAGTATTAGAAAATATAGAATTAATGGATGATGAATATCTAGATTATAAAAAAGTAAAACAAGCATACTTCAAAGTACTTGAAAAAGTAGCTCAAATCTATTCAGATAGTATGAATATAATTCATTACATGCATGATAAATACGCATACGAAGCTGGACAAATGGCCTTACACGATACAAAAGTTCATCGATATATGGCCTATGGTGTAGCTGGACTATCTGTTGTAGCAGATTCACTTTCCGCAATAAAATACGCTAAAGTTAAGCCAAAACGTGATAAAGACGGATTATGTATTGATTTTGAAATAGAAGGTGATTTCCCAAAATATGGAAATGACGATGATAGAGTTGACGATATCGCTATAGAAATAGTAAATAAATTTTCTAGTGAATTGAAAAAAAACCCAACATATCGTAATGCTGAACAAACATTATCAGTACTAACAATAACATCAAACGTTGTCTATGGTGAAAAAACAGGTGCCACACCAGATGGTAGAAAAAAAGGTGTACCTTTCGCACCAGGAGCTAATCCAATGCATGGAAGAGATACTAATGGCGCAATTGCATCTCTTAATTCAGTTGCTAAACTTCCATATGAACGTTGCTGTAAAGACGGTATATCAAACACTTTCACAATTGTACCAAATGCTTTAGGTATGGATAAAAACCAACAAATAGAAAACTTAGTTAACTTAATGGATGGATACTTTTCACAAGGTGCTCATCACTTAAATGTTAACGTACTAAACAGAGAAACTCTAATTGATGCCATGAATCATCCTGAAAAATATCCTTTACTTACCATAAGAGTATCAGGCTACTCAGTTCATTTCAATAGATTAACTAAGAAGCAACAACAAGAAGTCATTGAAAGAACATTCCATGAGAAAATATAAGTATGAAAACAAGTATTGATTCAATTGAAACATTAGGACTAGTAGATGGTCCCGGAATTAGAGTAGTAATATTTTTTAACGGATGTAAATTAAGATGCAAATTTTGTCATAATCCAGAAATGTTTACCAAAAAAGAAAACAATTATGACATAGACGAAATATATAAAAAAATAATTAGATGTAAACCATATTATAAAAATACAGGTGGCGTAACCTTTTCTGGTGGAGAACCTCTCCTAAATGATAAATTCATAATAGAATTATCTAAAAAACTTAAAAAAGAAAATATTAACATTGCCATAGATACCGCAGGTGTTGGTAACGGCTCTTATGAAGAAATATTAAAATATATAGACCTAGTAATATTAGACATAAAACATACAGATCCAAAATCCTACAAAGAACTAACTGGTCAAGAGATAACTCATGTAGAAAATTTCATTCAAGAACTAAATAAACAAAATAAAAAAGTCTGGATAAGACAAGTAATAGTACCAGGTCTAACTGATAATAAAGAATATATAGATAGCCTAGTAAATTACTTAAAGAAAATTAAAAACATAGAACGAGTAGATTTTCTACCATTTCATAGACTAGGTAGAGAAAAATATATATCTTTAAATATACCTTATCCATATGAAAATAAACCAGATATGGATAAAGAAAAATGCAATGAATTATATAAATATTTTCTAAGTAAATACCAAAAAGAGAACTGAAAAACAGTTCTCTTTTATCATATAAAATGTAGTAATAAAACACAAAGTAAAACTTAAAGCTATTACCTTGTCACACCTTTTGTAGCAGTATTACCAGCATTTTTAGCTGTACCATTATTTAACATATGTGTAAGTTCAGCAGTAGAATCACTTCTACCAGAAGCATTAAGACGTGAATTTTGATTTTGTCGGTCTAAATTTCTTAAACCTTGTAATACTTCTCCTTTATGTATTTTACCTCGTTGAGGTGTTGTATTGTCCAAATAATATTCCTCATCAAACCTATCATTAAATTTAATTTTAATCTTGTCTCTATCAAAAGCAAAAAGTATTCCTTCAGCAGGATATGAATATTTAGATTCAAATTCAACACTACCATCTTTTTTTAATTTTCCAGTTATTTTTCTTCTTAAATACGGATCGTATTTTCTCGTGACGCGCGCTTTAAATGGATTGGTAACTTCTCTACCAATTTTTTTCTCCTTTTTCCTTGGTACACAAAAAACAATTGTCGTATCAGCACCTCGATGATTATATCCTAACAATAATTTTGCACTTAATTGCAAATAGGATACTGTTGTATCTCTACCTGGATGGTAAGTCTCAAATCCGGTTGACAATGTTCTATTGCTGCGATTATTTTTTACCCAACTCTCTAACCTGTTTAGATTTTGCTCACTTATTGAACAATCTTCTAATATATCATCTCTTGACTCTGCCCCGTCAAAAGTATACAGACGCAAACCTTCAACTGACATAATGGATGATACATTTTGTTTCTTGGTTGAATGTAACATTACTTTATATCCATTTTTATTCATCCAATCATTTAAAAAATTAATTCTAGCAACCATCTTTTCTCCAATGATTTGTTATGCTTGTGCTTCTGTTAATTGTCTTTCTTCATATAACATTTTTTAATCCTCCCATTATATATAACCATAATATTTAATTTATTAAAATTACCATAAAGTTTGTAGAGTATTTGCAAAAAAATCTTTTTTATGCATAACTATTTTTATTCTGAAAACATTATAATAAACTTAATACTGTTTAATTTTCTTTTGCATTTCTCTTTTTATATCTCTTTCTTTTATAGATTCACGTTTATCATAATTCTTTTTACCAAGACAAACACCCAGTAATACTTTTAATTTATTATCTTTAAAATATAATTTAATTGGAACTAAAGTACGACCAGCAATCTCTATAGCTTGTTGAATTTTCTTAATCTCTTTCTTGTGTAATAAAAGTTTTCTACTTCTAGTTTCTTCATGATTAAAAATATTTCCTTCTTTATACTGACCTACATACATATTAAGTAAAAACACTTCATTATTTTTAATGATTCCATAACAATCTTTAATATTACAATTGCCCTCACGTATAGACTTTATTTCAGTACCCGTAAGAACAATACCTGCTTCATATGTATCTTCAATAAAATAATCATGATTTGCTTTTCTATTTAGTATTTCCATATAATCACGCTCCTGTAAGACCCCAAACAAGTTCAGGATATCTAGAACTAACAATACCCTTATAATATTCATAATAATTCATATAATTTGGTAACAAAGTATTATCTAATCTATAATAAGGATAAACTTTAAAGTTTTTTCCATATTTTGAATAAGTATATATTAGTTCTGCTTTTGGACTCTCAATACTAATTGTTACTGTATCATCAACATCAACAACTTTTTTAATAGTTACTTCCATCATTAAACCAGTTAATCTTTCTATACCAATTTGATCTGAAATAAAATTACCTAATGAATATATAACAAAAGTTTTACCATCATTAATATATTCAACTGGCTCAACTACATGAGGATGAGCTCCTATAATCAAATTAACTCCTAATGATGACAAGTAATTAGCGATTTCTGTCTGTTGAGATGAAACACCTAAAGAATACTCAGTACCCCAGTGCATCGCCACAATAATAACATCAGCCAAATCTTTAACCTTAGCAATGTCAGCAGCAGCTTTTTCAGGAGAATAAACATTATTTAAATATTCTTTACCAGCTGGTGTTTCTAAACCATTAGTCCATGTAGTATAAGAAAAGAATGCATATGATATACCATTAATATTATAAACATGTGACTCTTCTCTTTCCTCATTTGAAGTCCATTGACCAGAGTATACCATGTTTTCTTTACTTTTCCAATAATTAACTGAGTTTATTACTCCAGCTTCACCCTTATCCATAGTATGATTAGTCGCTAAAGAAACAAGATTAAATCCTGCATCTAAAAATGCATCACCTACTTCACTTGGAGAATTAAATCTTGGATAATTAGAATATCCCAGTTCTGCACCGCCTAAAATAGTTTCTTGATTATAATACTTCAAATCATATTTAATAGAAATAGGCTTTATTTGATCTAACATTGGTTTAAAATCATAACTACCATCACTACCTCTAGCATCAATATATATATTACTATGAATTAAAGCATCTCCTACCATAAAAACACTTGCCTCATAAACCTTTGGAACCTTTACCTCTTCTTTTTCAATAACAGGACCTTTCTTTTCTTTTTTAGAAGCATTAAGTTTCAAAAAAAGAACTATTAAACCAAAAAGAAGAAGAAAAGCAAGAACCATTAAAACTGTATTTTTGATTCTTTTTCTTATTCTTCTCCTACGTACCATAATATTACTACACCTTCTTTACTATTTCAAAATCTATAGTCTTATCTTCTTTAGATGCTCTAACAACTTTTACTAAAACTCTCTCACCAATTGTATATTTAACATGACTTTTTTCACCAGTCAATGTCATTCTTTCTTCATCATAAACAAAGAAGTCAGGCATATCACGTAACGGAACTAATCCTTCAACTAAATTATCAAGTTCTACAAACATACCAAAGCTAGTAACAGAAGAAATCATACCTTCAAATTCTTCACCAATATGACTTTCCATATATTCGGCCATTTTCATATCTTCTACTTCACGTTCACAGTCAACTGAAGCTCTTTCTCTATCAGATGAATGTTCTGCTATATAAACCAACTTTTCTTCCCATTTATGAATAGTAGAATTATCTAGCTTATTTTCAAACAAATATGTTCTAAGCAAACGATGTACACTGGTATCTGGATAACGACGTATAGGTGAAGTAAAATGTGTATAACATGAACTAGCTAAACCATAATGTCCTAGATTTTCAGGACGATAAACTGCTTTTTGCATACATCTTAATAACAAACTAGATAGTATCTTATATTCAGGTTTATCTTCAAGTGCCTTTAATATTCTTTGCATTGTTGTAGGCTTAGTATCCTTTATATCACCAGGTACTTGATATCCTAAATTACTAACAAAACCTAAGAAACTTCTAATTTTCTCTTCTTTTGGAACTTCATGTACACGATATATAAAAGGTAAATTCATAAAGTAAATATGAGTCGCAACACATTCATTAGCCGCTATCATAAAGTCTTCAATTAAGTTTTCACCAGTACCACGTTCACGAACTGTTATTTCAGTAGGTTTACAATTTTCATCAACTAAAATCTTAGCCTCATCTATATCAAAGTTAATATAACCTCTTTTTACTTTTGCTTTTCTAAGAATACTAGCAAGTTCTGCCATAATTTTTAAAGTATCAGCATAAGGTTCATATCCTTCTGGAACTACATTTTTCTCTAATATACTATTAACTTTTTTATAAGTCATTTGTATTCTTGATCTAATAACACTAGGGAATATTTCATAATCTATTTGTTTACCAGAACTATCAAATTCCATAACACATGAAATAGCCAAACGATCAACATTAGGATTTAAAGAACATATACCATTAGAAAGTTCATGAGGCAACATTGGTATAACTCTATCAACCAAGTAAACACTAGTTCCTCTTTCCATGGCTTCATTATCTAACGGACTTCCTTCTTTAACATAATAACTAACATCAGCTATATGAACACCCAATTTATAATGTCCAGAAGCAAATTTTTCAATTGAAATAGCGTCATCTATATCCTTAGTATCATCACCATCAATAGTAAATATTACTTGATCTCTTAAATCTCTTCTACCATTAAGTTCTTCAGGTAATACTTCCATATTAATATTAGAAACTTCTTCTTTTACATCATCTGGAAAAACAGTATTAATATTATACTTATAAATTATTGATAATATATCAACACCAGGATCATTCTTATGACCAATAATTTCTAGTATTTTTCCTTCATATTTTAAATTATTATTAAGTTTCTTTACCAATTCGACAACCACTTTATGACCATCAACTGCATTTAATGTCTTATCCTTAGGTATTTCAATATTAAGTTTTACTTTATTATCATCTAACTTAATATGCCCTTTACCTTTTTCATCAAATGTAATTTCTCCAATATATCTTTGTACTTGTCTCTTAATTATTTTTAATACTCTACCCTCTAGTCTATCTAAAGTCATTTTACTAGTGATTTCAACTAAAACAATATCATCATGAACAGCGCCATTCATATTATCAGCCGCAACATAAACATCATCATCCATATTTTCTATCTCAACAAAACCAAAACCTTTTTTATTGGTTCTCATTACACCTTTTCTTAAATGACTCTTTTCAAGCATCATATATTTATCTTTATTAGAATGATATACAACAACCTCATCTTCTAACTTTCTAAGTTCATCACTAAGTTCTTTAGCCTGATTAACATCATTTATGTGTAACATATCTTGTAACTCATAAATATCAAGAGCTCTATCACTATTCTTTAAAATATTTAAAATATCATCTTTCATTAAATCACCCTCTTATTCATCTTATCATTATTATACTTCATAATCTCCAAAAAAAAAAGACATATACAAAATATATGTCAAATCACATTACTTATATAAACATAGAAACTAAGCAAATAATAAAGAAACTTAATCCTAAAATTAAAGTAATACGACTAATAACTAACTCTGAACCACGTTCTTTTCTCTTACTGAATAAGTCTGAACTACTACCAGATAAAATTTGAGCAGCACTTTCAGCTTTACCAGATTGAAGAAGAACTATAATAATTAATAAAATGGAAATAATTAAAAGTACCTTTTCCATAAAACACCTCCGTTTTAACAATACTTATAATACCATAAATATCCTTTAGTTGCAACTAATGAAGAATCTTTTTTACTTTAACATTAATAAATTCACCAATAGATTCATCTCTTTTTTCATATACTTCTTCTGATAAAGTACTTAAAAACTCTGGCGAATTAGTACAATTCTTAACCCAGGCAGATAACTGTTTCTTATCTTGTGACGAAAAATCATTATCATACTGCATCATAAAAAACAACATCTTAGAAATAACAAAATTAAAAGTAGTATTATTTTTAGAAGCTAAATCTCCTGCAGAATATATCTGATATTTATCCATATCACACAAATGTAAAAAGTCATCTGTATATATATAACTACCTCTATTAACATCACTAACAAGTATTTTATTATTAGTTAAATTTTCAAAGTCTAAAGCAAGTTCAAGTATTGAATCAAACAAGTCTGAACAAGTAAATTCCGTAGGTCTTTTATATAATGATGTTCCTTCTTTTTTAGGACTATTAACAGCATCTAAATAATTCATAACATACCCAATAAAATTTCCATCAACATCCGAAAAAGTATCAATTGGATTAGTTATTCTTCTTAAATATAAGTTTTCTAAAAAAGCAATTGCCTTATCATAAGTCATTAATCCTTTTTTTCTACGCAATGTAACATCATACTTTAACACTTTTAATGCTTTATCGCCATGTCTAAAAACAATACCATCATGACCAGCGCCAATTTTTTCTAATACATGAATATTAGGAATGACCTCATGAGAACTATCTAAAATAATACTCTTAGCATTAGTCATTAAGTTTTTCTACTACCTCATCAAAACTTAAATTAATACTTTCATTATCTGTTCTCTTTTTATATTCAACCATTCCCGCAACAGCACCCTTACCTACAACAATTCGATAAGGTATACCAATTAAATCGGTATCTTTAAACTTAACACCAGCTCTTAAATCTCTATCATCCAACATAACTTCTACACCTAATGAAGTTAATTTATCATACAATTCATTAGCGACCTTAACTTGTACTTCATCTTTCATATTTACTATAATAATAGATGCTTTATATGGTGCAATTTCTTCTGGGAAAATAATACCATTATCATCATTGTTCTGTTCAACAATTGCAGCCATTATTCTACCTACTCCTATACCATAAGAACCCATAGTAACAACACATTCTTTATTATTCTCATCCAAATATGTTAAACCTAACTTTTCAGCATACTTAGTACCAAGTTTAAATAAATTACCAACTTCGATTCCTTTTTTGAAATATAATTTACCAGAACAACATGGACAAGTATCACCTTCTACAACATTACTAATATCTTCTGCCATATCATATTTAATATCAGAAACATTAGCGTTTATATAATGATATCCTCCTTTGTTAGCTCCACAACAGAAATTTTTCATAGTTAAAATTTCTTTATCCACAACTACTTTACAATTTAAATCTACAGGACCAGTATAACCAGGAACAGCATTACTCTTACTAATTAACTCATCATCAGCAAATCCAAACTCACTAACACCAAATAATTTACAAACTTTATTTTCATTTAATGATCTATCACCTCTTACAAAGAAAGCTACTAACTCTCCAGAAACATTCATAAGTAAAGCTTTAACAGACTTTTTAACATCAAGTTTCAAGTAATTACATACATCTTCTATTGTTTCTTGATGAGGAGTTTCTACCATTTCCATTTTCTTTTCTTCTTCTTCACTAGGAATAATTGTATTACCAGCAACTTCCATATTAACAGCATAATCACATTTATCACATAAAACTAAAGTATCTTCACCAATATCAGTAACAGCTTGATATTCTTCAGACAAAGTACCACCCATAGCACCAGTATCAGCTTTAACAATTCTATATTCAAGACCAAGTCTATCATAAATATTATTATAAGCTTTCTTCATAACAGCGTAACTTTCATCAAGTCCAGCTTCATCTTTATCAAAAGAATAAGCATCTTTCATAATAAATTCTCTAACTCTAATAAGTCCAAATCTTGGTCTAGTCTCATCTCTAAACTTATCAGCTTGTTGATACAAAGTAAAATGTAAATCTTTGTAACTTTGTACCATACTCTTAGCCGCAATAGTAAATAACTCTTCATGAGTAGGTCCAAGTACATATGGTTTCTCATATCTATCATTTAAATTAAACATATCATTACCAAATGCTTCAGTTCTACCGCATGTATCATATACTTCTCTAGGTATCAAAGAAGGCATTAATAACTCTTGAGCACCAGCTTTATCCATTTCATCTTTTACAATATAACGAATCTTATCAAGAACTCTAAGTCCCAAAGGTAAAAACATATAAATACCAGAACTAACCTTCTTAATCATCCCAGAACGAACTAGCAAATTACCAGATTTACTATCCTCATCTTTTACATCTTCACGTAATGTAAAAAAATAACTTTTACTTAATTTCATAAAAACACTTCCTTAATATTGAATTCCCCAAATAACATGATGTTTTGCTTCAGCACCACAAACAACACATTTTCCATCAATTAAATCATCATCAACAATACAACGAGACTTACAACCTTTTATTTCTTTTACTTTAAGTTCACACTCTTTTTTACCACACCAATCAGCATGAATAAATCCTGGTTGAGTATTAAGAATATTTTCCATCTCATTCAAATTATGTGCCTCAAATGTTAATCTATCTCTTCTCTCTACCGCTCTATTATACATATCTTTCTGAATTGTTTCTAATAATTCTTTAACGTACGAAAGAAGATTAATATCACTAGATTCTACTATTTTTTCCCTAGTATCTCTTCTAACAAATGTAATATTATTATTTGAAAAATCTCTCTTACCAATTTCAATTCTCAATGGTATTCCATTAACTTCTGCTTCTGCAAATTTAAAACCTGGACTTCTATCAGTTTTATCCATATAAGAAGTAATAAAATTATCATTTAATATTTTATTGTATTCTTCACATTTCTTAAGTACTTCTTCATCGTTTCCAACTGGTATAATAACTACCTGTTTAGGAGCAATTCTAGGTGGCAAAACTAAACCATAATCATCACCATGAACCATTATCAAACATCCTATCATTCTAGTAGTACTACCCCATGAAGTTTGATATACATATTCCTGTTTATTTTCTTTATTTAAAAACTTAACGTCATAAGCCTCTGCAAATTTTTGTCCAAAATAATGTGAAGTACCATCTTGTAAAACAACACCATTATACATTAAAGCTTCATTAGTTAAAGTATACTCCGCTCCAGCGAATTTTTCTTTTTCAGTTTTTCTGCCGACTATCGAAGGAACTGCTAATACTTCATGATGAAACCATTTATATACCTCAACCATTCTTTTTGTTTCTTCTTCAGCCTCACTACTTGTACTATGAATTGTATGACCTTCTTGCCATAATATTTCTCTATCTCTCAAAAAAGGTCTAGTTTCCTTTTCCCAACGAACAATATTACACCATTGATTATAAAGTTTAGGTAAATCTCTATATGATTTAACATGAGTTCTATAATAATCACAAAATAAAGTCTCACTGGTTGGTCTAACACATAATCTCTCTTCTAATTGTTTTTCTCCTCCATGTGTAACCCAGGCAACTTCTGGCGCAAATCCTTCAACAAGTTCAGTTTCTTTTCTCAATAAATTTTCTGGTATCAATAAAGGCAACTTAACATTAGTATGACCAAGTTCTTTAAATTTTTTATCAAGAATTTCTTCTATCTTCTCCCATATTGCATAACCATTAGGTTCTAAAACAGGACAACCCTTAACAGAAGAATAATCAATTAATTTAGCTGCTCTTAAAATATCAGTATACCATTTAGCAAAATCAACATTTCTACTAGTAATAGCTTCATTTTTCATAAAAACTCCTCCTAAAATAAAAAGGATGATACCTATAAGGAGTGCTAGTAGCACGGTACCATCCTTTATTTAACTCAAAATTTATAACGGTGCATAACACCGGAAGTAAAAACTTCTTCAAGAAAGGTAGGAATTATATTAGATTATAATTAAGTTCACACTATCCTTAACTCACTATCTATAAGAGCTAATATAATTATGGTCTTTCCAATGAATTTAAAACTGATAATATTCTATTATTTTTTTATAAAAATGTCAATAATAACTAGCTAAGTTCTAAAATAAATATAGGAGCTAAAACAATCATACATTTATCATAATACAGCATTGAAAATTATTACATAATTATAAGTGAAAAAACTCAGTCCACCTAAACTCAAACTATTTAAAATTCAATCCAATTTCATACGGAAATAAAATTGATAAGTTAACTGGTTCCTCTGTGAAAATTATTCTTTTTGAATGAGCTATCATAAAGCCAAATTCAAACATTGTACCTCTACCAACAATTCCTTTAGGATTACAGACTACAATAGCATCTGCTTTTTTAAATTTGTTCATATGATCCAACTTATGACGCCACGCATCTCTTTCGTTTTCAAGTTCTTGTCCTTCTAACAAAATGAAGTCCGTCCCAAGTGTTTCTTCGACAATTTTTTCAGTCCATGGGCTTAACACCTCAATATTATGTTTTTTCATAATATTCATAACTTCACCGATTTCCTTCATATATTGTTGAAAACTACCACAAACAACTACTGATCTAAACTCTTGTTTCACCAAACCTTCAATTATATTATTATTAACACTATTTTTTAAATAAAAATCTTCAAGACTTTTTTCTAAAACATTAAGATATAAACCAAAAGTAGTATAAAATCGTATTATCAATTGTTGTTTTTCTTCCAAAGAAAAACTCTCAAACACACCAGTTGCAAACAATCTAGTATTTTTGTTATTGATTTCATATCCATTATCCTTAAGGCTATTAATTATTCTATCAATCTTTCTAAACAACTCATCATTGACATATGTCTCATTAAAAAATATATCACATGTTTTCAACAATGTTAATTTAGTAGACAAGGCATAGATAACTGTTTTATTTGTATCGAAGTGAATTAGTATTTTTTCATCTTGCATATATAACATCCTTCCTATTTTTTTTCAAAGCATCAAGATATTTTTTTAAATATAAATCTTTATTTTTAGAATTATATTGCATTATAAATCTTGGATGTTCCAAAGGAATAATTTCTTCAAAAAAATTATATTTCCTATTTAGTTTTAATAAATATTCATAGTTTTTGCCAGAGCCAATGCAATAACACACAGAAGTATCTATATCAAATTTTAGTATTTCATTAATAGATTCAAGTATATATTTATCAAATTTTTCTTCATAATGTTTTATTTCATAATAATTACAGTTTACCAGATTACCTTTAGAATTGACTTTTGCTATTCCCAAAGGAAATACAAAATTCATATAAAAATCATTATAAAATTTTTCACATCCACCATATTGCTCTATAACATCATAAAGAAAATTTGAAGATGATTTATTAACATAAAAATCATCTATAAATATACCCGTTTCTTTTTGCAAATGAACTGCATCTTCAAAGGGAATTCCTGTAACGGCGGATGCTCTCCTAGCTGGATTACTTCCTAGTATTAATCTCCTTTTATTATTGTCATTATAAAACCTATCATAAAATTTCTTAGTAATAAGTTGGACTTGCTCTTTATGTTCATCATTATAAGGATTTAATATTTTATAATCATCAAATGGTTCAATTTCGATTTTAGCTAAGTTATCACAATAATTTAAAATTTTATCTGAGTTTACTGTATTCAATATTATACCACCTTACTGTTTTGATTCTTATTAACTTTTGCACTAATATATATTTCTCCATTTGTCGGAGTTAATTCAATATCAACAAAATTCAAATCTAGCAATATATCTAATAAATTTCTAAACATATCTAACCCACGATACAAATCAACAAAATCCAATCCAGGAATTATAATACCAGGAATAATTTTTTTCTCTTTTGTATCTAAAAAACCATTTGATATTGATATTATTATAACAGCATTATTCTTTAGAACTCTATAGGCTTCTTTAAGAGCTTGTTTTACATCAAAAAATGATGAGTTATATGTTCTTAGAGATACATATAAATCATAACTGTTATCTGTTAGTTCATGTAAATTTTCAGCTCTCTCCTGAATTATTTGAGAAGCCGGAATTGCTTTTTTAACTTTCTTTAATCCATTAGGTGCGATATCAACAAATGTTATATTGGCACAATTAAAAAACAATTCACGTGCTTCATTGCCACCACCAACACCAACATTCAATATATTAATTTCATTCAGCGATTTATTATTTGTTTTATTATAAATATCATTAAATACTTTACTCCAATTTGTATTAACAGATCTAATATCATTAGCGTAATTATATGCGGAGTATTTATGATCAAATGCATCAGATAATATACTAGTTATTAATTTGTAAAGCTTTGTCCCTGATATATTAAATTTTTTTGATATATAAGCAGATAGTTTTTCAACCTGTTTTTGTTGTAAAATTTCTTCAAATTCTAGTTTTATTCCATATAAATCTAACTTTTCTTTTAAAAAGCGACTTATTCTATTACTATAATAATATTCACTATATTTTATATTTTGTTTACTTTCTTTATACAAATTATAGTTTTGCTTAAATATATTTTCTTGTAATTCATCATTAAATCTAAAAATATTTTTGTTATTTAAAACTGGATCATTATCCAAATAGCAATTCAATTTAGGATCAGGAAGTCCTATAAAAATATTTTCAACTTCAATTGTACTTAATAACTTATTTAAGTCAAATTCTTCTTTATCATTTAATGTATTAATTGTTAAATATAAATTTTCGATTTTTGTAATTTTTTTATTTTTTAATTTTATTATTAAATTATCTGCCCAAGCGCAATCTCCATTATTAGTACTAGAATGTTCTATTAATTGATCATTATTTACAACTAACGCTGAAACTCTAATTAATTCACTATCTATTTTATCTGCAATTTTAATAGCATACTTCATCCAATAGTAATTATTATTTGTCATTTTTAAATGTCACCTTTCTTTTTCTAACCTAAGTCGTCAAAACTGTTGGACAATGCCCCTTTTGATATCGCTTCCCAAAAATAAACTGAAACTATAGTAGAATATGGCATCCAATCAGAAAAATATTTTTCTACGTCTTGGTTAGAAGGCAAGTCTTCAAGATCATACATCCATTTTAATACTCTTTTAATAGTATAATCACCTTTAGAAAGAACATTTTCACGGCCTAATGAAAATATTAAATACATTTCTACTGTCCAATTACCAATTCCTTTTATTTTTGTTAGCTCATTTCTGATTTCTTGATTAGTGAGCTTTTTAACAGCATTAAGATCAAATTGATTATTTAATATAGCACAAGAGAAATTTTTAATATATGTAATTTTTTGTTTACAAATACCAAAAGATCTTAATTCATCCTCATTAATAATATTCAATGTTTCAGGTGAAATATCTTGATATTTTTCACATAATTTTTTCCAAATAGATTCACGGGTTTTATCACTTATCTGTTGTCCTATAATATATTTTACAATGCATTTAAAGTCATCATCCTCAATTGGTATAGAACAAGATCTAATATACTTTATTAGTTTACCTAATTTTTCATCAGAATTTATTAAAAATTGAACTTGTTTATTATTTAAATTATATTTTTTTACTTTCATAAATTATTTATTATTAATCTGTTCTAATACGATACTTTCTAATATTCTCTTAAAAATAGACCAAGAAACTTCTTTTTCTGTCAACCCATCATAATTATTATTAATTCTTGTTATTATTTCATCTTTAGAAAAATATTTTGCATCAGATACTTCTTCTTTCTGTAATACTAAATCATTTATATTAACATCTTTTGTAATTAAATAACATTCGTCATAGTGATTATTAATATAACCATTTTTATTATATCGTGATGTAGTACCTACAAGATATTTTATATCATCATCACTTATATCAATTCCTAGTTCTTCCCTGCATTCTCTTATTAGTGCTTGACGGCCAAATTCTCCTGCATTAACATGTCCTCCTATAGTAACATCCCATTTATTTGGCCACAGTTTTTTATTTGCACTTCTTTTTTGTAATAAGACATTAAAATCTTTATCAACTATAAAAGCATAAACAGCCCTATGCCATAATCCATTTGTATGACATTCATCTCTAGTAGCAACTTTACCAGTAAATTCTCCTAATTCATTAAGAACATCAAATTTTTCGTCCATTATTTACCTCCATCTTTCCCGTTATTTAGTAATTCATTTTCTATAAATAGTTTTGCTATACTTGTCATATATTTACGTCTACAAATTAAATTAATCTCTATTTTAGGTAATTCCTCCGCTATCTCAATTATTTGAATATTATCTTCATCAGATAGACTTGAATTGGTCTTTACAACATAACCTATACCAGCATTATTTTTGATTGCATTAATAATTAATTCTTCTGTCGTAAATTCTATCATAGGTTCAAACTCTAGACTATGTTCAATAAAACAAGTATTAAGATTTTTTCTTAAAGAACTTCTGGCAGAGGGAAGAATCAAAAATTGATCTTTTAAATCTTCCAAACAACAAAATTTTTCCTTATTTTTAGTAGATTTTATGAAGCACGTATCCAAATTTACTATAGGCGTTATTTCAATATTGTTGTAGATATTTTCTATAGGAGACGTATCAATTACAAAATCTAAGTTACCCTTAACTAGTTCATCTATAAGATCTCTAGTAGGCATATCAACAAATTTCATTTTAACATTTGGATGTTGCTGTCTAAAATTAATTATTTTTTTCATAAGATAATTCATAACAATATGTGACTGTGCTCCAATAACAATATTTGTATCTTCTACATTACTCATCGATTTAAGCATTCTTTGACATGCTGCTAACAAATCGCTAGATTCTTTAATATATTTATATAAAACTTGACCATAGGGAGTCAATGAAACCCCATTATTTGCTCTATTAAATAAAACGACCCCCAACTCTTCCTCTAGTTTTGCAATACTTCGACTTATGGCAGGTTGTGTTATATAGAGTTTATTGGCGGCTTTTAAAAAACTGTTACAATTAGCAACCTCATAAAAAATTTTCAAAAAATTTAGGTTCAAATTGTCCACAACAACCACCTCTAATTAATATTATATATAATATTATCTATAAAAACAATTAATAAATTAAGTGTCAGTTATAACTTTTAGTAATAGCATTATTACTTTTAAAACTAATTATAAAATTAAGTAATATCTGTATAAATAAATTTAACACGTATAACTTCTGATTATACATAATATTAAAAAAAGCATTTCCAATTTTAAGAGAAAAATATTAAATTGTTATTAGAAAGGAGAAAATTTATATGGCAATAACGACAATTTTTGGAATCAATGGTGTTGGTAAAGACACTGTTGCTAATTCATTAAGAACTAATAATCCAGATTTATTAGTTACAAGCATTTCTAGAATGCTTATGTATATTTTAGGTATAACAAAAACCTATGATGTTAACGAAAAGGTTTGTGAGGAGCAATATAAAATGCTTGAAAGTGTTCCTCAGGAAAAAATGATAAAGATTGAAAATACTGATTACAAAGATATGTTAGATGAAATCGCTTCATCTAAAGAAGACTTAATAATGTTATCTCACTTAATATCAGCTTTAAGGCATGGAGATAAAATTCAATATTTAACTGATAGAACTACACCAGATTGGTATGTCAAGCTAAATCAAGCACTAATTCAATTGGTTGCACCTTCAGATACAGTGAGTTATCGAAGAAAAAATGATGTAAACAGAAAAAGGGAAACTAGTATAGAAGAAATTGAATATCATCAATCATTATGTACTAATGAGTGGGAAAGAATCAAACGTGTAAATCCGGATACTGCAAATAGAATGTTTATAGTTAACAATATTAACTTAAGTGATGCAACAAACGAAATCGAACAAATAATGCATGATCAAGCCAAGGTATTAAGAAAGATTAGAAGTGATAAGTAATGAAAAAGATAGCAGAACATTTAGTAAAGACAGGTTGCTATATAAGAACAGCCGATAGCAAATTCGATACAACTCATGGTAATCAAGTGCTTGCATATTTATGCTGTAGACTAGCCATAAGCAATGTAGAAGTTAGAGAAGAAATAATAGAAGAGCTAACCAGAACCATATATGATAATTATGGTTCCAATATAACTGTAGCTGGAATGGCTACAGCTGGTATTCCTTGGGCAGCCGGTGTAGCTGAAAAATTAAGTATTCCATTACTATATATAAGAAGCAAACCAAAAGAATATGGATTAAAAAGTTTAATAGAAGGCAACTTACAATATGCTACAGAACAAATTATTGTTATGGATGATGTCTTATATACAGGACAAACAGCGCAAATAGGAATTGATGCTTTACAAGAAAAAGGATTAGAGGTTGTTGGAATTTCAACATTAGCTAAACTTTCAGAAAAAGCAGAAAAAAAATTTAAAAATAACAGTATTGATGTTAGTTATTTAACTGACTATGATGAAATTCTAGATGTTGCAACAGAAGAAAAAATAATAAATGACAAAGAAAAAGTTAAAATGTTAAGTTTTTATAGAAGTAATTAGAAAGAGGTGAAAAAATATGAACGAAAAAATAGTAATTACTACTACAAATAAAAATAAAGTTGGACGAATACAAAAACTGCTGAAAAATGCAAACTTTGAAGTAGTTGGATTATCTGAAATAGTTAAGGGAAAAATAGAAGAACCAGAAGAAACAGCTGAAAGCGGAATAGATAACGCAATTGAAAAGGCCATTTATTACGTCAACTATCTACCAGAAGACACAATAGTTTTATCCCAAGATGATACAATTGAGTTAATTGGAGTTCACGAAGAAGATGAACCAAAAGGGCACATAAAAGAACCAGTTATTAAAAAATATGGTAAATTTACCGACGAACTGGCAGCTAAATACTATTCTGAACTAGCCAGTAAATATGGTGGAACAATCCCCATGATATTTAAATATGGACACGCTGTGGCGGTTATTGAAACAACAGATAGAATGAGAAAAAGAGTTTTATCAGCTGAATCAAAACTAGAGGCAAGACTAGTTAATAAAATATACCAACTTAATAAATGTCCTGGATATTTTCTCGCAGCATTAATGGAAGTACAAGTAAATAATGAATGGCTTCCATATAATGATTTAACAGAAACTCAATTAATTGATTTGGACATAGATTTGAAAAAATCAATAATATCACTATTAAAAGAAATATAGGAGAAATGAATTGTGAAAGAAAAGAAAAAAATAATTGTTGGATTAATAATCTTAATTATCGCAGTAATTGCATTTTTTATGATTTTTAATTCTAAGTCTAAAAATAAATTAGAAAAAACATCATTAAGATTGAAATGGGTATGTCAGGCCCAGTTTGCTGGATATTATTCAGCACTAAAAGAAGGATATTACAAAGATGTAGGTTTATCAGTAACAATCGATCCAGCAGGGCCTAATATTTCACCAATTCAATCGGTTACTAGTGGAGTAAATGAATTTGGTATAGCTGGAGCAGAACAGATAATTACTGCGATTGATAACAAGGTTCCAATTGTTGCTATTGCAGTAATCTACAGAGAAACACCTGAGGCACTTGTTTCAAAAAAAGAATTAAATATTAAAACGCCAAAAGATCTAGAAGGGAAAACAGTTGGAGTAGTTTATGAAAATGATGAAAACTTATATAGACTATTTTTAAAGAAAAACAAAGTTGATGAAAATAACATAAAGGAAGTTCCAGCAATAACAGGAATCAGTCAAGTAATGACTGATCAAGTTGATGCAAAAATGGCATATGAAATGAACGATGCTATTTTACTTGAACTTGAGGGAGAAAAAGTCAACCTATTAAGATTTAGAGATTATGGTGTTAAAGTATATGCGGACACAATATTTACCACAAAAGAAATGGTAGAAAAACATCCAGATAAAGTTAAAAAATTCCTTAAAGCCTCCTTAAAAGGATGGAATTATGCAATTGAAAACCCTGAAAAGTCAGTTTCACAACTAATAGAAATAAATCCAACATTAAAATATGAACATCAATTAGGATATTTAAAAGGAAGTATTCCATTAATTATGACGGATGAAAAAATAGGAGTATCCGATTCTAAAATATGGGAAAATATGATAGATAATTTATATGAAAATAAAATGATTAAGAAAAAAATCAAAGCATCTGAAGTATATACAAACGAGTTTTTGAAATAATATGAGTTATATTAAAATAGAAAAATTATCTAAATCATACAAAGAAAAGAATATATTTCAAGAATTTTCTTTAAATATAGAAAAGGGAAGTTTTATTTCTTTTGTTGGACCATTTGGATGCGGGAAAACAACTTTACTAAAACTACTAGCAGGTATAGAAAACATTGATACTGGCCAAATACTTATAAATAATCAAACTCCAGAAACTTTAAAAAAAGATAAAAAAATGGGGTATGTATTTCAAGAACCGTTATTATTACCATGGAAAAATGTTGAAGAAAATATTCGGTTACCTTTGGAATTATCACATAAGAATAATTTTAAAAAAGTTGATCAATTATTAAAAACGGTCGGCCTAGACGAAAAGAAAAATAATTATCCTAGAGAATTATCTGGTGGTATGCAACAAATAGTTTCTATCTTAAGAGCTGTTATTAATAATCCTGCAGTACTATTACTAGACGAGCCCTTATCAGCAATTGATGAAATTAATAGAAATAAACTACAAGATATTTTAATCAACTTACATAAAGCAAATAAGCAAACAACTATCCTTGTAACACACTCTATTCATGAAGCCGTTTATTTATCTGATAAAGTATATATTTTGGGAGACTCTCCAGTACAAATAATTGATTGTATAAAGCCAAAATATCCTAGAATGAAAAGATACAAAAACAGTTTGGAAACACTAAAAACAGTAACAAAAATTAGAAAAAAACTAGAAAAAGCGGTGAAATAATTATGAAAAAGAATCTCATTGGTCTTCTAACAATTATAATCTTTTGGTTATTAATAACATTTATTTTTAATCCGCCTTCTTACTTGTTTCCAAGTTTAATTAATACTGTAGCCGACTTTATCTCAAATTATCAATTATATATACATCATACTTTTATTACCGTAATAGAAATAGTTCTTGGATTTATAGTTGCGTTATTTATAGGATTATCATTATCACTAGTGGCATTATATTATCAAAAAACTGAAACCATTTTTACATTTATATCAATTATACTAAAAACCGTTCCCATAATTGCAATAGCTCCATTATTAGTATTATGGTTTGGAAATGGTTTAGGATCTAAAGTAGCAGCAGTAGCTATCACAAGTTTTATTCCGATTTTTGTAAATACATTATCAGGAGCCAAAATTATTCTAAATAGATATAAAAATATTATTGGAATATATTCCTTAAATAAATTACAAATCAATAAAATAATTTTATTGCATGGAATATCAGAGTATATTATTACATCCTTAAAAATCACTAGTTCACTAGCTGTTGTCGGTGCACTAGTTAGTGAATTCATTAGTGCAAATAAAGGTTTAGGATACTTAATAATTTCAAATTATTATTCAATGAATATTGCAGGTGTATTTGTATGTATCATGATATCAGGTCTATTGGGAATATTAATATATTCAGGATGTAACTATTTAGAACAGCGCTATAGTTATCAATAAATAAATGTAATAAAAACATTAGAAAGAGTATATACAGCTTTAAGCGAGTAAGCATTCACAACAAATGCTATCATTACTCGCTTCTTTTATTTTGAAAATACCAAATAATATAATGACAAAAAAATCTAGATCATCAACATACAAAATATAACATTTAAAAACCTCTAGAAATATCTAAAGGTTTATCTATATTTAAATTATGATAGTTTTGAATTTATCTGATTATGTTAGCTAAGTTCTTCTTCAATTCTCATCAACTGGTTATATTTACAAATTCTATCTGTTCTAGACATAGAACCAGTTTTTATTTGACCTAAATCAAGTCCTACTGCTAAATCAGCAATAGTTGTATCTTCAGTCTCACCTGAACGATGTGAAATAATAGTTTTATAACCATGCTCTTTAGCTAACTTAATAGTTTCTAAAGTTTCAGTAATAGTACCAATTTGATTTACTTTAAGTAAAATAGCGTTTCCTGCATGATTATCAATACCTTTTTGAAGACATTTGATATTAGTAACAAATAAATCATCTCCTACTAATTGAATTCTATCTCCTAAACGTTCAGTTATCTTTCTAAATCCTTCCCAGTCATTTTCATCAACTGGATCTTCAATTGATACTATTGGATAAGTATTAACAAGTTCCTCATAAAAACCAATTAACTCATCTGTTGTTAAAGACTTACCATCAACATGATAATAGCCATCTTTATAAAATTCTGAAGCAGCTACGTCAATTGCTAATTTAACATCTTTAAAAGGTTCATAACCAGCTCTATTAATAGCTTCTAATATAAGTTCAAAACCTTCTTTATTAGAACTTAAATTAGGAGCAAATCCACCTTCATCACCAACACCAGTAAAATAACCTTTCTCTTTTAAAACATTCTTTAAAGCATGGAACACTTCAGCTCCAGTACGAACTCTTTCATGAATAGTATCTTGTTGTGGAATAATCATAAATTCTTGAAAATCCAAATTATTATCAGCATGAGCTCCACCATTAATAATGTTCATCATTGGATAAGGTAAACTTCTACCAGTTCCAACATATTCATATAAAGGTTTTTTAGCCGCAATAGCACTAGCTCTTAAACAAGCCATAGATACACCAAGTATGGCATTAGCTCCAAGATTAGATTTAGTCTCAGTACCATCAAGTTCAATTAAAGTCTTATCTATTAATTCTTGCTCACTAGCATCAATTCCAATTACTTTATCACGAATAATAGTATTAACATTATTAACCGCTTTTAATACACCTTTACCATTATATCTGTAATCACCATCACGCATCTCCAAAGCTTCTCTTTCACCAGTTGACGCACCAGAAGGCACAATTGCTCTACCTAAAGTACCATCTTCAAGTATAACATCAACTTCAACCGTAGGATTTCCCCTAGAATCTAAAACTTCTCTAGCTCTTACATTTTTAATCTTCACTTTTTAACTCCTCCACTTTATCCTTAAATTCTTTTCCACGTACTTCACATTCTTTATATTGATCCCAAGATGCTGAAGCTGGACTTAATAATATAACATCCCCTGTATCAGATACTTCAACACACTTGTCAAATCCATCACTTAAATGTTCATAAATATAAGTTGGTATATTTAAACTCTTTCCAAACTCAAGAACTCTTTCTCTACATTGTCCAATACCAATAATACTCTTAACATGTTCCATATAAGGACTCAATTCATTAAAATCTTGCCCTCTTTCTAATCCACCAAGAATTAATATTATTGGCTTTTCAAAAGATGATAACGCAATTTGTGTACATTTAATATTAGTAGCCTCTGTATCATTATAAAATAACCTACCAGAAACAGTATCAACATATTCTAATCTATGTTCAACACCTCTAAAATTAGAAATTACTTCTTCTATAATTTCATTACTAACACCAAATTCTTTAGAAATCATAATTGCACCCATACAATTTTCTAAATTATGTCTACCTGCAATAAATACTTTATCGGTATCAATAACTTTATCACCATAATAATAAATTGCTCCATCTTTTAAGTAACAACCATTTATCTCCTTAGTACTAGAAAAATATTTAACAGTAGATTTAATATCCCTAGTTTCATCAATAACATCATCATTATCAATATTTAAAATCGCAACATCAGTACTAGTTTGATTTTTAAATAATCTAGCTTTAACATTTTTATATTTTTCATAAGTACCAAAGAAATCTATATGTGCTGGACTTAAATTAGTCATTAGAGCTACATCCGGTTTATAAGTACTCATATTATTTAATTGTTGACAGGAAACTTCCATCACAACGATATCACCTGGTACTAAATCATTTAAAATACTACAAAATGGATAACCAATATTACCAGCTAAATGAACTTTATCACCAAAGGCACATTTCATTATTTCATAAGTAAGAGATGTAGTCGTAGTCTTACCATTTGTACCTGTAATACCTATAATTTTTACATTATCAGGTAATAATCTAAAAGTCATTTCAACTTCATTTAAAACTTCTATTCCTAATTCTTGAGCTTTTACTACAAATTTATGACTATTAGGAACACCTGGATTTTTAATTAAATAATCAAAAGAGTTATCAAGTAAATCATCAGGATGACTACCAAAAATTAGTTTAACACCAAGTTCACGTAATTCAGCAATTTGATTCTTATCTAATTTTCCTTCTTCTTTACTATCATTTAAGATGACTTCATTGCCTCTTTCTATTAAAATCTTAGCGGCACTATAACCAGAACGAGCAAGTCCAAGTATAAAAATTTTATTATCTTTAAACATTTTATCACCAATATAATTATACTACGAAAAATGCCTTTTAACTACTATAAATTATTGATAAAAACTAAAAATATATGCTATAATAAATAAAAGATGGAGAGGGAAAATATGAAATTAGTAACATTAAATCAACAACAATTTAATAAGTACACTAGTAGTCATAGATATAGAAGCTATTATCAAACATCAGCATATGGTCTTTCTATGTTAAAACTAGGATATAATGTTCACTATTTTGGTATAGTTGATGAAACAAACTCTCTAATAGGCGCAACCATGATACTTTATAAAGAAGTATTTATGAATAATAAAATAGCCTATGCACCAAGAGGAATATTATTTGATTACTCTGATTCTAAAAAAGTAAAAGAACTTGCTGAATGCTTAAGAAATTTGTTAGGAAAACAAGGATTTATGTTACTAAGAATGGACCCGTATATTCCAATAAGTATCCATAGTAATGATGGAAACTTAATAAATATGAACAATCAAGAAAGTATAATTTTAGAAAATCTTGCTACTGCAAAATTTGAATATAAAGGAAAAAATTTATATTTTGAAAATGAAAAACCTAGATGGGAAGCACTAGTACTTTTAAATAAAAATGAAGAAGTATTATTTGAAAGCTTTGATAAAAGGACTAGAAACAAAATTAGAAGAGCCAGAAATATTGGTATTGAAGTATATAATGATACAACAAAAGATATAAAAGATCTTTATGAATTTATCGGTAAGAAAGATAAAAAACCAATAAAATATTATGAAGCTTTAGTTAAAAACTTTGGTGAAAATATTGATATATATTATGCAAAAATAAATACTGAAACTTTCATTATAAATAGTAGAAAAATGTATGAAAACGAACTACTAAACAATGAACAACTAGCAGAAAGAATTCAACAGTATGCACCAAATGATAAAGAAAGACAAAATACTTTAAATAAAAAAATGGAGTCTGACAAATTAGTCAGTTCATACAAAAACAATATGTTACTAGCAACAGAATTATTAAAAAAGCATCCTGAAGGAATTTTAATTGGCGGAGCTCTTGTTATTAAATATGATAACGCCGCATATATTGTTAGCGATGGCTACAATGAAAAATTTTCTTCACTTAACGCTAGCTATCTAATAAAATGGCAAATGATTTCAGACTATAATCGACAAGGACTAAAATATTTAAATATGAACGCCGTTGTTGGAGAGTTTGAGAAAAAAAATCAATACTCTGGATTAAATGAAATGAAACTTGGCTTTAACACGATAGTAACTGAGTATATAGGTGAATTTGATTTAATACTAAATAATTTTACATATAATTTATTTAAAAGTTTTAATAAAGGAAAATAAGTGACTATAAAGTCGCTTATTTTTTTACAAAAAAAGCAGAAGCAATAACTTCTACTTTTAATTATTTTATCATTAACCAATGATTTCAGTAACATTACCAGCACCAACAGTACGTCCACCTTCACGGATAGAGAATTTAGTACCTTGTTCAAGTGCGATAGGGTGAATTAATTCAACCTCAATGTTAACATTATCACCTGGCATAACCATTTCTACACCTTCTGGTAAAGTAATTACACCAGTAACGTCTGTAGTTCTAAAATAGAATTGAGGACGATAGTTTGTGAAGAATGGAGTATGACGTCCACCTTCTTCTTTACTTAAAACATAAACTGTAGCTTTGAATTTATGATGAGGTGTAACACTTCCTGGTTTAGCAAGAACTTGTCCACGTTCAACTTCTTCACGAGAAATACCACGTAATAATACACCAGCATTGTCTCCAGCTTCAGCATAGTCTAATTGTTTTTTAAACATTTCAATTCCAGTAACAACTGTTTTCTTAGTATCCTTAATACCAACGATTTCAACTTCATCGTTAAGTTTTAATTGTCCACGTTCAACACGTCCAGTAACAACAGTACCACGACCTGTGATAGTGAATACATCTTCAATACTCATTAAGAAAGGTTTAGCATTATCTCTTTCTGGAGTAGGAATCCAAGTATCAACAGCATCCATTAATTCATCAATTTTTCCAACCCAGTCAGGATCTCCTTCAAGAGCCTTAAGAGCAGAACCACGAATAATTGGAGTTTCATCGCCTTCATATCCATATACGTTTAATAAATCACGAACTTCCATTTCTACTAAGTCTAATAATTCTGGATCATCTACCATATCACATTTATTCATGAATACAACCATTTTAGGTACTCCAACTTGACGAGCAAGTAAGATATGTTCACGAGTTTGTGCCATAGGTCCGTCTGTAGCAGCAATAACTAAGATTGCTCCATCCATTTGAGCAGCACCTGTAATCATGTTTTTAACATAATCAGCATGTCCTGGACAGTCTACGTGAGCATAATGTCTCTTATCAGTACTATATTCAACGTGAGCAGTATTGATAGTGATACCACGTTCTCTTTCTTCTGGTGCTTTATCGATGTTAGCAAAATCAACAGCTTGATTTCCGTTTTTACCAGCTAAACACTTAGTAATAGCAGCAGTTAAAGTAGTTTTACCATGATCTACGTGTCCAATTGTACCAATGTTAACATGTGGTTTTGAACGATCAAATTTTTCTTTTGCCATATTAATTTTTCCTCCTTATTTATACAACATCTATTTTATCTAATAATTGAAGTTTTTTCAACTATTTTGATACTAAATTACTAATTTCCACTTTTTTTAATAATTTCATCAGCAATATTCTTTGGTACTTCTTCATAATGATCAGGGAACATTACAAATGTAGCTCTACCTTGTGTATTAGAACGTAAGTTAGTAGCATAACCAAACATTTCTGATAATGGAACCATAGCGCTTAATTTAACAGCATTACCTTGTGACTCTTGTCCTAATGGCTTACCACGACGAGATGTTAAATCACCCATAACGTTACCGAAGTATTCATCTGGTGTAGTAACATCAACTTTCATAATAGGCTCAAGTAATACTGGTTTACATTTATTTTTAGCTTCTTTTAATGCAAAGCTAGCAGCAATTTTAAATGCCATTTCGTTAGAGTCAACATCATGGTAAGAACCATCGAATAATGTACATTTAACATCGATCATAGGATATCCAGCAAGAACACCAGTTTGTAATGCTTCTTGTAATCCTTTATCAACAACTGGAATGTACTCTCTAGGTACTACACCACCAACGATTTGATCAACGAATTCATAACCTTTATCTGGATTTGGCTCAAATTTAACCCAAACATGTCCATATTGTCCACGTCCACCAGATTGTTTAATATATTTACCTTCACAATCAGCAGCTTGCTTAATTGTTTCACGGTAAGCAACTTGTGGAGCACCAACATTTGCTTCAACATTGAATTCACGTTTCATACGATCAACTAATACATCAAGGTGTAACTCACCCATACCAGCGATAACTGTTTGACCAGTTTCGTGATCAGTATGAACTTTAAATGTTGGATCCTCTTCTGCTAATTTTTGTAATGCTAATGACATTTTAGCTTGATCAGCTTTTGACTTAGGTTCAACAGCTAATTGAATAACTGGTTCTGGAACAACTAAGCTTTCCAAAATAATTGGTTTCTTTTCATCACATAATGTATCACCAGTAGTTGTATTCTTTAATCCAACTGCTGCAGCAATATCACCAGTGTAAACATCACTAATTTCATTACGAGTATTAGCATGCATTTGTAGTATACGTCCAATTCTTTCTTTAACTTCTTTAGTAGAGTTTAATACATAACTACCAGAAGCTAAATGTCCAGAGTAAACTCTGAAGAATGTTAAACGTCCAACAAATGGATCAGTCATAACCTTAAATGCTAAAGAACTAAATGGTTCATTATCATTAGGATGACGAACTTCTTCTTCTCCCTTTAAATTACGTCCCTTAATTGCTGGAGTATCAACAGGACTTGGTAGATAATCAATAACCGCATCAAGTAATAATCTAATACCTTTATTACCTAAAGCATCTCCACACATAACAGGGAAAAATTCTGCTTTTAAACATCCTTTACGGATAGCACTTTTTATCATATCTATAGAGATTTCTTCTCCCTCAAGATATTTTTCCATCATATCATCATCAAATTCAGCAACTGCTTCTAATAATTCAGAATGCTTTTCAGTTACTAAATCCTTTAAGTCATTTGGAATTTCAATTTCCTTAAGATTCTCTTCTTCAGTACCATCAAACTCATAAGCTTTTTGAGTAATGATATCAACAACACCAAGGAAATTATCTTCGGCACCTATTGGCCATTCAATTGGAGCAGCATTAACACCTAATCTGTTCTTAATGCTCTTTAAACTGTATGCAAAATCAGCTCCCATTTTCCCCATTTTATTAGCGAAAATAATTCTAGGAACACTAAATTCATCAGCTTGACGCCATACTGTTTCCATTTGAGGCTCAACACCAGCTTGTGCATCAAGTAAAGCTACAGAACCATCAAGTACTCTTAAACTACGACTAACTTCAATAGTAAAGTCTACATGTCCAGGAGTATCGATTATATTACAACGGTATCCATTCCAATATGCAGTTGTTGCTGCAGAAGTAATAGTAATACCACGTTCTTTTTCTTGCTCCATCCAGTCCATTTGGCTAGCTCCATCATGAGTTTCACCAATTTTATGGATTTTACCAGCAAGATATAAAATACGCTCAGTAGTTGTAGTTTTACCAGCATCAATATGAGCCATAATTCCAAAATTTCTTGTCTTATCTAAAGACGTATCTCTTGCCATAAATTACCCTTTCCTACCATCTATAATGAGCAAAAGCCTTATTAGCTTCAGCCATTCTATGAGTATCTTCACGTTTCTTAACTGCTGCACCTGTACCATTAGATGCATCTAAAATTTCATTAGCTAAATTATCAGCCATTCCTTTTCCACCACGTTCACGAGAATACTTAGTTAACCATCTTAACGCTAAAGCTTGACTTCTCGCAGGTGTAACTTCTATAGGCACTTGATAGTTAGATCCACCAACACGGCGACTTTTAACTTCAAGAGCTGGTTTAATATTTTCCATAGCAGCATTAAATACTTCTAATGGATCTTTACCAGATTTTGCCTTAACTTGATCAAATGCTTCATAAACTATTGTTTGAGCTGTTCCCTTTTTACCGTCTAACATAATAGTATTGATTAGTTTAGCAACTACTTTTGACTTATATATTGGATCTGGTAAAATGTCTCTTTTAACTGCACGTCTCTTACGCATTTTAATTTCCTCCCTTCAAAAATTTAAATTTTACTTTGGTCTCTTAGCACCGTATTTACTACGTCCTTGCTTACGATCCTTAACACCAGCAGTATCTAAAGTACCACGAATAATATGATAACGAACACCGATTAAGTCCTTAACACGACCACCACGAATTAATACAACACTATGCTCTTGTAAATTGTGTCCAATTCCTGGTATATAAGTATCAACTTCCTTACCATTAGATAAACGAACACGCGCATATTTACGTAATGCTGAGTTTGGCTTTTTAGGTGTTTTAGTACCAACACGAGTACAAACTCCACGTTTTTGAGGTGAATGAACTTCAGTTGCCTTCTTTTGAATAGTATTGATTCCAACTCCAAGAACTGGTGCTTTACTCTTTCTAACCTTATCCTTACGATTTTTATGAACTAATTGGTTAATTGTAGGCATAAAATATATCTCCTTTCTTTACACATATCCAGGTGTATCATTTTACCCTTTAAATAAAACTTTGCACAAAGCAAAGATATTTAATCAGCAAAAATAATATAACACTAACTTAAATCAAAGTCAACAAATTATTTATATATTATGCTAAAATTTCCAAAAAAATACCTCAAAAGAAAAAAACTGAATTTATCAGTTTTCTCAATGCTTATTTTCTTCTTTTTTTATTAATCAATAAGTTACCATAATAATCAAGTAAAGTTCCAACTACTGCAACAATAGAAAATGAAACAGATATGAATATGATAAACTTAGGATTCCAAATAATCTCTAAAAGAAAGTCTTTAGGTAAATCTATTACAAATATATAAATAAATATATAAGTAGCAGCAATAAAACACAACATCATAAATACGTTAGATAAACACATTTCATTAACAGATAATTTTCTACCATAAAAGTCCTCATCGAAAATATCATGACTAATTTTAGTAAATCTACTCCATTTATATGAATTACTTAAACCAATATATGGAAAAGCAATAACTGGTACAAATGTAAGTGAAAATGCAGTCATATAACCCTTTTTAAATTTTTTACTAAAATAATAATTAACTTTCCAAGATAGTAATACGTAAAATATCAAACAAATAGAAGTAAAAAAGATACATATACCATTTAAAGAATCAGAGCCAGAACAAGCAAATGATAATAAATAAAATGAAAATCCAAATACCAATAAAAGTACTGCACTCCATGGATTAACATTGGCTTTCTTGAAATACAAATATTCAGAGTAAATAGGAACCAAACCTTTCCATGCTGTCTCCCCTATTTTTTCAAAGAAATAATATCTTCCCAATAAATAATACAATAAAAATACTAACAATATAATCCAAACAACGATAACATTTGGCGTCAAACTAAATAAAAAATTATACATCACTAACAACTCCTTACTACTTTAAGATAATTATAAACTTAATTGGAAAACTTTTCAAGAAAAAAGCAGAACACAATTCGTGTTCTGCTAGAAAATATTATTCCATAAATTGGTCTTCTAATTTTTCAAGAGGTTCATCATCCATGAATTCAGTTTTTAATTCATAATCAACATCTCTATATGATTTACTACCAGTACCAGCAGGTATTAGTTTACCAATAATAACATTTTCTTTTAATCCAGATAATGGATCAACTTTTCCTCTTATAGCAGCATCAGTTAAGATACGTGTAGTCTCTTGGAATGAAGCAGCTGATAAGAATGAATCAGTCTCCAAAGCTGCCTTTGTAATACCAAGAAGTATTGGAATACCTCTAGCTGGTTTTTTACCTTTAATAACAGCATCTTTATTACCATCTGTAAATTCACGGAAATTAACTAGACTACCAGGTAAGAACTTAGTATCTCCAGATTCAACAATTCTAATCTTAGAAATCATACGTCTTGCAATGATCTCAATATGTTTATCAGATATATCAACACCTTGAGAACGATAAGTATTTTGAACTTCTTTTAAGATATATTCTTGTGTTGTAATTGGATCTGTTACAGCAAGTAACTCTTTTGGATTAACTGCACCTTCTGTAAGTCTATCTCCACAATGTACTTCAGTACCTTTTTCAACACATAATTTAGCACCATAATTAGTAACATGTTCTTTTGTTTCTAATTTATTTGTGATACTAATCTTATATTTACCATGATCTTCTTTGATTTTAGAAACTATACCATCAATTTCAGCAATAGTTGCTTTAGCTTTTGGATTACGAGCTTCAAATAATTCTTGAACACGAGGAAGACCTTGAGTGATATCAGCATCACCACCATGAGCAACTCCACCTGAATGGAATGTACGCATTGTAAGCTGTGTACCAGGTTCACCAATTGACTGAGCAGCCATAACACCAACTGCTTCACCAATTTCAACTAAGTTTCCTGTAGCTAAGTTACGACCATAACATTTTTGACATACTCCATTAACAGTACCACAAGTTAAAATTGTACGTATTTCCACCTCAGTTATACCAGCATCAATAACTTTATCAGCTAATGACTCAGTAATCATTTGTAATTTATCAACAATAACTTCTTTTGTTTCTGGATTAATAATCTTCTTATTAGCAAATCTACCAACAATACGATCACGTAATCCTTCAATTACAGAGCCAGTTTTTTCATTAATAAATGCATGAACAACAACACCTTGATCTGTTCCACAATCTTCTTCACGAACTATCATGTCTTGACTAACATCAACTAAACGACGAGTCAAATATCCAGAGTCAGCAGTTTTTAAAGCTGTATCTGCTAAACCTTTACGAGTACCATGAGTAGATAAGAAGAATTCAGCAACTGACAAACCTTCAATGAAGTTTGAAAGAATTGGAATTTCAACAGATGTACCATCTGGTTTAGCCATAATACCACGCATACCAGCAACTTGAGTAAAGTTTGAAATGTTACCACGAGCTTTAGAGTTCATCATTATGAATATTGGATTATCAACATCTGTATGAGAAACCTCTTCAAGTTCTGCTTTTACTTGGTCAGTAGCATTATTCCAAGTACTAATAACATTATTATATCTTTCTTCATCTGTTATTAAACCTCTCTTATACTGTTTATTAATCTTATCAACAGTCTTTTGAGCTTCAGCAACAATTTCAGGTTTTTTCTTACTAGTTTCAACATCAGCCATACTAACAGTAATACCTGATATAGTAGAATACTTAAATCCTAAGTCTTTAAGATTATCAAGCAT
This sequence comes from bacterium, assembly GCA_963645945.1. Taxonomy (GTDB): domain Bacteria; phylum Bacillota_I; class Bacilli_A; order RF39; family UBA660; genus CAG-877. The sequence continues at coordinate 35,387 of CAVIUA010000048.1, forward strand.
TGTAGAAGTTTCAGTTGTTTTATATCTTTTAAATACTTGGGCAATTATTTTTTCTAATGTTCCTTTAGCAAAAGGTTTAACTAATGGCATTTCTTTAATAGCCTCTGGAATATTAGTACCTTTTTCTAAGAAATATTTATTAGGTGTAATATTTTGAATGTTATCATCAGTTGGTTCATTAATAAATGCAAATGAATCAGGTAGGATTTCATTAAATTTAATTTTTCCAACTGTAGTAACTAAATATTTACCTTTTTGATTTTCCGTAAATAATTTATATTTAAATGAATCAACAGGTATCGCAACACGAGCATGAAGAGTTAATTCCCTACGTTCATAAGCCATCAAAGCTTCATTAGTGTTTTTAAATACTCTACCTTCTCCTTCTTCTCCAGCTTTTTCCATAGTTATGTAATAATTACCTAAAACCATGTCTTGTGAAGGTGTAACAATCGGATCACCTGATTTTGGATGAAGGATGTTATTTGAACCTAGCATTAATAATCTAGCTTCTGCTTGTGCTTCCTCTGATAAAGGTACGTGAACAGCCATCTGATCACCATCGAAGTCTGCATTGAAAGCAGGACATACTAATGGATGTAAACGAATAGCTTTTCCACCAACTAAGATAGGTTCAAATGCTTGAATACCTAATCTATGCAATGTAGGAGCACGGTTTAACATTACTGGATGTTCTTTAATAACCTCTTCTACAATATCCCAAACAACAGGATCTTGATTATCTATTAATCTTTTAGCAGCTTTAATATTATGAGCTATATCTTTTTCAACTAAACCATGAATAACATGAGGTTTAAATAACTCTAAAGCCATTTCTTTAGGTATACCACATTGATACATCTTTAAGCTTGGTCCAACAACAATAACTGAACGTCCAGAATAATCAACACGTTTACCTAATAAGTTTTGACGGAAACGACCTTGTTTACCCTTTAACATACTAGATAAAGATTTTAAAGGTCTATTTCCAGCACCTGTTACACTTCTACCACGACGTCCATTATCAAGTAATGAGTCAACCGCTTCTTGTAACATACGTTTTTCATTTTGAATAATGATAGTAGGAGCCCCTAAATCAATAAGTTTCTTTAAACGATTATTACGATTAATAACACGTCTATATAAATCATTTAAATCAGAAGTAGCAAATCTACCACCATCTAATTGAATCATAGGTCTTAACTCTGGTGGAATAACGGGAATACAATCCATAATCATCCATTCAGGCTTATTACCAGAAGAATAGAATGCATCTAATACATCAAGTCTTTTAAGTAATCTTGTTCTCTTTTGACCTTGTGCATTTTCTAATTCTTTAGTGATTTCATCTATTTCTTTCTTTAAATCAACCTTTTTCAAAAGTTCTTTAATAGCTTCAGCACCCATACCAACTCTAAAGCCAGTACCATACTTTTCATAATAAGCTCTATATTCTTTTTCAGATAATGTTTGTTTATTTTCTAATGGTGCATTACCTTTATCAATAACAACATAACTAACAAAGTATAAAACTTCTTCCAAATCTCTAGGACTCATATCAAGTACAAGACCCATACGAGAAGGAACACCTTTAAAGAACCAGATATGTGATACAGGGGTAGCAAGTTCAATATGACCCATACGTTCACGGCGAACTTTTGAACGAGTAACCTCAACACCACAACGATCACATACTATATTTTTATAACGAACTCTTTTATATTTTCCACAGGCACATTCAAAATCCTTAGTAGGTCCAAAGATTTTTTCACAGAACAAACCATCTCTTTCAGGTCTAAGAGTACGATAGTTAATAGTCTCTGGTTTTTTTACTTCACCGTAAGACCATTCACGAATTTTTTCAGGAGAAGCGATACCAATTTTTAATGCATCAAACTTATTAACTTCTATCATTAAAGATCAGCTCCTTCCTCAAAATCTTCATCTTCATTGAATTCATCATTCATGAAGTCTTCATAATCTTCTTCAAATTCTTTCTCTTCATCTTCGAACTCATCATCTCCATCATCATATGGCTCCTCTTCACCATCAGGTTCAGATACAACCTCTGCAACTGGAGAGTTTTCAAATTCTTCAATTGATGAATTATTATCATCTCTATCTTCTGCTTCTTCTATTTCTTTAAGTTGTAACGTTTCTCCATCATCATTAATTATCGAAATATCAAGTCCAAGTGCTTGGAATTCTTTCATCAATACTCTAAATGATTCAGGAACACCAGCTTGATTAATTTCTTGTCCCTTAATTATTGATTCATAAACTTTAACACGGCCAATAACATCATCTGATTTAACCGTTAAGATTTCTTGTAATGTGTGTGCAGCACCATATGCATATAATGCCCAAACTTCCATTTCACCAAATCTCTGACCACCAAATTGAGCTTTTCCACCTAAAGGTTGTTGAGTGACTAATGAGTAAGGTCCAGTAGAACGAGCATGTAATTTATCATCAACCATGTGATGTAATTTGATCATGTACATTACACCAACAGCAATTCTATGATCAAATGCCTCACCAGTACGACCATCATATAAAACAGTCTTACCATCTTCATCCATTCCAGCTTCTTTCATCATAGCTTTAATGTCATCAATATGAGCTCCATCAAATACTGGAGTTGCTATATGAACACCAAGTTTCTTACATGCCATACCCATATGAATTTCAAGAATCTGTCCAAAGTTCATACGAGAAGGAACACCTTGTGGATTTAACATAATATCAACTGGAGTACCATCTGGTAAGTATGGCATATCTTCTTGTGGAAGAATAAGTGAAATAACACCCTTATTACCATGACGTCCAGACATCTTATCTCCAACTTGAATCTTACGTTTTTGAATTATATAAACACGAATCACTTTACTAACACCAGCAGGTAATTCATCATTATCTTTACGAGAATAAATTTTTATATCGTGAACGATACCATCTCCACCATGTGGAACACGTAAAGAAGTATCACGAACTTCACGAGTTTTTTCACCAAAGATAGCATGTAAAAGTTTTTCTTCTGAAGTAAGTTCAGCCATACCCTTAGGAGTAACTTTACCAACTAAGATATCTCCTTCTTTTACTTCAGTACCAATAGTAATGATACCATTTTCATCCAAATTACGACGTGCTTCTTCTGAAACATTAGGAATATCTCTTGTGATTTCTTCAGGTCCTAATTTAGTTTCACGACATTGCATTTCATAATCTTCAAGATGTAATGAAGTATATTTATCATCTTTTACTAAGTTTTCATTTAAGATAACAGCATCCTCATAGTTATAACCATTAAATGTCATGAAAGCAACAGTCATATTTTTACCTAACGCTAATTCACCTTTATCAGTAGAGTTACCATCAGCAAGAATAGTCTTATCAGCTTTTACTTTATCGCCAACATGAACAATAGGTCTTTGATGAGAACAAATACTAGAGTTTGCTAATTCAAAATTAGCTAATCTATATGTATCTTTTCCTTCTTTTGTTTTAACTACAACTTTCTTAGCATCAACATATTCAACAATACCATCGTTTTTAGCAATTACTTCAACACCTGAATCTTTTGCTGCAATAAACTCAACACCAGTTCCAACATAAGGAGCCTCAGTTTTAATTAATGGCATAGCTTGACGTTGCATGTTTGCACCCATTGAAGCACGAGTAGCATCATCATGCTCTAAGAATGGAATACAACTAGTCGTAACAGAAACAACCTGTTGTGGACTAACATCTATATAATCAACTTGTTCTGGTTTAGCTAAAATATTTTCACCACGGAAACGAGCATTAACAAGTTCACTAATAATTGTATTAGATTCATCAGTATCAACGGTAGATTGAGAAATTATATAATCTAATTCTTCATCTGCTGTTAAATATTGAACATCATCAGTAATTTGACAATTAACAACCTTACGATATGGAGTCATAATAAATCCATATTCATCTATTTTTGCATAACTTGCTAAAGAAGTAATTAATCCAATATTTGGTCCTTCTGGAGATTCAATTGGACAAATACGACCATAGTGTGAACTATTAACGTCACGTACCTCAACACCAGCACGATCACGAGAAAGTCCTCCAGGTCCTAGTGCAGAAAGACGACGTTTATTAGTAAGTTCAGCAATTGGATTTGTTTGATCCATGAATTGAGATAATTGTGAACTACCAAAGAATTCTTTCATAGCAGCAGTTACCGGACGTATATTAATTAATGTTTTAGGAGTTACTTCTTCCATTTCTTGAGTAGTCATTCTTTCACGAACAACTCTTTCCATTCTAGAAACACCAATTCTAAATTGATTTTGTAAAAGTTCTCCAACTTGACGAATACGTCTATTTCCTAAATGATCGATTTCATCAAAATTACCAACACCTTGTAATAAGTTTAAGTAATATGAAACAGAAGCATATACGTCAGATATAGTTAAACGCTTAACATCAATGCTTTGATCATTACCAATAACATCTATTTTCTTTTTCTTATCAGTAGGATTAACAATCTTAACTATTTGAACTTTGTTATATTGATCTAATTCATCATTAACTTTAACTTCTTTTAATCCAAATCCATTAGCTAAAGCACCCTTTAATACATCAATATTAGCCTTAGTAATTTGTGTACCTTTTTCTAGAACAACTTCACCATTATTAGTAATATCTTCAGCCAAAACTTGGTCAAGCATACGATCAAGTACATTTAATTTACGATTAAATTTATAACGACCTACTCTAGCTAAATCATATCTGAATTCATCAAAGAATCTTGTAATAATTTGGTTCTTAGATGAATCAAGAGTAACAGGTTCACCTGGTCTTAATTTTTCATAAATTTCAATTAAAGCTTCATCAGTATTCTTAGTAGAGTCTTTAGCAATAGTATTCTTCAAATACTCATCTTCACCAAACATCTTAAAGATATCTTCATCACTAGATAAACCAAATGCTCTAAGTAATGTAGTTAATGTAACTTTTCTAGTACGATCAATACGTACATATAAAACATCTCTAGCATCAGTTTCAAACTCTAACCAAGTACCACGTGTAGGTATAATTTGTGAAGTAATTAACTCACGACCAGATTTATCAATTTCGCGATTATAATATACGCTTGGAGAACGAACTAATTGTGAAACAATAACACGTTCAGCACCATTGATTACGAATGTCCCTGAATCAGTCATCATAGGCATATCACCCATGAAAATTTCTTGTTCTTTTACTTCACCTGACTCACGGTTAAATAAACGAACCTCAACTCTTAATGGAGCAGCATAAGTACTTTCGCGATCTTTACTTTCTTTTATTGAATATCTAGGCTCATCAAAATGATAATCCCCAAATTCAAGCGATAAAGTTCCAGAGAAATTTTCTACTGGAAATAGATCTTCGAATACTTCTTTTATACCTGTATCTAAAAACCATTTATAAGATTTCTTTTGAACCTCTAATAAATCTTTTAGTTCATAGGTATTTCTAATTTTAGAGAAATTTCTTCTCTCACGATAGTCACCAGATTTTACAATTTTGTATGACACTAATTTCACCCACCTAACATAAACAAAAGCATAACTTGTAGATTTTTTATTACTAAAAAAGTCAGCAACTTATATTATCGCCACAAAATTAACGAAAAGTCAATCATAAACTACATTTAATTATAAAAAACCCTTTACTCTTTTTTAATATATCAACAGTATATATTTTTTCCAAGTCGACAATTAGCGATTTTGCACCCTGCTCCTTACGAATAACCAAGAAAAGCTTTCCATCATCTTCTAAGTAATTCTTTGCATTCATCACTATATCATAGACTACTTTTTTACCAGCCCTTATCGGAGGGTTAGTAATAATAGAAGAGTATTTAGAAGACACATTTTGATAAACATCGCTTTCAAATATAGATACATCTGAAACACCATTTTCTTTAGCGTTTCTAGTAGCCAAATGCAAAGCACGTAAGTTAACATCCACCATATCAACATGTGCCGAAGTAAGTTTACTAATTACAATACCAAATACTCCATAACCGCAACCCATATCAAGAATTTTGCCTCCAACCTCTTCAAGCGGGATTGATTCAAGAAGAAGTCTACTGCCAAAATCCAAACCGTCCTTTGAAAAAACACCATTATCGGTTAAAAATGTAAATTTATTACCAAGTACCATACATGTCGTTTTCTTTACATTACTAGGTAATTTATCATTAGTAAAATATTGTCCCATGTAATATCTCCTACGAAAAAAAAAGAAGAAGAAAACCTCCATAAAAATATTAGTTTTCTTCCTTTCGAAACATATATTACAACAAAAATACATATATGTCAAACATTTTTTATACTTTTTTACAACATTTTTACACACTAGTTGTTTAAAAAGAAAAAAGAAGTTAATTACTTAACTTCTACAGTAGCTCCAGCTTCTTCTAACTTAGCTTTAATTTCATCAGCTTCAGCTTTAGCAATGTTTTCTTTAACAACACCGTTTGAATCAACGATATCTTTAGATTCTTTTAATCCTAAACCAGTAATTTCTTTAACAACTTTAATAACAGCAACTTTAGCAGCTCCAGCATCAGCTATTGAAACAGTAACTGTACTTGGACCTTCTTCAGCAGCAGCTCCAGCAGCTGGTGCAGCAACAGCAACAGCACTTGGATCTACACCAAATTCTTCCTTCATTGCATCTACTAATTCTTTAATTTCTAATAAGTTCATTTCTTTTAAACTACTGATAAATTCATCTCTTGTTAATTTAGCCATTTTTCTTTTCCTCCCTATATTTTATATTTTAATTAATTTTCTTTTTGTTGACTATATAAGTCTAAGCAGATAGATAAGTCTCTTGCGATACCCATCATACCACCAGCAAGCATAGTAAGTAATCCTTCTCTTGAAGGTATAGTAGCATATTCAGCTAATTTTGCTTGATCAGCCTTTTCTCCATCTACAATCCCTACTTTTAAAACTAATGCTGGATGACTTTTAGCAAATTCAGCCAAAGTCTTTATTGGCGCGATTTGATCTTCACCATATGCAAAAGCACTAGGACCAGTTAATGATTCATTTAAATCAATTCCTAAATCATTGAAAGCACGAGCCATTAGAGTATTTTTATATACTTTATAATCTGAATTAGACTCTCTTAACTTAATACGTAATTCCTTAGCTTCACTATCAGTAATACCACGATAATCGAATAAAACTATAGTTTTAGCAGTTTGAACACGATCTTTAATTTCATCAATAACACCTTGTTTTTGCTTTAAGATTGCTTCACTTGCCATAAAACACCTCCTTATTTTATTGTAAGGATGCCATAAAAAAGTTTCTTAACTATATAGACAGCCAAGAAACTTTTAATACTCTATAAAGTCCTCGGTAGGATTTATTTGTATACCTACTGTCTATGGCACCAACAAATTGTCTTTATTATAACCTATAAAATCCTATTTGTCAAAATTATTTTCAACTTTTATTCCAGGACCCATTGTAGAAGCTATAGAAATGTTTTTAACATAATCACCTTTTACAGTTGCAGGTCTTAATTTAATTATATGAGTAACAAATGCATCAAGGTTAGCAAGTAAATCTTCATCTGAGAAAGAAACTTTACCAATGATACCATGAATGTTACCATAACTATCAGTTCTATATTCAACACGACCAGCTTTTACTTCTTCAATAGCTTTAACTACGTCTAAAGTAACTGTACCAGTTTTAGGATTTGGCATTAAACCTTTAGGTCCTAAAACCTTACCTAATTTACCTAATAAAGGCATCATATCAGGTGTAGCTATCATAGTATCGAAATCAAACCAATTTTCTTTTTCGATTTTTTCAAGCATATCAACATCACCAACATAGTCAGCTCCTGCCTCTTTAGCTTGATTAGCTTTTTCACCTCTTGCAATTACTAAAACTTTCTTAGTCTTACCAGTTCCTTTAGGAAGTACTATAGCACCTCTTAATTGTTGATCTGCTTTCTTAGTATCAAGATTTAATCTCATTGCTACTTCAACAGAACCATCAAAAGAACTAGTAGAAGTCATTTTTACTAACTTAATAGCTTCTTCTTTTGTATATACTTTATTCTTTTCTATTTTTGAAAGAGCTTCAGTATATTTCTTACTTCTTCTTTTCATTTTCTTTCCTCCTTATGTGGTAAAAGCGGATATTAATTTTAATTTTCCTTCCACATAGGTAAACCCTATATGATCAATTACTTAAGAATTACTCTTGACCTTCAACAGCAATTCCCATATTTTTAGCAGTTCCTGCTACGATTTTCATAGCTTCTTCTACAGAATATGCATTTAAATCAGGTAATTTGATTTCTGCAATTTCTCTTAATTGAGCTTCTGTAATTGTACCAACAACTTCTTTAGAACCCTTAACGGAACCTTTATTGATTTTTGCATATTTCTTCAATAAGAAACTAGCTGGTGGAGTTTTAATAACAAAATCAAAACTTCTATCATCATATACAGAGATTTCTACTGGTAAGATGTCACCCATTTTGTCTCTAGTTGCATCATTATATTTAGTACAAAAATCTTGAAGATTGATTCCTGCTGGACCTAAAACAGTTCCTACTGGTGGAGCTGGTGTAGCTTTTCCTGCTGGAATTTGTAATTTAATTTTCTTTATTGCTTCCTTTGCCACGAAAAACACCTCCTATAATTTTTCTCACGTGTTACGTGCACTATTACTGATAAATTCTATTCTCATCCCGCTTCATAAATGAAAACATCACTTATCAATAACATCTATATTAAATAAATATAGCCATTAAATAATATCATAAAGATCTATATATTTCAAGAACTTTACGCTTTTTCTATCTGTCCAAGTTCAACTTCAACAGAAGTTTCTTGTCCAAACAAATCAACAAGTAACATAACTTTTTGATTAGGTAAATCTACAGAATCAACTTTTCCATACATACCGTTGAATGGTCCAGATATTATCTTAACTTTAGCACCAACAGTAAGTTCTTTATCAACATCAAGTCTACTAATACCCATATTACCTAAAATCTTATCAACTTCAGCTGGTTGTAATGGTGTTGGCTTAGCTCCTTTTCCAGAAGATCCAATGAAACCAGTAACTCCAGGAGTATTACGTACAACATACCAAGCCTCATCTGTCATAACCATTTCAACTAAAATGTATCCAGGAAACATTTTCTTAATTTTTTCTTTTGTTACACCATCTTTTACTTCAACAACTTTTTCTTCAGGTATAACAACTCTAAATATATAATCTTGCATATCCATTGATTCGGAACGCATTTCTAACTTTTCTTTAACTTTATTCTCATGTCCAGAATAAGTATTAACTACATACCATTGTTTTTCCATAATTTACCTCCTATATTAATGATTGAATTAAAGCAAATATAACTTCAATTAAATAAAAGAATAAAGAACAAAATATGATGAAAACAATTGTTGCTATGGAATATCTAACCATGTCTTCTTTACTTGGCCAATGAACTTTAGAAATTTCACTTTTTACACCATGGCAAAATATTCTAAATCTAACCCAGAGACTTTTTTTACTTTCAGAACTTTTATTACTCTTCTTAGTATCTTTTTTTATTTCCTTTTTATTCTTATTCTCAGTAGACTTTTTAGTTTTTTCTGTAGCCATATTTAATCATTCTCCTTAGATTAATTATTCAAAATAAAAACACTTCCAAGTGCTCATCTATAAAATAGCATAAACACCAAGAAATGTCAAACAATTTATCTAAAATTGTGTTATTAAAACCAAAATAGCAAAAATAACACCTATCATTGCGACAATAAATGGTACTATAAAGAAGCTAACATATGCTGAATTATCATTTCTTCTACCTAGTTGACCATAAATACCATCATTTATTTTTCTATTGGCTGGATCAGGCTTACCTAAAAGACTATGTCCATTAGATTTAACCAAGGCATTTCCCATACCAAGAGAATTACCATTAGAATAATCTGTTGAAGTACCATTTACTTCTTTTTCTAATTCTTCTAAATCTCTTCTTCTCTTCTCCATGATATAGTCATTATAATAAACTCCAGCGCCACGTTCAAAAATACCTCTATAATAAGGAACATCACCTTCAGGTAAATATATTTCAAACATGTCAAAATTATCTCTCAAAAAAGCTTTATTAATATAAATTTGATCAGGAAAATGACAGTGAATGCCAACACCAATATCACTAAGATCAGAAATATTTTCTCTAACAATGTCCCTCTTTTGCATACCATTAGATCCATCAGCAATTGCTAAATTATCAAATTTTATTTGCTGATAAGAACCATTTAAGATATGAATATTGTTAGGATCAAATGAAGTTATGTAGCAACCCTTTTCATGAATGTATCTCATAGCACTATCCATGCCTAACTTTAATGGCAAGATACTGTCTTCATCATAATGAAGTTCATACCATTCGCTTAGAGTAATACTATTAGAATCATCAATTCTATTCATACGCACTCACCCTACTATAATTGTAAAGCAAAATTTTCAAAAATACAAACATTAATAAACATTTTTAAATCTTTCATGTAAAACTTTTCTTATTTTATAAAGTCTACCATCAACAGTAGTAATAGGTATATCAAGTAACCTACTAATTTCTTTATAACTAAAACCATTATACCTAAGTTCAAAAATAGAACTATCTCCAATATTAAATAAAGATTTATAATAAATAAACTGTCTTTCTAACAACTCTTCATCAAAATAATAATCTAAGTTTTTATCATCTTTAATATTACAGTAAAATTCTTCACCTAAAGAAGTATTTAAATAATAATGTTTATTGCTACTCATCTTTCTACAAAAAGATAAGATTCTTCGCTCAACACAAATACAAGCAAAAGTATAAAATAAAGCTCCAGACTTTTCATCATACTTATCAATTGCGTCATTCAAAGCAATTAAACCTTCTTGTACTAAATCATCAAAGTCTACTCTTGCCCATTTAGCTGACATAGAATACTTTGATGCTAACTTTTTAACTATAGGAATATACTTATTAAACATAATTTTCCTAGCTTCTTCATCATTTTCTTTAACTAAATAAACAACTTCATAATCATTTATTTTTTTATAATCCATAAACCCTCTACTTTCTATTACGGATTACTTCGTATATCATAATACCAGATGCTACAGATGCATTTAAACTATTTGTAGTTCCATACATTGGTATTTTAGCAATAAAGTCACAGGCATTTTTAACAAGTTTAGACATACCAGATCCTTCATTACCAATTACTAATGCAATTTTTGATGAATAATCTATACTTCTATAATCAACACTATCCTCTAAAGCTGTACCAACTATCCAAAAACCATTTTTCTTAAGTTCATCTATTGCCGAAACCAAATTAGTAACAGTAACAATATTAACATTATCCAAAGTACCTGCACTAGTTTTCATTACAGTAGAATTAACTTGAGTTTGACGATCCTTTGGCATGATAATAGCATCAACTTTAGCGGCCTCGCAAGTTCTTATTATAGCTCCAAGATTATGTGGATCTTCTAAATGATCTAATATTACAAAAAAACAAGCATCTTCATTTAATACATCAGATATATCTTTATACTTATAATCCGGAATAAATAGTATTATACCTTGATGAACTCCTGATGCCAAATGATCAATTTCTTTTTTTGACTTGTATTGAATAGGTACTTTTCTCTTTTCTATTAAGGATTTTATTTCTTTATCACTAAAACCGTCTTGTAAAATAATTTTTTGAATTATTTTTCCATTTTCTAATAATTCTTTTGCAACATTTCTACCATAAACCAACATATTAATCACCTAAAATAAATTTCATTATCTCATTTATTCTTTCTTTTTTATTTTGAAGTTCTAAATAACCAATGATAGCTTCTAATCCAGTTGCATACTTATAAGTAATAATATCGCAACTTTTGGGGTGAGAAGTAGTCTTATAATTCCTAGCTCTCTTAAATACACTAATTTCATCTTCATATAAGAAATTATCATCAATCATTTTCGTTAAATATTTAGCTTGATTATTAGCACTAACATAAGAAATAGCTTCTTTCTGTAAGTCATTTACATTACCAATACCAGATAAAACTAAATGCTTTCTAACATAATTTTCATAAATAGTATCACCTAAATACGCTAAAACCAATACATTAATTTCATTAACATTCATATACTTCACGTCCTCAAAAACAATTTTATCACAATAATAAAAATCTACACAGAAAAATTGTGTAGATTAATTATTAAATTAACTCGTAAGTTGTTCCTTCCCTAGTATCAATTAAACGAACACCTTGTTCTAACAATTCATCTCTTATCGCATCAGCCGTAACAAAATCTTTATTTTTCTTTGCTTCATTACGTAACTCTATCTTCTTTAAGATTTCTTCATCATCAAGTTCACTACTTACTTCATCTACTTTTAATAAGTCAAGAGATAAAACTTCATCAAACTTCTCTATTAATTTTCTCTTAGTACCATCATTAACCGAATTATCCTTTAAAATATCGTATACTAAAGTAATCATATTAGAAGTATTTAAATCATCTTCTATATAGTTTTTAAACTTACTTAAATATTCTTCATATTTACTATCATCTACTTCTGAAGAACCTAATTTTGAAATACGTGATTTTAATTTTAAATAGGCTTTCTCTGCACCAGATAATATATCAAAGTCAAATGTTAATTGATTATGATAATAAGAATTTAAACATAAATAACGATAACTTAAAGGATTATAACCTTTTTCTTCTAATAAAGAAACTGTTAAGAATTCACCAGATGATTTACTCATTTTACCATTTTTATTATTTAAAAAACCATAGTGAACCCAGTAATTACACCAAGGATGAAGCCCTAAATAAGCTTCACTTTGAGCAATTTCATTAGTATGATGTGGAAAAACAGCATCTTCAGCACCACAGTGTATATCTAACTTTTCACCTAAATATTTTATTGAAATACCAGAACATTCTATATGCCATCCAGGATAACCTCGTCCCCAAGGAGAATCCCATTGTAACTCTTGATTATTAAATTTTGAATTAGTAAACCATAAACCAAAGTCAAATGGATTACGTTTTGCTTCATCTACATCTATATCACTTCTAACAGCAACTAATAAGTCATCACTATTACGTCCAGATAACTCATAGTAATTAGAAAATTTAGAAGTATCATAATAAACATTACCATTAGAAATATAAGCATAACCAGTTTCTAATAATTTAGTAATTATTTTTATATACATATCAATATTATCTGTAGCATTAGATACTACATCAGGCTTTCTAATATTTAATTTACAACAGTCATCAAAAAAACAATCAGTATAATACTTGGCAATTTCCAAAGATGATTTATGCTCCCTTTTAGCAGCAACCAACATCTTGTCTTCACCTGTATCACCATCACCTACTAAATGACCTACATCAGTAATATTCATAACTCTTTCAACATCATAACCAAGAAATTTTAAACTTTTCTCTAAAATATCCTCAGAAATATATGTACGTAAGTTACCAATATGTGCATAACTATACACAGTAGGACCACAGGTATACATTTTAACCTTTCCTTCTTCATTAGGAATAAATTCTTCTACTTTTTTTGACAACGTATTAAATATTTTCATTTTTTCACCTCGTAAAGTTAGTATAACATATTATTTATAAGAAATAAACTAATGTTTAACAGTTAAAGTATCTACATATTTTCTTAATACTTTATCTACATGTCTTGCACCAAATACCTTATAATTACATTCATTTTTAATTTTATTCACAAGTTCTGGGGAAAAGTCCTTTTCAAATCCTAAATCATTAGCCCTCTTACAAATAATTTTACCTATAGTATTACTATCAATATCATCAAAATATATAATTTTATCAATTCTGTTTACAAATTCAACTCCCAAAAACTCTTTAAACTTTTCATATACCAAACTATTATCTGAAGAAAAACCTATTTTTTTATTAGTAGTGCCCAAATTAGATGTCATAAAAATAACTACATTACTAAAGTCTATTTGTTCACCATAGGAATTAGTCATACAACCAGTATCAAAAACTTGTAAAAAAAGTCGTAATACATCTGGATGTGCTTTTTCTATTTCATCAATTAAAAAAACCGAATATGGATTATCTTTAACTTTCTCTAATATACAATTATTATCATTATATCCAACATAGCCAGCTGGCGCTCCTATTATCTTACTAATAGAATGACCTTCTTTATATTCACTCATATCAAGTCTAATAAAAGCCGTCTTCGAATATAACAATCTAGCATACTCTTTTACCAATAATGTCTTTCCAATACCAGTTTTACCAACTAATAATAGTGATACAGGTACATTTTTATTAATTTTACGTGAAAGTGTAATCTCTAATATCTCATCAATTGCCTTTTTCTGTCCAAACACAGTTTTATTTAAACTTAAAGTAATACTACTTTTATTATATTTTAAAATTTTATTAACAGGTATTTTAGTCTTCTCATAAATAACATCGTGTAAAGTCTCTTTATTAATACTTTTTACACTTTTACACTTAGTACTTCTCATAAAGTTTTTATTAATCAGCGTCTCTAACTCCTCTTGTTCTTCTTTTAATTGTCTAGCTAATTTATAATCATGATCAATAATAGCTTTATTCCTTTTATTTCTAACTTCATTCATTGAAATAGTAAGTAATCTATTTTTCTTTTCATAAGTATTATCAATTATAGCTGTCTTACTACAAGCTTCATCTAATATATCAATAGCTTTATCTGGAAATCTACCTGTTGTAATATATCTATCAGAAAGTTCAACTATTAATTTAATAATCTCATCACTAATTTTTACACCATGATAATTTTCATAAATATCTCTAAGTTGAAATAAAATCTTTTCTGTTTCAGAAGCTGTAGGCTCTTCTACATATATTTTCTGAAATCTTCTATCTAAAGCTTTATCTTTTTCTAAATACTTTTTATATTCTGTCAGAGTTGTTGCTCCTATAATTTTAATTTTTCCACGAGCTAAATATGGTTTTAAGATATTAGAAGCATCAATTGCCCCTTCCGCACCACCGGCACCTACTAAAGTATGTATTTCATCAATAAATAAAATTATATTTCTTTCATTTTCTAATTCACTAATTATTTTATTAATTCTTTCTTCAAACTCTCCACGATATTTAGTTCCAGATATTAAACTAGCCATAGAAACACTAAAAATTTTACTATTTTCTAAGTTTTTAGGAACACTTCCAACTACTATTCTCCTAACTAATTCTTCAACTATTGCAGTCTTACCAACACCAGCTTCCCCTATTAATAATGGATTATTTTTTGTACGTCTTAGTAATATTTCTATCATTCTATTTACTTTAACATCTCTGCCAACAACCGGATCAAAACCTTCTTCTTCACATTTTTTATTTAAATCAATTGCGTACTCTTCTAATAATAAATTTCTTCCCTTTTTACAAGAATGATACACCATCCTATTAGAAAACTTTTCATATAACAAATCAATATCAATATTCATTCCCAATAATATTCTATTCGCAACACCATCACCTTCTTCTAGTAATGAAATAAATAATTTATCCACAGTAACTGTGGAATCATCATTCTTACAGTCCAAAATAGTATTCTCAATAATTCGTTTCAATAATGGTGTATATAAAAACCAGTCATTATTCTTCTTACCTATTCCTATTACTTTAATTATTTCATCCTTATATTTCTTATAAGTAATTTTATATTCACTCAAAACTTGAGTAATAGCTAAATCAGTGTTATGTAAAATAGCTAACAATAAATGCTCACTACCAACATAAGGATGTTTCAAATCCATCATTTCTTTTTTTGCCATTAATAATACTTTTTGTGAATCTTCATCAAATTTTGAAAACATACAAATCATCTCCTTAAGATAATTTTATTTCTAGTATGTCCAGAAATGCAATAAATTACATCCACAAAAAAAAGACAAAAATCGCAAAAAAAAGAGGCTCATCAGAACCTCTTTGTTATTACTAAGTACTATACTAATAACACAATAATGAATGCTATTAATAATACTGCTAATAATTCTAATAAGAATTTCCAAATAGCTTTAATCCAAGAAGTATAAGGAATATCTAAGTACTCTAATACTATCATTAAAATGAAACTAGTAGGAGCAAAGATAACTCCAAATCCATACATAGCTTGGAAAATAACACCTATTGTAGAATAACTAGCTGAATCAGTTACAACACTAGTTAAATATAATAGTACACTTTGGAATGCATATGAAGGATCAACATTGAATATACCAGCTAAAAGTGCTGCTAATGATGATAATAATGCACCAAAGACATTGAATTTATCAATTCCAGAAAGTAATGCTTTATAGATTACTAATTGGAATGGATGATAAGTAACAATTACTAAACAAGAATAAATTAAAATTACAATTAATCCTAATGGTAATGCTCTCTTAATTCCATCAATAAATCCTTTTAAGATATCATTAAATTTAACTTTGTAAACGATTGCTAGGAATAGTATTAATAATGCCATTGGTAATAATAGATCAATTATAGTCCAGAAACCAAATGCATTAATAGTACCAAAAAGCTTAGAGAATATAGCAAAGCCACCTATCTCAAAAGATAAAACATTAGTAGTTACATCTGAGAATAAAGTAACTCCAAATCCATTTGACCAAGGAATGAATGCTAATATAACTAATATGAATAATAAAACAAATGCTGTTACTAATGGCCAAGTAGTATGATAACTATTATCAGATTCTTGAACATATTTACTCATATCAGAAGAGCTATCAACAGACTCCTTAACAACAATAACTTCTTCATCTTTTAAAGCTGCTTTAATATTTTTCTTTGAAGAAGATTTTGTATTCTTTTTTCCAGTAGATTTAGAAGCATTAGCTTTAGTAGTTTTAGTAGTTTTAGCCTTACTATCTTTAGTAGACTTAGTTGCAGTTTTCTTTGTCTTTTTAACTTCAACTTCTTTAACTTCAGCTTTTACTTCTTTTACTGAAGATTTCTTACTATCCTTCTTAATTACTTTAGTAACAGTATTAGTCTTTTTAATATATAATAATACATTTAAAACTAACAATGCTAAACCTAATAATAAAATTACTAATTTAGCTATTACCTCAGAAGTAATATCAAGTGATAATACAGTCATGATAATATTAGTATTACCATAAGCATAAGTAGATCCTATTAAACCAACAGCTGTAGAACCAACTAATACCATAGCTGCAACAATTTTATCATATCCTAATAATAAAATTACTGAAACTAACATAGGGAAAAATACAAGTAATGGAATTTGCATTCCTCCTAATGAAACTAAAGCTGCGATTAGTAGCATGGTAACTACAAAGAATCTTACTTCATGTCCTTGTACACGTCCTACAAAATTATCTAGGAATGTACGATAAGCAGGTATCTTATTTAGTATTCCGTAGAAGCCACCAATAGCTAAAACGAAAAATGCAATATAACCAAAATAAGAAAGTGCTGTAACTGGATAATTGAATAAATCAAATAATCCCATTTGAACTCGTCCTTGATCTATATACTGTTCTGAATAATAAGCAGCTGGTAATATCCAAGTCATTAGCATAAGAGCTAACACAGTAAGAAGAACTATTTTAAGTACATTACTTTTATCGCGTAAAGCAATAATAATTAAAACAAACTCTGCAATCCATAAAGCAGTTTTAATTAAAGTACAAACATCATTATCTGGTAAGAAAAATGATATAAGCATTAAAACAGTTACTATACAAAGAACAAGCTTTGAAATATTGTGTTTTTTCATAATTAACCTCCCACTATAATTATACTTATATAAAATTGATTTTACAAGTATTTACACTATTTTTTACCAAAAAAAAGCAATTTTAATTGACTTTTAAATATTAATATAATATTTAGTCATATCAAAATTGCCTAAATTATTTTTGTTTCATTGTTGGGAACAACAATACATCACGAATTGATTCTTGTTCTAAGAAAAACATACAAAGTCTATCTATTCCATAACCAATTCCACCAGCTGGAGGCATACCATATTCTAATGCTTCTATAAAGTCCATATCAATATCATTTGCTTCATCATTACCAAGGTCTCTTTCCTTAATTTGATCTTCAAATCTTTCTAATTGATCAATTGGATCATTTAACTCTGTATACGCATTAGCAAATTCATTACCAGCGATAAACAATTCAAATCTATCAACAAATCTTGGATCATCAGGATTTTTCTTTGTTAATGGACTAATCTCAATTGGATGTCCATATAAGAATGTAGGTTGAATTAAAGTTTCTTCTACATATTTTTCAAAGAACAAATTAACAATATGTCCAAAACTCTTTTGATGTTCTTCAACTGATATATTATGTTCCTCAGCTAATTTTAAAGCCTCTTCTAAACTCATATCTTTTTTAAAATCAACACCAGTTTTTTCTTTAATAGCATCAACCATACTAATTCTCTTCCATGGTCCAGATAAATCTATATCATGATCATGCCAAGTAAATGTAGTACGACCAAACACTTCTTTACCTATTGTTTGAAACATTGCCTCAGTCATATCCATCATACCTTGTAAATCACTATATGCTAAATATGCTTCCATTAAAGTAAATTCTGGATTATGTTTAGGATCCATTCCTTCATTTCTAAAAACTCTACCTATTTCATAAACTGCTTCCATACCACCAACAAGTAATCTTTTTAATGGTAACTCTAAAGCAATTCTTAAATACATATCTAAATCTTGTGTATTATGATGTGTAACAAAAGGTCTAGCACTAGCACCTGTTAATAAAGTAGATAAAATAGGTGTTTCAACTTCTGTAAATCCTCTATTATCCATAAAGTTTTGAATGCATCTAATAATCTTAGGTCTAGTAAAAGCAACTTTCTTAGATTCTTCATTCATAATTAAGTCAACATAACGTCTTCTATATCTTTCTTCAATATCAGTAAGACCATGAAATTTTTCTGGTAAAGGTTTTAAAGCCTTAACTAAATGAACATATTTTTTTGCTCTAACACTAAGTTCACCAGTGTCAGTTCTAAACACAGTACCCTCAATTCCAACTATATCTCCAATATCTGATTTTTTAAATAAATCATATACGTCTTCGCCAACAGCATCTTCCCTAATATATATTTGTAACTTTCCATACTTATCTTGTATATGGAAAAATCCAGCTCTACCTTTACGACGTTTAGTCATAATTCTACCCGCAACAATAACAATTTTTTCATTACCTTCTAAGTCTTCCTTAGAACAAGTTTGATACATTTCATTTATTTCCATAGAATTAGTATTAGTATCAAATCTATGACCAAATGGGTCAATACCTTTTTCTCTAATTTCTTCAGCCTTAGCTCTTCTAACTAATTCTTGTTCAGTAAATTCTCTCATAATATCCTCCTTCTTTAAGCTTTAACAACAGTAGTATGAGCAATTTTATCATGTAATCCCATACCTGATTTATTCCACATAACCATAAAGCCACAAATTAATAATAAAGTATAATTGATAATTCCACAAATTGCAACCCCATAAAAATATGCTGTTTCATTTCCAAAAATAACAATTGCAAAAGAAATCATATCTACTAAAATCGAATTAACAATTAAAGATCTAAAAATAAAACTGTTAATAGTTATTTCTTTATCTGTAGAACTAACAACTTTTATTTTCATTAATTTCTTCCCAATAGTTTGTCCATTATTATAATACTGATAAACTATGAAATATAAAACAGATAAAAACAAAGTCATCAATGATACAATACCTTGTTTTTTAGAAAGTTGATAACTTATACCCTTAACCTCAGCAACATAAGTATCCATATCAATTTTTCCAGAATTATATTTCTCTATAACCTCAGTACTATTTTTATTTAATTTGTCAATAGATTTAGTATCCAAAAATGGATAAGAAATTAGAGACGCTATACTAGATAAAATAAAAATATCAAGTAAAAACGCAATAAATCTTTGTACAAATAACGCTTTCTCATCTTTAGCTTTCATATAATAATACCTCCTTAAACTCACTAAGTATCTTGATTATATCACAAACTTTAGTAGTTTTATAGACCTTATTTTTAACATCACTAGCACCAGTAACGCCTTTTAAATACCAAGAAATATGATTCCTTATCTCTAAACAAGCTAATTTTTCATCTTTGAAATCAGTTAAATATTTCAAATGTTTAAGTGCCATATCTACTTTTTCAATATCAGTTACACTAGTTATTTTTCTGTTCTCTAAATAAGCAATGCTATCTCTAATTAACCAAGGATTACCAAGTAATCCTCTACCTATCATAACTGCATCACATAAAGTTTCATCTAACATTCTTTTAGCATCCTCTGGCTTTTTAATATCACCATTACCAATAATAGGAATAGAGACACATCTTTTTACCTCTTTTATAATATTCCAATCCGCTTTACCAGAATAACCTTGACTACGAGTTCTAGCATGAATACAAATAGCTTTAGCTCCAGCTTTTTCAATTACCTGAGAAACTAAAGGTGCATTAATACTATTACTATCCCATCCAGATCTAATTTTAACAGTAACGGGTACTGAAACACTAGCAACTACTTTACTAACTATTTCATATATTTTATCAGGATCTCGTAATAAAGATGATCCGGCACCAGATTTAACTGCAACTTTAGGAACAGGACATCCCATATTAATATCAATAAAAACATTATCATATAAATTTGTTATTATTTTAGCAGCCTTAGCCATTGTATCAGGATTAGAACCAAATATTTGAACTGCAACTGGTATTTTCAAAGTATCAATACCTTTTAACATATCAAATGTCTTTTTATTATCCCTAACAATAGCCTCAGAACTAATTAATTCTGTAACTGCATATCCAACACCAAACTCTTCTAATATCTTCATATAAGAAGGATTAGATATTCCAGCCATTGGCGCCATCGCAATTTTATTTTTAATAAATATATCACCTATATACCAACCTTGCATATATATCCCATACCTTTACTTTTTCTTTAATAAATCTCTAATTTCCTCTAATAATAAAACTTCATCACTCTTCTTAGGAGTTTCCTCAATCTCTTCTTCTTTCTTCTTTTTAAAACTTTCAAATAATTTAACTATCATAAATATACAGAAAGCAACAATTAAAAAGTCAACAATAGTTTGAATAAAAGAACCATATTTAATAGTTGCATCTCCTACTTTGATACTTAAATCAGAAAAATCAAGTCCACCTAAGAAAACACCTATAATAGGCATCAATACATCATTTACTAAACTAGTAACAATTTTACCAAAAGCACTACCAATGATAACACCAACAGCCATATCAACAACATTACCACGTGAAATAAATGTTTTAAATTCTGATGCTCCCTTACTAATTTTCTTAATATTTTTACTTGCTAAATCTTTTTTCATAAATATCCCTCCAACAAACATAATGATATTATAATATGAATTTAAATAATTTCAAGAAAAAAGAGTTAAATTTAAACATCCAACTCTTTTAATAATTCTGCTTTATTCATTTTTGAATAGTTTTTAATACCCTTTTCTTTAGCTATTTCTCTAAGTCTAGTAATTGACATAGATTCATAACTAGTTTCTTCATCTTCTATAGGCATTTTCCCATTTTCAACTAAGTAATCAATTTGTTCCTTAGTCAATGTTTCATATTCTAATAATGCATCAGCTATTAATTTTAATAAATCTTTATTTTCTTTAATAATAGTAGTAGCTTTATCATGACAATTATTAATGATTTTTCTCATTTCCATATCAATTTCATTTGCTACTTCATTAGAAAAATGTTGACTTTTATTATAATCTCTTCCTAAGAAAACACTACCTTCTTTTTGTTCAAATTGTAATGGTCCTAAATCACTCATACCATATTCAGTAACCATTGCACGAGCTATTTTAGTTGCCTTTTCAAAGTCATTATGAGCACCAGTAGTAATTTCTCCAAAAACAACTTCTTCAGCTGTACGTCCACCTAATAAACCAGTTATTTCTTCTAATAAATCAGTTTTAGTTGAACATAATTTTTCAACAGATGGAACCATCATATTATATCCACCAGCCGAACCTCTAGGAATAATAGTAACTTTTTGAACATCATTAGCATTATCAAGTTTTAAACCTATAACAGCATGTCCAGCTTCATGATAAGCAACAAGCTTACGATCTTCTTCACTATATTTATGTGAAGTCTTAGCAGGACCCATTAAAACTCTATCAGTAGCCTCATCAATTTCACTCATTGTAATCTTTGCTTTATTACGTCTAACTGCAAGTAAAGCAGCTTCATTTAATAAATTTTCCAAATCAGCTCCAGAAAAACCAGGAGTTCTTTTAGCTAAATTTTCTAATGTAAGTCCATCAGCTAACTTTTTATTCTTAGCATGCACTGCTAAAATCTCTTCTCTTTCTCTAACATCAGGTAAATTAACAGTAACTTGTCTATCAAATCTACCAGGTCTTAAAAGTGCTGGATCTAAAACATCAGGTCTATTAGTTGCAGCCATAATTATAATACCTTCATTAGCACCAAAACCATCCATTTCAGTAAGTAATTGGTTTAATGTTTGCTCTCTTTCATCATGTCCACCACCAAGTCCAGTACCTCTTTGGCGACCAACAGCATCTATTTCATCAATAAATATTAAACATGGAGCATTACGTTTAGCTTGTTGGAACATATCACGAACACGACTAGCACCAACACCAACGAATAATTCAACAAAGTCAGATCCAGAAATGAAATAAAATGGAACATTTGCCTCTCCTGCAACAGCTTTAGCAAGTAAAGTTTTACCTGTTCCTGGAGGACCAAATAATAATATACCCTTAGGAATTCTAGCTCCTAAACTTTGAAATTTCTTTGGATTCTTTAAGAAATCAATTATTTCTTTAACTTCTTCTTTTTCCTCTTTTAAACCAGCTACATCTTTAAAAGTAACTTTATTATTATCACTACTTAAACGAGCTTTACTCTTACCAAAATCCAATGAACTCTTATTTCCTGCTAATTGTCTATTTAAGAACCAAAAAGCAATACCTACTAATAAAAGTATCGGTAAAACATTAACAACAATTAAAAGTAATGATGATGAATCAGGATCAGGTTCAACATTTAATTCAATATTTTGATTATCACTGGCTTCAACAATCTTTTTCATTACCTCTTCACTTAAAGGTAATCTAGCAAAGAAAGTTTCATTATCAGCATAATCTTTTAATTTTCCACTAGCCTCATATGTATAACCATTAGTTCTAGCAACTAACTCTAACTTAGTTATTTCCTTATTATCTAATTTTTCAATAAACTCATTATACGTTAATACTTTTACTTTTTTATTAGCAACATTCATGAAAAAGAACATTCCAAGAACAACTAATGCCAAAAGTAAATATGGTAACAAGCTTCTTTTTACAGTTTTTTTATCAATATTCACAATATTCCTCCTTAACTATATTTTAATATTATATCATAACTATCTACTTTTTTCTTATCAAATTTAGATTTTTTAACACCAGGTATCCATACTACTTTACCTTTTGAATCAACAACAATTGGCCATGAATCCCTTTCTGTTAAATTAATCTTACTATCAATGAATATATCTTTAATTTTTTTAGTACCATCCATGCCTTTAACAGCCATTTTATCTCCAAGTCTTCTAGTTCTAACAATTAATGGCAAAGTAATTTCTGAACTATTAAGTCTACAAATACTATTACTATTGTCAGAAGTATCTAATACTCTTTCAATAACATGCCCATTAGGTAATGTAGCATATTCATCAAATTCAATTTCATAGTTAGTTATTTCCAAAACATCACGTTTTAATTCTAACATATTATAGCACTTATTAGCAATAACATCATTTGGTAAATTAACAAAACTATTTGCTTTCTTACTATATATTAAATCCAATATCAAATCTATATGCTTATCTCCAACAAGTATCAAATCATCTTGATAAAATTCACTAAGTAAATAATACAGGATTTCTCTTTGAATATAAGGATCTTCTAATATAAATTTATCAATAACTAATGCATCTGCTAATAAAACTCTTCTCAAAGCCTTATCTCTTTCTTTATTAATAAAATTACAAGCAGCAGACAAATTATCACTAAAACGCAAAAACTTCAAATGAACGTTTTCTTCTTCACTTTTCAAAAATGGCAATAAATACTTTCTATATCTATTTCTAGTATATTTATCTGAAGAATTAGATTTATCAACAAAGTATTTAACATTATTCATCTCATCATATTCTTCTAATTCTTTCTTTGTATAATAAATCAACGGTCTAACTATTTTATAATCATTCATATCAACTATCATCTTAAAACCAGAATAACCCTTCAAATTAGTTCCTCTAACAATTCTCATCATTATAGTTTCAACTAAGTCATCTCCATGATGTGCTGTCATTAAATAATTAGCTCCATATTTATAAACTACATTTTCAAAAAAGTTATATCTAATATTACGAGCTTCATTTTCAAAATTATCATCACCATATTTTTCAATAATCATAGTCTCAAATAATATTGAATTCTTAACACAATATTCTTTTATATATATTGCCTCATCAATACTTTCTACTCTAACGTTATGATTAACATGTGCAACGATTAATGAAAGATCATATTTTTCACGTATCTTTAATAACATATCTACTAAAGCCATTGAATCAGGTCCAGCTGAACATCCAATAACTATAACATCACCAGTATTAAATTTAAAATTATCCTCAATACTAATCATAATTCCTCCATAACAAACAATGATATTATATCACAAGTACAAATGAAAAAAGAATTTATTTTTCCGGTATTTTAATAATAAATTCCCCATCTTTTGAATATAAATATTTTTCTCTAGCATATCTAGCAATATAATCAGGATCTTGTAATTTATTAACATCTACTCGTAACTCTTCTTCCTTCTCTTTTAGACTTGCTAGTTTTTCATCTAATTCATTTTTTTCACGATATTTATCATATATTTCAACCCAGTAGTGTCCTATTGTAAAAGTAGTTACGATAATAATAGCTAAAGAACCTAATCCAAAAATAACAAGTCTTCTTTTTGTTTTTTTAACTGTACTAGAAGATTTTCTTTTTGCCATATTTACGTCACCTACCTTATCACCATATATTATAATCCTATAATAATAAAAGATTCAATAAACAAAAGAAAAAAAGGACTCACTTTACAGTCACTTTTTACGTAAAAATCTAAAAAATGTATAACTTAAAAGAAATCCCAAAATTAAAAGTAATAAAAAATAAATATGTAAAATACCATTATTAATTAATTTAATACCTAAAAAATATATTAAAGAAAAATCAAATAAAAACAAAAAGTTACCCAGTATTTTAATTTTCTTATTTTTATTGAATAATAACCCATAATTTAAATTAGTAAAAACACTAAGAATAATTCCAAATAAAAATGAAAATACAAAACTATATGTTTGTAGTTTTAAATTCACTACTTAAATAACCTATTAAAAATACTTTCTTCTTTATTTTTCTTAGTATTTTCTTCTACATAATTAATACCAGAAACATTTCCTTTTATTGAAACATTCCCTTGCAAAGTATCAAGTTTAACTAACTCTAATTCACTACCCTTAATAACTATAAAACCCATAATTGTTTCTAATAGAAATTGCTCACTATCAAAATTCTCTATTTTTTTAACTCCTGTAATTATCAAATTCTTTCTCTCAAACAAATTAATACCATGATTATAACTATTAATACTATTTTCTTGTTTATCCATACAATTCCTCCTAACAAAGTATATGACAAAAAGAAAATAATAGAACAAAAAAAGATGCCTTAAGCATCTTCCTCTTCTGAATCATCCTCAGCATTTTTATAAGCTTCTAAAATAGCCTCTTCAAACATAGCACGAACTTCTGGATTTATAGGATGTGCTATATCACGATAACCACCAGTAGCAGTCTTTCGGCTAGGCATTGCTATAAATAGTCCGTTGTCTCCTTCAATAATACGAATATCATGTACTGCAAAACTGTCATCTAATAATACAGAAGCAATACCCTTCATACGAGATCCTTCTTTTTCAATTTTACGTACATTTACAGATGTAATTTTCATATGAATTTTCCTCCCTCATAAAGTATAATCACTTTATATAATTATTTTATAATATAAAACTATAAAAATCAAGCATTTTATAGCGAGTAAATATAGTAAAATCAATAAAAAGAACAATAAATAATAACATTATCCAAACTAGCATCAAAAGATGTATTATATTTAATATTTTTTAAAATCTTATCTAACAAATACTTATAATTATCTACTCCATCACCATAACAATTATAGCAAAACCGTTTTTACTAATCAATTATTTCTAAACTATCAACAATTAAATCACTATAACTAAATGACTTAACTTTACTATTATCTAATGTAATAATAAAAATAGCTGGATATAAATCAGTTATAATACCTTGAAACTCATCAATTTGATTCCTAGTACCCTTAAATCTAAATGAATGAACAATACCCTTATTACTAGCTACATACTCCTTTATTTTATCAAGTGTCATCTTGGATACCCTACATACATAGTACCATTAGTTATAATACCACCTATGCCATCCTTACCATATTTTGTTTTTTCTATTAAATGAATCAAATCAATACTTTTATTTCTATCTGACAATGCCAAAGAAGACGCAATAATAGCCGGATCAAGTGCATGAATATTAATTCTTTTCGGACTAGAAGCAAAGTTAGCACCAGCTTTTATCAATTCTTCATAATTAGACTGACAAGCACCAGCTATTATAATTAATTTATCATGACTTTTCTCATATTTTCTAGCAACCTTAACAGCGTCTATAAAATTAATAGTATTTTGATAATTATTATTATCTTTCATATCATCTTTTTTAGAATAGTATGCATCATGTCCTGTAACTACAACAATATCCGGTTGAAACTCTTCAAGTAAAACTAAAATTTTATTAGGCATTTCTATTTCTTTCAATGTAATACCATTAGCTTTAACATTCATATCCTCATAAAACTTCATACATCTTTCTAAATAATCATTATCCCCATCTATATGAAGTATTTTACCAGGTAAATAAAAATACTGACTTCTATCAATATTTAAATCTCTTACATTATTTTCTATAATACTTTTATCATCATTATCTTTATAATCTAAAACTTTAACCAAGTCATCAACATAAGAATCAGCAACTAGTCTTAAATCAACACCTTTTAAAAATACAATATCTCTTTCAAAACCAACAATTTTAAATAAGATATCATGTTCATGTGATATTCTAGTTACCTGGTCACCTATTTTTAAATTCAAAATATCCCTCCCAATTAAGTATATAAAAAAAAGAGCACCAATATTACTCTTTCTGTTTTGAATATTCTACAATATTATACCAAGTAACCGGATCTATAACACCCGTCATCTCTTGATTAAATATTGACTGTATTTTCATTACTGACCTTTCCATTAAGTCATCAAATATTCCAGATACTCTAACTCCAGGAATATTACCAGTCTGTTGACAAATTTTTAACAAAAAGTTTTGTATAATTCTAACATCATCACCTGACATACCAAGAGCTAATAATCTACCTTGAAACAACTCATCTTCATACTGAGCATACTCTTCTGGAATATTACGTATTATCTCTTTATACACCGTAACCAATTCATTCCAAGTATCAGCGTCAACTACACCAATAGCTGGCAAACCATATTTTTTCTGAAAGTTTATTACCATTGCCTTAGTATTATCATTAAAGACACTATTAAGTCTTAAACTTGGTAA
This sequence comes from bacterium, assembly GCA_963645945.1. GTDB lineage: Bacteria > Bacillota_I > Bacilli_A > RF39 > UBA660 > CAG-877. The sequence continues at coordinate 63,369 of CAVIUA010000048.1, forward strand.
ATCTGGATCAAAATAAGCAATTGTTAATAAAACATAATGTAATACTTGAACTCCTAAACCAACATCTGAATACTTAAGTTCATTACCATAATCATAAATAGCCTCTTCTTCACCTATTCCTTCAGAATAAATATCATTAACTCTTTTAACTGCATTATAAATATACTTTATTTTATACCAAGTAGAATAATCAACAATACCAGTAGGATTCAAGTTAAATATTTCTTGAAACTTTTTTACACTATTTTGTGTATAAACACCAAAGACGCCATTAACTCTAGGAATCTTAGGAATAGCTGGATAATTATTTGATATTCTATTTAATTCTCTCTGTATTATTCTTACCTTATCACCAGCATTACCAAGTTCAATAGGATAACCAGGATAAGCACCAAACACTTCCCCAGTTGGAGCATTTTCTTTTATATTAACATCATTACCATAATAATATTTTAATATTTCTAAAGGAGTTTTATTTTGTCTTGCCAAAGAAACACTTCCCCATTGTGATAACCCGTTACAAGTAGTAACTTTTCCATCACAATAAACAGCATTTAAAGGTTGTATTTGACCAGTACGATAAATATAATTGTTAAATATTTGATCAACTTTTTTAGAAATAGTATCAAACACTTGTCTATTCTTAACAAATGACTGATCATATGCTGGCAATGACGTAATATCAAATGTATAACTTTTACTAGGATACCATTCATTATAAATACGATTTAACGCAAATGATATTTGTGCAAGTATATTTGCCTCTATCGCACTATCAGGCCAAGTAGGATAAATTTCATTAGAAGCTACATTTTTAATATAATCAACAAAAGGTAAACTTAAATTTTCAGCGGCCTCATCAGGAGCCCCTAAATGTACTACAATCTCAGTTGGAATAGTAGGATAATTAATAACATCATTCATAATTATTCACCTGCACCTTCAAATGAAGAACTTGTTATTGGAAACTGTATTGGCTGAATAATTTTTACATCATCAAAAATATATATAACATAATCTTTAGTCTCATTAGTATTTATATTTTTAGCAACAATATTATAAGTAGTAGAAACGATATCATCAGCAGACTCTACATCGCTCTTCATTTCCTTTGTCGGTAAACTAATATTATCAATAATACCAGAAGAATCAGTAACACCTTCGTAAAAAACAACTCTTTTACCATCAATATCTTTATAAATAGTAATATCAACATCTTTCAAAGGAAAAGCCTGATTAGCAGTAAATACTTGAACTTTTAAAAGTCCAGAACCAATATTTTGACTAGCAAAATCTATAAAATTTTTACTATCATACAAAGTATCATTCATATAAAACACCCTTTCTTTATATTATTAATTTTTGACCAAGTGAAAGTAAATTACTAGTCAAATTATTTTTTTTTTTAATGACATCTACTGTCGTATCAAACTTTCTTGCTATAGAATAAAGACTATCTCCAGCTTGAACAATATAATAAGTATCACCAGTACTTGGAATTTTTAAAACTTGTCCTATTGATAAATTATTAGTACTAAGATTATTAAGAGATTTTATTTCTGAAACACTAGTATTATATTTTCTAGCTATTGAATAAAGATTATCACCTGACTTAACAGTATAAGTAATATAATCCTCCGGAACAACAAAGTCTTCTCCATAACACTCTTCAACTGATGAAACACTTTTATTGTCCTTTACTATCAAAATCTGACCTATTGATAATACATCAGTCTTTAAATTATTATCTTTTTTTATTTTATCTACTGTAGTTCCAAATTTATTTGCAATACTATATAAATTATCTCCAGCTTGAACAGTATAATTTACATAGTCTGGCATTGATGTATTATCACTCTTATTCATATAACAAGGTATTCTAATTCTTTGTCCTATTGAAAGATTATTACTAGTTAAATTATTATATCTCTTAATAGCGTCTACTGTAGTATCATATTTTTTCGCTATTGAATATAAATTATCCCTTTTAACAACAGTATAAATAACACATTCAGATGGATTATTTTCATCTCCTCCAGAAATAATAAGCACTTGTAATGGAACAATATTATCATCAGATAAATTATTCAATTCCCTTAATTTCTGTACACTAGTGTTAAACTGTCTAGATATTCCATACAACGTATCACCTTTCTGAACTACATACGTATTATTCATAGAATTACTCCTTTCATTAATATATATGAAAAAAGTCAAAAAAAAACCCGTATTTTTCGGGTAAATAACTATTTAGTACACAATTCATTAGCTAAATCAACAAATACTTTAACGGGCAAAGCCTCAGCTCTTACAGATAAATCATATCCAAACTTCTGTAAAACCATATTAACTTTTTCTAAATCATAACCTACTAAATTATTCTTAATAGTCTTTCTTTTTTGTTGAAAACTATCTCTAACTAATTTCTCAAAAAGTTGACTATCTAAAAGTTCATACTTATTTTCTTTTTCTTTAAAAGAAATAATAACACTATCTACATTAGGCACTGGAACAAATTCATTCCTAGAAACCAAGAACTCTTTACGAGCATCAAAATAATACTGTAATAAGACAGATATTGAACCATATGACTTATTACCAGGACCAGTTGTAAATCTATCACCAACTTCTTTTTGAACCATCATAACTATTCTTTTAAATTTTAACTTACTATCTATAAGCTTCAAAATAATTGGCGTTGTTATATAATAAGGAACATTACTAACAAAATACAAATTTTCATAATCATATTTTGAAATATCACCACATAAATCAGAAGTTAAAAAGTCTTTAAACAAAACTTCTACGTTATTTAGACCCTCTAATCTACTATAAAGTTCATCTTTTAAATCTTCATCTATTTCATAAGCTAGCACATTATCAGCTTTTTTAGCAAGTTCTCTAGTCATAATTGCGCCACCTGGACCAACTTCAATAACTAAAGATTTTTCTTTAATATCCGCAACATCTACAATTCTTTTAACTACACTTATATTCTTCAAAAAGTTTTGTCCAAACTTTTTCTTAAAATCAACATTATATCTTTCCATTCAACATCACCCTTATACATGTTAAAAACTAAATAATTTCCAATTCTTCTTCCTTTGCTTTACTCTTCCATTTAGAAACTATTTTTAAAATATCAAATATTAAAATCGCAATAGCTGGTACTACTATTCCTAACATAAATCCATATGAAGTAGTTAAAAACCTTCTAACAGCACCAAGCTTAGGTATTTTTAAAATTACTTTTCCAAATATCCTATCTTCCGCAACTATTGAAGGATCCATAATACTATTATTATCACCCTTAGTTCTAAATAAATATGCACCAGAACTAGATTTTTCTTTACTAACTATTCTATGTGTAACAGTTAAATCTGGATAAGACGGATCAATAGATGAGAATGTTATTATATCACCTAATTCCAAATTTTTACCAGTTTCTCTTCTAATAACAATAGCGTCATCAACATTAATTGTTGGTACCATACTTTGAGAAACAATAATATAAGCATCAAATAAAGGTGTTTTATTATTACCTTTACTTAAGTTATAAACTAAATCTCCAAAGTATAAAGCCATTACTAAACCAAAGCCTACAAAGAAGACAAAAACTGCATATAAAAATGCCCGAGCTATAAAATGAAAAATATACTTTATCTTTTCAAAAGTACTTAACTCAGTCTGAAAATTATGCACTTTACCATTTAAATCAGCATGAATTCTCATGAAATTGCCTCCTAATCTATAACAATTATAATACTTATCAAAGTTAAAAATCTATATTTTTACAAATAAAAAAGAACGCTTTACACGTCCAAATTATAATTAACTTTCACAATAGCCTTAAAATTTTTAGAAGAACTACCTATAACAGTCTCTTCATCGGTCCATATTTTAAGTCTATAATTATCACAAAATTGCTTAGTATCTTCAGTTGTATTTCTAAAAATACCAGAATATAAAATCATACTATTACTTAAATTATCAGTCTCATAAATATTATTTTCTAAAGTAAAAGTAAAATAACTAGGATAATTATCAACAGGAACATATCTTCCATTAACAAGTTTTTCTAAATATATTCTAACTTCGTTATCACCAAGTAAAGCATAATCATCATCTTTAACTCTTTCTAACAACACTTCATAATTAATAGTATTATTTGAAGACACATTAGAAATAATTTTAAAGTCTAAATAACTATTCATAGCTATTCCTTCTGAGTCATTCATTGGTAAAGTTCCAATTAAAAAAATACCATCAGCATCAGTATCATAATCAATATAAACAATGTCTTTAGAATTTAAATTAGAATTAGGTTCAACTAAAACAGCATAACTAACACCAACTATCGCAACTATTAAAATAGCCAATCCAAGTATTGACAATAATAATTGTTTTGACAAAGTATTATCCATAATACCACCGCCTCAAAACTACTTATCTTTTCCAAATACATCTACTTTTACAGAAACATAATAAACACTATCAGGAACAACAGAACTCTTTTCATCTAAAAATACTCTAAGACGGTAATTATCAACTGAGTCACGTTTCTTAGTATCTTCTAATAGTACCATAGAACCAGCTGGAGTTGAAAGTTTACTACTCTTATTAAGACCTTTAAAAACAGAAGGTCCAAATACTTTACTAAAAGATCCGGAATTTTGTTTTTCTAAATAAAACTTAATCATATCACCAGTAACATTAGATTCATCTTCAATAATAGAAACAGCAATTTCATAATTAATTTCATCAGAATCTTCCAACTTAGTATTAACAACAAAATCAAAATATTGTTCACTAGTTTTACCAAGTGAATCTGTTAAAGGGATTAAATTAGTAAACTTAAATGTATTACTATCAGTATAACTCATAGTAATTACACCAGGATTATATTCATCAACAGTATCATCTTTTTTATTACTTAAAAGACCAAATGCTAATACAACTATCAAAATAACTAAAACACTAATTAATATAATCCAACAAATAACTTTTTTTGATACACCCTTTTTATCCATATAAGTTAATCCTCCTAAGATAATTTCTTAACTTTTATTATACCATTAAATTCTTTTTTTGTATCACTTAAAAAATAAGTTTCATCTAACCAAAGACGTAATTTGAATTCTTGCTTCTGATTTCCAAAAATTGTACCAGAATATAATAACTTACCAGATGCACTACTCTTTGAAACTCTTAAATTTCGATATGTCATAACTTCATTACCAGAATAATCTTTAAAAGCTTTTCCATCTCCATCAGTCAAATAAACTTTTACATAGTTTGGATCAATAGTATTATCATTTTCTTCACTCTCCAAATAAACTTCATAATTACTAGAAATATTCTTATCACCAGTACTTTCTACTGAAAAAGATATTTCATTTAGAATATCATCATCCACATTAGAAGCATCAAGAGTTCTACCAGATTCATCTGTTAATGGTAATTTATTAGATATATGAATACTATTAGTACCAGTTAAACTAACACTATTAGAATTAGAATTAAATTCATCCTTTGTTAAAGCAATTACAATTATAACCAAAAAGAAAAAAACAATAGACATTACAAATAAAAACGTATTTTTATTAAAATATCTAGACATCTTATAGTTCATACACCATCAACCCTTATCTAAAATAAGATTAACATAAAGGTAATTACAAGTCAAATAAATTACTAGCAGTCTTAGTAGTCTTTTCTTCTACTTCAGATAAAGAAACATTTAATATATCCGCTATTTTTGTTGCAATAACAGGTATATACTTTGAACTGTTCTGCTTACCACGAAAAGGTTCAGGTGCTAAATAAGGAGCATCTGTCTCTAACACTATATTATCAAGTCCAACATGTTCAACAACTTTATATAAATTACTATTTTTAAAAGTAACTACTCCACCAATACCAAGCTTATAACCAAGCTTAATATAAATATCAGCAGTTTCTACACTACCAGAAAAACAATGTATAACACCTTTTACATTATGTTTCTTTAAAGTCTCAATAGTATCATTAACAGCATCTCTACTATGTATAACAACAGGTAAATTTAATTTTTCAGCTATTATTAATTGCTTCTCAAATAATTCTTTTTGTATATCAATATCTTCTTTTCCATAATGATAATCAAGGCCTATTTCACCAACACCAACAACTTTATCAGTATTCAATAACTCTTCAAGTAACTCTAAATCAGCATCAGTAGTATCAACTTCTGAAGGATGGAATCCTAAAGTAACATATATTGAATCATATTTTTTAGCTAGAGACAAAGCTTCCTCAAAAGTATTTTTAGTACAAGCAGAAACAATAAGTAATTTAACTCCAGATTCTAAATTTTCTTTTATTACTTTATCTACATCTTCATAATCTTCAATAGATAAATGACAATGTGTATCAATAAACATAAAAATACCTCCAAAATAAAAATACCATATTAATGGCATTTTTTCCATCTATATATTTTTAAACTAATATAGGAATACAACATAAAACAAAAATAAACAATATCTAACATATTAAAATTCATCAAAATATTATACAACAGTACTACCTGAGATAACACAAAAATTAAATCAGAAACAATAAAACGATTATTCATAACAATCTCCTTAAATTATATTTGTACTGCGAAACAATATAAATATAACACAAAAAAGAGAAAATTAATTTCTAACCTTCTCTTTTCTTATAATTATACACTATATTTTACATCTCTTGAAGAAATTTATCTTTATCTATTCTTTGGAATAAAACCTCAGGTTGTCCTAATTTGTATTCATTATCTTCTACATATTTAAATTCAGGAACATCATTATTTATTTGTTTTAAAATTTCCTTACTTGTATTAGTAATAAATGGCTCTAACAGAATAGCACATACTCTAATAGATTCTAATAAGTTATAAATAACTGTTTCTAATCTATCTTTCTTAGCCTCATCTTTAGCTAATATCCAAGGAGTAGTATCATCTATATATTTATTACTAGCTCTTAAAACATTCATAATTTCAGTTAAAGCATCACTTACTTGATAATCATCCATTTTAGAAACTAATTTACTATCTAATTCATTGATACTTTCAATAAAAGACTTATCTATATCATCATATACTTTCTTGTTACAAATAGCACCTGAAAAATACTTATTACCCATCGAAATAGTTCTTTGAACTAAGTTACCTAAAATATTTGCTAAATCACTATTAATCTTTTCAATAAGAAGCTCATAAGTAATATTACCATCATTAGCAAAAGGAATTTCATGCAATAAATAATATCTAACAGCATCAACACCAAATTTCTCTACTAATTCATCAGCATAAATAACATTACCTTTAGATTTACTCATCTTATCATTATTCATTAATAACCAAGGATGTCCAAAAATTTTCTCTGGTATTTCTAAACCTAATGACCATAAGAAGCAAGGCCAATAAATTGAATGAAAACGTACAATATCTTTACCAATTAAATGTAAGTTAGCTGGCCATAATTTTTTAAATTGCTCTGTCTGACTATCAACATCATATCCAATATTAGTAATATAATTAGTTAATGCATCAAGCCAAACATAAACAACATGTCCTTCATCAAAAGTAACTGGAATACCCCAAGTTAATGATGTTCTTGAAACACATAAATCTTGTAAACCAGGTTTAATAAAGTTATTTAACATTTCATTTTTTCTAGAAACAGGCTGAATAAAATCAGGATGTTCTTCTATATATTTTTCTAACTTATCTTGATATTTACTTAATTTAAAGAAATATGCCTCTTCTCTTGCTTCATGAACTTCTCTATTACAGTCTGGACATTTTCCATCAACTAACTGAGACTCAGTCCAAAAAGACTCACAAGGAGTACAATATAATCCTTTGTATTCACCTTTATAAATATCTCCTGAATCATACATTTTTTTAAAGATATGTTGAACAACTTCTTTATGATGAGAATCTGTAGTTCTTACAAACTTATCATAACTAGTATTCATTAAATCCCAAATACCTTGAATTTGTTTAGCTATACCATCAACAAATTCCTTTGGTGATATACCAGCATCTCTAGCTTTTTCTTCAATTTTAATACCATGTTCATCAGTACCAGTCTGAAAATAAACATCATATCCATGTTGTCTTTTAAATCTAGCAATTGAATCTGCCAAAACGATTTCATATGTATTACCTATATGTGGCTTACCAGAAGTATAAGCAATAGCAGTAGCAATATAAAACTTTTTACCCATAATATCATCCTCCTTCAAATTTAATACCAAAAAAAAATATTATAAACATAAGGACGAGAAGTTTCTCGCGGTACCACCTTATTTTATAATATTTCTGATATTATACACTCGAGTAGTTAACGCCTACCTACGATTATACCTACATATCGATATAATAGTTCAAAAGCCATACTTAAATTAATTTTTATACTCATTCCCACCAAACAGAGTTCTCTTAATAAAAATTTAATTAAAGCTCTTCATCACAACATTTAAGATATGCATGAAGTATAACACAATTTTCTTTATTCTTCAATATGTTTTCCTAAAAATTGTGCAACTACGCAAATTAATTTCTCATCTAGTTTTGTTATATCAGCTTTATCAGATATAACCAAGACTAATCCTATGGCATCACCATTCATAATTATAGGTTGAATTACATAAGATAATTTCTCCTTTTCATTTTCAATTAATTCCACATTATGAAGACTAGATTCAAATAAAGTTTTCCTATCATTCATAACACTTTCTAAATATCTAGAAATATTAGAATCAATATATTTTTTCTTTAAATTGCCAGATCCGGCAACGAATTTATCTCTATCAGTAATTAATACTGTTTTTTTAATATTAGCATTAATTATTTCAACCAACTCTTTTGAAACATCATCCATATCAGACATTTTTGAAAATTTTTTTAAAGCAATCATTTCTCTATCAACAAATATTTCTAAAGATTCTCCATCACGAATTCTAAGAGTACGTCGAATTTCTTTGGGAATAACAATTCTTCCTAAATCATCTACTCTTCTCACTACACCAGTTGACTTCATAAAATTATTCCTCACTTTCTTCATACTAATATTTTCTCTAGAACTACACTTTTTATACAAAATATTTGTTTCTCACATATATTATAATAAATATTTCCAAAAATTCCCTTGGTAAATATTTCCATAGAAATGTTAATTAATTAATATTTAAAAGTATTTTTCATCAAGCATAAAAAAAAGACTGAAACATCAGTCATTATTGCACATCAAATAATCTAGAGTTTTCAAGAGTAAATAAATATCTTTCACCTTGTTCTTTAATACTATTAGTTAATATTGTATCTTTAACCAAAATTTTAAAGTCAATATTTTCAAGTAACTGCTTTAAATAATTATTATTAATATATTTAGTAACATCAGTAGTTATACGTTTTTTTATAGTTAAATCAATATCATTATCAAACAATAAATCCATTTTTTCAAATATTTCAGTATTTAATGTATCTTTAATAAAACTCTTAATTTCTGATTTTACTATTTTATTAACACTCGAAAAGTCCTTTTTCATTAATTTGATAGTATCATTATTATTTATTAATTTAAAATCATTTATTATTTTAGACAAAGTATTAATTCTAATATCTTTCAATGTCTTACAAAATTCTAAACATTTACTACGATAATTATCTAAAATGTTATCCAATTTTTCAGCTTTCAAAATTATTTTATTTTTCTTAGCCAAATCCAAAAATCTACTTTTAATAACATCCATCGAGTCTAATGGAGGTTTTTTTAACAAAGAAGTAATATCTTCATCAAATAAAGCATTAGTATTATTAACTAAAGTATCAACTAATGCTCTTCTATAATTATCTAAATGAGTCTTTTTAAAATCTTCAATATTATTTGTCACATCATCACTCCTAGTATAATAAATTTAACCAGTATAAATCAATTTAGTCAATACTATTTTTGTATCTAGAATAAATTTTATCCAAAAGAGAAACCAAATAATAAACAGGATGTTTTTCCAATTTAATTATGTCTAATACAATAACCAAATTTGTTCCTTTACTTATAAATCTAAACATATTTGAAATATAAAAAGCGTCCATAAAAATATCATCAACACTAACCTTACTAATTAATTCTTCAGATAAAACAATTTCTATTGAATTTTTATTTTGATGAACATTTTTAATCTTTAGTTTTTGTGCTAATTTTTCAAACCATTCTTCATACATATAAATAGAAATATCTTCATTAATTTTACCAAATCTATCTTCTAACTCTAATTTTATAGCGTTAAATTTCTCCAATGAATCAACTTCATTAATTTTGCGATGAATTTCGATTTTTAAATCATCATCACTAACATAACTATCATCGATATGAGTAGAAACATTAATCAATGGTTTAGTATCAACTTCTTCTGCCTCTTCTACTGCAGTCTCATTTCTACTACTAACTTCTTCATTTAACATTTTTAAATATAAGTCAATACCAACAGAGTCAATAAAACCAGCTTGTTCACTACCTAAAATATCTCCAGCTCCACGGATAGACAAATCTCTTGCCGCAATAGAGAATCCAGAACCAAGTTCGGTAAATTCTTTTATAACATTTAATCTCTTTATAGCCTGCTCAGTTAAAATTTTTCTTTCATCATACATTAAATATGCATAAGCAAATCTATCACTACGCCCAACACGTCCACGAATTTGATACAACTGACTTAAGCCAAACCTATCAGCATCTATTATTATCAAGGTATTAACGTTAGGTATATCAATACCAGTTTCAATAATTGTTGTACATACTAAAACATCATATTTTCTATTAACAAAGTCAAAAATTTTACTTTCAAGTTCATTTTTATTCATTTGACCGTGTGCAACAGCAATACTAGCCTCTGGAACTAGTCTTTGAATTTTTAAGGCTTCCTCATTAATAGACTGAACTTTATTATAAAGAATATATACTTGTCCATTTCTACTTAATTCCTTGTAAATAGCGTCTTTTAAAATCTGCATATTTTCCTGAATAACATAAGTTTGAACAGGATATCTATTAACAGGTGGCGTTTCAATTAATGAAAGACTTCTTATACCAACCAAAGACATTTGTAAAGTTCTAGGTATAGGTGTAGCTGATAAAGTAAGCACATCAACATTTATTTTATATTCTTTTATTTTTTCTTTGTGTAAAACCCCAAAACGTTGTTCCTCATCAATTATAAGTAGTCCAAGATCTTTAGGTTTTACATCATCACTAAGTAATCTATGTGTACCAAAGACTAAATCTATTGTCCCATTTTTTAAACCCTCAATGATGTTATTAACTTCTTTAGTTGGAGTAAATCTATTAAGTAAAGCAATAGATACTGGAAAGTTTTTAAATCTTTCTTTAGCATTTTCATAATGTTGATTAGATAAAATAGTAGTAGGACACAAAAATAATACTTGTTTTGAATCCAAAATTGCCTTAAATGCCGCCACAAATGCAACTTCAGTCTTACCAAAACCAACATCACCACAAAGTAATCTATCCATAGGAACAGACTTTTCCATATCTGCTTTTATTTGTTGAATTGCCGTTATTTGATCCTTTGTTAACTCATATGGAAAGTCATTTTCAAAATCATGTAACATATCACAATCAGGTGAAAAAGCAAATCCTTTTTTTGACTCTCTCTCAACATACAATTTTAACAATTTATCAGCCATATCCTTTACTTTACTTCTGACTCTTGCTTTTGTTTTTTCCCATTCCGTTCCACCTAGTTTATTGATTTTAGGTAATACTCCATCCTTTGTAGAATACTTAGTCAATAAATCTATTTTTTCAACAGGTATATATATCTTATCGGTACCTTGATATAACACTTCTAAATAATCTTTTTCATAGCCAAATGAAGATAAAGTCTTAATACCATTATACATTCCAATACCATGAACACTATGAACTACATAATCACCAATATTTAACTTTGAAATATCAGAAATCGATGAAGAATACTTAAACGTAGTATTATACTTCCTCTTACGTTCGTTATTAATAAATAATTCATTAGCAGTAAGTAAAACAAAATCATTGAAAATATAACCATGATTAAATTCTTTTTCAATAAGATTAACTTTATTTAAAGAAATATTATCTAATGTTGCCTCAACATAATTCATATTTAATTTTTTACTAATACTCTTTAATTGATATTTTTTTAAACAAATAAGTACAGTCTTACCAGACGCAATATTTTCTCTAATAAATGAATTAATACGATCTATATCTTCAGCAAAATTATTTATAGTCTTAACATCATATTTTAAAACATCTAAATCACTATTAGTTATATTATTAATAGACATATAATAAACAGGATAACTAACTTTAATATCATCTAAAGAAAACATATAATTACCCTTAAACTTAACATCACGTTCACTATTATAAGTATTAATTTCATCAAGCATATGTAAATAACTAGTTTTTAATTGTTCATAATCTTTGTAAAATACATAACCAGAATTGAAATATTCAGATATAGAAACAACATTTTCATAGATTGGCAAGTACTTTTGCTTACCAAAGTTTTCTTCAATAACATCATTATCAGTTAAAAATTCGGAAAAAGGATTAATTGAAATATTATTTATCTTCTTTATTGTCTTTTGTGTATCTACATCAAAATATCTAATTGAATCAATTTCATCACCAAAAAATTCAATTCTAACAGGATACTCTTCATTAATAGGAAAAACATCAATAACAAATCCCCTTACACCTAATTCTCCAGTTTTAGTAACCAATGTTGTACGTAAATAATTTGCTTTAATAAATTTTTCCACAAGAAACTTAGGTGAAATTTCCTCACCTACACATAAATTTAAAACAAAGTCTTCATACGTTTTTTTACTAGGTAAAAATCTTAAATAACCTGTTAAATTAGTAATAACGATACAAGGTTCACCATAAATTAAATCATTTAAAGTATTTAATCTATTTATTTTTAAATCAGGACTTATCGCAAGAGCTTCACTTGTTAAGAAATCATCCATAGGAAATAGTTTTACTTTATCAGTGTAATTATTCAATGTTGAAAATAAAGTATTAGCCTCGTATAAAGAATTAACAACTAAAAGTATATTCTTATTTTTCTCTGCAAATAATTTGTACAAATAAACACAAAAAAGCTCATCAGAAAGACCAGCTATACACATATTTTTCTTAACATCAACATGAATTAAATTATCAAAAAAATTCATTTAATCACCTATTTTTTTTATTGTATTTACTCATCAAATCTGAAAAATTCATAATAAAATAGTCATCAATAACTACATTTAAAGTATTGAATAATTCATCATAAACCTTCAAGTCATCATTAGATATTTTACCCAAAACATAGTCTTTTATATCTCCATCAGTAGATTTTGAAATACCCACTTTTAAACGCTTGAATTTTTCTGTACCCAAACATAGAGCAATATTTTTTAAACCATTATGTCCACCAGATGATCCAGATTCTTTTAATTTAAAGTTACCAATTAATAAATCAAGATCATCAGAAATAACCAAAATATCTGATACATCAATTTTAAAATAATTAGCACACTCTAAAACAGCATTACCAGACAAATTCATATAAGTACTTGGCTTTAAAAATATAACCTTTTCACCAAAAATATTAGTTTGAAAATACAAACTATTAAATTTTTGTTTCCAGTCACCAGCACATTTTTTATATGAAATATAATTATCCACAACCATAAAACCTATATTATGTCTCGTTTTTTCATACTCTTTTCCAGGATTACCTAATCCAACAATAAGTTTCATTTAATCACTTCCCATTATGATATTCTTTATAAATAATAGACTTAGCTACATTTCTCTCTTTCGCCACTAATTTTATAGCATCTTTTTCCGAAATACCATCTTCTAAATAAATATTAACATGTTCAATAATAGTCATATCACTATAATCAACTTTTTCATGATTACCATCAACAACAAGAACAAATTCACCTTTTAAATTTGGCGCTGTAGGAATCAAATTTTCAATATAATCTCTATATATTTCCTCATGAATTTTAGAAATTTCCCTAGAAATAGATATTTTTCTATTACCAAGTACTTCTAACATATTTTTTAATGTATTTTCCAATCTATGAGGTGATTCATAAAAAATCATTGTATACTTATAATCCTTCAAACCAAGCAATTCTTTCTTTTGTTTAGAATCCTTTGCATTTAAAAAACCATAAAATAAGAAAGGTGAAGGAGAAATACCAGAAGATGTTAAAGCAGGTACAAAAGCTGTAGCCCCAGGCAAACTAACAACGTTATAATTATAAGAAATAACTTCATTTACAATTATATACCCTGGATCACTAATTATAGGAGTACCTTGATCAGTAACAAGACCAATATTCATTCCTTTAGATAGTTGCTCTATAACATAAGATTTAACTTTTTCTTCATTAAATTCATGACAACTAACCAGTTTCTTTTTTATATCATATTTACTCAATAATTTACCAGTTTCTCTCGTATCTTCACATAAAACTAAATCTACATCTTTTAGTGTATTTAAAGATCTAATAGTAATATCATCCAAGTTACCAATGGGCGTAGGTATTAAATATAAGCTTGCAGTATCATTATAACTAATTTGACTCATCGTTTCTCACCTCTTTGCAAAAAAATTCATATTCTTCAGTCATACTTCCATCTTCATTATACATAATAAAAGGTTTCTCAATTTTAAGACCAGGTTTACCAGCTTTTTGACCTTCAATTAAAATTAAAATAGCATCTTTAGACATTTTTTCATATACAAGCTGTAACCTTTTTGGAGAAATTCCATTACTTCTAAATAAATCAACAATTTCCAATAAACGTTCTGGTCTATGAACAATTGCAAAGTTTCCACCATTTTTTAATAATTTTTTAGAAACGCAAAAAACATCACTTAAAGTGACACCAACCTCATGCCTTGCTAATACCTTTTCTTCACTTAAATTAAAATAATTTTTTTCATTCACCTTAAAATAAGGAGGATTACATGTTATAACATCAAACTTATCAACATTTGAATCAGATGCAAATTCTTTCATATCCTGATTAACAATAGTAATTTGTTCACTTAAATTATTAAGTTCTACAGACCTATTAGCCATATCAGCAAGTTTTTTTTGTAGTTCAACACCAATTATTTTTTTATTAGTTCTAAGAGAAAGTATTAAAGGAATTACACCATTCCCAGTACCTAAATCTAAAATGTTTTTATCACGATGCCTAATAGTTACAAAATTTGAAAGCATAACACTATCTAGAGAGAAAGAAAAACATTCATCATCCTGAAAAATTTTTCTATTTTTATATCCTAATATATCATTTATTCTTTCCATAACTACCTTCTAGTTTAAATTCAACAATACCTTTTTCTTTCAAATCAACACTATAAGTACGTTTAAAAACATCAATTTCAACAATTTTTCCAATACCATATTCAGTTTCCATAATAGATCCTAACTTAGGAAAATCTTTTTTTAATTCAGTATATACATCATTCTCATAACCCAAACAACATAACAATCTACCACAAACCCCATTAATTTTAGAAGGATTTAAAGCTAAAAATTGATTTTTTGCCATATTGATTGAAACACTATTAAAATCAGTTAAAAATGAATTACAGCATAAAAACAAACCACAAGGACCTAGTCCACCAACTCTTTTTGCCTTATCTCTAACACCAATTTGTCTAAGTTCAATTCTAGTCTTATATTTTTGTGCCAATTTTTTTGCTAGTTCTCTAAAATCAACTCTATCATCAGCTAAAAATGAAAACAATAATTGAGATTTGTCAAGGTTATAAAAAGCATCCAAAAAATTCATATTCAAATTTAAATCTCTACTTATCTTTTTAGCCTCTGCTAATGCTTTTTCAGCATTTTTCAAATTTTCATCATATTGTTTTAAGTCTTCATCCGTAGCCTTTCTCACAACTTTATCCAATGGTAATACAAGATTTTCTTTTTTTTGTTTATAATTACCTTTTTTTACAGTTGCTAAATGAAATCCGTTCTCGGAACTAACAATTACCTTATCACCAATTTCATACAATAAATCTCCAGGAGTCAAAAAATTAATTTGTATATTATTATCATAAGTAACACATAGTACATCAATCATTATTAACACCGCCAATTAATTTAGCAAACATAGAATCTAACCATAATTTATAATTAACATTATACTCCAATTCTTTTAACCCTTTTTGTATAATTTTTAAATCTGACATTACTTGTTTTTTAGAAGCATCTTCAAGACTTTGATACAACGTTATATCTGTTTGTAAATATAAAAGAAAAACATTTTGAATATGCATAAAATAAGAAAAAGCCTCTAACTTAGTAGGTAAAATAGATAAAATTTCTTTATAATTTGTAAATAATCTATTACCATTCAAAATATATGTAATTAATTTGTTCATATTTTCATTAAAAATCGAATCAAATCTATCAGTACCAATAGTTAATATCTGACATCTTGATAATACTGTATCAATTATTTTATATCTATTAGTAGTAAGTAAAATAGCTATAACATCATCAACTGGTTCTTCAAGAAATTTTAGTAAAGTATTAGAAGCAAATAAATTCATTTTATCAGCTTCTTTAATTACATAAATTCTCTTATTATCAAGCATAGACTTATTACCATAATCTTTTATAATTTCAAGAAGTTGATTTTTTTTAATTTCTTTTCCATCAGGTTCAATATATCTAACATCAGGATAATTAAAATCATCAACTAATTTACAAACATTACATTTACTACAATTTAAAGTTTCAAAAGAACTACAACCCTGCTTACACAAAATTAATTTAATAAAATTATTTACAAGAGACATATCACTTTCATAATCACACAATTCTATAATATAAGCATGTGATACTTTCTCATTTTTAATAATATTTTTAACAAAATTTTCAAATTTTTCCTCTTTAGTAACTTTCTTTTCCATGATAAATAACCTCCTATAAGACCAATATTCTAAATAAAACTAAAGCAATCAAAGCTGGACAACCCAAGAAAGTAATAAAACATAATGTATAAATGTTGATTGGAATAATCAAATTAAAATTAACAGCTATTAAATTATAACCATACAAAATAAAGGCACTTAAAACAATTCTTTTTATAAAAAATAATATAAATTTCATAACAATATCTCCTCAGTAGAAGATTATGAACAAAATAAATTATTATTCTATTTCTTTCCGATCAATTAATGCTCTTTCCAACGTTAATTTATCTACATACTCCATATCAGCACCTATTGGTAAACCAGATGCTAGTCTACTAACAACAACATCCATATCAGATAAGATTTTTTTTATGTATAAAGCCGTAGTCTCTCCTTCAATACTAGGTTTAAAAGCTAAAATAATTTCTTTAAATTTATCTTTTGAAATTCTTTCAATAAGCTTATTAAGTCCTATATCTTCAGGATTAACACCATCTAAAGGTGAAATAAGACCATCTAATACATGATAATATCCATTAAACATTCCTAGTTTTTCAAACAAAAATACACTTTTGGTATCATCAACAACACATAAAATCTCATTATCTCTTAAACTATTACTACACACAAAGCAAACATCATTTTCTGTTAAAGTATTACAAATAGAACACTTTTTAATCTTACTTTTTACATCAAGTAGACTTTGAGAAAAAAGTTCACATTGATCCTCATCAAACTCTAAAACAGCAAATGCCAAACGTTCAGCCGTTTTTTCACCAATACCTGGCAAATACTTAAAAGATTCAATTAGATTTTTTAAACTATCAGGATACATAACTAAAATAATCCAGGAATATTAGCAAATTTTCCCATTTTCTTTTCAGTTTCGTCATCTATTTTCTTTAATGCATCTTTAAAAGCAACAGTAATCATATCTTCTAGCATTTCTATATCATCAGAAGTTAAATCAGAATTTTTATCTATTTCAACACTTTTAATATCTTTTGAGCCCAATAAAGTAATCTTTACTAAAGAACTTTCTCCAACAAATTCTTTCTCATCAATTTCCTTTTTTGCTTTCATCATATCTTTTTGCAAAGCTTGTGCTTGCTTCATCATAGCTTGTATATTCATATTTATTCTCCTTCATATTAATCAATTTCAACAATATCACCAAATAGATTTATCGCATCATTAGATATTATATCACTTTTTTCACTTTCATCCAATAACTCTTCCTTTGGTTCTTCAATAATTTTATATGAGCCACCTGCCTTAATTACACTTATATAATTCTTTTTTTCTGTTTCCCAGTCAGAATCACTTATAATAGCAATAGCATAATTGGTATTACAAATTTTATTATAAATTTCTGTAATTTTCTTTATATTAGAAATATTTTGTTTAACTATTGAATCATATTCGTAGCTAAGAATAAACCCATCAGAACTAGCAGCACGAACATTTGCATCCAATAAAGCACATACAGCAAATCCTATTTCGGTATCGAAAGTATAATCATTAAATATATTCATATTATCAATTATTGATTTTAAAGTATTTTTATTAGCTTGAGCCATAATATTATTTACTCTAGCCTTCATAATATCATCAATATTAAGAGGAACTAAACTTTTTACAGCAAAATTAGTAGAAACTATATTAGTTTCATCACTACGAACATTGGTTTGTTTTTTTTCTGCTGTTTCTTTATTTTCAACATTTTTATTACTTTCAGTTTTAACATTAGACTCAGGAAAAATTATTTCCCGGGAAATAATTTTAGTTTCATTATTAGAAATTTTATTACTACAAAAATCAACTAAAAACATTTCAATATAAATTCTAGGATTATCAGCTCTTTTAATTTCAAACAAATTATTATTTATTTCATTTACTAAAGCAAGTACCAGAGTAACAGAATAATCACACTTAGTATTATTAACATAATAATCCACAACAATATTACGTAAATAATTCATTAGTTGAACAATAACTTGAACCAAGTTTTTACCTGAATCATTATAATTATTTAAAGATGATAATACATTAGGAATATCAGCTTCAAAAATATATTTGGAAAATTTTTCCAATTCGTCTTTTGTTATAATACTATTAAGTTCAGCAAAAGATTCCTCTGTAATTTTTTTATCAGTATAAGAACTAAGCTTATCAAGTAATCCAAGTGCATCTCTCATACCACCATCGCAAAAAGATGAAATTTCATTTAAAACTTTAGGATCAATTGAAATATTTTCTTTTTCCACAATACTTTTTAAACGATTAACTATAGAACTTTCTGAGATTCTTTTAAATGAAAAGCATTGACAGCGTGAAATAATAGTTTCAGGAACTTTTTGTGGATCAGTAGTTGCTAAAATAAATATTGCGTGTTCAGGTGGTTCTTCTAATGTTTTTAACAATGCATTAAAAGCACCAATTGAAAGCATATGAACTTCATCAATTATATAAACTTTATATTTAAGTTCAGCCGGAACTAACGAAATTTTACTCTTTAATTCTCTAATTTCATCAACTCCATTATTACTGGCAGCATCTATTTCTATAATATCAACACATTCTTTTTCCTTTGAATGAATACAATTATTACATTCATTACACGGACCAGATTCAGTCGGATTACTACAATTTATAGCTCGAGCAAAAATCTTAGAAATAGTTGTTTTACCAGTTCCTCTAGGCCCAAAAAACATATAAGCATGTGTAAATGTTTTATTAATAATCGAATTTTTTAAAGTAGTAACAATAACATCTTGACCAACTACATCATCAAAATTACTAGGACGATATTTTCTATATAATGCATGATACATAATAACACCCCACTAATAATATTATATCATATATACGTTAACTATTTTATTCTTTTTAATGAAAAAAATTTTTTTAATAAAGAAGAAACTTCTTCAACACATAAATTTGTTTCAAAGTTAACACCAGGATTAGTATTATCTGCTGAAAATATTTTTTTCACAACTAAAGTATTTTCAACATCAGAATTAGTTAATCCACAATAAACATTTTTTATTCTAGATTGCTTAATAGCGCTGGCACACATAGGACAAGGATTTAAGGTAATATACATATCACAGTCTTCTAATCTCCAATTATTAATTTTTTTGCAAGCTTCTTCTATAGCAAGCATTTCAGCATGAAAAATAGAACATTTTCTCTTTTCCTTTTCATTATGAGCCATTGCTAAAACTCTATTATCCTTAACTATAACAGCACCAACCGGTACTTCATCTTCAAAAAATGCCTTTTCAGCCTCTTTTAAAGCTAATTTCATATATTCATTATTCATATAATCACCCTATAAAAACAAAAAAAGTGCACATGAGAATTTAAATGTTAAGGCTGCTACCTTCCGATCCTGACCTGGTTCCACCGTTCTCATTGCACAAATTAATTCTAATATATATATTTTATTTTGTAAACATAATTAATAATTCTACACAATAATTAATTAAAATATTCAATGTTTCACGTGAAACATTGAATGAAAACACAATTATAATTAGTTTTAAAGCACAAAATTATTTCCCGGGAAATAATTTAAAAGTATGAAATACAATTAAAATAACAAATGTAATGAATTAAAGCATATATTCAAGATAACACTATAATGTTTCACGTGAAACATTATAGTAAACAGTACAAAAAATTTACTTATTTATATAAAAAGAAACAAATTAAATATACATAAACAAAATTGCTTATAGTTAAATATAAATTTTTTAATGTTTCAAATAAAGCAACAAAAAAAGTATTATTAAATAAATTATATTATCCAAAAATAAATTTGTTAATATTTAGCTTTAAAAAATAAGCATACATTTATCTACAATATTTTAATTTAACTATATATAAAAATAAAGCAATGATTAGTTAATCTTAATAAAATAATACTAATGTTTCACGTGAAACATCGGAAAAAACATAATAATAGTATCTTTTAGTAACTTAAATTATTTCCCGGGAAATAATGTAAGCATATTTTAAACCAAAATTATTACATTAATTATTAAAATAAAAATAACAAATCAAATATATTTTCTTATAGAAATAAGCAATAGAAAAAATAATACTAATATTTAAAATATAAAATTAATTAAAAATCAAAATTTAAATATAAGTATTAAAAAAAGCACCATATTTAATATATATACCAT